>JBNRMN010000033.1:0-321459 GCA_050309605.1 Anaerohalosphaeraceae bacterium
ATTGTTCCGTGCGTTGTTTCATTACACGAAACAATACTCAAAATACAGGATGGCGCAAGTCTAAAATATGAATTTTTCAAAGAATTTTTAAAATTTTTGCTTCAAACGGCTAAAATCTTACAAATATGTCAACAGTGAGATCAGGCGTACTGGTCTTGTGTCGTGCTTCGATACGTTTACTTTTAAGGAGAACAGAAATGAAAAGACTATCGTTAGTACTGATGTGTTTGTGTCTGGTGTCACCGCTGCGGGCTGAAAATTTGCTGGTCAATCCCGGATTTGAGACGGGAACAACAGAAGGTTGGGGGGGGCGCTTCGGGATCGGGTCTGTCGAGATCATAACCAGCAATCCGTCGCCTCGAAGCGGTAATTACTGTATACGCAACTACAACAGACAGGAGACCTGGCATGGCATCTGGCATTCGGAAAACCTGGTGGGCAAATTGACTCCGGGTGTGGATTATCCGGCCTCCGTCTGGGTCAGAACCAGCACCAATGAAAAAGTAACGGTTGCATTGACGATGCAGGAAGACGGCGATTTCGATACAAGGTATCGTCAGGTTGGCACCGTTCAGGCAGACAATCTTCAGTGGTATTTAATTGAAGGGACCTACAACCCTAACGCGGATCCCACGACGATAACATTTTACGTTGAAGCGCCGGGGTCGGCGACATGCGACATTTTTTTAGACGACGCCTCGTTGGGTCAGGACGATGAAGTGCTCGGTCTGCCTTATGATCCTCAGGTAAGTCCTGAGAATGTTGACCAGACGGTTGGAACTCCGGTTGAGATTAGCCCCGGGGTGTACTCAATTGATGATATTGTGCTGAGCTTCAAAGCCGGGCGCGATCTCGATGAGGTGTATGAGGTTAATCCCGGAATTGACCACCACAATGTCTATCTCCAGTACGGCCTTCCGAGCGATGCGAATATGATTTGGGTGGATTATTCTCTTCCCCAGATCTCCCTGGAAGACCCCATCCAGTCTTTTGCTCTGGCTGATGTGGTACCTCCCATCAAACTCCAACAGGGTACGACGTATCAGTGGCAGGTCGAAATGGTGATGAAGGACCCGAATGGCCTTCCGTACCCCGCGAACAGTCCCGAAAACATTTGGGGGGCTGTCTGGTCGTTTACAACCGCAAACGCGGTTCCCAAAATTACCGCCATTTCGGATCATATGCTGCTGGTTGACGGGAATGCCTCATTTACCGTCACAGCCACGAATATTGCAAACAACTACCGCTGGTTTAAGGTCGTCGGCAATCAGGATACACCTGAAAACGGCGAGACCGACGACATTATGCTGACGGATGACGGCATCTATTCCGGAACGACGACAAAGACGCTGGTCATCACCGGTGCCGCGGCGGATGGTTCTGATGATGCCCGGATTTATGCGAAGGCCTACAATGGGGTTCCGGATGCGCCCGAATCGCAGGTGTCGGCGCCTTCAGCGGCACGCTGGTTCTGGGCCCCGCGTTTAATGAACTTCTATGCCTTTGAGACGGTCTATGAGGATGACGGCGTCAACGTGACTCCGGATGCGATCAGCGGCTATGATATGAGGCTGCTGAGCAATGATACCGGCGACGATGTGCCGACTCTGGTTGCAGAGATCCCGCCGGCTTCGGGGATAGCAGGCAATACGTCTTCATTGAAGTTTGATAATCCGCGCACCACGCCGGCGGATCCGAACACGAACGATGCTCAATATGCCGCCGTGGAGCAGGGATGGGCCGGGGCGTATAAGGACATTACCGTTTCCGTATGGGTTTACAACAGCGGCGGTTCCAACTGGAACAGAATCCTTGACTACGGTAACGACACGAACAACTATATGATGCTCTGTGTCAATCCCGGCAGTGTCAATAACGCCGTGCGGTTTGCGGTCAAGGTCGGCGGGAACGAGCAAACCGTTACGACGGCTGCCGAAGCGCTTCCAGTGGATCAGTGGACCCATGTCGCTGCAACCCTGACCGGCACCACGGCTCGTATCTATATCAACGGCGAATTGTCTGCCACGAACCCGTCTATGACCAATGATCCTGTTGCCTATGGCCCGTCCGTGAACAATTGGATCGGGCGCAGCCAATGGGGAGCCGGCGACGGATACTTCAACGGCAAGATCGATCAACTGAAGATTTACAACTACGCTCGTTCGACCGTTGAGATCGGACAGGATTACCTTGCCGACTCATTGAAAGAATGGGTCTGCAACTGGCAGATCTATGATATGGGCGACTATGACGTCAACGGCAACTGCGTGATCGATTTGGAAGACTTTGCAGCTTTCGCGGCAAGATGGCTGGAAGATGACCGTATCTATCCGGCTCATTTAATTCTCATCAAGTAGGCGGTCCAAGTAAAAAGTGGATTCCGGGCGCCCTGGGGGTGTCCGGAATCCATGAAATTTTCACGCGGTAAAAGGCACAAGTCAGAATGGCCGTCATCGGTCGCGGCTTATAATAGAATCGGCGACAGCCGTCCTTACGTTTTCCTTTTTTTACAGGTCGCGATCTACGGCCTGAGCGATGCGTTTGAGCCGCCCCATCAAGTCGGCAAAGGTTTGCGGTGTGATGGACTGGGCGCCGTCGGAGGCGGCGCGTTCCGGATTGGGGTGGCATTCAAGGATGACTCCGTCGGCCCCGGCGGCCACCGCCGCCAGCGACATCGCCGGAACCATCTGGGCATGGCCGGTGCCGTGCGACGGATCAATCACGATGGGCAAATGCGTCCGTTCACGCAGCGCGGGGATGATCGCCAGCGGAAGTGTGTTGCGGACATACGTTTCAAAGGTGCGGATGCCGCGTTCGCACAAGATCACATTCGGGTTGCCGGCGTTGATGATGTATTCGGCCGCCAGCAGAAACTCATCCAGCGACGCACTCATCCCGCGCTTGAGCAGAACGGGTGTGGTGACCTTGCCGACCGCCTCAAGCAGCGGATAATGCTGCATATTTCGCGCCCCGATCTGCAACACGTCGGCATAGTCGGCACACAGTTTGACCTGCTCGGTGCCGATGACCTCGGTGACAATGGCCAGGCCGGTTTTGTCGCGCGCCTCGGCCAGCAGTTCCAATCCCTCGCGTCCCATTCCCTGAAAGGCATAGGGACTGGTGCGCGGCTTGAAGGCCCCGCCCCGCAGACCGATGCCGCCGGCGGCCTTGACGACCAGCGCGGTTTCCAATAACTGCTCTCGGCTTTCGACCGCACATGGCCCGGCGATCACGCCGACTTTCACATCGCCCATGCGAAATCCCTCAGGACCGATCGCGATCGTCGTCTTTTCGCGCTTGACCTCCAGCGACGCCATCTTGTACGGCGCCAAAATCGGCACGATTTTCTCGACCATCGGGGCGTTTTCAATCGCATCCTTCTCGACCATCCGCTTGTCGCCCAGACACGCAATCACCGTGCGGTCCGTGCCGTAAATCACATGGTCTTTCAGCCCGAATTCATGCACCAGGTCCACCACATGCTGAATCTGTTCCGGCGCGGCGCCGGGTTTCATCACAACAATCATTGCTCACCTCGCTGAGGTTGACAGAAATTCGAATTTTCAGAGAACACAAATTAAGAAACTAAGCTTTTAAGGTCATCGATAAAAGAACTCATCGGGCGAACATATTCTTTCATGCCGGGATGATTACCGGCCTTTTTGAGTTTGGGGCTGTCATCCGGAAGGTACAGTACCGCCCGATGGCTTCCAATTTCGGTAAGTTTTTCGTCGGATAAGTCTTTATCGTAGGTCAATACATGCCACAAGGCTTGAATTTTATGGCGATTCAGAAGATTAAGATCAGTTGTATAGGCCTGCTTCCATCGCTCCCGTAATGTTCGTTTGCATGAAATACCGATATACCAGCCTTCTTTCGTCCGCACCCAACGATCGATTTCAAGTCCGGTGGTAAAGTGTTCGGGCGCCTGAGATGCCTTAATGCCAAAATGTCTAAAGATTAAACTGGTGGCGCCTTCAACGCCCCGACCGGCACGCCCTTTTCTTTTTTGGCCTACTCGTCTCTCAAACTCTTGGCAAAAAGCCGTAAGTACACTGTCTAAATCAGCGCCGGACATCTCATTTTCTATGTTTTTTCGCAATTCGCCGAATGAAGCCACCAATTGTTTGCGCTCACATTCCAAACTTCCGTGCAGCCCTTTGTCATCCAGAATATTGATAATATTTGCCAATCCTTTGGCTCCTTCTTTTTTCAACAAAGTGTTGGCGTAGGTCTCAACAAATTCAGAGTCATTTGAGGGAATGTTGCCGAGACAAAAATTGATCGGAACAAGTACTTTTTCGCAGGTTAGACATAATATCTTGAAATCAGCAAGTGTAATCAGGTCATCCTGAAGATCCATATATAACTTTTCTAAAGAATGATATATAGAAGTTCCCGGTTTTCTGCCCTCTAACAGTATATTCTTCAGCTTTTGGTTTAGAAATTCTATCACAACATGTTCATCTTCATTGCTTTGTTCAATCGCCGTTTTGATTGCACTTGCCAAAGCATTCATTCGACGACTGTCGCCGCCGATACCTCCATATTGATCGCTGTTAATTAACATTCGCGCAAACCAATAGACTTTTTCCCAAGGACTTGAAATTCCGTAGTTGGTCTCCATCTGCTTTTTTCCTTTTACGCCTTAATAAAATGCAGAATATACTCAAAAGTCGTTCCCATTGTAATGTAATTTGACGGCCAACCGAATATGCCGACTTTATTTACGATGTTTGTCCTGTCCCAAATGATGGTATTGCGAAACTCATACCCGATTTCTGTGAGCGATTTGATGATTTCCAAATGGATCGGTATTCGTTTGTTTTCCCACCACATATCGGCAACATTGATAATACAATGGCCTTCCGGCTTGAGCAACGGCAGCAAATCTTTGAAAATTGTTGTAAATTCCGAAATAAACTCATCAAGCGAAAGTATTCCCAAGTCATTCGGATTTTGACTGTATTGTTCGATTTGATTGTATTGTCCGTTCTGACGATCTTGTCCTCTTCGGCTTTTGTTTTTCCGTTTTCGATTTAGAAGATTGGCATAGGGAGGAGAAGTCAAAATGAGCTTGATCGTTTCATTTTCCAGGTATTGATTGATATAGCGTGCGTCATCACATAGTGCAATCTGTTGATTTGAATTAAAAACGTTGTTCTGACTGAGCCGTTTTTTGGACAGTTCGATATAATTTTCGTTGAGATCAAATCCCACTGCATTTCGATTGCAGTCTTGTGCTGCGACCAAAGTTGTGCCGCTGCCGACAAAAGGATCCGAGACCAATTCACCCGTATGTGTAAATAATTCGATACACCGTTTTGCAAGAGCAATAGGAAAAGCGGCAGGATGTTTTTTCTTGTCTCTTATATCTCTGCCTTCGTAAAAAAACTGCCACACACCAATTTGGTTTTTTATCCACTCTTTAGCGGTCAGGCAATTTAACTTTTTTTCCGGACATTCGCATTGTCTTGAATGTGAAATAGACAATGATGACCGCGATGTATTGGATTTTAATTTTGCAAGTCCCATTAAAGATTTCTCCTGTACTTTTTTTGGGGTTGATTATGTTTGACTTTTGGTTACATTATTATTGTTTTGAAGTTTATTTCCACTATTTTATTTCATTTTTGGATATTTGTCGGAGTCAGGTAACTCAAAATTTCATCTTGTGTTTAATAATGGAGTCGCATCGTGAAAATAGTCGTCTTGGCGGACATTCACGGAAAGATCGGGGCCGTAGAGCGGCTTGATGAACCGCTTTCCCAGGCGGATGTGGTACTGGTAGCCGGGGACATCACTAACTTCGGCGACGCCGAACAGGCCGCCGGCGTCATTGACCGTATTCGCCGCCATGCCGGTCGGGTGTTGGCGGTGGCGGGCAATTGCGACCCGCCGGCGGTGGAGGCGTGGCTGACCCAAACGGGCATCAATCTGCACGGGCAGGCCGTCAACGTCGATTCATGGTGGTTCGTCGGCGCCGCCGGCGCGCTGTCCAACTATGGCTCATTGCCGAACGAAACGGGCGAACTGCTGTTTACCGAGGCGCTGGATCGCGCCTCGATGCAATGCGGTTCGACAGGTCGGCTCGTCCTTGTCACGCATCAGCCGGCCTGGAATACGGCCCTGGATGCGGTCGCTCCGGGGCACTGCGCCGGCAATCGGGCCATTCGAGCGTTCATCGACCGCGTCCAGCCCCGGCTTGCCGTCAGCGGTCATATCCATGAACTGATCGGAACCGACCGGCTCGGCCCGACCACTCTGGTCAATCCCGGCCCGGCCAAACAGGGCCGCTGGGCGGTCATTGACTTGAACGAAGACCACGTTGATGTTCGGCTGTATCCCTGAAAGTTGTCCAGCGTGCGAACAGACGCCGATGCTTCAGATGTTCAGATAATACAGGATCACCGAAAAGACGCCTTCGAGCGCCACCAGCAAAACGATGGACGTGACCACCGCCCGGGTGGTGGCGATGCCCACGGCGCCGGGGCCGCTTTCAGCCTGTAAGCCGCGAAGACAGCCTACCGCCCCGATCATTCCGCCGAAAACCACCGATTTGACCAATCCGACGGCAATGTCGGTACCGACTAAAATAGTCTGCACATGGGTCGTATAGGTAATCAGCGGATAGCCCAGCGACAAAATCACCAGCCCCGAACCGATCAGGCCCAGTACATTGGTTGCCACCGCCAGCAGCGGCGTCATCAGCAGCGTTGCGGCCACCCGCGGAAGCACCAAAAACACCGTCGGCTCCAGATTCATCACTTCCAGGGCGTCCAGCTCATTGTTGATTTTCATCGTGCCGATCTCAGCGGCATAGGCCGAGCCGGTGCGTCCGGCCACGATAATCGCTGTAATAAACGGCCCCAGTACGCGGACCAGCGCAATCGCCACCAAATCAGACACATACACTTCCACACCAAATTGCCGCAGCGGCATCGCCGAACTGAATGCCATAATCAGTCCGAACAAAAATCCCAGCAAGGCCGTGATGCCGATGGCGTCGGCCCCGGCCAACTCGCACATCCGAAAAAAATCCCGCACACGAAATCGACCGGGGTGACATGCGATTTTGAGGATCGACAGGGCCAATTGACCCAAAAAAGCGATTTGCGTATAGACATCGCCGATAAGGTCATCCGTCAGTTTTCCGATGCGTTCGATCAGATTCAGCGCAACCGGCGGGGTCGGCATGTCGGCGTCATCCTGCTGCATATACCGTTGCAGCAGCCGTTCCAACGGCTCGGCCAGATGCTCGATTTCAACCGAAACGCCGTGCGTCTGACTGTAATGCTTAAAGTAGGACAGCAGCGCAATGCCGCTGCCGTCGGCATACTCCAGTGCGGAGGCATCAATGCGGATGGGCTTGCGTAAGCGCCGCGACAGCAGCCGCAGCGTCTTGCGCCAGGCCGGCCTGGCGCTGTGTCGGTCAAGCCGCCCGCTCAGACGGACTTGAATGTCCTGTGTGCCGCGAACGATCTGCACCGACGCGGCCGAACGGTTATTTTTTGTAGGCTTGGCTGGGGTCATAGACCTTCTCAGCGATCCGCTCAAGGTCTTTGGATGTGCCGGGTTTGACCGCCCGATAGAAGCACGACTGATACCCGACGTGGCATTGGCCCTCGTCCACGGCCACCTTCAAAACCAGGCAATCCTGGTCGCAATCCACAAGAACCTGTTTGACCTTCTGAACATGGCCGGACTGTTCGCCTTTTTTCCATAGTTTCCGGCGCGACCGGCTGTAAAAGACCGCATTGCCGGTCTCAAGCGTCAGCCGCAGGGCTTCTTCGTTCATATAGGCCACCATCAGGATCTGGCCGGAATAGGCATCCTGTGAAATCGCCGTAATCAAACCGTTACTGTCAAATTTGGGCAGAAATTCCAAACCCTCTTCAATATGTGCATGTGCGGCCACGATGCGAACTCCTGTTAACCAATGGATTTCAGAATACTTTGCAAAAATAAAAACGTCCGTCTTGAACTGCTTCTTTTTACACGCTATGCTCTTGCAAAACAAGTGTTTAATGAGAAAAGGTCGCCGTGAAGCACAACAAACACCAAGCCGGTTGGAAAAAATGGTCTCTGCCTATGCGCATCGTCATTGCGCTCGGGGCCTGCTGGCTGGTGGCCAAAGATCTGAAATGGGCCGAGCTGAAAGCGGCGTTTGCCGATCTTCAGCTTTGGGTATTGTTGGTCGGGACACTCGTTTATGCCTTCAGTCAGGGCCTTGTGGGCTTTCGCTGGTGGCTGTTTTTGCGTGCGCAGCGGATCGTCGTTTCGCCGGTGCTGGCCGTCAAACTCAATTTTCTGGGGCTTTTTTTCAGTAATTTTCTGCCCAGCTCGGTCGGCGGCGACCTCGTGCGGGCCTGGTACGTATCGCGGCACAGCCGTCGGAAGCTGCAAGCTGCCTTTGGCGTGCTGGTGGATCGCGTGATGGGATTGATTTCGACACTCATTGTCGCGTTTACGGCATGGCTGCTGTTTATGCGTCACGAGCACCTGCTGCGAATTCGCCGCGTGGAGGGTATCGCCGATCGCTTAAGAGAGATTTCCGCTGCGCATTGGATCATTGGCGTCGTCATCGGCCTCGGCTTGCTGCTGGTACTGTACGCTCCCCTGCGATCCGTCTTTGATCGCGTGTACAGACACCTCGTGGATATGGTTCATCAGCTTCGCGAGGTCGTGGCGGTGTATTATCGCCGTCCGTTTGTGCTGATTGGGGCCGTCGGGCTGACGATTTTTCTACAAAGTCTGGTCATCGCGGCCTATTGGCTGATCGGGCTGGATTTGAACATCGATACGCCGCTGAGTTATTATTTTGTGTTTTTCCCGCTGGTCTGGGTGGTCGGTTCTATTCCCGTCAGCATCGCCGGCATCGGCATCCTTGAAGGGGGATTGGTGTTTTTGTTTGTTCGATATGGCGGGGCAAGCCCCGAAGCGGCTGCGGCGTTGGCCCTGTGCCAGCGGCTGACCTGGCTGGGCGCCTCGCTGCCGGGATTGTATGTCCATCTGACCGGCGCCCATCGCCGCGCCGCAGGCGAACCGCTCAAACACTGAAAAAGATTGCCTGACGAGGCCGTATCGGATAGACTGCCCCACATTGAAAACAGCATTACCCCGTATAGGTACAAATGACGGAAAGACGACACAACGAAGAAGACGAACTGGTCAGTATGAGCCTGGGCGACCATTTGGAGGAATTGCGCTCACGGCTGATTTTGGGCTTGACCGGCCTGGTCGTGGCCTTTCTTGGTTCGCTGGCGGTCGGCAAGTGGTTTCTGGCCATTGTGCTGTCGCCTTATCAATCTGCGATGAAGGAGATGGGCATCGACGTCAAGCTTCAGGCGATTGAAGTGACCGAGCCGTTTTTGGTCTATCTGAAGGCCTCGCTGGTGTTGGCGGCGCTGGTCAGCTCACCGTGGCTGTTTTATCAGGCCTGGGCGTTTGTCTCGGCGGGGTTGTACAAACACGAACGGCGGTTTGTTTATTCGGCCGCTCCGTTGAGTGCGATTCTCTTTATAACGGGGGTCTTGTTTTTTCTGCTGGGTATTGCGCCGATGGTCTTTAAGTTTTTCGCGCGATTCAATCTGGGCATCGAACATATTTACCAGCCGCAGATCACCAAGGCCGTGAACTTCGTTCTGCTGCTGTCACTGGTGTTCGGTGCGGCCTTCCAGACGCCGATTGCGATTGTCTTTGCCGAGCGAATGGGGCTGGTCTCGGTTCAGACGCTCTGTCGGATCAGAAAATATGTGTTTCTGGCCGCGTTTGTTCTGGCCGCCATAGCCACGCCCCCGGATGTTATCTCTCAGGTTTCTTTGGCCATCCCGCTATACATATTGTATGAAGGCAGTATCATCGTCTGCCGACTGTGGCGCAAACAAAGAAAGACCTAAGAGCGTACTCGTTTTAGAAGGGTCAGCGATGGGAACTAATCCGTCGGCTCGCTTTTTTCGGAGGCGTTTTGGCGCTTGCTGTTGGCGTGCTCATCGGCGATCTTATCGGACTCGTCAATGGCCTTATGGAGGTCATCTTCGGTGTCCTTGATGCCTTTTTTGAACTCGGTGATGCTCTTGCCCAGTCCGCGTGCAATTTCGGGCAGTCTGCGTCCAAAAATCAGCACTGCAATAATCAATATAACAATCAGCTCGGTCGGGCCGGGCGTCCACATGGCCAGTAGTGTGCTGCTCATATTGTCTTATATCCTTTCTGTATTTTCAGTTTAAGCTATTTTACGAAAAAGACCTTTCTCCGTCAAACACAAAAACGCCCCCCTTCTGGACAGGAAGTTTTTTCTATTATCCAGCGAACAAAACCAGCGCAACCAGAGAATAAAAATTGTTATATGTGGACAACTGAGAACCTGAATTGGAGAACCGCTATGAAAATTCGAGTTAAGATGCTGACAGCGTTGATTGCAGCGATAACCGTTACAGGCTGTCATGAAAAAGACAATCCCGCTCCGGAGAGTACAGAGACTTCCTCTTCTGCGCAGAATCCGGCTGCAAGGCCGTCGTCGGCCTCCACAACGGAGTCTGTCTGGATGACCGACTTTGAGGCCGCCAAAGCCCGCGCCGCCGAGGAAGACAAGGATTTGCTGATGGATTTTTCCGGCTCGGACTGGTGTTATTGGTGCAAAAAGCTGGACGGTGAGGTCTTTTCCAAGCCGGGATTTGTCGAAGAGGCCGGCAAACAGTTTGTGTTTGTCAAGATTGATTTTCCGTCCGATAAATCCGGCCAATCCAGGCAATTGCAGGCTCAAAACCAGCGGCTTGCGACAATCTACGGCATTCAGGGCTACCCAACGGTCATTTTGGCCGATCCCGACGGCACGCCGTACGCCCGTACCGGCTACCAGGAAGGCGGCCCCGACGCCTATCTGGACCACCTTGAGCAATTGCGCAGTCAGCGCTGATTTCGACCGTCTGCGATCTGTTGAAAACAGTATCGTTTTCAGGTAGAATCGGTCGTACATTGATTGTGAAGATTTGGAAACTGATCTTGTGTGGGGTGCTCAAATGAGACGTTGTGCCGTGATGGGTATTATCGGGGTCGTGGCGCTGTCGATGACGGGTGTTGCGGATGTTCGTACCTTTACCGGTTCGAGTGATGCCTCGGCGGCGGTGATGCTCGATGCACGGCATTTCGTCGTGGCGGACGATGAAAACAATACGTTGCGGATTTATGCGATAGACGGCCCCTCCGGGCCGGTCGGTCAGGTCGAATTGGATTTGTGTATAGAGCCGGATCATCCCGAAGCGGACATCGAAGGCGCCGCGCGGGTGGCGGATCGGATTTACTGGATCACCTCCCACGGACGAAACAAAAACGGCAAAGAACGCCCGAACCGCTATGCGTTTTTCGCCACGGATATTGTCAGCGACGGCCGCGGCGTTCCCACGATCAAACCGGTGGGCAGGCCATACCGCCGTCTGGCGTATGACGTGATGCTCAATCAACGGCTGCGGTTTTTGGGGCTGGATAAAACCATCCGTCTGGCCGAACCGCTGACAAAATCCCAACGAGAGGCACTTGCACCCAAGGAAAACGGCCTGAATATCGAAGGGCTGGCGGCCGGGCCGAATGGCTCGCTGCTGGTTGGCCTTCGCAATCCGCATTATCTTGATCCGGTTCGCGAAAAAGAGATGGCCATTTTACTCGTCCTGGAAAATCCCGACGAGATGGTCACCCGCAGTACACCGGCGCGGTTCGGCGAGCCGATTTTACTGGATGCCGACGGGCTGGGTATCCGCAGCATTGAAGAGATGGTCTCGGAGTCGGGGCAGCGGCGGTATCTGATCGCGGCCGGCACCATCAACGGCACGAATCGATTTGCGTTTTATACCTGGGATGGCGGTGACGGGCCGCTGCACGCCTGGGGGATTGAGTTGCCCGACGCGTTTACCCCGGAAGCCATGTTTCAGGTGTACGGGACAAATGCAGTCTGGATTCTCAGCGACGACGGCACGATTGAAAAGGAAGTTTCCAGCGCCGATGAGTGTGTGGAGGGCGAACTGCTCAAAAACGGCCGGTGTCCGAATAAATTCCTGCTGGACGCTGAACAACGCACTTTCCGCGCGATCACCGTAACCCGGCAAACGATCGAACCATAACATACAACAGCGATTCGGCCGTGCAGGTGTCCCGATTGATCCCTGCGGCAGGGCGGCCTATTGGATTGGATCGTTTGCATCCGGTGACTGCGAAAAGAGAAAATAGTGTCCCAAGCGGCGGTGTTGGGGTATAATGTCGCCATTAAAATTGATCATTTTCGATTAAATATCAGGGGAATACGAATTGCCGGATGGTCGGATAACAATATGCGATCTGCTGGAGTATAAGCGCAGCGGGCGTCGGTTCGCGGCGGTAAGCTGCTATGACTATACCACGGCGCGGCTTGTGGCCGCGGCGGGCGTGGAGATGATTCTCGTCGGCGATTCGGCCGCTCAGGCCCTGCTCGGATACGAATCAACGCTGCCGGTAACAATGGATTTTATGGTGACCTTGACCGAAGGCGTGCGCCGGGGCGCGCCGAAGGTGTGTCTGGTGGCGGATATGCCGTTTTTGTCGTATCAGACCTCAATTGCCGACGCGGTGCGCAACGCCGGGCGGTTTGTCCAGCAGGCCGGCGCCCAGGTCATCAAGATCGAGGCCGCCGCGGCGCATCTGGATGTGATTAAAGCGGTCAGCGATGCGGACATGGCGGTGATGGCGCATATCGGCATTCGCCCGCAGAGCATCACCAAGCTCGGCCGCCTTCGGGCCGAGGGGACCACGGCCGATTTGGCCTGGGAGCTGGTGGATCTGGCCCGCAAGATGGTTCAGGCCGGCGCCTCGTCGCTGCTGCTGGAAGGCACTGCGCGGGAAGTGTCGCGAATCGTTACCGCCGAAAGCCCCGTACCGGTGGTCAGTTGCGGCTCAGGGCCGGACTGCGACGGACAGATTTTGATTATCAATGACATCCTCGGCCTGACCGAAGGCAAATTGCCGAAGTTTTCTCAGGTTTTTGGTCGGTTGGACGAGCCGATAACCGCCGCGATTTCGACCTATGCCCAGCAGGTGCGGGCCGGTACTTTTCCGGATGATGCGCATTGTTATCATATCCGTCCCGGCGAACTGGAAAAACTGGAAGCAATTGTTAAGGCGACACAGAGGTAGCACAATGGCGGAAAACGGGTTTTCAAACGGAGCGGACAGTGCCGCTGCGATTCGTCCAGTCCTGTTGATTGATCCGGGTGTTTACAGCAATTACGCGGTGTACCTGCGGCGAATACTCATCGGCCTGGCCGATGCGGGGGACTCGGCGGCGGTTGTCTGTCCGGGCGACATCGACACCGCGTTGCTGGATTGTCCGATGGTTGAAAAGATTGACTATCCAGCGCTGCGTTTGGGGATTTTTTCAGCGACCAATCGGCGGATTCTTCTGGAACGGCTCAAACGATTCAAACCGACGGTCATCCATGCCTTTTGGCCGGGGCAGGCGGAGTTGGCGGCGTTTTTGTCCGAGTCGCTGGATGTGCCGTTTGTCATTATGTTTCACGGGCGGCCCAAACGTTGGGACCGCCATCGCAAGGCAATGTATCAGGCCGCTCGGCTGCTGGCCCCGTCGGACGTCCTGATCCGGCACGTTGCCGCAGCCCTGCCGGCGATGCGGCAGCGGATTGAGCATGTTCCCATCGGTTGCTATGTTGAAGACTCCTGCGCTTGTTTTGCGCGAATGGATCGACCGGCCAGCCTCATTGCGGTGCATCCGCTGGATGATGTGCGGCTGTTTGAGCCGCTGCTGGGGGCGATTCGTCATCTGCTGCTGGACGGGTTTGAGCTGATGCTTGTGTTGATGGGATCGGGCAAGGCCGAGCCTGCCATTCGCCGCCAGATTCGCTCGCTGGGGCTGACTCCGGCGGTTACGATTGTACCGCTGATGCGTCCGCTGCGCACGGTATTGGCCGGGGCGGATGTGTTTTTACATCTCCACGACCGCGGCCTGTTCAATGCCCAGATGCTGGAGGCGATGGGGGTGGGGCTGGCCATTGCCGGCGCCGAAGATGCCACCAGCGGCCTGCTGATTGACGGACAAACCGCCGCATTGTGGGACGGCAAAGATGAGATGAGCATTTATAGCTGCCTTAAACGTTTGCTCAGTCAGCGTGAATCGGCGCGGCGTCTGGCCCTGAACGCCCAGGCGTTTTTACAGCAGCAATGCGGCGTAAGCTGTATGATCGAAAACGTTCTGAACGCTTATGCAGCCGCCCGGCAAAGCGTCAAAAAACAATCGGCCCATGCCGCCGGTTAATCCGGCCGATTAGCGCATACGACCGCCGGGACCCTGGCCGACGAATCGACCGATTGCGTGGATACGCCCGCGCAAACATCCCTGGCACGCTTGCGCGGTTTCATTCAGGCAGGCTTTACCCGGATAGATTTCGTAACGGGTGCGGTATGCGACGGGGGTGACGTTGGGCATCACGACATTGGCCCCGCGCGACAGTCCCAGCTCGCGCCCCGCGTCGCGATTGATCGTTGCCAGTGCGGTGGTGCTGGGGATGTTGGCCTGGGGACAGACCAGCCGCGTCAGTGCAATGACCTTATAGGTCATCTGTTCCTCGTTGGGAACCTGATCGTCCGGATCGACGGCGAAAACATCCTCTCCGCGTCCCAGCGGCGTCAGCGGGTTGGGAATATACGGCCCGACGCCGACCATATCCAGATCAAATGTTTCAAATTTCAGAATATCTCGCGCCAGCGTGCGATAGGTCTGGCCGGGGATGCCGATCATCACGCCGCTGCCGACTTCGTACCCCAGCTCACGCAGGCGGCGCAGCAGGTCAAAGCGGTCGTAAGTCTGTCCCGGTCGCGGGGGATGGATGCGGGCGTACAGCTGCGGATCGGAAGTTTCAAACCGCAGCAGATAGCGGTCGGCGCCGGCGGTGCGCCACGCGGCCAGCTCTTTTGGCTCACGCTCACCCAGACTCAGCGTCACGGCCAGCGGCAGCTCGGATTTGATCTTTCGGATCAGTCCGGCGATGCGGTCGGTTTCGAGGCCGTAATCCTCTCCGCCCTGTATCACCACCGTGCCGTAGCCGAACTGATGGGCTTGCCGGGCGCAGTCGAGCACTTCCTTGTCGCTCATTCGATAACGCTCCAGATACGGGTTGGTCACTGCCAGTCCGCAATAGGCGCACTGCCGAATGCAGTAATTGGAAATTTCAATCAGGCCGCGCAGATGCACCGCGTCGCCGACGTGCTCACGCCGCACCGCGTCGGCCGCCGCCCAGAGCGGTTCCAGTGCTTCCGGGTCGTCCTGACGCAGCCATTGCTCGACCGCATCGAGGGTCAGATTTTCGGTTAGGTTATGCATACGACTCATACGAAAGAGAGGGCCGGTCGGTTTTCGAAAGAATTCGCGGTATTATACTGCAAACGTCGGATTTGACAACGGCAATTTACGTTCGGCGCCTGTGGTCTCGATGGCGGGCTGTTTTTCATAGGGAAACGGTCGAAAAATACTTTATTCGCAGGCCGGTTTTGGCTATAGTATCGCCGACGTATCGCCACGAACAATAGAATGGATTTTTGTTGACAAACGGAGATGGTCTATGGCTAATGTGGTACTCAAAACCGACATTCCCGATGTACCGGTCAAGCACGGCAAGGTGCGGGACATTTACGATCTCGGCCAGACGCTGCTGATTGTCGCTTCCGACCGCATCAGTGCGTTTGATGTGATTATGAAAACCGGCATCCCGTATAAAGGTCAGGTGCTGACTCAGATTTCCAAATTCTGGTTTGATTTTTTGTCCGGCACAGTCGAAAATCATCTGATCTCGGACCGCGTTGCGGAGTTTCCCTCGCCGTTTTGCGATCATCCGGAACAACTGGCCGGGCGGAGTATGCTGGTCAAAAAGACCCGCGTGCTGCCGGTCGAGTGCATTGTTCGCGGTTATATAACCGGCTCCGGCTGGAAGGAGTACCAGAAACAGGGGACGGTCTGCGGCATTGAGCTGCCGGCGGGTCTGAAGCAATGTCAGAAGCTGCCCGAGCCGATTTTTACTCCCTCAACCAAGGCCGAGCAGGGCGCCCACGACGAGAATATCGACTATGAAGCCTGCGTGGGACTGATCGGCAGGGACAAGGCCGACTACGTCCGCGATAAAAGTGTAGAGATTTTCAAAAAAGCCCAGGCCTATGCCGAGTCCAAGGGCATTTTGCTGGCCGATACCAAGTTCGAATGGGGCGAGATTGACGGGCGAATCATTTTAATTGATGAGGTGCTCACGCCGGATTCGTCGCGGTTCTGGCCGGCGGACAAATACGAACCCGGACGCGATCAGGAAAGTTTCGACAAGCAATTTGTCCGCAACTATCTGGAGGAAATCAATTTTGACAAATCCGGCCCGGGCGTGGAACTGCCGACGGATATCGTGGAAAAAACCAGCGCCAAATACATCGAAGCCTACGAACGGCTGACCGGTCAGGCATTTCAACAGGGCGCCGGTTAACCACACCGCAGCGCAACGGCGCGGCGCAATAGCGCGGCCGCGCAAGCGGCCCGATGGGGGATGTAACGCCGTGGGTGTCGCAATCCGGCCGCTTGCGCGGCTCGGCTGTTGTATGGTAACGCAGCGCAACGGCGCGGCGCAATAGCGCGGCCGCGCAAGCGGCCCGATCAGCGATGCGGATGCGTCCGGCGTTGTTCGAGTTGTGGTATTATCCGGCTTACTCGCGCGGCTCGGCTGCGGGCTGATGGTCCAAACGCTCGGCGACGCATTTTTGAATATGGCGCCACGCGCGCTGCGCCGGCGCGACATCGGGCAGCCAGTGCGCAATGGCGTCCAGACATCCACGATCGCGTATCTGCCGCAGCGTCCAGTCAAAATAAACGTCAAACACCCAGCCAAGCTGCATCACTTTGGCGTCGGTCAGCGTCTTGACGTGCCGATAATCAATGAGCCGGTTGTTCATGACGGCATCGAGAATAGAAGGCGAGATGTCCGGACGGTCCGGAAATTCTACTTCAAGGACGAACGCCGCCTTGTTTTCGTGAAACAGCCGATAGTTTTCCGCGCACAGACAGTAGATATCCAGCTTGTCCGCATCGCGTATCATTTGGGCGAACCGGGCGGTTCGCGCGTCCATCGCAGGCAATTCTTTTGCGCCGTGAAACTCCACGGCCTGTCGAACGATGGCCTGTTCGTCAGCCGGCAGCTCGTGTATCAATCCGTATTCATCAATGATCCGCAGCCCCAGCAGGCAATGATTTTCACTGTTGACATCTTTGTAGGTGCGGTATTTTTTGAATTGGTCAAAACGGCCGACATCGTGCAGCAGGGCAATCGACTCGGCCAGCACGGCCTCATCGTCGTTCATCGCCAGCGCCGCGGCCAGTGCTCGCATCTCGGCACAGACCCGCCGAGTGTGGCACTCCTTCAAGTGCAGGTTGCTGTTGAGGTACTCATCCCCCGGCACATAGCAGGTGCGTACATAATCGTAAAACCAGTGTTGGAGCTGTTCAAATTGCGATTGCTGCATACCATATAACCTTTATCTCTAAGTTCATTCGAGATAGTTGGGGGTATCCCGAAGATGAATGAAAACGCCTTCGTCCCGCTTACACAAAACGGTTATCGACACCAGTATAACATCCGCCGCACCGGATACAAGAGGTCGTTATACTGATGTCCGACCACCGCAGAAAACGCCTTATTCCTTGTCGATGGCTGGGTAAAAAAAACGAGCCGGCACCCCAGTCCGGCTCTAAGCATCACCCTCGTCCGCTCTCGGACGATTATTGTCGCGTTGGCTGTATGATTGACGAGGAGAGGAAATTGCAAACAGTATGCCAGAAGTCCAAAAAGACGGTCCGTTGGGGAGATTGATTTTTATCCATTTTGTTTGTAAATACTTAGCTGTATTATGAGAGGGTTTCGAACGGTTGCGGAATGTAAAAATCATGCAGGCGCGTTGAAAAAACAAAACACTTGAACAGAAAAAGATCGAGCAAATCACGCCCGATAATCGTATATAAATTTGCAGAGGGATAGATTGGCGGGATGTTGAAAAAAAACAACACGAAATGGGTGATTGAAAATAAAAATCAACGCCGCCTTCTGCCGCCGGGGGTTTAGCCCCCGTTTCACCGCAAGGCGTGTCCGAGCCGGCAATGGGCCGGCGCCGGCCCGGACGTGGCGAAACGAGATATGGAATCGGCATTCACCTGCGTAAACCTTAAAATACAAAAGACACTGCGACAAATCGAAAAAATAGTTTTTTTTTCGTATTTTTTCAAAAAAGTTATTAAATTGCGACCGCTTATGATATATGTTGATAGGGGGATGAGCAGTTGAAAGATATGATTGTAAACTTACTAAACAGGAGTTAAAATATGCTTAAATCGAGACGCAAACGCGGCTTTACGTTGATTGAACTGCTGGTGGTCATTGCCATTATTGCGCTGTTGCTCAGCATTGTGGTACCCTCCCTTAAAAAGGCCAAAGAACACGCTCAGCGCGTTATTGGATACACCAATTTGCGAAGTTTGAGTACGGCCTTACACATCTACTTAAATACCAATGATGACCGGTTTTTTGGTTACGACGGCTCAGTGTTGTGGATGGATTATATCGGGGACATTGTTGATAACATTGATGAAGTGCGTTATTGCCCAAGAACAACGCGGAATCTTCAGGTTGCTGAAGAGAGATATCAAAACAACCCGGGTTCACATTGGGGCGAAGCGGAGGTTCCGTGGGTTTGGGGTGCTTCAAGTGATACAACCAAAAAATATGAACTGGGCAGTTATGGCTTGAATGGCTGGATGTATGCAGAGACTGCTTATGCCGGTTCGTATCAGAACAATCTTTTTGGGCGTCGTACGGCGGTTCGAAGTCCCAGTCAGACACCGTTTGTGCTGGATGCGGTTTGGCCGGACGGTTGGCCGAGAAGCACCAATACATTGCCGGCAAATTATAATTACGACCTTGGTGCTCAAGACATTACCCATGGTAATGCGGACAACAACTATATGATGGGCCGCTATGTGACTAACCGCCATGGCAGTGTTACAAACGTAATCTTTGTGGATGGTCAGGTCAAATCGGTACCTCTTCAGGAATTATGGGCGTTGTCGTGGCATAAAGGTTATCAGCCGCGATATGATGTAGAACTTCCCAAACCGGTGCCAACCGGACAACGGTAAAAATGATAAAAAATAATCGAAACCGTCGCAAATCGCATTTTCGCGGCGGTTTTTTTATGCGCCGACAATCAGGACTGCTTCAGTTTTTTTTGGATTTTGGCCCAGGTGTCTTTGAGTGTGGCGGTGCGGTTGAAGACCAGGCGTCCGTCGCTGGTGTCCGGGTCGGTGCAGACATAGCCGATGCGCTCAAACTGCCACCGGTCCAGCGGTCGGGTGTCTTTGAGCGACGGCTCGACTTTGCAGCCGGTTAGCACCGTCAGTGAGTCGGGGTTGATATTGGCGGTGAAATCCTGGCCCTCCTGGGTGTCATCGGGGTCTTCTTTGGTAAACAGGTGTTCGTAGAGCCGCACCTCGGCCTCACGTGCCTGTTCGGCGGCCACCCAATGCAGCGTGGCCTTGACCTTCCGTCCGTCGGGGGCGTCGCCGCCGCGTGTGGCCGGGTCGTAGGTGCAGCGCAGCTCGACGATGCTGCCGTCGGCGTCTTTGACGACGTCTTCGCAGCGGATGAAGTAGGCATAGCGCAGCCGCACTTCGCGCCCCGGCGCCAGGCGGAAGAACTTTTTGGGCGGATCTTCCATAAAATCGTCCTGCTCGATATATAACACCTTTGAAAACGGCACCTTGCGCGTTCCGGCGGACGGGTCTTCGGGATTGTTGACCGCGTCCATCCATTCGACCTGTCCTTCCGGATAGTTGGTCAATACGACCTTCAGCGGACGCAGAACCGCCATCACGCGTGGCGAAGTACGATTCAGATCCTCGCGAAGGCAGTGTTCGAGCAGGGCATAGTCCACGGTGCTGTTGAATTTGTTGACGCCGATGATTTTGCAGAAGTTTCGGATGGATTCGGGCGAAAACCCGCGCCGGCGCAGTCCGCCGAGGGTGGGCATCCGCGGGTCATCCCAACCGCGAACAAATTTTTCCTGCACCAGGCGGAGCAGCTTTCGCTTGCTCATTACGGTATAGGTCAGGTTCAGACGGGCAAACTCAATCTGCTGCGGATGGTGGATACCCAATTCATCGAGAAACCAGTCATACAGCGGGCGGTGGTTTTCAAACTCAAGCGTGCAGATTGAGTGGGTGATGCCTTCGATGGCATCTTCCAGGCCGTGCGCCCAGTCGTACATCGGATAAATGCACCAGGTATCGCCGGTGCGGTGATGCGCCGCGTGCAGGATGCGATACATCACCGGATCGCGCATATTGATATTAGGATGGGACATGTCTATTTTTGCCCGCAGCGTCCGTGAGCCGTCGGGAAACTCGCCGGCCCGCATTCGCGTAAATAAATCAAGGTTTTCCTCGATGCTGCGGTTTCGGTACGGGCTTTCTTTGCCCGGCTCGGTCAGGGTACCGCGATACTGTCGCGTTTGTTCGGCGGTCAGGTCGCAGACATACGCCTTGCCTTTTTTGATCAGGTCAATGGCCCACTGATACATCTGTTCGAAATAGTCCGACCCGAAAAAGAGCCGATCCTGCCAGTCCCAGCCGAGCCAGCGGACATCGTTGATGATTGAATCCACATATTCTTGCTCTTCTTTGCAGGGATTGGTGTCGTCAAAGCGCAGATTGCATTGTCCGCCGAACTCGGCGGCGATGCCGAAGTTCAGGCAGATGCTTTTGGCATGGCCGATGTGCAGATAGCCGTTCGGCTCCGGCGGAAACCGCGTATGGACGCGATGGTCCCATTTGCCCGTTTTACAGTCGTCGGCAACGATTTGCCGTATAAAGTCCAGCCGTTCCGGGCCGGCGTTTGTCCCGTTTTTCTGTTCTGTCATATTGCTGTCCTCAATAAAAATCAGCGTAAAACTATAAATCACATCCGCGACAATAGCAAGCCGGTTCTTGCAGGATTTGCCGGTAAGTTGGGGCGGTTGTTGTGCGCCGCGAAAAAAATTTCCAAAAAATCCAAAATTTGCACCTGATTTTTTTGGTTCCAATACATTTCATTGCAGATTGGCCGGAGTTGGGTTCGTTCGTCCGTGAGCCATATGATATACTAAATCCGGTGATAACAGGAAATCGGCCGGCGTGATGCCTGCATATGAACGATGACAGCAGAGTCAAACAACCAAAAACACGACCTTTATATTCGGCTTTTAATGTCGAATCAAGGTAAGATCTATACCTATATTCATCTGTTTGTGCCCAACGATCAGGACGCTGATGATCTGATGCAGGAAACGGCTTCGACGCTGTGGGAAAAGTTTGACACATTTGAGCAGGGCACTGATTTTGCTTCGTGGGCGGTGACCATTGCCCGATTCAAGATTCTCAACTATCGTCGTCGGAACAAGAATGCATTGATTCAGTATTCGAGCCAGACGGTGGAGGCGATCGGGGCCTATGCCGCTGAGCAGGTTCGTCAGGAATTGCCGGCCAAAGATTACCTCAGAGAGTGCCTTGAGAAGCTGTCGGCCCAAGACCGTTCCCTGATTCAGATGCGATATGCACAATCGGTGACCGTCAAGGCCCTGGCCAAACGGCTGGGCCGCTCGCCGCACGGCTTATACAGCTCGCTGAGTCGTATTTTGCTGGTGCTGATGGACTGCATGAAACAAAGATACATCGCCGAGGAACGCCAGTGAAAGATAAAACAAAACAATACCGACTGCTGCGGCTGATCCTTGGTGCGATGGACGGGTCGCTGACGACCGAGCAATTCGCTGAATTGGACTGCCTTTTGTGCAGCGACCCGGAAGCGCTGGATTTTTACGGGCAGGTGATGCGTGTGCAGACGCTTTTGTCCCAATCACGGGAGCTTTTTGTGTCCCGTTCCGATGACGCCATTTTGAATGATGCGTTTTGGAATCTGCTGCTGGACGACCAGTATAAAGCCGAACCCGCTGAGATCAAGATTGAGCAGCAAAACGCTGCGGCCGTTCCGTTAAGCCCTGTGCCCAAGCCGTCTGAACCGGTCTCCAAGACGCCTCTGGCGGTCGCATTGAGTGCCCTGGCGGCGTTTTTGATTTTGGCGGCGTATGTCTATTTCAATCCGAAAAATCCGGCGCCTCTGGTCGGTCGTTTGACGCGCGTGGTCGATGCGCACTGGGCCAACGCGACGGGTACTTTGAAAGCGGAAACCGATTTGTATGCCGGCCCGCTTCATCTGACCAAAGGCTATGCCGAGTTGTACACCGAAAACGGGTCTCAGGTTATCCTTCAGGCTCCTGTGGAGCTGTATTTGGAATCGCCGTCTCAGATTCTGGTTCGGCAGGGGCGCATCACGGTCCATGTCAAACCCGGTGTATCCAGTTTTGTCGTTCGGACGCCGACGGCCAGTATCGTGGATTTCGGGACGGAATTCGGCGTGTATGTGGATGAACAGCTGAACACGATGACGTATGTGTATCAGGGCGCGGTGGAACTGCGCAGCGGCTCCAATCCCCTGAAGTTCGAGCGTCGTATGCCGCTTGGCGCAGGTCAGGGCGGGCTGGCCGACGTTCGGGGCGAATTGGCCCCCAAACCTAACGCCGCGGCCCAGTTTATGCGATCGGAGGAATTTGGTTATGCGCATTTGGCCGTCAAGGGGTCGGGCTATTATCGCTGGAAGGCCTACAGCTTACGGCTGCGGCGCGATCCTGATGTGGCGGCGTATTACACGTTCGAAAAGCAGCCGTTCGATCCGATGACGCTCTACAATGCGGCCTTGACAACCGAGGGCGAATTGGACGGCATTCTGGCCAGCCTCGATGACGACCCTCTTCCGCAGTGGCAGTCGGGCCGCTGGTCGGAAAAGAACGCCTTGGCCTTTGATCGTCAGAAACGGCACCATGTTGTGGTTTCAGCTCATGAGCAACTGACGATTCACGGCCCGGTGACCATCGCGGCCTGGATCTATCGCTCGGCCGACAGCGACGGCGGACATATCCTGTCCAACCGCCTCTCCAAGGACGTTGTCTCGAGGTATTCCGATGATTCGATCTGCAATTACCAACTGGGCTATCGGGGCAGTTACGGCTCACGCTGGCATAAAAACATTCATCTGGCCCGTAAACGAGGCTCTGAGGATTATGCCAATCAGCCCCGCAGTTCGCCGCTGCCTGACGTGTTGGGCTGGACGCTGGTAGCGGCTACGCATGACAATCAGACGGTGAAATTCTATGTGAACGGGGATTTGGTTGGCTCCCAGCCCTGGCCGCACAAAAATGAAGGGGTCCTTGCGGAGCTGCTGATTGGTACGGACTTTATTGACAGTCGAGCGGACCGCTTTCATGGATTGATTGATGAAATTGTCATTGCCCGACGGATATTCAGTGAACAGGAAATCGCCGAGATGTATCAGGCCGGAAAACCGTAACAGAAACAGAGCGCCGATGGACTTATCGGTATCGTCTCTAACCGGCCCATGGTGACAATAGAATATCGTTAGTGTATTCACATTTTTAACTTAATTGGAAAGGGTCAAGCGATGAAAAAGTGGATGATGGGAATGGTGGTGCTGCTGTGTGCAGCGGCAACGGCCTCGGCAGAGAATCCGCGCATCTTGTGGGTCTCGGATGGGTGGAACGCCGCCGAGCCGCGGGATTTTGGATTTGTCGATGTGCTGGTCGAGGAAGGGTATTCCGTGGATCGACTGGAAGAGCCGCGGATTATGGATGCGGATAAACGCGACCTGGCCAATACGTATGACCTGGTTATCGTGAGTCGTTGGACCGACAGCGGACAGTTTGCTTCAAATGAACAGGAAATTACATTCTGGAACTCGATCTCTGCGCCTCTGATCAATATGAATGCTTATCTGGCCCGCAGCAACCGCTGGCGCTGGATCAACGGCACCGACATTTTTGGTACTCAGGCGGCTTTGCGCCTCGTCGTTCCGGAGGATCCGATTTTCGGAGGCGTGGTTCCCGATGAGAACGGCGTCGTGAGCGTGATTTCCCAAGGGTCTGTCAACATCATTACGGTCAATTCGGCGGGCAACGGGAACCTTCTGGGCGTACGGTCGGTCACTGGAGACGAAAGTGTCTGGATTGTCCGGTGGGAGACCGGGCAGGAATTTTACTCCGGCGCCAACCAGTTTGCCGGCGGTCCGCGGCTGTATTTTGTCGGCGGCGAGGCGGGCGGCTCAGGCGACGGGGTCTATAACTTCACCGAAACAGGCAAAATCATCTTTTTGAACGCTGTTTATGAAATGACCGGCGCCTCGTTCAATCGCAAACCGATTGTCCATGCCGGCAGCAACCGGATTGTCTATACCAACGATGAGATCCAGTTGGGCGCTTCTGTGCATGAACCGGACGGCGATGAATTTTCGACAGAGTGGACTGTTCTGCAAGCTCCGGGTAACGTTTCGATTTCAGACGCTGCCGCCATCGATCCGGTTATCAGTTTTGATACCAAGGGAACCTACCGGCTCCGGCTTGCGGCTGATGACGGCGAATTGTCGGATGCCGCTGTGGTGACGGTGTATGTGCGTGATGCAGCCGACGACCGGCTGCTGTCGCATTGGGATTTTGAAGGGCTGCCCGATCCGAATGTTCTGGTGGATATCGTCGGCGGGTTCAACGGGGTGTTCTATCATGATGTTCCCGATACCGAACCGAATGTCGTTGCCGGCCATATCTCGCCGACGGCGGTGGATTTCGGCGGTCAGCAGTATTGGGACGTGCCCGGCACAAAAGACAATGTGGATCCCAATTACACCACGACCCAAACGGGTTTGACGGTGGCTGTATGGGCCAAGATCGAATCATCTCCGGTTACGAGTGCTCCTATGCTTGTCGGTTATGATCTGGGCGGCTGGCGATTCCAGGTCAACACAGGTCGCTGGAATCTGGTTCAGACCGGTATTGACGGCGGTCCGCAGCGGGAAGTAAGCAGCCTCCGGGGGGCCTTCCGTCCGGAATGGCAGCATGTGGTCGGGGTCTTTGACGGCGTCAACTCACAGTTCAGGATTTACATTGACGGGCTGCTTGACAATGTCCAGAATCTTCCGTCCGGCTACCGTGTCGGAACCGGTGAAATGCCGCTTCAGATTGGTAACCGGGCCGACGCCGATCGCTACTGGCCGGGGATGGTGGACGACATTCGCGTGTACAACTATCCGCTCAGCGACGCCGAAGTCGCGGCCCTGGCCGCTGAAGGCGACAGAGCTCCCTTAATCACCGCCGGCGAAGACCAGACCATTTTCTATACCGGCGAACCGATTCAAATGGAAGGGATTCGTCTTATCGACGACGGCCTGCCCGGTCCGTTGGCATTGGAATGGACCGTGGTCTCGGCGCCGCCCGATGTTGATCCCGAAGCGGTTATCTTCCACGATCCGACGGCTGAAGATACGCTGGTGACGTTCCCGACGGTCGGCGGCAACTATGTGCTGCGATTGGCCGGAACCGACGGTGCGGTCGAGGTCGAAGATGAAGTCGTCATTACGCTGTTGATTCCGACGTGCGAAGACGTGATTGCCGCCGGTCTGGCGATGCCCGGCGATCTGAGCGGTCCGGAAGGCGTGCCCGACTGCGTCATCGATCTGTATGACCTGGCGGTGATTGCATCGGGATGGTTAAGCTGCAACAATCCGCAGGATGTGGATTGCCTCTGGCCATTCTAAAAGCGTAAATCGGTATAACTCAGGATAACCGGGAGCGGCTTGGCACGATCAAGCCCTCCTGGTTATCCGGTATTGATGTTTCAGCCGCGACGATGGGGGTGTTATGCGAAGCTCCTTTCAAAATGAGACGAGAGGTGTTTTTCTGTGTCTGCTGTGCCTTTTGCTGATGGTCAGCGCAGCACCGAGTATGACGATTATTCTGGTCGCCACCTTGCCCGAACAAGAGGAGGCGTATATCGAGTTTCTGGAAGAGGTCTTTGGGCCGGAGACGGCGATCACCGCCGGCACTTATACCGAGCTGGACGGCAACGCCCAGATGCGTGCGGAGCTGGAAGCGGCGGACTTGATTGTCATTGTGCGGCGTACGACAAGCGGCAATTATGTTAACGGCACCGAGATTGAAGACTGGAACAGCCTGAGTACGCCGATCTTGTGCCACAGTGCTTATCTGACCCGTCAGAACCGATGGAACTGGATGGCCGGCGAACGTGCGGCTGAAGAGCTGACGCATATTCGCGTCGCTGATCCGGACGACCCCGTCTTTGAGGGGATGGACGTTCAGATGGGCGACGACATTCAGGTGTTTACTTTTCCCACGCCGATTGATGTTCAGGACGATGCCGGCAACGGCAGGACAGCGGCCGCTGCGCCGTCCACAGGGCGTGTGTTCATCAGCCGCTGGAGCGATACGGATGTGGTTTATCACGACGGCTCGGCCTATAAGCCCGGCGGGCCGCGTTTGTTTTTCGGGCTGTATGAATTTGATTCGCTGGTGCGTTTGACAGAGCAGGGTCGGATGCTGCTCAGGAATGCGCTGTTGTCATTGGTGCCGCCTTATAAGGGTCAGGTTGCGTATTCAGGGGCGGGTCTGTGGGTTCAGCACAGGCCGGCTCGCGCCGCAACGTTCAGTGTGGTACTCAATGAGCCGCCCTCAGCGCCGGTTCAGGTCGAGGCGGCGCCCGCAGTACAGGGCGACCGGCTTTGGCTTGACGGCGCGGCCGGGCCGGCAGAATCGGTGATGCTTGAGTTTTTGCCGTCAAATTGGGATGTTCCTCAGCCGCTGACCGTTCATGCCGCCGGCGGCGCAGGTCAGATCGACCGCGTAACGGCTGAGATACGATTTGAGCTGCACAGCACCGACCCATTGTTTAACGGTCCTTTGATTATGCCCCTGGAGGTTTCGGTTTTTGACGCCGCATCGAATGCCTGTCCGCCGACAGACTTAAACGGCGACTGCCGGGTGGATATCAATGACCTGCTGCTGGTTGCGTCCGAATGGCTTTCATTGCCGGTGCAGTCCGCGTTCATCGACGACAGTCAGGCCGTGAACTATCATCATTTGGCGGCCCTGTCCGAAGACTGGCTGGAACAGTCCGGGCCGGTGATCATAAGTGAATTCATGGCCTCCAACAGCGATACACTGGTCGATGGCGACGGCCAGGCGTCTGACTGGATTGAATTGTATAATATGACCTCTGTTCCCATCGATCTGGGAGGGTGGTACCTGACCGACAAGGCCGATGACCTGACGCAATGGCAATTTCCCGCCGGCGTCGTCATTGACCCCTACGACTATTATCTTCTCTTTGCCTCGGCCGCAGATGACGCCCTTTATCCCTCCATCGACGGCGAGGGGTTTTTGCATACCAATTTTGCGTTGAGCAAAGAAGGCGAGTATCTGGCCCTGGTTGCGCCGGACGGGCAAACGGTTGTCTGCGAATATGCGCCGCAGTTTCCGCCCCAGATACGGGATATGGCCTATGGCCTGGCTCAGATGCAGCCGGTGTATTTCGCCGAGGCGACGCCGGGGCTTCCCAACAGTCTTGAGATGTATGAAGGGATTGTCGCCGAACCGATTTTTTCGCATACACGCGGCGCTTACGAGACGCCGTTTGAAGTGTCTATCACCTGCCAGACGGAAGGGGCCAATGTGCATTACACCCTGGACGGAACAGCGCCGACGCCAACCAGCGCGGTCTATACCGCCCCGCTGACAATCAGCAGCACCGCCTGTTTGCGGGCGGCGGCATTCAAAGACGGGTGGTATCCCAGCGCTGTGGCGACGCAGACCTATGTGTTCTTTGCCGATGTTCCGTTCCAGTCGGCGCCGGACGACTATCCGACGTCCTGGAGCGGCTATCCGGCGCATTATGCGATGACGGAACAAGTCTATGCCGACCCGACCTATGCCGACCGAATGACCGACGCGCTGGCGGCGCTGCCGGTCGTGTCCATTGTAACCGATAAGGATCATCTGTTCGACGCGGCTACGGGCATTTATATGAATCCCATCCAGCGGACGGTTCTTTGGGAGCGTCCGGTATCGGTGGAGTTTTTTGACCCGTCCGGCCAAGAGACAGGATTTCAGGTCGATTGCGGCCTGCGTATTCAGGGCGGGGCCAGTCGGCAGCCGGCCAATTCGCCGAAGCATTCGTTTCGGCTTTTGTTTAAGCGAATTTACGGGCAGGGCAAATTGGATTATCCGCTGTTCGGCCAGGATGCCGCGGCGTCATTTGACACGCTCGTGCTCCGCGCCAACTACAACAATTCCTGGTATCATTGGGATCCGGCGCAGCGGCTTGCGACTCAGTATCTGCGGGATCAATGGGCGCGCGATACCCAACGGGCCATGGGGCAGGTTTCTTCGCATGGCCGCTTTGTGCATTTGTACCTCAACGGATTGTACTGGGGCCTGTACAACATCAGTGAACGTCCCGATGCGTCCTTTTCGGCCGCTTATTTCGACGGGGATAAATCCGAATGGGATGCCTTGAAACATGGCGGGATTGTCACCGACGGTGATGCGGTGCGATGGACTCAGGCTCAGGCGATTGCCGAAGCCGGCGTCAGCGACAGCGCAGGCTACGCGGCGTTATCGGAATATGTTGATATCCCCAATCTGATCGATTATATGATTATCAATTTTTATGGAGGCAATCAAGACTGGGGTGCCAACAACTGGCGGGCGACGGCCAAGCGTGAGCCGGGATACGGTTTTCGATTTTTCTGCTGGGATACCGAACGTACCCTCGAAGATCCGCTTGGCCATAATGTGACCGGCGTCAATCACCACAACAGCCCGGCCCGATTTTATGCAAAGCTGCGTGAGAATCCGGAATTTCGTATGCAGTTTGCCGATCATGCGCATCGATGGTTGTTTAACGGCGGCGTCCTGACGCCGCAGGCCTGCATCGACCGATGGATGAATCGTGCCGCACAGATCGATACGGCCGTGATTGCCGAATCGGCGCGATGGGGGATTTACCGTCGGGATATCCATGTGCGCGGCTCGGCGGTACTTTATACGCGGGATGAGCACTGGCTGGCCGAGCAGCAGCGGCTGCTGAATGAGTATTTTCCGATTCGCTCCGGCGTGGTGATTGAACAATTCAAAGACGCCGGTCTGTATCCGACGACCGAGGCGCCGGTATGCTATATTAACGGCGTGTATCAGCATGGCGGCGAAGTCTCCGTTGGCGACGCTCTGTCGCTGCTGAATCCAAACGCCTCGGGCACAATCTATTATACAACCGACGGCTCCGATCCGCGGCGGCCCGGCGGCGGCCTGAATTCTTTGGCGGTTGCTTATACAGGCCCGATTCACATCACGGAACCTTTACGGATCGCGTCGCGTATTTGGAGAAACGGCGTTTGGAGTGCTCTGAATGAGGCGACGTACACGCCGGGTCCGGTATCCCTGATGTATTACTGGTGTTTTACGGACGACCTGCCAAACAATACGCCGCTTGAAAGCGTGGAAGCGATATTCAGCGCCGCCGGTCAGGGACGGCTCCAGTTCCACTCCGCGATGGAAGGGTATCCGTTTGACCCCGACCATGAAAATTGGAGAAAAGCATCGATGGAACGCCGTAATCAGCCCACGTCGCTGAACTACCGTCCGGAAGGCAATGAAAACAGACTCTACGATGCCGACTGGATGCGCGGTCTGCAAGTTCGGCAGCCCTTCGCGCTGAACGGCTCAGAAAATACAATGATTGTTCATCTGCCTGCGACCGGATACCGGAACGTGTTGTTCAGCTTCGCTGTGATGGATGAAGGCGCCGCAGAGAAGCTGGTGGTGGATTATTCTGTTGCTTCCGGCGACCCGATCTGGCAGACGACCGGGTTGAGTGCATCTGAAATTGAGCTAAAAGAGGCATATCAACTCTGTGAGATCGATTTTTCACAAATACCGGCAGTGAACAACAACTCTGATTTCAAGATACGGATCCGTTTTCAGGTCAGCGACGGCTCTGCCGATGCGGGTAATCGGGTTACGTTTAACAACATTGCGCTTGAAGGATTGGCCGCAGAATGAATCCGGCAATTCGTTGTTGCGGCATCGAAACGGCAAGACAATCCTTTGCGTTTTGGGTGTAAGATCCGCCTGTCCGACCCGCCGCAGACGGCTTTGGCCTGTGTTGTTTTGCTCAATGAGGTGATTATAGTGCGTGCTGCTTCACGGCCGGCGGCAGGGTCAGGGCGGCCTGTTGCGGCTCGGGCACACCGCAGCGGGCAAAGGCGCTGTCAAGAATCGCCTTGATCAGGTCGGCATACGTCATGCCCTGCTGCATGGCGATCATCGGCAAATCCGAGTGCGTCGGGTGCAGTCCGGCCAGCGGATTGATTTCGATGAAGCAGGCTCGCCCTGCCGCGTCGCAGCGAATATCCACCCGTCCGCCGTCGCGGCATTCGAGCACGCGATAGGCGGCCAGCGCCAGCGCCTCCACTTCGGCCTTTAACGGCCTGTCCTCTCGGATGGGGTGATACGTAATCTGTGTTTCGCATTCCTCCTTGTTCACAAACGAATAAATCGCCGGCTGATCCTTTCGCCGCAGCTCGATTTCCATCGTACCGATGACCCGCGCCGCCTGTGCCGTACCAACGATGCCGACGGTAAACTCTCGTCCCGGCAGAAACTGCTCCACCAGTACCGGCTGATGATACCGCCAAAGCAAGTCCATACACACGCGCTTTAATTGTACCGGATCGTCAATCTTGGATTGTTGGTCGATGCCTTTTCCCGTGCCCTCGGCCAGCGGTTTGGCAAACAGCGGAAACCGCAGCGTTATGTTGTCAATCTCCGCTTCGGTTTGCACGACCACAAAGGCCGGTGTCGGCAAGCCCGCCTGGGCGATCCAGCGTTTGGCTACGGCCTTATCGAGCGTGGCCGCACAGACCAGCGGATCGGAAAACGTGTAGGCCTGGCCGTACAATTCAAGCAGCGCCGGTGCCTGGGCCTCGCGGCAGCGTCCGCCCAGCCCTTCGGCGATATTGAAGACCATGTCCCACCGATCGCCGGCGACCAGCCGCTCGGCCAGTCGTTTGGCGTTGCCGATGCGTTCGACGCGATAGCCCAGCGAGACGATGGTGTGTTCCAGGGCGTCGATGGTCTGTTCGGAGTCAAATTCCGCGGCTTGTTCCTCGCTGAATCCGGCGGCAAGGTAATCGCTGCGAAGATCGTACACCAATCCAATGTGCTGCATTGTATTTTTCCTTTCTTGTGGTTTATCCCAACAGCCGAGCGGCGCTATTGTGCCGCGCCATTGCGTCATCGTACACCAGCCAAGCGGCGCAAGTGAGCCGGATAATACTACGCTCGAAAAGCGTTTGGCGTATCCGCATCGCTTATCGGGCCGCTCGCGCGGCCGCGCTGTTGTGCCGCGCTATTGTCTCGTGTCATTGCGCTGTCACTCTTTTAGGACGTTGAGGTTTTCGTTTTTTTTCTTTGTTGCCGGTTTCAATGTCTCGGCGAACCCGCTAAACAGCGCCGTCGCACCCGTGCGCAGATTGCGCAGGCTGTAACCGCCTTCCTGCACGACCAGCGTCGGCAGATTCAAACCACCGATAGCGCGGCCGATGTGTCTTTCCATTTGCCCGTTGAGGCCGAACGATCCGGTCGGGTCGCCTTTCATAATGTCAAATCCCACACACAGCACCAGAAACATCGGCGAAAATTTCCGCACACACGCCAGGGCCTTGTCCAGCGCCGCGGCGTACTCGGTCGGCCCGGCGTTTTCCGGCAGCGGATAGTTATGATTAAATCCCTTGCCTTCGCCGTCGCCTGTTTCGTCGGCAAACCCTGAAAAATAAGGATAGGCATAATTCGGATGTCCGTGAATCGACAGTGTCAGTACATCGCGGCGCGTGTAAAAAATATCCTGCGCTCCATTGCCGTGATGAAAGTCGATATCCAGAATCGCCACGGTTCCATGTCGGCTTAAAAACTGGGCGGCGATGGCGGCGTTATTGAAATAGCAAAAACCGCCAAAGACCCGCCGCTCGGCGTGATGGCCCGGCGGCCGGCACAGCGCGTAGGCCAGGCGGCGTCCGCGCAGCACCTGTTCGGCGGCCGTCAGGGCCACGTCCACCGCCGCCTTGGCCGCATCAAAGGCGTTGCGATCCAGCGGGGTGAAGGTATCGATACAGTAATACCCCGCCCGAACCGCCAGGTCTTTGGGGCGTCGTTCGGGACGTCGAATCGGAAACACATACGGATACACCGGCCGTTTGCCGTGCAGTTTCTGGCAGACTGCTTTGAGATAATTGACAAAATCCGTATCATGCACAGCGGCGATGTATTCCTGGCCGAAGTGCTTTACGCCGACCGCCTCAAACAGTCCCGTCGCTTCCAGCCCCTGACGAATCACGCCCACCCGCGCCGGCCGTTCCACATAGCCGCGTTCGTGAACGTGATGAACCTGATGGGCGTCGCAACTGACCATCACAAACGCTTTTTCAAGCCGTTGGCTTTTATGATGGGCCGTCGCCGGCGTTTCGCTTTTGACATATTTCGGCGGTCGCAGCCGCACCGGATCGTCAATGACCGATTCGACGACGCGCTCAATATAATCCGGCGAGACCAGATGACTGTATTTCTTGGTCAGGATCGTTCGCATGGCCGCTCGACATTGCGATCGGCTCAGCGGCGCATCACGATCCAGCCCGTCGTACAACAGATACGGCGCCGGCGACTCATCGATGGGCGTTTCATATTCGGTGCCGATAATCGGACGGGCGCCGTAACTTTCATAAAAGCGAAGACGCCGCTGATTTTCTTTGAGCAGGACCGGATCGCGGACGACCTTCGGATCATCCGGCAGGGCCTCCAGGTACAACCCGAGCGCCCCGGCCTGCCTGAGATAGTCGCGTGTGGCCTCATACAGTGCACTGCCGGCGCCGCCGCCGCGAATGTCCCGACGGACCGCCATAAAATCGAGCAGTCCGCTTCGAATCGTCGGAAAATACAGGGCCAGCGAAAATCCCGTTACATGTCCCAGCGAGGTTTCCGAGACCAGAAGTCCCGTTGTGTAACCGTACTGGATGGGATTGTCCAGCAGGCTGGGGATTTTCTCGGCATAGTCGGCCACTGCCGCGAAATTCTGACGAAAGATCTCCTGCACCTGTGCGATGCGTTCCTTTTCAATCGGCAGTAAATGGCGATAGATGCGAACAATGCGAATCATCGTGCCCTCGTTTGGCTTCGGGTGGCCTTCAAAATCGGCATTTATATATCGAACGGTAAACCGGTTCGTCCGCACGCGCCGTTGCGCGGGGCGATTTTTTCACGGCGTTTGATGCGGCCGTTGCGCGCCGGCAGTATGACGGATGCCTGACCGGCGGCCAATTCCCACACGCCCGGTTCGCCGGCGGGGGCGGCTGCGGACGGCTCGGCTTCAGCGCCGGGTTCGGGGTAATTGACCAGCAAGCCCTCATAATTGCGCAGCACCGTATGCGTACAACTGGACGAGACGACATACTGGGGCAATATCGGAATTTTGCCGCCGCCGTGCGGGGCATCGACCACGAACAGCGGAATCGCAATCCCGCTGACCCGACCGCGCAGATATTCCATAATCTCCAACCCTTTGCGGATGGAGGTGCGGAAATGTTCCACGCCGCGCACCAGGTCGCATTGATACAGATAATACGGTCGTACGCGCATTTGAATCAGGCCGCGGCATAACTGCTCAATGATCGGCGGGCTGTCGTTGACGCCGCGAAGCAATACAGTCTGATTGCCCAGCGGAATGCCCGCATCGGCCAGCGCGGCGCAGGCGGCTTTGGCCTGTTCGCTTAACTCGTTGGGATGATTAAAGTGCGTATTGATCCACAGCGGATGGTATTTTTTCAGCATGGCCGTCAGTGTCGGGGTAATCCGCATCGGCAGCACCACCGGCACGCGCGTCCCGATGCGAATGATCTGCACCGTCGGCACCGACCGCAAGGCACTGAGGACGGCCTCGAGACCGGCGTCCGACATTGTCAGCGGGTCGCCGCCGGAGACAATCACATCGGAAATTTCCGGATGAGCGGTCAGGTATTCGACCACCTGCTGCAATCGACGCGATGAAATCGAGCTTTCGCGTGTGCCGGCGATGCGCTTGCGCGTGCAGTGGCGGCAATACATCGAACACATCGTCGTGGCGATCAGCAGCGCCCGGTCGCGGTAACGGTGCACCAGCCCCGGCACAGGCATATCGTCGTGTTCTTCCAGCGGGTCGTCGCTCAGCGAGGGCGGATCGAACAACTCCTGCACATTCGGCACACTCATCCGAAAGACCGGATCGGACATATCCGCCCGCTGAATCAGCGTCGCATAATACGGGGTAATCGCCATCGGATAGCGGGCGATGACCCTGGCCAATTCCGCTGAGGCGTTCAGCGACGGCACATAGGCGGCCAATTGCTCCAGCGTGCGGATGCGATGGCGCACCTGCCAGCGCCAATCGTTCCACGGGTGGGTGTGCAAGGTGTGTTGGTTCTCCCCCGACGGGCCGAATGTGCCCAGACGGCGGGTTGATTTGTCAGAGGGCGCACACGCGGCGACCCTCAACGTACTTGGAGGCTCGGAGGCCTGTTCTTCGGCGACGCCGTTCTCAACCCGTTCAAATTGCTGCATGGTCAGCATTCCTTTCAAAATGAAAAGAGGGTGTCCTTTCGTATCGTTTATTATTTTGGTCTGTCTTACTGCATTAAAAACATCGTCAGGCTTTTGACAAAACTCTGTCGCAGCGGCTTGATACTGTCGGCGATATCCTGCGGCTCCATTCCGATCATGGCGAAGGAAAAGAATCCAAACACAAATCCGGCCACCGCACACGCCAGCCGGCGAATTCGCAGCCAATCCAGCTTCTTTTCGCCCAGAAACGGCGTCAACTGACGTTCAATCTCTTCCAGATACCGCGAGAACGGCGCCTCGATCCGGTCGGTGGCCTGACGTTCGAGCTTGAGCAGCAAACGCCCCTGAAACAGCAGGATAAATTCATCCTGATGATGTCGAAAAAACGCATAATGGGCATTCAAAAAATGCTCCAGCACCTCTTGCAGCGTCGTGGTCGGCTGCGGGTCACATTCGCGCAGCGTCCCGATTAAATGGTCAATGGCCTGCTCAACCAGTACACCGGCAATATCGTATTTGTCGGTAAAATGCCGATAAAACGTCCCTTTTCCAAGATCCGCCCGTTCGGTAATCATATCAATTGTGGACGCATCGACGCCGCATTCGCTGAAGATCTCCAGTGCGGCGGTCAGCAGCTTCTTTCGGGTCTTTGCGGCCCGCTTTTCAGTACGACTGGGCGGGATTGCCGGATTATTGACCGGCACATCGGGACGTTCAATTCGCTTTTGGCCAGTGGTTTCCATAACTGACTATTTAGTCATTTATGACCAATTAGTCAATATATTTTCGGCAAATTTTTTCAAAAGTTCACAATAATTTTCAATTTTTGACGAATTTGTTGTGTTTTCGAGAAAATCCCGGCCTACCACTGTCCGGGCGAGAGGCTGTCTGACAGCGGGGCGTTCCACCAGTCCGGATCGCGGAGATAGTGTTTCATCCACATCGCCGCGTTGACGCCGTCGGCTACTGCGGTAACCAGCTGCATCGCCGCACCGATGCGGCAGTCGCCGGCTACGAACACGCCGGGCACGTTGGTACGCAAATAGGCCGTGTCGCACTTGATGAAGCCGGCCTCCGTTAAGTCGATAAACCCCTTCAGGAAATCGGTGTTGGGGACCATCCCCACAAAGATGAACACCCCGTCGCAGGAGATCGTTTCGGTTTGGTCGGCTTTGACGTTTTTGATGACGGCTCGTTCGACGTGGTCTTTGCCCTCGATGGCGGTCAGCGTCGCGTCCAGACGCAGCTCGATGTTGGAGCCTTCGGCGTTGACCTTTTGCATCAATTCTTCGACCAGGACCTGTGTGGCGCGAAATTGCTGACGCCGATGCACCATAATGACCTTTTTGGCGTATTTAGCCAGGTGCAGGGTGTCCTCGACGGCTGTATTGCCGCCGCCGACTGAGACGACCGTTTTGTCCTTGAAAAACGGCGCATCGCAGGTGCCGCAGTAGCTCACGCCCGCGCCGGCCTGGCGAAACTCTTGCTCTCCGGGCACACCCAAATGGCGGTATGAGCTGCCGGGGGCCAGGATCACCACCCGTCCGAGATAGATTTCATCGTCCGTGCGGACTTCGATGCGTCCGTCGTCGCGCCGCGTCAGGCCGGAAACCTCGGCGCTGGTTTTGACCTCGCCGCCGAAGGCCTGGACCTGTTCGAGCATCTTCATCACCAAATCCGGCCCGCCGATCTTGGCATAGCCGGGGTAATTCTCGATGCGGTCGGTGGTGTTGATTTGTCCGCCGGGGTAAAACTTTTCCAGCAGAATGGTTTTGGCTCGGTCGCGTGCGGCGTACAATCCGCCGCCCAGCCCGGCCGGGCCGGCCCCGACGATGATGCAGTCATATTCTTTGTGTGCCATTGGTGTCCCTTTCGGTTCATTCGCAAAGGCGTTGCGCCCGTGGTCGATTATTGGAAATTTCGTCGCGATGACTGTTCGTAACGTTCCCCGAAAGTGTTTTTCAACTGTTCGGCCTCGGCCTGTTCCCACAGCCGGGCGGGCTGCTGGGGCACTTGTTCGAAGCGGCCGATATACCGGCCCTGCCGGTCAAAAATCAATTCATCAAACGACCCGTCCATATGCAGATAGTCAGCCCGGACGACCGTAATTTGATTCGAGGCGCGGACATGACTTTGTTCCGTATCGATAACCGCCAGCCGTGTCGGCACGACAAATCCACTGCCGGTCAATACATCAATGATGATTTCAGCGGTGTCGGTGTGCACCACACCGGCGACAAAGGCCGGCAGCAGCGGCTCAGGCAGCATCATGGCAGTGCGCTGAAGCGCGCGCTCGCGCTCGGTGTTGGTCGTCAGCGTAATCCGCTGTCGGGTACTGGCTCGCAGTTCAGCCAGCCTCGGCCGTCGGGAACGCGGCGGCCAAGTCTGTGTCGTCCAGGTGAATGTATCCTCTTCGGCGTCCAGCCACAAATCCGACTCGCTGTATGCGCCGCCAGGCTCCAGATACCGCGTGGTGATGCGATAGTGTCCGTCGGTCTGCTCGTCGTCGTGGTGCGAAAAGAAGCGGTGCTCGATAAAACCCAGCGGCCTGTCGGCGGTGTCTTTGATCATCAGCCGCATTTCCTGCGGGGCGCTGGCATCGAACAGGTCGGCGGTGTGCCGGTCAAAGGCCTCGTTAAATCGTCCAACGGCCTGGGCGCCCGCCTGCAAAGCTGCCGCGCGTTCATACTGCACGCCGGCTGCCAGAGTCCGAAAGACGTTTTCGGCGAACCATCCGTCGCTGCGATAGGAGATCAGCAGTTCCAGTTGCCGTCCGAAGTCCAGCGGGGCCACCCCGACCAGATAATCCTGGCCTGTCGGGTCCGGCGTATAGATGCGTCCTGCGACCATCGCAATCGGCCCTTCGATCCGGCCGAGCGGAATCAGTCTGCCGCCGGCGCTGTCGGCGCGCGACTGGAGAAGCTGCTCCGGATCGGTCGGTTCATCGCACAGGGCATAGCGCCAGCGGATATGCATGACCGGACGACCGCCGATGCGCATCAGACTCAACAGGACGAAGGCGTTGTCGCTTTCGAAGCGCCAGCCGCCGGCCGATTGCCATTGGTCGCCCTGCGGAATCGCCGCCGCCAGGCCGGCGCCCGGCAGCGAGACCGGGTCGCTCAGCGCCACTCGACCCCGCGCCTGAACCACCAGCAGCGACAGCCCCAGCCCCAGCGCAAAAATCGCCAGCAGTACCACCTCCACCGCCGAATATCGTTTTAAGACGTCTGTGTCCATTCTCTCACCTTGGCCGCACAAAACCGACGGCCGGTCAATTTGTCAGAAAAATCCATACTCATACCTGTGAAACAATCAACTCATATAAGCCGACTGAATCAATGGCATCTACTGTTTCGAAATAAGTTCAACGCTCAAAAGGTTGGTCAATCCAATAAAGGTATATTGTTTAAGAAACGACATCGACCCACTTTATTTGAATAATATCTGTTTTTTCAATTCACTGGCAACATTGTCACCTTATAATAAATATTTGATTTCTGGTCATAGCAAGGCTTTGACTTTAACATAGCTCAGCAATTTTTGATAGTAATCACGAATAGACTCAAAAGATTTAAATTCACAGCGAGAAGCAATGTTTTCAAAAGTCCTCTTCCGAATTTCTCTTTCGTACTGTTGTTGTTTAATCTGTGGAGCTACTACAATAAATTTAGCATGAAAATCTTGTAATTCAGAAAATTTAATAAAGGCATTTCTAAAATTTGTTGAACTCTCAACTTCAAATAATCTCGCAGGGAAAGCCCTTTGATTGAACCAAATCACATCAATATATCTTGCTGTTTCATTAATGATGTGCTTGTATGTAAAGGCAGGGCAGATCTTTATGCTTGATATAGAACCAAGAGGCTTTCCATTGAATGTTTTCGTTTTGTCAGGGGTGTAAGTACCATACTCTTTGGCTTCTCCAATCTCCAATAAAATACTTTGTATTTCGGTATGTACGTATTCTTTGGTTTCTTTTTGGGGTTCTCTTTGGCTGGCCCTGTCAATTTTGTCTAAATAGGTGGTTAAGGCGTATAAACCTAACCCTATTCTTGAAAATGTCGGGTCTCTTTGTACCCTTTCCTGTATGGTCTTGAAAGGTGTTTTGCCGGTTAATTTGCGATATTTTGATATTTCTTTGTATATATATTGCAGCGAAGCCATATAGTTATTATTCAACATGACTTTCTCGATCGCTTTACTGTATGTAATCTTTTTATCTTTGCTGGATGTCATTTGATCTCGCTTCTGTAACATGGTAATCTATAACTTCTAAATAAGGAGATTGCCCATCAGTAATTGCAATCTCGTTTTCCATATCAAACAAAGAAATTACCAATCTTTTTTCCAGCTCGGTTTCTGATAAAGCAGATCGAACTTCTGCAAATATTGTAACTTGATATTCAGCCATATATACTGCCCTGCGTCATCATCAACTATACTAATAAACTCATATTTTACTCAATCGTTTCGGGTCCGGTGTAGTTTGGCGATTCTTTTGTGATGAGGATGTCGTGTGGGTGGGATTCGCTGACGCCTGCGGGGCTGACGCGGACGAATCGCGCATTTTTTCGCAGTTCGTCGATGGTGCGTGTGCCGCAGTATCCCATTCCCGCTCGGAGGCCGCCGACCAGTTGATAGACGTACTGGCTAAGTGTGCCGCGATAGGGCACTCGGCCTTCGACGCCTTCGGGCACGAGTTTGTCGCGCTGGGCGGCGGAGTCCTGTCCGTAGCGGTCGGCCGATCCCTGGATCATCGCGCCGATGGATCCCATGCCGCGGTATTCCTTGAACTGCCGTCCGCGGTAGATGACAAGCTGTCCGGGACTTTCGGCCAGTCCGGCAAACAATGAACCGAGCATGACCGAGGACGCCCCGGCGGCAATCGCCTTGGTCATATCGCCGCTCATCCGCACGCCTCCGTCGGCGATGACCGGTACGCCGTGCTTGTCGCCGACGGCGGCACACTCCATAATCGCGGAAATCTGCGGCACGCCCACGCCCGAAATGACGCGGGTCGTGCAGATGGCGCCCGGGCCGATGCCGATCTTGATTGCATCGGCGCCGGCGGCGATGAGGTCTTCGGCCGCGTCGGCGGTGGCGATATTGCCTGCGATAACGTCAATGTCAAAATTCTCTTTGATCCACGCGGCCATCTCCAGCACGTTTTTCGAGTGGCCGTGGGCGGTATCGACGACGATCACATCCACTTCCGCGTCGATCAGTGCCCTGACGCGGTCGCGGTCTTTGACGCCGACGGCCGCACCGACCCGCAATCGTCCGCGATGATCGCGCACCGCATAGGGAAACTGCTGCACGCGGTCGATGTCCCGCATCGTGATCAGCCCGGCCAGTTCGCCTTTGTCGTTGACCAGCAGCAGTTTTTCGACGCGGTGTTTTTGCAGGATGTCCTTGGCCTGTTCGAGTGTCGTGCCGGCCGGGCCGGTAACGAGATTGGTTTGGGTCATTACCTCTCGGATTTGAACGGATTCATCGGTCAGAAACTTCAGATCCCGCCGGGTCAGAATGCCGACCAATTGGGAGCCTTCGACGATGGGGATGCCGGAGACGTTCTGCTCGTTCATTAACTGAAGGGCGGCTGAGACCGGCAATTCCGGATGTAGTGTGACCGGATCCAGGATCACCCCGTTCTCGGAGCGTTTGACCTTGGTTACCTCTCGCTGTTGGGCCTCGATGGTCAGGTTCTTGTGGATGATGCCGATGCCGCCTTCCTGAGCGAGGGCGATCGCCAGGGCCGCTTCGGTAACGGTATCCATCGCCGCCGAGACCAGCGGGATGTTAATCGTTACGTTGCGGGTCAGTCGGGTTCGGGTATCGGCCTGAGCCGGCACAAAATCGCTTCGCGCCGGCAGCAGCAGCACATCATCAAAGGTGATTCCTTCGCCGATTATTTTGAGGCTATTGAGCATAGGGTTTCTCCAACAAACGGTCGTCAAATCCAGTAAAACTCGAAGTATATTGAGCCACCGCCGCTGCGTCAAAGAAAATCCGCATCCGCAGCCGTCACTGAAGCCGCGGCGCAACAATTGACTTGACAGATGCGAGTATCTGCCTTTTAATGGGGCAAACGGATGTGCAATGTTGAATTATCGGAAACCCATGTTTAGGATCTGTGTTTTGTCTTTTTGTTCCAAACGTAACAATCGACCCTTGCTATGGGCTATCAGAATATTTTGATCATCAAACCGTCGTCGCTGGGCGATGTGGTGCACGCGCTGCCGGTGTTGGGGGTGTTGCGTAAGCGCTTTCCGGACGCCGAAATAACGTGGATGATCCGTCGTGAATTGGCGCCGCTGCTGTCTTGTGTTCAGGGGCTGGATGCGACGCTTTTGTTTGAGCGTCAACTGCTGGGACAGTGGTACAAGCCGTCCGGTTGTGCCGCGCTGCGCGAGCTGATTGGTCGGCTTCGCCGCGGGCACTTCGATTTGGTGCTGGACTTACAGGGGCTGTTGCGAACGGCGCTGCTGGGCTGGTTGTCGGGCTGTCCGGTGCGTGTCGGGTCGGCTTCGGCTCGCGAGGGGGCGCCGCTGTTTTACACCCACCGGGTGCGTCGTCCGGATGATTCACTGCATATGGTGGATGTGTATCGGGCGATGCTGCAGGCGGTGGGGGTGGACGACTTTGAGCCGTATATTCGACTTGAACCGCCCGCGGGCGCAACCGATGCGGTGCGTGCGCTGATGGAGGATTCGGGGCTTGAGCCGGGGCGTTTTGCCGTGCTGATTGCCGGGGCCGCTCATGAGACCAAACGCTGGCCGATTGACCGATTTGCCGCGGTGGCCGAGCATATCGTCAATCAATACGGCCTGGCGGTGGCCGCGGTCGGTTCGCCCGGTGAGAAGAAGATCGTTGCGGCGTTGCAGCAGGCCGGAGTCGTCCCGATTGCCGACTTATGCGGTCGGACAACGATTCCGCAGTTGGTCGCGCTGCTGGCTCAGGCGGCGCTGGTCGTGTCCAATGATACCGGCCCGGGGCATATCGCCGCGGCCTTGCGTCGTCCGACGGTGCTGATCTTCGGGCCGACAAACCCGGCCTGGGTCGGGCCGTATCAGCAGCCCGAAGCGGTCGTGGCCGTCGAACCGCAGCAGCGCGGCTCGGCCATCCGCAGCCGCCATCCGGCTCATCGGATTGATCAGGTTGGTCTCCGGATGGTACTTGGCGCCGTTGACCGTCAAATGACAGCTCACCGCGGAGAACCGCATCGATGAAGGTTTCGCGGGGGCTGAAAATACTGCTGCGGCTGCGTCCGGTGCTGCGCTTTATCAAGTACCGTATTCTGCACATTGATGATTCGCCCGAACGCATCGCACGGGGCCTGGCGGCGGGGGTGTTTATCGCCTATCTGCCGCTGATGGGACTTCAGATGGCAACTGCGTGGCTTGCGGCAACGGTCCTCAAGGCCAACAGGGTGATGGCGGTGCTGGGTGTGTGGGTGAGCAATCCGGCCACGGCGGTGTTTGTGTATTATCCGTCGTATCGGCTGGGTCGATGGCTGCTGGGGATTCGGGCGCAAAAACCGGAGATTGATCCGGAGCAGTTAGAGGATTTATTTGAAGGAACGCTGTCGCTTTATCGCCTGTTGACCGAGTTTCACACCTCGTCCTTTTGGAAAGAAGTCTCTGCGGCAGCGATGAACATCGGGCTTGAAATCCTGATCGGGGGCATTATTATCGGCGCTGTTATGTCCCGTCTGACCTACTGGGGAGCTTTTCGATTAGTCCTCTATTATCGCCGACGCAAACACGCCAAAAAACAAAGACGCCTTGGCCGGTGTTCAACCTGACCAAAGCGTCTGTTCTGTGTTGTATGGGCGTTTAGTTGTCTTCGGCGATGGAGTAGAGGAAGTTCTTTCCTTTCAAATACAGGGTATCGCCGATGACGACCGGCGAGGCGTCGATATTGTCGTCCAGTGGATTGACAGCCAGCGTCTTAAAGCTGTCTTCGGTATTGTCCAGGACATACGTTACGCCGTTGCGTCCGACGAAATAGACGCGCCCGGCCGCCCCGACCGGCGAGGCATAGACGCCGCGAATTTGATCCATATTCTGGCGGGTATAGTAGGCATTTCCGGTATGGGCATTGTAACAGGACACCACGCCGTTATTGCCGGACAGGACATACACCTTTTCGTCATACAGCAGCGGCGAGGGCACATAGGGCGTGTGTTCATTGACTTCCCAGACGACCGCGTCCGTGCCGGTCAGTTCGCCGCTGCGTCCGAGTTGGATCGCCGAGAGTTTGGCCCCGCGAAAGCCGCTGGTGCAATAGACCCTGCCGTGGCCGAGGACGGGGGTGGGGACGACATTTTCGGTCTGTCCGCCGCACTGCCAGATGACCTGTCCCGTTTCGAGGTCGTAGCTGCGAATGCGGTTGCGTCCGTTGACGATGATTTGGGTTTTGCCGTCCACCTCGGCGGCAATGGGTGAAGTCCAGGCGGACGCCTCGTCGCGCTCGTGGTGCCAGCGGATGTCGCCGGTGTCTTTGTCAAAGGCGATGATGTAGGACTGGTCTTCCTGATCGCCGACGACCAGGAGCGTATCGCCGACCAGCAGCGGGGAATTGCCCTCGCCGAAGGTGCCGCGCATTCGCATCCTCGGCAGGTCTTTTTGCCATTTGATGTCCCCGTCCAGTGTCAGACAATAAACGCCGCGCGATCCGAAATTGGCCCAGACTCCGGTGCCGTCGGTGACAGGCGAATAAGAGGCAAAGCCGTGGTCGCCGTGATGGCCTTCGTGGGGCAGCGCCTCGCGGACCTGCGTGGTCCAGAGGGTTTTTCCGGTGTGTCGATCCAGACAGACGACCTTGAATTGATACAGTGTGTCGGGGGCGCGTCCGCGTCCGCGTCGCGCGGCCGGTGCGGCCTGCGGGGTCTCGGCGGGCTGCTTTTCGGTGTCCACGGCGATCTGGAAAATCAGCTTGTCGCCCCAGACGACCGGCGTCGAATTGGAGCCGTCGCCTTCGAGCGGCACTTTCCACCGGATATTTTGTTCTTCGCTCCAGGTCAGCGGAGGATTGCCCTCGGCAATTCCCATCATATTCGGCCCGCGCCACGTCGGCCAATTCGGCGTCGCGACAGCGGAAACGCCAAAAAGAAATAAAAAGATGACAGTGCACATCGGCTTCAAGGGGCTTGTTGTCTTCATTGTGATTCCTTTAGCAATTTGAGTTTACATCCCAATTTCAAGTTCAGTGGATAAAGACCACCGCGAACAATCAATTTGACGACAACGGTTCTCCAGATAAGACGCAGCGCGGACAAAAAACTTTCAAAAAAATCTAAAAAACTGTTACCTGAAATTCGCAAAATCAAAAAACGTTTGACAGTTTGCTCCGTTTACCTTTTATAATCAGAGGCGCATCCTACCCGAACAAAATGAAAGGAAACGAATCATGTACAGAAACGACAAATCAGCATTGACGGTTTTGATTTTTTTTCTGGTGGGTTTTTTCGCCGTGTGTGCCGCGGTCGATTCGGCTTTTCAGGATTACCCCTACCAGCCCGCGGCGTTTACACAGGTGCATTTCGAGGACGCTTTTTGGGCGCCGCGGATTGAGACCAACCGCACGGCGACGATTCCGTTCGCGTTTAAGCAGTCAGAGGATACGGGGCGTATTGAAAACTTCAAGGTTGCCGCCAAACTGTCGGACAAGCCTTGGCAGGGCGATTTCGGTTTCAATGACAGCGATGTGTTCAAGATTATCGAGGGGGCCTCGTACAGCCTGATGGTGCATCCGGATCCGGAACTGGACGCCTATCTGGATCAACTGATCGCATGGATCGGGGCCGCCCAGGAGCCGGACGGCTATCTTTATACTGCCTGGACGGCGCAGGCCCGCAAGGACGGTCGCGCCATTGCCTGCTGCTACGAAAAAGAGCGCTGGGATAACATCCGCGACGCTCACGAACTGTATAATGTCGGGCATATGTACGAAGCGGCCGTGGCGCACTATCTGGCGACGGGCAAACGCAGTTTTTTGGATATTGCCGTCAAAAACGCGGATTTGGTCTGTTCGGTATTTAATCCGGGCGGTCGGCTCGATCCGCCGGGCCATCAGGAAATCGAGATTGGCCTGGTTAAGCTGTATCGCGTTACCGGGGATGAGAAATACCTCAATCAGGCCAAATTTTTCCTGGATATGCGCGGGCGCAACGCCGACAAACGGCGTCTGTACGGGCCTTACAGTCAGGATCACAAGCCGGTGGTCGAGCAGACCGAGGCGGTCGGGCACGCGGTGCGGGCGGCGTATATGTACGCGGCGATGGCGGATGTGGCGTCGCTGACCGGCGATGCGTCGTATTTGAAGGCCATTGACACGATTTGGGACAATGTCGTCTCGAAAAAGCTTTATCTTACCGGCGGCATCGGCGCTCGCCACGCCGGCGAGGCGTTCGGGGACAATTATGAACTGCCCAACCGCACGGCGTATTGCGAAACCTGTGCGGCGATTGCCAATGTGTTCTGGAATCATCGGATGTTTTTGCTGCATGGCAAGGCTGATTACATCGATGTGATGGAATTGGCGCTGTATAACAATGTGCTCAGCGGGGTGTCGCTGGACGGGATGCTGTTTTTCTATCCGAATCCGCTGGAAAGTGCGGCCGGACACGACCGTCAGCCGTGGTTCGGCTGCGCGTGCTGTCCGAGCAATATCTGCCGTTTTATGGCCTCGGTGCCCGGGTATGTCTATGCGGTGCGTAACGGGGCGGTTTATGTCAATCTTTACGTCAGCGGAAAAAGCGAGCTGGCCGCAGGCGACGGAACCGTCACATTGACTCAATCGACCGATTATCCCCATCACGGCAAGGTGGTGCTGACGATGGAGTCGGATACGCCGGGGCCGCTGGCGCTGCATCTGCGGATTCCCGGCTGGGCGCGGAACAAACCCGTCCCGAGCACGCTGTATTCAGTGCTCAAGCCGTCCGAACAGGCGGTCGGACTGACCGTCAATGGTCAAGCCGTTCCGGTCGATCTTCACAACGGCTTTGCGGTCATTGATCGCACGTGGAAGGCCGGCGATACCGTTTTGCTGGAGCTGCCGATGACGGTGCGGCGGGTGGTCTGTGATGAGCGTGTGCGGGACAATGTCGGCAAGGTTGCCCTGCAGCGCGGGCCGCTGGTGTATTGTCTGGAAGGCGTCGATGTGGACCAGGGCCGAGTATTGAATCTGATGCTGCCCGATGAGACGGAGTTCAAGACCGAATACAAACCCGATTTGCTGGGCGGGGTTACTGTCATTCAGGGCGCGGCGGTGGAACTGAGCCGCACCCTGGAAGGCGGACTGGAACGCAGCGAACGCGCGTTTTCGGCTATTCCTTATTATGCCTGGGCACATCGCGGACGAACGCCGATGGCTGTGTGGCTGCCGCGGACCGAACAGGCCGCCGTGCCGCTGCCGGCGCCGACGATTGCATCCCAAAGCAAGGTCAGCGCCTCGTACCAAACGACGGTCGGCAATGCGCGGCTTGAGTTTGTGCAGGATCAGCTTGTGCCGAAATCTTCGGGCGATCAGGAACAGGGCTTTTATCACTGGTGGCCGCGAAAAGGCACGACCGAATGGATTCAGTATGATTTTAAGGCGCCGACGACGGTGTCTTCGGTCGCGGTCTATTGGTTTGACGATACGGGTCGGGGCGAGTGCCGCATTCCCAAGTCCTGGCGGGTGCTTTATCGGGACGCAGAGGCATGGAAACCCGTCGAGCCTGCCGGCGAGTACACCACCACACGCGACGCCTTTGACCGCGTTCGTTTCAAACCGGTCACCACCGACGCGCTGCGTCTGGAGATGATCTTTCAAGACAATTATTCATCAGGCATTCAGGAATGGGTTGTTGAGTAAGCGTAATTTTCTTTGACCTGCCGGCAACGAAACGGTATCCTAACTCAAACTGATCGATGGCCAGTTTGAGAGATCAAAAATCAAAAATCATAAATTAAAGAGAAAAATTGGGGATTCGCCCTTTTGGGCGAGCCATTTCATTGCCTTTTTTAGAACACTGTAACATGTTTTATGGACTGTGTTTATGTCAAAATAGATCCGGTTTTCGTTTAGTTTGAGATACTCAATAGTTTATGGTATCTTTTTTTTGGGTAATCAATAGCAGGTTTTGGATTTGCGTCTGTCTCCAAAATGGCTGAGAAAACAACGTCAAGCGCCACCAAGTCGTCCTCGACGCCGCTGAAGTCGTTTATGGCCGTCGGCCCGACGCTTCATTACAGCCATCCGTTTGTCCATCGGTTCTGGGGGCTGACGGTGGTGGTGTATATTCTGGCGTGCTTTTTTTGGAATCGAATCGTCATTGGCGGGTTGATTTCGCTGGTGGCCACCGATGTTATTGATCCGGGGCTGTGGAGTTTGGGGCGATTCGCGGCGTTTCCCCTGAGCATTTATGAATATCCGTGGCAGATTGTGGTACTGGGGACGGTGATGGGGATTCTGGCGGCTGTGCCGGTGCTTGTGTCGCAATTGTACAGTTTTCGGTACAGCATTCCCTTGATTTTGTCGGTGATGTTTATCGCCAAGCTGTACTTTTTCGGTCTATTTGTGGGTCTTAGCTGTATTGCGGCGGCGTGTCGGCCTCTGCGGTTTCGGTCGCGGTTTATCGCCATTGCGTTGTGTATGGCCCCGCAGGTGATTTATTGGGCAATCTGGGGCGGCTATACGACCGCCGATCCGCTGCGCTGGGGGTTTTCGTATGCACCGTGGATTTACGCCTGGTTGACGGGGCTGTTTCTGGCGGGGGTCGTGTTGGGTGTGGGGCACTATACGCGGTATCGGCCGGGGTTGATTTTTGCGCTGTCGCTGGTGTTGCTGGTCTCGGCCTACGGCGTCTTCCAGACACGTATCGGTTTTGCAGAGCTGGATTATCAGCTTTATGTCGCCGGCAACAACCCCGAAGAGGTGGTGGAGTTTCACAGTTATTCGCTTTCTGAGGTGATTGATGCGGTGATTGCCGATGACGCGATGCGCAGCTATTTGTTCGGACGTTATTATCCAACCGAGCCGACGGTCCTTCGAGAACGGCTCAAAGAAGAAATTGAACAGTCGATGATGACGATGCAGTGGCCGCACTGGTTTGAAAAGAAAATGCCCGATCGTCTGTATTACCGAGGCCGACGGACCGAGCTGCGCAATGATTATCGCCTGTTTATGGAGCGCTGGCCGCAGAGCAAACGGATGCCGACAGCGCTGTATTTCAGCGCACTGCTGAATGAATATCATCCCGATATTCGTCATTTCCGTCATACCGAGACACTGCGTTTTTACAACGATTATCCGTTCAAAAGTAACATTTTGATCTGGCAGGAGTTGTTTAATCGCTTTTCGCAGAGTCCCGAATCGCTGGAGGCGCGCTGGCGTCTGGCCTGGCATGATGCTTCCGAGGGGCGATTTGAGCGGGCGATGGAACTTTGCCAGGTGGCTCGTTCCATGATTCGCGAACAGCTCCAGAAGGCCCAGCAGCGGGCCGAACGTCAGATCAGCGAATCGATATTTTCGGCCTTTGAGCCGCCTTTGCCGACAGTGATGACACCGCGCAAACTGCGCGATCTGGATCTGCGGCTGCGTAAACTTATGCGTCTGATCGACCGTGAAAACCAGGGACCGGATGAGGCGTCGCGCCGCCGGCTGGCGACTTTTGTGGGGCTGAATCCGTATGCGCTCGATTATGAGTCGCGTCTGAACGCCCTGCTTTCGGAGATGCCGGATGACGATCCGCTGCGCGATAATATTCTGCTGGCCAGGGCGCTGCTCACTGTCGATGCGCGTGAGCGTGCGGCGGTATTGAGAGAACTGGCGCAAACCTACGAGGGCACGGAGGCGGGGATTCGTGCCCTATACGAACAGGCGATGTCGCTGCTGACGGTATGGAAGGATTCCCGGCTCGATGCACAGGCCCGGCGCATGCTGCAGGAGGATATTCGCAGCATACTGACCGGTTTTCTTGAATCCTATCCTGACAGCATTTACGCCGATCCGGCGCGGTCGCTTTTACAATCGCTGCCGTCGTCCTGAAAAAGGCGATGTTTTTTACTTTTCACTTTGGGCTTTTTGGCCACGCCGAGAGCGGTTTTAAGGGGAGGATGTCGTGTTTCTTGTCCGTGCTGCCGGGCGTCAGCGTTACCGCCAGGCGGATTGTTTCGTGCGGCTTAAGCTCTACTTCAAACCCGATTAAACAGGTGTTGGGGTTGGGTTCATCCCATTCTTCGGGCGGGTCGGTGGGTAAGCGTTTCAACTGTATCGGTTTGGGGCAATGCACGTCAAACAACAGCGTCTTGCCTTTTTCAGTCAGCCGAGCGCGGGCAGACGAGAGCATCTCGACCTTGCCGGGGGCGACCATCGCCCAGCGCACCACAGCAGCTTTATCGCCGGCGGTCCATTCGTCCTGAATCAGTGCCTGACGGTCGGGCAGCAGGGCCGCGCCGCGGTGAGCCTTGACAAGCTGGTCGTCAAAGATCTCACTCATATCAATTACGGCGTGCGGCATCGGCTCGGCATCGGAAAAGTCGGTCAGGTGCGCCACGCCGCGCACGTTGTGCAGCCGGTTGTTGACGGTCAGTGTATTGTGGGCAAAGTTGGTGTAGCGGAAAATCTTCCAGCGGTCGGAGTTTTGGCTGCGATTCCAGATATTCAGCCCGCGGCTTTCCATGCGGTGGTAATTTTGCATTCCCAAATCCAGCGCCCAGCGGACGCCGTCGGCCTCAAAGATGAACGAGCCGGCGTCCATATGGGCGTGATTGGACGAGGCGGTACCGGCTTTGACGGCCAGATAGGCGGCGTCCGGATCCGTCCAGCTGCTGCGAAAAACGGCAACCGGTGTTCGGCCGCGTGCGTGCCAGTGCCGCTGCGGCGGTGTTTGCGCCTCAGGGCGTCCCCACAGCAGCAGCATTGGATACAGCCACGTCGGGCGAGCGGTGATTGTATCCGCCCCGTCCGGCCAAAGCCGGGCCAGTTGACGATACAGCAGATACGGCTTGTTGTATCGATGGGCAAACCAGAATACCGTCGGGTCAACGCCGCCGCCGCGTCCGCAGTCGGCGTAATTGAAGTACAATCCGCTGGGTCCGCTGATGTGTAAATAGTAATCGCCGCTGTCGGCAAAGCCGCGCCGTTCGGCCAGGCCGAAGTCCGTGCCCAGCACCGACTCCAGCGCTGCGATCATTGCGACATTGTACGAGGTTCCATACGCCCAGTAGCCCGGCCCTTCCGGATAGGCGCCGTCCGGCTCGTATTCTTCCATGGCTCGCGGAATATGGGTCACGGCGCGATGGATCACGCGCGCCGCCAGGTCGGGCGCATCCCGGCGTATCGCCAACGCGCCGATGGTCAGGCCGCCATGGCAGACCTGATTCCAGTTGTTTTCCGTCGTAACCCACCAGTGGTTCGACTCAAAGGAGGGCTTGATGCCTTTTTCGATGATGGCAGTGCGGATGCGCGAGCGGCTGTCTTCGGACAGAACCTCATAGAGCCGATCATAGCCAATGCCCAACGCTGCGGTCATCTCGGCGGTGTCGAGAAAGTGGCTGGGGTTCCAGTCGGTAAAATCCGCCGCCGCGAGCATCTCGGCCTGCGCCTGATCGCGGAAGCGCCAATCGCCGGTCAGTTCAAACGCCGCCGCCAGCAGGCTGACGCGATTCAGACACTCGCGTGAGACGCTCAGCAGGCGCCGGCCTGTCAGTATCCGCTGGACGGGTTGGCCGCCGAGATAACGCCGGGCTTGCCGGGTGATTGCCTCGGCCAGCGCTTCAAAGAAAGGATCGGATTCAAGGTTCGCCTGAACGATTCGTGCCTGGTGGTTGTTGATCAACAGGTTTGATCGTGAAGGAGGCGCGTTTTTCAGGGCATCGGCAATCTGCTCAGGGGAAACCTCCGAAGCGGCGCCATTGCCTGAACAGAGCAGGCCGATGAGGATACTGCTGAGTGTGATGAGGATTTTTTGTAAGTTCATTGCGATCCCCTTAGTTGAACTGGATTATCGTACATAGACTTGTCCGGCGTCGGTTACGAGCGTTTGGCCGGTGATGCGTCGGGCCTGGTCAGAGGCCAGAAAGACCACCGAGTCGGCGATGTCCTGCCCTTTGATTTCACGATTCAGCGCGGTCTTGCTGACATAATAGGGAATCACCTCGTCGGGCTTGATGCCGTATTTTTTGGCGCAGACTTTGATGTAGTCGGGGTTCCAGATTTTTGAGCCTTCAAAGACGTTGCCGGGACAGACGCTGTTGACGCGGATGTTGTGCGGTCCCAGCTCCAGCGCCCAGCCGCGGGCCATGTGGATTTCGCCGGCCTTGGTGGCGTTGTAGGGGGTGTTGTTTTTGCTTGGTTCCAGGCCGGATTTGGAACTGATGTTGATGATGGCTCCGCCGATGTTCTGGATGATCATCAGTCGGGCCGCCGCCTGTGCCATCAAGAAGTAACCGGTCAGATTGACCTCGAGGGCAAACCGCCATTTGTCCACGGGCAGATCCACCATGGAAAAGGCCGGCGCAACCCCGGCGGCGTTAACCAGAATATCCAGTCCGCCCCAGGCGTCCATCAGGGTTTGAAATGTTGTCTGGACGGCTTGCTCATCGGTGACGTTGCACGGCAGCGGGAGGGTCGAGATGTCGGGACGTTCGGCGGCGATGAGCTGAGCCGTTTGGCCGATGGCCTCGGCGTCAATATCAGCCAGACCGACGCTGGCCCCGGCACGAGCCAGGCCGATGGCGATGCTGCGTCCCAGTCCGCTGCCGGCGCCGGTGACCACCGCCAGGCGACCGCTCAGGACGCCGTCGGGCGCGGGGATCGCTTTGGATTCGGCATAACAAGCCGCCAGGGCGGCGGGGACGCTTCGCAATCCGCCCCCGCGCAGGGCGTTGCGGCGAACCTGTATATACGAGCGGGCGCATCGGCCGATGAAGGGCATTTGATTGGCCGGCGCGGCCGTAAACAACCCCAGCCCCTTGACGGCAAAAGCGACCGGCAGGGGTTTGTCGGCCTGCTTGATTTTTGCCAGCTTTCGGGTCAGTGCCGCCGCATCGAGTGTTTCAAGCCAGATCGGGCCGCCGTGGAGTACCGCCGCTTCATCGGGTGTGATGGCGCCGCCGCGACAGAGGGATTTGGCGTTGGGGCCGGACAGTAACGCGCGAGTCTTGCCGTCCAGCCAGCCGCGAACGGCGACATATCCGCCGCCGGCATAGAAGACGGCCTGACGAATGGCCGCGCGAACGGCATTGAGTGAATCGGTATCAATGGAGGCGGGCTTAAGCGGTTTGAGCACGGTTTGCCGCTCGGCGAAAACGGCGACGGTTTTTTTGACCCGCCGCAGCGCCGCGGCCGGTGTGGCGGCACTGACCAACAGGCCGTGATTCTGCATGATCATCACCTCAGGCCGGCGACCGTGTTCGGCTTCGTAGCGAGCCGCAAGCGTTTGTATCGTTCGAGCACAAGGGCGGCCCAAATCCTTGTACGGAATCCATAGGGGAGGATATTTGTCTTTGGCAAACAGTTTGTCAACGATGCGTTGGCCGTCTTTGGCACAGGCCGCGGCCAGCACCGCCTCCGGATGCAGATGAATGACCGCCTTATCGAGCAGGGCATGGAAGAATGTTTCCACCGACGGCTTGATGTGGGCGGGCTGATCGTCGTCGCAGGCCAGCAGCAGGGCCGCGTTAATCCGGGCGGCGCGCTGAGCAGGATCCAATTGGTTCAGGTGTTTGTCGTTGAGCAGTGTCAGGACATCGGCCACGCGCACCCGACGCCAGCCGTTTTTGTCGCTGACTTCAGACAGCGGCATACCGCTGGCTTTAATGATCATCCACTGTCCATCCTCAGTCTTGACGGATGTATTGCCGAAATTGCCCAGCACCAGCGATGGGTCGCTGCCGACGGCGGTGGACATTCGAATCAGTTCATTCAGTGCGTCCATAGTGCCTCTCATAAATAAAGAATTCATACAAACACGCAGTATAACAGATCGATGCGAAAAGAAAAGATCGCTCCGGTCGAACTTCGTCGATAAAATCGTGCCCAACTGCGTCTGGACAGTCGGCGGCTGCGGGGTATAATAACATCATAAGCATGACGCGAAGCGAACCAAAATATTCTGAAATCTCCCCTCAAGGGATGGGCCGGGTTTATGGATGAACAACATCTGACTGTCGCGGCCGTCGGTTTGACGGGCTGTGCGGAAGTTCTGTTGGAAATTGCGTGGGAACTGCCGAGCCTGAAGATTGTTGCCGTCGGCGATACCGATCCGACCTGCGCCGAGGCGGCGGGGCGGAAATACGAGTGCGACAGTTATACCGACTATCGACAATTGATTGTCCGAAATAATGCCGACCTGCTGTTTATCGGCGCCCCGCCCCATCAAAGCACTGATCCTATCCGACAGGCCCTCCAGAAAAAGATGAATGTGCTGGCGGCCTGGCCGTGGGCGCTGAATTTTGAGCAAGGTGCTGAATTTATCAATCTGGCCAAACGGGAAGGGGTTTTGTTCACGGTGGCACAAAATGGTCGGTTTGGCCGGCCATTTGACCACATTATGAAGTTTTTACATACCAGTGTGGAACAATCCAATACGATTCACTTGGTTTCTGCGGTCTGTCATCTGCCGACAGGGCCGTTGGAGCCGTCGCAGCGCTGGCGGCTGGATCCGCAGTTGTCCGGCGGCGGAGTGCTTATGCAAAATTGCTATAACCTAATTGATGAGCTTGTGTTATGTTTCGGCCTGCCGCAGCGGGTCTATGCCCTGACGCAAAGCCAGGCACCCGACCGGCAGCAGCGGCTGAGCCTGACCGAGGATACGGCGGTGATGTCGATGCAGTTTTCTGATACGCTGATCGCTCAGCTTTGTGCCAGCCGCACGCTCGGCCCGGCCCGTCAGCATCTGCGAATTCACGGCAAAGATCAGCACTTAACCGCGACAGTGGACGAGGTCGTTATCTGCGACAATGCCGGTCAGGAGCTGGATCGTGCGACCTATGCAAACGACCGACGCCCTTCCCTTGAACGGCTGCTGAACAACCTGGCCTCGCATATCGCCGACCCAAAAGAGAACTTGCTCTATCCTGAACATGGGATGGATTTGAATACGATAGCGGTCGTTGAATCGGCGTATCTGTCGGCACGCACCGGCATGGCCGAGGAGCCGGCGCGGATTTTGCGTTTGGCCGGGGCCGAAACGTCTGCTTTGCTGTGATGGCGAAACCGGCAATCAAACGGGATTTTTACTTGAAAACCCTGTTTTTGTTGACTATAAGAAATACTTTTAATGCATTGATGGGAATAAAAAGCAGCGATTATTGTTCTCAATGCCCGCAAAAAGACGGCTGCAAAGAGGTTTACCAGCGACTGGGCCAAAGCGATGCGCCGCCGGTAACGGGCAAGGTGTTTTGGGCGTTTGTGGCGCCGATCGGGCTTTTTACGGGCTTGCTGGTCGGGTTTGATCGATGGCTGCCTCGCGCATGGGCTGACCCGCTTCGTGTTTTGGTGGTGTTTGGATTCAGTGCGGTATTCACCGTTGCGGCGGTGTGGCTGGGCAAGGTCTTGCGCAATCGTCGGACAAAGACCGCGCCCCGCCGGCCGCGGCGTCGCGATTGGCCGTCTCATTAACAGAATGATTCAGTTCGGCAGCGCGTGCTGTTGGGCTGTGAGCACATAATAAAACGGGATTATCTATGGCGATACAAAGCAGCAAGGCGACTTTTCCGGGTGGTGTGCATCCGCCTGAAAACAAACAACTCAGCGAACACTGCGCGATAGAGCCGGTTTCGCCGCCCAAACAAGCGGCTATCCTGCTCAGCCAGCATCTGGGCGCACCGTGTCAGCCTGTGGTGGCCAAGCGCGACACCGTCCAGGCCGGGCAGATGATCGGCAAAAGCGACGCCTTTGTCTCAGCGCCGGTGCATTCGCCGGTCAGCGGCACGGTCAAGGACATCGCGCTGCAGTCGCATCCGGTCGTCGGGCGAACGACGGCGATCTTGATTGAAACCGATCCGGACAGCGTTGCCGAGTCAAAGCCGCCGTTTGACCGGTTCGATTCAGGCTTCAGCACCGAGCCGTATTCGGTCGAGCAGATCTGCAAGGCAGTCCATGACGGCGGTTTGGTCGGTATGGGCGGGGCGGGCTTTCCGACGCGGGTCAAGATCGAGCCGAATCCGGCGATGCCCAAGGAGATTTTGCTGATCAACGGCTGTGAGTGTGAGCCGTTTATTACGTGCGATTATCGGCTGATGCTGGAGGGAACGTGGCACGTGCTGGCGGGGATTCGTCTGGCGGCCAAGGCCTGCGGCGTCGAAAAGGTGCGGATTGGTATCGAGGACAACAAGCCGCAGGCTGTCGGTGTGATGACCGAGGCGGCTGCGTCGGTCAAAGATTTGGATATTCAGGTTGTCGCCATCAAGACCAAGTACCCGCAGGGCGGGGAACGGCAGTTGATTCGATCCCTGCTGAGCAAGACCGTTCCGACCGGCAAGATTCCGCCGACCATCGGCGTGTGCGTGCTGAATGTTGCCACCTGCGCGGCCATTGCCGAGGCGGTCGTACTGAACACGCCGCTGACCCATCGCGTTACGACTGTTACGGGTCAGGCGATTGCCAAACCCGGCAATTATTATGTGCCCGTCGGAATGACGGTGGGCGATCTGATTGAACAGTGCGGCGGACTGACCGAACAGGCGGCCAAAGTCGTGTTGGGCGGGCCGATGATGGGCTTTGCCGTTGCGGATTTGACGACGCCGCTGACCAAGACCAGCGGGGCGGTCACGGTACTGACGCAGGAGGATGTCACTCGGGCCAAACACTACAAACAGCAAACGCCGTGCATTCGCTGCGGCCGCTGTCTGACGGCCTGTCCGGAAGGGCTGAACCCGACCAAGATTGCCCATGCGGTCAAACATAATCGGATGGACCTTGCCGAGCGGTATTATATGTCCGCCTGTATTGAGTGCGGCTGCTGCAGCTATGTCTGTCCGGCCAATATCGAGATCACCGGTTATATCAAGACCGGCAAAATTCTGGTCGCACGGGCCAAGAAGAGGATGCAGGCGTAATAAAACTATAAGTCAAAAAGAAAAAATCAAAATGACAATGCAGAAAGTTAAGTAAAAAAGCACGCGATGCTCTGCGGTTTGACCTTTTTGAATTTTGAATTGTCATTTTGTATTTAACAGTGTGCTTTTTGGTATCGTCGAGTTGTCATTGGTTTTACAGTTGAAGATAGGGATGATTGATGCTTAGCAAAATAACCGTATCGCCGGCGCCGCATATCAGTCAGAAGCTTTCGACGCGTCGTGTGATGGCTGATGTGTTGATCGGGCTGCTGCCGGCGGTGATCGCTGCCGGGGTGTTCTTTCGGCTGCGGGCGCTGCTGGTCATTGCCGTCTGTGTGATTGCGTGTGTGGTCAGTGAGTGGCTGTGCAATGTCATTCGCAAACGATCCGCATCTATTGGCGATTTGAGTGCGGTGGTGACCGGCGTGATTTTGGCGCTGTCGCTGCCGCCGCGCGTGCCGTATTCGGCGGTGATTGTCGGCAGTGTGTTTGCGATTGTGATTGCCAAGATGGTTTTCGGGGGGCTGGGGTCCAATGTGTTCAATCCGGCTATGGCGGCGCGGGCGTTTATGGCCGCTTCGTTCGGCGCGGCGATGACCACCTGGACGGTTCCGGCTACGGTGGATGCGTCGCTGCCGACCATTGCCGCGGCCAACACCAGCGCTACGACCCAGGCGACCCCGCTGGCCTGGAGCAAGGCCGTTCAGAAAGGCCAGGTCAAAGCCAACTATATCAATGAGCAAACCACGTGGGCGTTCTGGGGTGAAGTGGGCGGCTGTCTGGGCGAGACCAGCGGGCTGGCGCTGCTGATCGGCGGGGCGTATCTGCTGATTCGCCGGACGATTACGTGGCATATTCCCGCAGCGGTGCTGCTGTCGGCCGGGGCGATTGCGCTGGCGGCTTGGCTGATCAAACCGGAGGCCTATGTCAATCCGCTGCTGCATCTGTTTGGCGGCGGGCTGCTGATTTGTGCGTTTTTCATCGCCACGGATCCGGTTACCGCGCCGCTGAGCGTCAAGGGGATGTGGATTTTCGGCATCGGCGTCGGAGCGCTGATTATGCTGATTCGCGTCGTCGGCGAATATCCGGAGGGCGTGATGTATGCGGTGCTGATTATGAACGCTTTTACGCCGCTGATAGATCGATTCTGCAAGTTGACTCCCGCAGGAGGTGTGCCTGATGTTAGCTAAAATCAAATACTATGTTGAACAAAGCTGGGTGCTGATGATCGCGGCGATCGTCTTTGGCACACTGCTGGCCATCACGGACGCGGCCTGGAAGCCGCGCATCGAACAGAATGCCGTCAACCGGTTTACTGAATTGGCCGGCCGGCTGCTGTCCGATGCGATCCGGTTTGAATCGGCAACTCCTGAACCGCTGACAATCGACATCGACGGCAAGTCCGTGTCGGTGGATGTCAAACGCGGGCTGAACGCGGCCGGTCAAACCGTTGGCTGGGCGTTTGTCTGTACCGGCTCGGGCTTTGCCGACAAGATTCAGTTGGTCGCGGCCGTGGATGCGGCGTTTGAAACCCTTGCCGGTTTTCGGGTGCTCAGCAGCAATGAGACGCCGGGCTTTGGCGATAAAATCAATATCACGCCCGATGAAGGCGGCTTTTTTCAGCCGCAGTTTGTCGGCGCTCCGGTCGGTTCGCTGACACTGGTCAAGACCGGCGATCCGCAAGAAATAAACGACCAGATCATCGCCATCAGCGGCGCGACCGTTTCCAGTCAGGCCGTGGTGGATACGTTCAATGCCTATTTAGTTCCGCTCAGGGAAACGCTGGCTGCCGAAGGGCTGCTGCCGTGAATCAAAATGTATGGTTTTCGATGGGCTGTAAAATGACCGTCGCTGACAAGAGAGGAATCGCTTAGAATGGCCGAGCAACGTTTGCAAAAGACCTTTACCGCGGGGTTGTGGCACAATAATCCGGTGCTGCGGCTGCTGCTGGGGATGTGTCCGGTGCTGGCGGTGACCGCTGCGCTGAAGCCGGCACTGACGATGGGATTGAGTGTGATTTTCGTGCTGACCTGTTCGAATGTTGTTGTCAGTCTGATGAAGCATCTGCTCAAGCCGCATCTGCGGATTTTGATGTTTACGCTGACCATTTCGACGTTTGTTACGATTGCGGACTTGTACCTCAGGGCGTTTCAGCCGGAAATGAGCGCGGCGCTGGGGCCGTATATCCCGCTGATCATCGTCAACTGCATCATCATCGGGCGGGCCGAGGCCTGCGCCAGTAAAAGTCCGCTGACAGTCAGTCTGGTCGATGCGCTGGGGATGGGTGCGGGCTTCACGTTGACGCTGTGCGCACTGGCGGCGGTACGGGAGCTGCTGTCCACCGGCAAGCTGTTTGAAATCACCATCATGCCGTCGTGGTTTATGCCGTGGGCGGCGATGGGTATGCCCGTCGGGGCGTTCGTAACGCTTGGGCTGATGCTGGCGGGCGTGAATTTGATGACGCGAAAAACGTAAATGTCTTATCAGAAAATAGAAATCCGAAACCATGTCAAATGACTGAAATCCACATGTTCAAAACAAGATATTCGTTCGTGGACGGAGTGCTTTTGTTGTTTGTATTTTGTTTTTTTGTGTTTGTTTCGGATTTTGACATTCGTACTTCGAATTTAAACGGGACGATGTAATATGGATACTTTACAAACCCTGCTGCTGGCGTTTATCGGCATTGTGATTGTCAACAATCTGGTGCTGACGAAGTTTTTGGGCATCTGTCCCTATCTGGGCGTGTCGGGTCGTATCGATATGGCCTTCGGGATGGGCTGTGCGGTAACGTTTGTCGTGACGCTGGCCGGGACGCTGACGTGGATCATCGACCATACGTTTCTGATTCCGTATTCGCTGGAGGTGATGCGGTATCTGTGCTTTATTATGGTCATCGCCGGCGCGGTGCAGCTTGTGGAAATGTACGTGCGCAAGTTTTTCCCGCCGCTGTATGAGAGCTTCGGCATCTTTCTGCCGCTGATTACGACCAACTGTGCGATCCTTGGGCTGTGTCTGTTTTTGAATTTGTGGGAGATTGACAGCCTGATCCATGCGGTGGTGCTCAGCATCGGGGCGGGCGCGGGCTTTACGCTGGCGATCTGCATCATGGCCGGCATCCGTGAAAATCTGGAACTGGCCGATGTGCCTGAGGTGATGCAGGGCGCGCCGATCACACTGGTGACGGCCGGTCTGCTGACGCTGGCGTTTATGGGGTTTGCGGGGATGATCTGATGGCGTCTGCGGTTTTCAATTTCAACATGTCAAATTTTTGGGTGAGATCGACAGCCGAAAACAGGATATAGAAAATGATGGATTTGATTCAAAACGTCTGGCCGGCGGCGCTGCTGGCGGTGGGATTGGCGTCGTTGTTTGCGTTGATATTACTGATCGCCAGTATCAAGCTGCGGGTCGAGGTGGATCCGAAAGTCGAAGAAGTTCACAAAGCCCTGCCCGGCATTGATTGCGGAGCGTGCGGTTTTGCCGGGTGTGCGGCCTACGCCAAGGCGGTCGCGGCTGATCCGGAGCTGATCGGACGCTGTGCGCCGGGCGGAGCGGAGGTGTGCGACGCGATCGGGCGCATCCTCAATCTTCAGATCTCCGGCGGCGGCGCGCCGATGCGGCCGATTGTGCATTGCCGCGCCCATCGCGAGGACAAGCTGTTTTACGCCGAGTACCGCGGCATCGAAAGCTGCACCAGCGCCAACGCCCAGCCGGACGTGCAGGCGTGCCATTTCGGGTGTCTGGGGTTTGGCGATTGCGTGCGGGCGTGCAAGTTCGACGCCCTGCACATTGTGGACGGGCTGTCCACGGTCAATTATCACAACTGCACCGGCTGCGGCGCCTGCGCCAAGGCCTGTCCGCGAAATCTCATCCGGATGGTTCCGTTTACGCAGGATAATATGATGACTGTGGCGTGCAGCAGCCGCGAGAACGGCAAGACCACGCGCACGTTCTGCACGGTCGGCTGCATTGGCTGCGGCATCTGCGCCAAACAGAGCGATCTGTTTTCCGTGGCCGACAATCTGGCGACGCTGAACTACGCCGAATACGCCCCGTCCGAGGCGACGCAAAAGGCGATGGACAAATGCCCCACCGGCGTGATCGTCTATCGCGGCAAGACGGCCCCCGCGCCGCGCCAGCCAAAGCAAAAGACCGCCGCGGCGAGATAACGGATCTCTAACTTGCCTGCGCGGAAGTTTCGGTGCGGCTTTTGCGTTGACAGGCGTCGGTCAGGGCGTTATAGACCCACGCGAAGATCAATCCGCCGATCCAGCCGTCGATTGCGCCCCAGACCAGCCCAACCAGACTGCCGACCGGTGTGATGGTGTAGCCGCGATAGACGCGCGACAGAAACGTCGCGCTCGAATCGCTGCCTTCAAACGCGATGATCCACCACGTCAGAAAAAACAGCCCCAGCCCCCACACGATCCCGCAGGCTAACCCGAACGCTTTGATATTCAGCTTCATCGCAGACCCCTTTCAAAAAAAGCCAAAGGTCAAAAAGCATAAATCAATAACCGAAATCGCCGGTTTGACTGCACCAATGCTTAAATTCCCATCAGGTTAATCAGAAGCGAGGTCGTTTCTCATTTGGTCATTGCGTCTTTTTTCCGATTTTAACCCTTCGATTGCCTGTAAACCGAGTGTATTCTATCTGAAACATCAGGACGGGGCAACGGTTTTGTTACTCAAATTGACCGATGGCCAGTTTGAGAGATCAAAAATCAAAGATTAAAGAGCAAAATTGAGGATTCGCCCTTTCGGGCAAGCTTTTTTACGGCCTTTTTGTGGTCACTGTAACATCTTTTATAGAATGTACTTATGTCAAAACAGATCCGCTTTTCGGTCAGCTTGAGTTGTTATTGGTTTTTTGGGGTCAGTCGTTTTTGGCGCTGGTCGAGAAGGTGGTTCAGGTGCGTGATGCGCTGCCGGGCTTCGGGGTGGGTGGCGAAGTATTTCAGCGTGCCGTTGGGGCGTTCCAGGGCGGCCAGTTTTTCAAAGACGCCAATGGCGGCCTGTCCGCTGAAGCCCGCGGCCATGGCCAAACGCAAACCGAGGGCGTCGGCGGCGCGTTCCTGCTCTCGAGAGTAAGCTTTGTTGAGAAACTCGATGCCCAGTGTCCGCATTGTGCCGGTCGCGGCGGCATACTTGACCGCACCGACGCGCCCGACGGCGCGAAGGACGGCGCCGCCGATCATCCGCTGCATTGCGTGACCTTCAAGGATGTGGGCGATCTCGTGGCTCAGCACAAAGGCCAGCGCATCGGCGCTGCGGTCGCACAGGTCAATCATCGACCGACTGACGAAGACAAACCCGCCCGGCAGACAAAACGCCTCCGGCTCATCACCGGCCAGACAGATAAACTCAAACGTCCGCCGTTTGTCCCGCACGCGCTCGGTCAGGGCGGCGCCGGTGGAGTTGAGCAGTTCGACGATCTCGGTATCGGCGCACAAACGCCGCTGCTGCCGCACCACCTGCGCCAAATCGGCGCCGGCGGCCTGCTCAGCGGCGATGGATTCCGCTTCCGGTGCGGTGGCGGCCGAGAAGACCCATTTGGCCCGGCGCAGCTTGGGGCCGACTGTTTTGCCGAGTTGATAAAAGAAACCTGCCATTGTTTGCTTGTTTTCACCGATTGCCGAATCGAAACATTACCATTCGAAGCCGGTGTTTACTCCGACGGTGGTCTTCGATGGCTCAGCAGCCAATCGTAGATGTCGGGATTGTTATAGGTCTCGGTCCAGGCGTCATGGCCGGCGTCGGGATAAACGGTCAGCTTGACGCGTGAGTTTCCGGCCTGCCTCAGGGCGTTGACCATCTCTTCGGATTTACGCAGCGGAACAATCGGATCTTTGGCGCCGTGAAAGGCCCAGACGGGCATCGACCCCAGCCGGAATCGCGCCAGCACATCGTCGCCCCCGCCGCAGATAGGCACGGCCGCGGCAAACTTGTCGGGGTACTGCGTAATCAGGCTCCACGTGCCGTAGCCGCCCATGCTCAGGCCGGTGACATACACCCGCGCCGTATCGACCCGATGGGTTTGAATCAGATGATCGACCAGCGCTGCCAGGTCGTCTGTATGGGTTGTCCACCAACTGTCCTGCGGGCACTGCGGCGCAACCAGAATGAACGGAAACGGCTTGCCCTCGACAATCCGCTTTGGCGGGCCGTGGAGTTTGAGTTTTTCCAGGTCGCTGCCGCGTTCGCCGGCGCCGTGCAAAAACAGCACCAGCGGCCAGGTTTGCTCGCGGTCGTGATACGCCGCGGGACGATAGAGCAGATAATCCAGGTTCACCTCGCGGCACAGCGTGGTCTCATAAGTACGGGGTAGAAGTTCGGCCGGTTCATTGGTCTGCATGGCGGCACATCCTGTCAATCCAATCATGATTCCTGCAATCGTTCGGGTACAAATTTGCTGCATTTTCATTCTCCTTTCGCCGTATCGTTTCCCCATTGATCGCAGCAGATGCGGTCGTCTTTGAGTTGGCTGCGCGGTATGGGTTCGGGCTGCCGGGCCGGATAGCCGACGGCGATGATCGATTCGACGTGCAGGTGCGACGGCAGTTGGAGTACGGTGCGGATGTAGTCTTCGGCAGGCGTGCCGTCGGGGCGCTGCCGCCGGCGGATTTGAATCCAGCAGCTTCCCAGACCAAGAGACTGAGCGGCAAGCTGTGTCAGAATAGACGCAATAGAGCAATCTTCAATCCAGACATCCGAGACCGATTCATCGCCGCAGATGACCACGCCCAGCGCGGCGTCTTTCAAGAACGCCGCACCGTGCGGCTTGGCCTCGGACAACGCCTTGAGCAATGCCTTGTCCTGCACGAACACAAACGCCCACGGGTCCAGATTTCGAGAGGACGGACTGCGCAGTACGGCTTCTTTCAACAAGTCCACCTTGTCCGGCTCAATCGGCCGCGGCTCGAATTGCCGCACACTGCGGCGCTGCCGAAGCAGTTCCATAAACGCCTTGGGTTCACTGAAAAGGATCTTTTTCCTATCTTCGGACACGGGTCAGCCTCCCAGATAGTCCTCTTTCATCAGGTAGTTTTGGACATAATCGGCCACGGCCTCTTCCAGCGTCATCGTCGGGGCGGTATAGCCGACCGCGCGGAGCTTTCGCATATCGGCCTGCGTAAAGTACTGATAGGTGTCGCGCAGCGATTCGGGCATATCGATGTAATCGATGGCCGGTTCTTTGCCCATTGCGGCAAAGACCGCACCGGCCAGGTCATTCCACGACCGCGCAGCGCCGGTGCCGATATTATACAGTCCGCCCAGTTCGGGATGATCGAGGAAAAACAGCGTCATCTCCACGGCGTCTTTGACGTAGATAAAATCGCGCACCTGCTGGCCGTGTTCGTAATCGGGTCGATGCGATTTGAACAGGCGCACTCGTCCGTCGGCGTTGATCTGTTCGTATGCCTTCAGGACAAAACTTCGCATGGCGCCTTTGTGGTACTCGTTCGGGCCGAAGACATTGAAGTATTTCAGCCCGGCAAACCGCTCCAGCAGTCCCTTGCGCAGGCACCACAAATCAAACATCTGCTTGCTGTAGCCGTACATATTCAGCGGCAAAAGGGTATGGATTTGCGATTCGTCGTCGGCAAATCCCTGCGCCCCGTCGCCGTAGGTCGCGGCGCTGGAGGCATAGACAAACCGCGCGCCCAATTCCAGCGCCCAGCCGGCCAGCAGTTTGGAAAACTCAAAATTGTTTTTCACCAGATAGGTGCAGTCCGTCTCGGTGGTGTCCGAGCATGCCCCCAGATGCACGATGGCCTCGATGTCCCAGTCGAGTGAGGCGTCGGCGACCATTTCCGAAAAATCGTCGGCCTCCATATAATCGGCGAACCGCAGGCGCCGCAGGTTTTTCCATCGCCGGTCGCTGCCGAGGATGTCCACGATAAAAATCTCATCGATGCCGCGCGCATTCAGGGCCGCCACAAGTGCCGAGCCGATAAAGCCCGCTCCGCCGGTTACCACAATCATCTGTATTCTCCGGATTTATGGCTGTCTTGTTGTTTTAACGTGATTGGGTCTGTATTGGGTATCACTGGTGACAACGTAGCCGATAGGGCGGATTTTGTCAAAAATAATTTATCGCCGCATCCGCATATAACGTCCCAAGTCGATTTTTATAGGACGTTTATTTGGGGCGGGTCGTCTGTGGGGAAATATATCGTATCTTTTCTTATAGCGACGGCCTCAAACGCCGATATGGAGTTTGCAGAGAAGGCAGAGGAGTATTGCGTTGATTAAAACAGCCAAGGAGGTATCCGAAACAGGGCTTTTTATGACGAACCAGGGCAAACGGTACGAACCGACCGAAAGTCGGATTCAAATCAGGCGACGAATCAATCGCCGGTGGCTTTTGGGGTTACTGGCACTGACGGCGGCCATGCAACTGATCACGGCGGGGCTGACGGGGCATTTTTTATCGGCGTGTGTCAATGTCTTTGTCATCTCGCTGCTGGCGGTGCTGCTTATCCGAGAGATGACCCTTTTGAGCCGCGTTTGTGCGCAAGTCGAGCAGGCCTGCCGTACGCGCACGGATTTTCTGGCGAATATCAGCCATGAAATTCGCACACCGCTGAACGCCATTATCGGCTTTGGCGAACTGCTCTCGGAAACCGATCTCGATGATGAACAGGCCGATTATCTTGATACGGTTCTTTTTAACAGTCAGAATCTGCTGATTATGGTCAACGACATTCTCGACTTTGCCAATCTCAAAAGAGGGAGTCTTCGCTCCCATTGCGTGCCGGCATCGATACCGGCGCTGCTTGAACGGATTGAAAAAACCTATTATCCGATGGCCGAGCGCAGAGGCCTTACCTTTTCAGTCCGCGCCGACCGGGATATTCCGTCGGTTGTCGTGATGGATACGATGCGGCTGATGCAATGCCTGTCGAACCTGATCAATAATGCGCTGAAATTCACTTGTGAAGGGCACGTTTGCCTGCGGCTGCGAACGCTTGAAGAAGGGGATCGACCTTGGCTGCAATGTGACGTTGAAGATACCGGCATCGGCATTGCGCCGGACCAGCAAACACACATCTTTGAGGCCTTCACGCAGGGCGACGGCAGCGCGTCGCGCCGCTACGGCGGGATCGGATTGGGCCTGACGCTTGCACGGCGACTGGCAGATCTGCTCGGCGGTCGGCTCACGTTCAAAAGCACACCGGGCGGGGGATCCGTCTTTTCGCTGATTGTGCCGTATCAGATATATGAGGGCACATCGGCCGACTGTTTGGAGTCCACTCTTCAGCACGCCGTTTGACGCGCCGAAGTGTGAACCCCAAACAACGGCGTATTACGTTATCTCAGCGACACCTTATAGACGGTGATACTGAGGGGTTTGATGGACACGGTGTCGGTCAGGTCCGTCGGTTCCAGCGATTCAATCTGAATGATCGGTTCCTGCCCCGGGTCATTGTGTGCCATGGGATTATCATGCTGAACCACCCAGCCGGACGCTTTGCCGTTCAGCCTCAAGCCGCCCAAGTTCAGCGTGACATTGTAGGTGTCCCATGTGGCATTGACGAATCCGACGGTCAGCGTCTTGCCGTCCTCGCTCAGCGCCGCGGCGACATCCAGCTTTTCGTCCCAGCCGCTTACGGTCAGCGGCTGCGTGCCGAACTCGCGACGATACAGAACCAATGGATAGGCGGTGGCGTCGAACTCGGCGTCCGTTTTGGTGGTCTTGATACAGCCAATGACGTTGACCGTCTGGGCGTAAAACGCGCTGTGGAACAGATCGGATTGCCGGAAGTATTCGTGCAGGCCGGCGGCAATGCCCAGTGCATCTTTCATAAAGTACCGTGTGCCCAGCTCACCGAAGACGTGCGGGCCATACCAGTAGTTCCATTCGGTCATGGCAATCCGAATATCCTTGCCCTGCAGCATCGGCAGTTGTTCACGGTACCGACGGTGTGCATCGGCCTTTTCTTTGATACGGTTGGGCACCTGCCGCACATGTGCCGTCAAGTCCGGTCGCGTCTGGCAGTAAAAGTGCTCGGCGATATGGTCCATATGGTCATGGCAATGGCGAAGCATTCCCTCCGACCAGCCGCCGCCCAAGTCGCCGGAGGCAATGGTCACGATATCCGGATCCACTTTTCGCATCATCTCTTCGACCCAGTTGTGCTTGAGCACATAATGCTCCAGCCGCATATAGCCCAATTGCCAATTGCCCCACATCTCGTTACCGACGCACCAGTATTTGACATTGAACGGCTGACGGTGTCCGTTATCGGCGCGTTGTTTGCCCATCGGCGTATTCGGTGCACCGTTGGCGTATTCCACCTGGGCGGCGGCCGAGTAGGCGTCGCCGAAACCGGTATTGACCGTAATCAGCGGCTCGGCGTCCAGCAGCCGGCACAGCTCGACAAATTCATGCATCCCCACATCGTTGGTCTCGATGCCCGTCCAGGCCGGATTGGTGCGGGTGGGTCGTCGGTCGCGCTCGCCCAGTCCGTCGCGCCAATCGTAGCCGCTGACGAAATTGCCGCCGGGCCAGCGGTAAAGGGGGCTGTTCAGTTCTTTCATCAGGGCCAGCGTGTCGCGCCGGAACCCGTTGATGTTGTCAGCCGGCATCAGTGAGACGGCGCCGATGATGAAAGACCCGTTGCCGCTGCCGACGATTTCGAGCCGTGCATTATCGGAATCGGCGCCGGCGGTGTACGTCAGATTATAGGTTCTGAAATTGCGTCCGAAACGACGAATCGTAACGGTTTGGCGGTCTGCTTGGCCGTCGCCCCAAACCAGACTGACGCGAATCGGGCCTGCCGAGCTGTCGCCGCGCAGCACAATCCGTCCTACGTAGTCTTTGCCGGCCAGGACTCCCAGCTCGTCCTGATAGATGCCCGCCGGCTGTCCGGAAACGGTAATCCTCGGCTCATGGTCGCCGGATAACGGGTCCTCGGTGTTCATCTGTATTGCATCGGTCGATCCAATGACCTTCCAGGGCGAATCTCGCAGTACGCGAGCGCCGGCGCCGGTGCGTCCCCAGATTTGCCCTGAAGCGGGCACGGCATAATAAAACTTGCGGTCTTCGAGCATCTCGGCCCAGATGCCGCCGTAAATGCAGCGTCCCAAATGTTCGATAAACTGTCCGTAAATCAGTTCGGAGATCGGTTCATGTTCAGGCGTCGGATCAAGGGTGATGGTCTTGGCGACGGTCCTGCTTTCGGGGCGGATTTCTTCGAGCACTTCCAGCACAATGTCATCAAACCACGCCGTGCCGGCGGCCTGTCCCCATCCGCCGAACAGGCAGTTGATCTGGACGCTGTCCTGACCGGCGACTTGAAACTCGGTTTCGAGTTTGATCCAGTCATTGGACCCGACCGTCAGGGCTGAGGTGACGGCCTCGTCAATGCCATGCACATTGAGCTGAACGCCGCGACCGCTGGTGGTCCGCAGATTCTCAGTTTTGACCCAGCCGCTCAGGCGCAGCCGGGCAAACGGCGGGATACTCACGGTCTGCGACCAAGCGGCGTCGGCGCCGTTTTCCGAGCTGATTTTGACGCAGCGTCCGGTGCGTCCGCTGTCATCCACGGCAAACTCCGCCTGTCCGGTCCACGTGGTGTTCGTCCAGCCGAGCGGTCGGTCGTTGCGCGCCCGCTCAAACGACGGATTTCGCAACAGATTTTCACCCTGCACTATGGCCGTGCAGGTCAAAAGGGTGAAAATCAAAATGCAGATGGCCGATGTTCGTCCTGTTCTCATGGCTTTCTCCTGTTCAAAAGAGTTCTCATTTTCCTTTACAGAACGGAATATGGTAAACAATTTATCAAATTGCCCCATGCTTGACAAGGGGAATATCTCAAAAAATCGATCTTTTACCGTGCGTGTCGAGATTTTGTATCTCGTATTTGTTCGGTCGGCCCGGTATAATCATTGAAAGAACAATCTGCGGTTTTTCAGATGTAATATATCTCAATCGCTGAAACGTTCGGGAGGCCGAGAAAATGCGACACGGTGCAATGTATTTGGGTATGGGTCGATGTCGGTTTACGGTTTGGGCCCCGTTTGCCGAAGGGGTGCAGGTGCGTTTTGTCGATCAAAACGACCGCACGGAAGCCCTGCGGCCTGTCGATTTGGGGTATTGGCAGGCTGAACTGGACGATGTGCCGCCGGGTGCACGCTATGTGTACCGTCTGGGGCAGGGCAAGGAACGCCCTGACCCGGCTTCTCATGCCCAGCCCGACGGCGTTCACGGCCCCAGCCGGATCGTTGATCATGGGGCATTTGACTGGACGGATCGCTGGTTTGAGCCGACGGCTCTGCACGATTATATCATTTATGAGCTGCATATCGGGACTTTCACGCCGGATGGGACTTTTGACGCGGCCATTGACAAGCTGGATTATTTGTGCGAGCTGGGCGTAACCGCGGTTGAAGTCATGCCGGTCGCTCAGTTTACGCAAGATCGCAACTGGGGTTATGACGGGGTGTATCCATACGCCGTGCAGCAGTCTTACGGCGGCCCCGACGGGTTCAAGCGGTTCATTGATGCGGCGCATCGACGGGGGTTGTCGGTTATTTTGGATGTGGTTTATAACCATCTGGGGCCTGAGGGCAACTACCTGCCGGATTTTGGTCCGTATTTTTCCGACCGGTACCAAACGCCGTGGGGAAAATCGCTGAATTTCGATTGTGAATACAGCGATGCGGTGCGCGACTATTTCATCGAAAACGCGCTGTTCTGGTTTGAGGTGTACCATATTGACGCCCTGCGACTGGATGCACTGCATGCGATCTTTGATATGAGCGCGACGCATTTTATCGAGGCGCTCAAGCGGCGCACGCAGGCACTTGAAAAAAAACTCAACCGGCCGTTGTATCTCATCGGCGAAAGCGATCTGAATGACGTGCGGCTGATTCGTCCCCGCAAGGCCGGCGGCTACGAACTGGACGCCCAATGGTCGGATGACTTTCATCACAGTCTGCACGCTCTGGCCACCGGTGAATCGATGGGGTATTACAGTGATTTTGGTTCGATTGATCATCTGGCCAAAGCCTATCGTGAAGGATTTGTTTATTCCGGCCAGTACTCTGCGTTTCGCAAGCGGCATTACGGTAATTCCTCGCGGCATCGTCCGGCGCATCAGTTTGTCGTCTGCATCCAGAACCACGATCAGGTGGGCAACCGGATGCGTGGTGAACGGCTCTCGGCGCTGACGGATTTTGAGACGCTGAAACTGGCCGCCGGTGCGGTGCTGTTGTCGCCGTATGTTCCGATGCTGTGGATGGGCGAGGAATACGGGGAAACGGCGCCGTTTCTGTACTTTATCAGCCACAACGACCCCAAGCTGGTCAGGGCGGTGCGCCACGGGCGAGGCGAGGAGTTCAGCGATTTTCACGATGACGGCGATTGTCCCGACCCGCAGGCCGAGCAGACTTTTCTTCGCTCGGGCCTGCAATGGGAATTGCTTGACCGGCAGCCGCACAAGGTTTTGCTTGCCTATTACCACTATCTGATTGCCTTGCGAAAAGAGAGGCCGAATTATGCCGATCGCTCGCAGATGACCGTTCATACCGTTGAGGCGATGTCGCTGCTGGTCTGGCAGCGGCCATTCGCGGATTGCTGCTGGTGCTGTGTGATGAATTTTGGACGAACGCCCGGCCGCTATTCACTGCCGGACGCCTCCTCACGCTGGAAGACGCGGCTTGATTCCGCCGACCCGCGCTGGCACGGTCCCGGCGGCGTTATCCCGTCACACATCCCCGGTGGTGATTCGATTGAGTTGTCCGCTCGCAGCATCGTCCTGCTGCAAAGTACAGACTCTCATTAACAGGAACCGTTTATGAAAATCCCGACTGCAACCTACCGGCTTCAGTTTCACGCAGAGTTTACCTTTCGCGATGCGCGGGCGATCCTGGATTATCTGCATCGGCTGGGGATCAGTGATATGTACGCCTCGCCGATATTCCAGGCGGTCCAGGGCAGTACGCACGGGTATGATGTCGCCGATCCGAATCGGTTCAATCCCGAACTGGGCGGTCGGGACGATTTTGACGCCCTCAGCCGCGAAAGACAGCGGTTCGGCCTGGGCTGGCTGCAGGACATCGTGCCCAACCATACGGCTTTTTCTCCGGAAAACGCCATGCTGATGGATGTCCTGGAGAAACGCGAAGACAGCGTCTTTTATCGTTTTTTTGATATTGACTGGGACGATCCCGATCCCTCATTGAAGGGCAAGGTCTTGATTCCGATTCTCGGCTCGCCTCTGGACGAGGTACTTGATGCCGGTGAGCTGACGCTGACGACTCAAGACGGCAGGCCGATGCTGTGTTACTATGATCATTGCTTTCCTTTGAACGCCGCCTCGGCTCGGCAATTTGACTCGATGAGCGATGCCGATCTGGCCCAGTACCCACAGGGCGCCGAGGGCAAGGCGCGGATGAAAGCGCTGCTGGATAAACAATATTATGTGATGGACTTTTGGAAAAACGCCAATGAACGCATCAACTATCGCCGTTTTTTTTACATTAACGACTTGATTTCCATGCGCGTTGAGGATGAGGCGGTGATGGACGCGACGCATCGGCTCATCATCGAGCAGGTACGCCGCGGGCATTTTACCGGCCTGCGGATAGATCATATCGACGGCCTGTACGATCCCGGCCACTATCTGGAGCGTCTTCGAGAGGCGTGTCCGGAGGCGTACATCGTTGCCGAAAAGATTCTCGAACACGATGAGCCGCTGTGCGAAAAATGGCCGATTGAGGGAACGACCGGCTATGACTTTGGGGCGCAGGTCAATGCGCTGTTCTGTAACCGGGACAATCGGTCGGCATTTTTGGAAGGTTACCAAACGTTTATCGGCCAAGACATCGACTACGAGCGGCTGCTGTATGACAATAAACGCCTGATTCTGAAAAAATATATGGCCGCCGACCTGCGCCGGCTGATGCGCTGTGTACGGCGGCTGCTGGATACAACGGCCGATGATGACCGGCTTGAAGCGGCGATGAGCGCTTTTGTCGCGTCCTTTCCGGTCTATCGCAGTTATTTTGACGGCAGGGAATTTGGCGCATTTGATCGGCGGTGCATCCGTCAGGCCATCCAAACGGCTGTGCGTTTTGAACCGAAACTGACCCGACAAATCCAAACCCTGACGACGCTGCTGCCGCTGTCCGGCGAGGCATCGAAGCCCATCGACGCGGCGACGGCGGCTTTTGTCGGACGATTGCAGCAGTTGACCGGCCCGGTCATGGCCAAAGGCTTTGAAGATACGCTGCTGTACATTTTTTACCCGTTGGCCTCGCTGAATGAAGTCGGCGGCGCGCCGGTTATGTTCGGACTGAGCGAAGCGGAGTTTTACGGTTTTATTCAGAACCGTCAAACGCGCTGGCCGCATGCGATGAACGCCACCGCCACCCACGACACCAAACGCGGCGAGGATGTTCGCGCCCGGCTGAACGTGCTGTCCGAAATGCCGGATGCGTGGTTTGAGAAGGTCAATCAGTGGAGCCGAATCAATGAACACTGCAAAACCAGACACGAAGGACAGCTTATCCCCGACCGCAACGATGAATATCTGATCTATCAAACGCTGCTGGGCGCAAAGCCGTTTGAGGAGGGGCTTTCAGCGGCATTTCTGGAGCGTGTCAAGGCCTATACGGTCAAGGCACTGCGTGAAAGCCAGCGGCATACGACCTGGGTCGAGCCGAACGAGGCGTACGAACAGGCTGCGACCGCGTTTATCGACCGAATTGCTGCCGAGAATACGGATTTTATCGCATCGTTTGAGCCGTTCTGTAAGCGGATTGCCGAGTATGGCATCATCAATTCTCTTTCGCAGACGCTGCTGAAGATGACCGCGCCGGGCGTGTGCGACTTTTATCAGGGCAGCGAATTATGGGAACTGAGTCTGGTCGATCCGGACAATCGCCGACCGGTCGATTATGCGCAGCGCAGTGCAATGCTCGATACCCTCATCCGCGACAGCCGACACAGCCGCACGGCACTGCTCAACAACCTGATTGAGACGCGCACCCGGGGCGGGATTAAAATGTTTTTAATCCATACGATTCTTCAACAGCGAAAAGCATTTCCGGAATTGTTTTTGCAGGGCGCGTTTGTGCCGCTGCAAATTCAGGGGCGCCGCCGTCAGCACATACTGGCGTTTGCCCGCTGTTTTGCGGATCGCTGCGCTGTGACCGTTGTGCCGCGGTTTGTCAGCACACTGGCCGAGCCGGACGTACTACCTTTGGGGGACGCCGTCTGGGGCGATACGCGCATTTGTCTGCCGAACGATTTCCCGACCCGATGGAACAACCCCGTGACCGACGAATCGGTTGCCGCCAAAGACAGCCTTTCGGTCGGACAAATCCTGAATACGTTTCCGGTGGCGTTTTTAACAGCGTCATAAGAAAAATGGGACAGGTCGATTCAACCTGTCCCATGATTTGAAGAGTTGTTTTTCTGACTTCCGGTTGGTGTTGTTATTCGGCAACTTTTTGGGCGACCAGATCGCCGACTTCGCTGGTGGTGTAGCCCATTTTTCCGGCGGCCAGGGATTTGAGTTTGTTGCCGGTGACCCAGCGGACGGCCTGTTCGACCGCATCGGCCGCGGCGTCTTGGCCGAGTGTCTGGAGCATCATCGCCATCGCGCAGACGGCCGCCAGCGGATTGATCACGCCCATGCCGGTGTACTTGGGGGCGCTGCCGCCGATGGGTTCAAACATCGAGACGCCTTCCGGATTGATGTTGCCGCCGGCGGCGATGCCCATGCCGCCCTGGGTGATCGCGCCCAGGTCGGTGATGATGTCGCCGAACATATTGCCGGTGACCAGCACGTCGAACCATTCCGGGCTTTTGACCATCCACATACACGTCGCATCGACGTGGTAATAATCGCGTCGGATGTCGGGGTAATCTTTTTCGCCCATCTCGTGAAAGGCGCGCTCCCACAGGTCATAGATATAGGTCAGCACGTTGGTTTTGCCGACCAGGCCGAGGGTGTTTTCTTTGCCCACGCCGCGGGCCTTCTTGCCGTATTTTCGGGTGTATTCGAAGGCGTACTTCAGACAGCGATCCACCTGGAAGCGGTTATAGACGGCGCTTTGCACCGCCACTTCCTGCGGCGTGCCCTTCATCGTAAAGCCGCCCGCCCCGCAGTAGGCGTCGCCGGTGTTTTCACGCACCACGACATAATCAATCTCGGCCGGGCCTTTGTCCTTCAGCGGCGTTTCCACGCCGGGAAACAGCCGCACCGGACGCAGGTTGATGTATTGATCCATCTCAAACCGCATCCGCAGCAACAGCCCTTTTTCGAGGATGCCGGGTTTGACGTCGGGATGGCCGATCGCGCCGAGCAAAATCGCGTCGTGCTGTTTGAGATCCTCGACCGCACCGTCCGGCAAAATCTCGCCGGTGCGTTTGTACCGCTCGCCGCCAAAGTCAAAGTCGGTCTTTTCGACCTTAAACCCGAACTTGGCCGCCACCGCATCCATTACTTTTACTGCTTCAACAGTTACTTCCGGCCCCGTGCCGTCGCCGCCGATAATCGCAATCTTATACGTCTTCATTACTTTGCTATCCTTTCATAAGTGGTTGTTTCAATATTTTCTTAAGTAAAAAGGTAAAATTACCGCTTTCCTTTGCATCTCAGGTTACTCGAAGCCAGTATTTTTGAAATTTCATCCAATTCGCTCAAAAACCATGCGGTTTTTTGCGGCGTTGAGCGCTTACTGTCGCGCAGCAGAGCCATCCACATTTTGCTTTCGTTGGCGGATTTGAGCGAAATTGACGAAAAATTTGTAAATTCTTTTTTGCTGCTTGCAGACTGCCCTTCGACATAATTGGCCAGAATGCTGCTGCCGCTTCGAAAAAGCTGGTCGCTGATGCGTCTGGAAATACTGTCATCGGGAAGCCCATCAAGAAACTCAATCAATTTCAAAATAAAACGGTAAAGTCGTTTCTTGAGGGCAGCAACAAACTTTTCCTTTTCACCTGTCATTTTGCCCTTTTCCCTTTTACTTTTGCCTTTTGATATGTTCCAGCAGTCCGTCGTCGTTGACGATTTCGAGGGCAAAGTCCGGCAGCGGGGTAAAGGCGATGGTCGTCCCCTGCGTCTTGTTGGCAATCGTGCCGCCTTTGTAGTCGATTTCCAGCTCGTCACCGTCGTTGATCTTGTCCAGTGCCCCGTGCAGCTCGATGGGGTAAAAGCCGCAGTTGATGCAGTTGCGGTAAAAGATGCGGGCAAACGACTGGGCGATGACGGCGCCGACCTGTGCGCCCTGAATCGCCCAGACGGCGTGCTCGCGGCTGGAGCCGCAGCCGAAATCATCCCCGCAGACAATCACATCGCCGGGCTGAACCTTCTTGACAAACCCGGTATCCAGGTCTTCCATACAGTGCTTTGCCAGCTCGGCCGCATCGTCCGAATTCAAATACCGCGCCGGGATGATCTCGTCCGTATTGACGTGATCCCGCTTGTACACATGTGCTTTTGCCATAAAATCTCCGATTTTTTATGAAATTCGAATCTCGAATTTCGAAATACGAAACAAATTCAAATTTCAAAGTATTCCAATTTTCGAAACTTATTCACTCTTTCGAAGGATTGCTCCGAAAATATTCATCAGCTCCGTTGCCTCTGTTATCAATAAACTACATTCGTGAATCGCCGCATCATCAACAATATGTAACAATCTGAGCCAGTACCTGGACTCCTTGGCCTCTTTCCGGCAGATTTTAATTCGCATCAGAAAATCTTTCTTGCTCAACGCCTCATTGGCCTCAATGTAATTGGCTCCGACCGAACCTGAAGCTCGGACCAACTGCTTAATGTCTTCGATATTTGCGATATCTTTGGCAATAGTCCTGACAAAATCTCGAACTCTTTTGGCAAACTGATAAGTCCGTTCTTCCAAGTCATAGTGTTTTGTTTTTTTGTATTCGGACATTAGAATTTGTTTCGGATTTCGAGATTCGGATTTCGAGTTTATCTATAGGTAGTTTCTGCAGTCGGCCAGTTTGCCTTCGACGGCTGACGCCGCGGCTGTGGCGGGGTTGGCCAGATAGACTTCCGATTTCGGGCTTCCCATGCGTCCGACGAAGTTGCGGTTGGTCGTGCTGATGCACTTTTCGCCGGCGGCCAGGATGCCCATAAAACCGCCCAGGCACGCCCCGCAGGTCGGCGCACTGATGACGCAGCCGGCGTCATAGAAAATCTCGGCCAGCCCTTCATCGACCATCTGTTTCCAGACAACCGGTGTGGCCGGCACAACAATCGTGCGAATCGCGACCTGTTTGCCCTTCAAAATCGATGCGGCCACCCGCAGATCCTCGATTCGTCCGTTGGTGCAGCTTCCGATATAGCACTGATCCATCGCCAATCCCGCACACAGACTGATCGGCTGGCCGTTGCTGGGCAGATGCGGCAGCGCGACCATCGGTTCCAGCGCCGAACAGTCAATCGTGTCTTTGTGTACATACTCGGCGTCGGTGTCGGACTCAAAGACGGTATATTCGCTTTTGTCCTTGAGCCGTCCGTCCAGATAGGCCCGGGTCGTGTCATCGACGCCGATGATGCCGTTTTTGCCGCCGGCCTCAATGGCCATATTCGTGATGGTCATCCGCGCTTCCATCGACATTTCCTTCAGCGCCGGACCGACGAACTCCATCGCCTTGTACAGCGCCCCGTCGGTGCCGATTCGCCGAATAACCTCCAGCATCACATCCTTGCTGTACACGCCCGTCGGCAGCGAGCCGGTCAGTGTAAACTTCATCGAGGCCGGGACCTTGAACCACAAAATCCCCGTCGCAATCGCCGCGGCCAGATCCGTCGAGCCGATGCCCGTCGAGAACGCCCCGAACGCCCCATACGTACAGGTGTGGCTGTCGCCGCCGACGATGACCTCGCCGGGGCGGATGTGTCCCTGTTCGGGCAGCAGGGCGTGGCAGACGCCGGCGCGGCCGAGCTTGTAATAATGGGTGATCTTTTTTTCTTTGGCCCAGGTATCCAGCCGCTTGTGCAGCTCGGCGCTTTTGATGTCCTTGGGCGGCTGAAAATGATCCGGAGTGACGACAATTTTGTCCCGGTCGAACACCCTGTCGATGCCGTGCGCTTTGAGCATCGAAATCGCCGGCGGCGTCGTTACGTCGTGGCACATCACCAGATCAATCTTTGCATTGACCAGATCGCCTGCCTGAACCGACGGCTTGCCCGCCGCCCGGGCGAAAATCTTTTCCGTTATTGTCATTGCCATAAGAAAATCCTAAATTCTAAGCACTAAATATTAAACAAATTCAAAAAACAAAAATTCAAAACATAAAAACAATTATTGACTGTTGCGGAGCATGGCCGCAAAAATATAGACCAATTCTTCCGATTCTTTTTTCAACGCCGCTTGCCTTTGTTCCAACGACTCATTTGAAGTCTCCAAAAGCTCCAGCCAATACGCACTTTCTTTAGCTTCTTTTTTACATATCTTAACACGCATCATAAAATCTTTTTTGCTCAACGCATTGTTAGCCTCAATATAATTGGCGCCCACCGACCCGCTGGAACGAACAAGCTGTTTGATATCATCATAAGCCGCAAAATCTTTCGGAAACCCGTGTACAAACTCCCGAACAGCCTTTGCAAATTTCAAAGTCCGCTCTTCAAGGTCATACGTTTTCGAGTTTTCTGCTTTCAACTTTTTCTTTTCTAAATTTGTTTAGAATTTAATGCTTATGATTTAGTGCTTCCTCCGCTACAGCGGCGCTTTTTCGCTGTGATTGGTCCCGACACACGCCGCGATGCGGTTGATGGCATCCAGGTAGGCCTTTGCGCTGGCTTCGACGATGTCGGTCGAAGCGCCGCGTCCGATATAGGTGCGTCCGTTGGCGTCTTTAATCCGCACGGTCGCTTCGCCCATGGCCTCTTTGCCGCCGGTGATTGCGCGCATGGAGTAGTTCTCCAGTTCCGGTTTTTGGCCTGTCGCCAGACGAATCGCCTCATAAGCCGCATCCACCGGGCCGTCGCCGCAGGCCGCGGCCTGATGCACTTTACCGTCTTCGGTACGAATGCGCACTGTGCCGGTCGGAATCGTTCCCGTGCCGCTGGTGACGTTCAGATACTCCAGCACATATGTCTGCTCCACGGTGCGCACTTCGTCGTTGATGATCGCGGCGATGTCCTCGTCGAAAATCTCTTTCTTCTTGTCGGCGATCTCAAGAAATTTTTCGTAGGCCGTCTGGATTTCCGCTTCGCTGAGGTTGTACCCCAACTGTCGGCAGCGGTCGATAAAGCCGTGCCGCCCGGAATGCCGCCCCAGCACCATCCGTGAGCCGCTCAGGCCGATCATCTCCGGCGTCATAATTTCATACGTCTCGCGGTGTTTGAGGATGCCGTCCACGTGAATGCCCGATTCATGGGCAAAGGCGTTCTTGCCGACGATGGCTTTGTTCGGCTGAATCACAAAGCCGGTCAACTGCGAGACGAGCTGACTGGTGCGGAAGATTTCCTGTGTCTTGATATTGGTCGTTACGTTGCCCTCAAAGAAATCATGGCGCGTATGAATCGCCATAACGACCTCTTCCATTGCCGCGTTGCCGGCCCGTTCACCGATACCGTTGATGGTGCACTCAATTTGACGGGCGCCGTTTCGCACGCCGGCCAGCGAGTTGGCGGTTGCCACCCCCAAATCATTATGACAATGCGTGCTGAGGACAGCCTTTTCGATGCCTTTGACGTTTTTTCTGAGATTGGCGATGATCTGCCCGTACTCATACGGCATAATATAGCCGACCGTGTCGGGAATATTCAGCGTTGTGGCCCCGGCCTCGATGACCGCCGACAGGATTTCATACAAAAAGCTCATCTCACTGCGGCAGGCGTCCTCGGGCGAAAATTCCACATCATCGGTGTATTGCCGTGCCATCTGAATCGCCTCAACCGCCATCTTCAGCACTTGGTCGGGGGCCTTTCGGAGCTTGTGCTTCATGTGGATGGGGCTTGTCGCAATAAATGTATGGATGCGTCGTTTGGCCGCCGAGGCCAGGGCCTTGCCCGCTGCGTCGATGTCTTTCTGGTTGGCTCGCGCCAGTCCGCAGATCACCGGTCCGTCCACCTGTTCGGCGCACAGCCGCGTCGCCTCAAACTGGGCCGGCGAGGAGACGGGAAATCCCGCCTCAATCACATCTACGCCCATTTTTGCCAATTGATGGGCGATTTCAATTTTTTCGCTGATTGACAAGGCCGCACCGGGCGACTGCTCGCCGTCCCGAAGCGTCGTATCAAAAATAATCACCTTTTCCGCTGACATAGTCATTCTCCGATCATTTCAAAAGAAGCGGCTATTATGCACCAAATAGGCGCATATTTCCACTGGAAACTGAAAAAACGAGGGGGTCTGTGAGGTTATTTTGGGGAATTTATGCGCCGCAGGGGCGCAGAATAATCCGACCGACCAAGTCGGTTTTTAGAGATGCACAAACTGTACGACCCTGCTTCATACCTCATAATCTATCGATAACTCCCCTCCATTGCAAGCAAAAAACGTTTTTTTTACGGCCGAGGTATGATACAACAGCTCGAATTGAGGCCTTGAAATGCCCTGCAAAAAAGCCATAATATCGGCATACTGCATTGTCATTCAATCTGCCTCTGTTCTTCTAAAAACAGGTAAACGGATTTCCCGACACACCGCCGAACACTTCCTGATGGGATACTTTCTTATCATTCGAAAACCGGGTTCGCCCAAGATGATTTCCAAAAGGGGTAAACCGGGTGAATTAGGCATTGGGGAGAATTTCAAAATTTTTTCGTAAATTTTGAAAATTTTAATTTTTCTCTTTGGCTGTATGGCGGGGTTTTTATTGGACGTAAGTCTGGTTTGCCGCGACGACTTCCTTTATGTAGTGTTTAAGCTTGTTGTGATTCATACATCTTGTAGCAAGCTCCGATTTTGCCGATAAAATCCGCGATTCAAGATTTTTGCGTCGGCTATCCGATATGCTTAGCGTTAACAAGGATGTGAAACGAACGCCGACAGGAGTTATCGTGGTATGAGCAAGCAGGAAATAATCGAGTGCATTATCGAGATTAACCGAACCGCCAAGCCGGAGTTTTTGGATCAGTTCACGATTGAGGATCTTGATCTGTATCTTGAACATCTGATGGAAGTGGACCTCGAAGAGGTCTGCGTTTGTGCCTGATACGCCGGTCGCGGAGTCTGGCTCAGGCCGCCTGCGATGTCCTTTGTCTGTATGTCATCCCCCCTCTACGTGCAATCGCGCATCCAAGCCGTTTTGAGTACCCTGTCAACGCTTGTCGTTTGGGGATGTGCTGCCTGGCAAAACCCCATCTCCAAGGCTTTTGACAGGTTTTTTCGTTGATTCGGCGGGGCATTTTGGCTTGACAGGTCGGAGGAAGTTGGTATTGTAGCACATAAAAGACGAGAATTTCGACTTTCTTTCGAAAGGAGTTTCGTATGGCCAGGATGACTTTGATTGCCGTTGTTGCCGCGTTGCTGTTGGCGGCCGGCTGCCGGGATCCGCGGCGCGATCACGCCCATTTGCTGGTGGAACCGGCCCCGATGGAAGCGGTTCGTGAGGGCTTTTTGATCCCCGGTGCGGGTGAAGCGGACTATGTGGAGCAGGTTGCCGCGACCCGTCAGGCCTATCGCGAGGCACTGGAATCGCTGATCGCTTATTATCGGTCGGTCGGCAATTACACCAAGGGACAATGGGCGCAGACCGAGCTGCGAACGTTTAACCAGATGGTCAAATACACGTATCTGGCGCCGGCCGAGACGGCGCCGGCCAATCTTCAGGCGCGCGATGTGATTGACCAGGCCGAGCAGCTTTACGCCGACGGGATGAAGCTGTTTCGCGAGGCCGGCGGCGGGCTGCTGATTGTTGATGAGCCGAAACTCCGCGAGTCGCTTCAGTATTTCAACCAATTGATTGCCGAGTATCCGACCAGTACGCGGATCGACGATGCCGCCTATCGCGCCGGGCAAATCTATGAGCACTTGAAGAACTATGAACTGGCGGCGGTCTATTATCAGCGCGCGTTCCAGTGGAATGACAATACCCCCTATCCGGCGCGCTATCGGGCGGCGATGATTCTGGATCATCGGCTCAAGATGCGGTCCGAGGCGCTGGCATTGTACCAGCTGGCGGTCGAGCGGGAGGCCCGCTATTCAGATAATGTGGAAACCGCCAAACGTCGGATTGCCGAGCTGACCGGCGCCGGACAGCAGCCGATGGAGTAGCTGACAATCGTCATGCGCCGCAGAGGCGGCTTTGCGGAGGGCATGCACTGATGGAACAGACGGCCAGAAAAGTCATTTTTCGCGGACGAGTGCAGGGTGTTGGCTTTCGCTACACGACCCATGGAATTGCCGGTAAATATAATCTGACCGGATTTGTGCGGAATCGCCCCGACGGCTCGGTCGAGGCACTGATGCAAGGGTCGGCCCACGCGATCGAGTTGTGTCTGAAAGAAATCACGGATCACTTCGGCGGTTATGTGCGCGATATGACGGTAAATGAAGTTCCTGTCAATCCGCGCTATGCAAGTTTCCAGATTGCCTATTGACGACGGGTGTTTTGTTCGGTTTGCCTGGCCTGACGGGGCGAGCCGAAGAAGATAAAGGTCAGCATCGCCAACGCCGCCCCGGCCAGGAACAACGCGCGGCGGATGTTGGGCTGGATGCACCGCTGGAGCCAGGCCGGCAGGGGCGTGGAGGTGTTGTTTTTCGCTTCGAGCATATCAAACAAAGCTTGCGTTTTTTGACGCAATCGCTGATTGTCGCCGCGCGGAAAAACGGTATCCTCGCGTTTGAGCGGCTGATTAAACGCCAGAACCCGAATCCGTTCCAGCACCGCCGGTTCCTGTTCAATGAGCTGGATGCGGGCGATGTACTGGTCGGTCAGTTCTTTGATTTGCTCGTTCTGCGCGTACACCTCCTGCAGGGCGCGTCGGCTCATGTAATAATTCATCAGCTCCGGCTCGGCCAGAATGGCCAGCGTCATCGCCCCGGCTCCGACGGTAAAGAACAGGCAAAACCACAGAAAACGGATTGTCAAGGCCAAACGAGTCAATGGAAAACTAAAGATTCAATATCAAAAAGCACAAGCAAGGAAGCACAGCCTGCAGGACTGTCCACATTTTTTATCTTTGATGTTTGATATTATATGTTACGAAAAAAGGCACAGACGCAACGATTGCGCCTGCGCCTTATGTCAAGTATCGGGCAAATTAGCGTTTGAACTTGAAAATTTCGCCGCCGTAGCGGGCCGCCGACCCCAGTTCCTCGTGAATCCGCAGGAGCTGGTTGTATTTGGCGATGCGGTCGGTTCGACACGGTGCGCCGGTTTTGATCTGGCCGACGCCGGTGGCGACCGCCAGGTCGGCGATGGTGGCGTCCTCGGTCTCGCCGGAGCGGTGGCTCATCACGGCGGTAAAGCCGTTGCGTGCGGCCAGATTGATGGCGTCCAGCGTCTCGGTCAGGGTGCCGATCTGGTTGACCTTAATCAGGATGGAGTTGGCACAGCCCTTTTCAATGCCGGTCGCCAGCCGCTTGGTGTTGGTGACGAACAGGTCGTCGCCGACCAACTGGCAGGTATCGCCGATGGCGTCGGTCAGGGCTTTCCAGCCGGCCCAGTCGTCCTCGGCCAGGCCGTCTTCGAGGCTGACGATGGGGTAATTCTTGACCCAATCGGCCCAGTATTCAGCCATCGCCTTGCCGGTGATTTTCTTTTTCGGATCGGATTTGAAGAAAGAATACTTCTTGTCGCTCGTAAACATCTCGGTCGAGGCCGGATCCAGCGCGATGGCAATCTCTTTGCCGGGTTTGTAGCCGGCCTTTTGAATGGCTTCCATGATCACATCCAGCGCCTCGTCGTTGCTCTTGAGCGAGGGGGCAAAGCCGCCTTCATCGCCGACGGCGGTATTATAGCCTTTTTTCTTGAGCACACCCTTGAGCGTATGGAACACCTCGGCGCCCATCTGCAGCGCGGTCGGAAAGTCCGACGCCCCGACGGGCATTGCCATGAATTCCTGAAAATCGACGTTGTTGTCGGCGTGTTTGCCGCCGTTGAGGATGTTCATCATCGGCACCGGCAGGATATTGGCGTTGCAGCCGCCGATGTAGCGATACAGCGGCAGATCGGCCGAAATCGCCGCGGCTTTGGCGACCGCCAGCGACACGCCGAGGATGGCGTTGGCCCCCAGCTTGGACTTGTTGGCCGTGCCGTCCAGCTCGCACAGAAACGCATCCAGCTCTTCCTGGGCCGTGGCGTCCATACCCAGTACTTCCGGGGCGATCACTTCGTTGACGTTCTTGACCGCGGTCTGGACGCCCTTGCCCATATAGCGTTTCTTACGGGTGTCGCGCAGCTCGCAGGCCTCATAGGCTCCGGTGCTGGCGCCCGACGGGACCGCAAACCGACCGAACGAGCCGTCGTCCAGCAGCACATCGACCTCTACGGTCGGATTGCCGCGCGAGTCCAGTATTTCTCTTGCCGTTACATCCACAATTGTCGTGTACATCGTACTGTCCTTTCTCATTGGCGTTCATCGTCCGCGGCTCAGCCGCAGCGGCCGCGCACAGTCTCCCTTGATTCAACACTACAAACAGTCGCATAAGCCTACCGTATGCAGCCGATTCCGTCAAGAACGGTTTTTGTGAAATTTCCACCCTCTCCAATCGCCCGTTTAATCGATGGGTCGCCGGTTCAGAGCGTTTTTGCAGCATTGCAAGACCGGCGGTAAACACTATAATCTCAACGCGTATGTCTGTGCGGACGGCGACGGGGGTTTTTCATTTGATGGACAGAAGAAATGTATGATATTGGGATTGTCGGCGGCGGAGCGGCCGGGCTGATGGCGGCCATAGCCGCAGGACAGGCCGGCGCCCGAGTTTGCGTCATTGAGCGAAACAGCGCCTTGGGACGGAAGCTGCGGATGACCGGCGGCGGGCGGTGCAACCTGACGCATTACGGCGCCATCGACGAACTGGTGCGGGCCTATGGCCGTTGCGGCCGTTTCCTGAGACACGCGCTGCATACCTTCGGGCCGATTGCGGTCATCCGATTCTTTGCCGAGTATGATCTGGCCTGTGCCGTCGAAAAGGACGGCTGCGTCTTTCCCGCCGTCCATCGCGCGTCGGATATTTGCCGTATCCTGCACGAGGCCGGCTGTCGGGTCGGCGTGCGGTATCAGTTCAGCAGACGGGTCGAGAGCGTATCCCGCATCGATGGGGGATATGATCTGCACAGCGCCCGTGGAAGCATTGCCGCGCGCACCGTGATCATTGCCGCCGGCGGGGTCTCCTGGCCGCAGACCGGCAGCGACGGCGACGGCTATCGCCTGGCTCGCGAGCTTGGCCATACCATTGAACCGCCGCGCGCGTCGGTCTGTCCGGTCGTGGCCGCCGAGCCGTGGCTGGGCGATTGGCAGGGCGTGACGCTGAAAAATGTCGTTCTGAGGGCCAAAATCGACGGCAGGAAAATCGTCGCACACGGCGCGACGGTCTTTACCGCCAACGGACTGGGCGGGCCGGCGGCCTTTGATCTGAGCCGTGAGATTACCGATATTCTGTATGCCGGCCGGGGACCGGTGGCGGTCACAATGGATATGGTTCCGGAGGCGTCTGCTGCTGAATTGGATGCCGAGTTGACAGATCAGTGTCGCGTGAACGCCAAACGCCGGGCGTTTACGATCCTGACGCCGCGGCTGCCGCGCGCGATAGCGATTCGATTGACAGCACTGATAGAGCCGTCGCCCTCGCTTTTGGCCGGGCAGTTAAAAAAACAGCAGCGCCGACAACTTCTCGGGCGGATCAAGTCCCTGCCGTTGACCCTCATCGCCGTCGCCCCGCTGACCCAGGCGACCGTGACCCGCGGCGGTGTGGCATTGGACGAGATCGACCCCAAAACCATGCAGTCGCGCACGTGTCCGGGGCTGTTCTTTGCCGGCGAGACGCTGGACGCCGACGGCCCCTGCGGCGGGTACAATCTTCAAATTGCCTGGTGTACCGCGGTTCTGGCGGCTCGATCTGCTGCACAGGTCGCCGTTTTGCATTGAATCGGGCAACTTGACAGGAGAGGCATTTAACTATGCGGTTCGGCCATGCCGGCCGCCGTGTTGGCGTCAAGGTTCACGAACTGCCGCGCCCGTGCTGCAAATCGTGCTATGGGCTTGAGATTGCCGGTCGGGTTTGCTATGATACCTGCCGGATGACCAAAAAGACGACACAATCGATTGTGATTACCATTGACGGCCCGGCCGGGGTGGGCAAGAGCACCGCTGCGCGGGGCCTGGCGCGTCGGCTGGGGGCGACGTTTCTGGATACGGGCGCGATGTATCGGGCCGTTACGCTGGCGGCCGTCGAACGCGGGATTGCCCCGGCTGAGACTGTTCGGGTAGAGGCGATGATGGACATCTGCCGGTTTGAATTCATTCCGGAAGGCGACAGGATGCGCGTTCTGATCGACGGCACGGACAAAACCGTCGATATTCGCATGCCCGACCTTACTGAACAGGTGCGGCCTATCGCCTCGGCGCCGGTTCTGCGCGATCGACTGGTGGCGATGCAGCGGGCTTTTGCCAAAGGGCGGGCAATGGTCGTTACCGAAGGCCGCGATCAGGGGACCGTGGCCTTTCCCGATGCGTCGGTCAAATTCTTTCTGACGGCCGATTCAACCGAACGCGCCCGCCGTCGCCACGCGGAATTGGCTGCTGCAGGAAACGAACTGCCCCTCGAAGCCGTTCTGGCCCGACAGCAGCAGCGCGACGCAAGCGATCAGGGACGTGTCGCCGGCCCGCTGAAATCCGCCGATGACGCCATTGTGGTCGATACCACCGCAATGACCGCCGAGCAGGTCGTCGATCAACTGGAAACCATTGTACGTGAGAGGATTCATGACTGACGATCATCCACAAGAAAATTGGTTGTGCCTGCTCTGGCAGCGAATAGGTCATATCGTTTCAGTCGGCATCTTGTCCATCCTGTACCGGGTACACATTTTCGGCAAAGAAAACGTGCCCCAAGACGGCCCCTTGCTGGTCGTCTGCAACCACCAGAGTTTTTTTGATCCGATGTTTTCACAGACATGGGTCTGGCGGCCGTTTTATTTTGTCCCGCGTCATACGCTGCTGCAAATCCCGTTCTGGGGACGCCTGATCCGATCATTTTTCGTCATTCCGATTCGACCGGGACAGGCGGACGTGGCGGCGATGAAAACGATTATTAACTATCTCAAACAAGGCAAGGCGGTGTGTCTGTATCCCGAAGGTACGCGCACCTATGATGGACGCATTGGACAGGTCAAACCGGGTTTCGGACTGATGAGCCGCCGCAGCGGGGCGTGTGTGCTGCCGGTGGTCATTGACGGGATGTTTGAAGCCTGGCCGCGCACACAAAAATACCCCCGACTCGGACGGGTGGGCGTGATGTACGGCAAGCCCTTCTCCGCCGAACAGATCAAAGCTCTCGGCGATGAGGCCTTTGCTGAAGAACTGACCATGACGCTCCGCCAAATGCAGGCCGAGCTTCGCGGCAAAATGGGTCGCGAACCGTTTGATTACGCCGAATAATCATGCCATGTATCCTACAAGACAATGTGTATAACGCGCGTCAGCCGCGGAGTACTCGCAAATTGAAGGTTTGGCGTTACGCGGGGCTGATGCTGACTTATCGCTGCAACGCGGCCTGTCGGTTTTGCTATTACTATTGCGGCCCGCAGGCCGGGGGGGTGCTGCCGACCGAGACCGCGATGCAGGCCTGGGCGGCCCTGCGGCGGCTGGCCGGCCCGTCGGCCAAACTACATCTGACCGGCGGCGAGCCGTTCCTCGTGTTTGATCGCTTATTGGACATTTGTGAACAAGCTCAGCGCTGCGGGCTGGGCGGGGCCGATTACGTCGAGACCAATGCCGGCTGGGTCGGCGACGAAACCGAAACGCGCCGTCGTTTGCGGGCACTGGATGCAGCGGGGCTGAAACGACTGAAAATAAGCTGGGACATCTTTCATGCCGAATTCGTGCCGGCTGACAAGGTGCGTCTGCTGGTTCGGCTGGCTCAAGAGGAACTGGGTCCCGACCGGGTGCTCGTCCGGTGGCAGCACTGGTTGAATGCGCTTGACGATACGGCCGCCATGGGTGAATCTGAACGCCTGGCCGTGATGCGACAGGCCATGGCCGAAGAGGGGGGGCGATTCACCGGACGGGCCGCCGAGACGCTCGGGACGCTCTGTGCCGATCAATCCCCTGATGAACTAATCGGACGACACTGCCAAAGGTCCATTCTCGGGGCCAAGGGCGTGCATATCGACCCGTACGGCAACGTCTTCAGCGGCCAGTGCAGCGGTATGGCCGTTGGCAACCTCCATACGACGGGGCTGGATGCCCTCTGGAAGGGGTTTGATCCGGAAGCCTCGGATTTCTGGAAAACCCTCTGCCAGGCAGGTCCCGGCGGATTTCTCGAACCGGCTGCGGTTCTCGGCTATACGCCGCAAGCTCGGTACGCCTCAAAATGTCACCTTTGTACCGATATTCGCAGGTTTTTTTTTGACAAAGGCCGATATTTGTCGATAATCTGTCCAAATGAATGTTACGGAAAGCAAGGCGTCTGAACCTGTCGGTTTGTTGGAGTCGGGATTCAGTCGTCCAAGGTGATATCCATAGTGAATGATAAGGCGGCACATTTTGGCCAATAGTGACACAACCAGCTTTGATACGCTCTTGGGGCGGATGGCAATCGACCAGCGGCTTTGTACCGAAGAGGAACTGCGTCATTGTGTCGAAGAAACCAAACAAAAAGCCGGTGATAGTCCCGTCACTCTGGAGCAGGTTCTGCTGCAAAAGCGCTATATTACTCCGAACCAACTGAATCGACTGAAGGCGAATATCAAGGAAAGCCGCGACACGGCGGGCCAGATTCCCGGCTATAAGATCCTGGGCAAACTCGGCTCCGGCGCGATGGCGGTGGTCTATAAGGCCAAACAGCTATCGCTGGATCGCACGGTGGCGATCAAGGTGCTGCCCAAGAAATTCGTCCAGAAATCCGACTATGTCGAGCGGTTTTACAAAGAAGGCCGTCTGGCGGCCAAGATGAATCACAACAACATCGTCCAGGCCATCGATGTCGGCGAAGTGGGGGGGTTGTATTATTTTGTGATGGAGTATGTCGAGGGGCGAACGCTGTATGACGATTTGTCCCAGGGCAAAATTTTTGACGAACGCGAGGCGATTGACATCGTGATTCAGGTGGCCAGGGCACTGGGCCATGCCCATGCCCAGGGGCTGATTCACCGTGATGTCAAGCCCAAGAACATTATGATTAACAAAGACGGCGTGGTTAAACTGGCCGATATGGGGCTGGCCCGCGAGACCTCCGACATCAAGGCGGCCAAACACGAAAAGGGCAAGGCCTTCGGCACGCCGTATTATATCGCCCCCGAACAGATTCGCGGCGAGGTGGATATCGACGGGCGGGCGGACATTTATTCGCTGGGCGGCACGTTGTTTCATATGGTCACCGGTCGGGTGCCGTTTGAGGCCGGCACGCCTTCGGAAGTGATGCGAAAACACCTCAAAGAGCCGCTCGTCCCGCCGGATCATATCAACACCGTCCTGTCAACGGGGATTTCCGAGGTCATCGAGGTGATGATGGCCAAAGACCGAAACGAACGCTACAGCACCATGGACGAGGTCATCACCGACCTGGAAGCGGTCCGCGACGGCAAGCCCCCCCTGCGGGCACGCCAGAAATTCAACTTCGAGGCCCTGCGCGAACTGGAAGAGGGCGCCGCCATTCAAGTCTCCGAAGACGGCGTCAAGATGTACCCTGAAGAAATCGTCGCCAAATACCGCATTGCCGTGATCATCCTCGGCGCTGTCATTGGTGTGCTGCTGTTGATTATTCTCTTTATGGTGATGTCCTGACCGACCGCCGCCGGCCCGTTCTTATTGGGCATTGTCTTGGGTCTTTGTTTGGCGGTCGATGTATCGCGTATAGCGCCAGTCCATCGGCCCCAGTGTCCGGTCGATCAAGTCATAGAGTTCGGGGTCGTATTCTCTCAGTTTCTCACGGGTGTTGACGTGGTTGTGGACGCCGTCGGGGCCTTGTCGTCTGCTCTTTTGGTTGCAGTCAAAATAGCTCTGTACGCCCTCGGCCCAGTACTCGGCCGCATTCGTGCCGGCGTAAGTTCTTTCCCACAGTCCTTTGGCTCTGGCCTGGCGGTACAGGCGATCCAGCGTCTGCTGAAAGTCAGGCTCAAGTCGTCGCACGTTCGAATGGATACTGTGTGCAAACTCATGGATAAAAATGTTTTCGCCCCGGTATCGGTCGCCGCTGAGGTTGAGCAGATTTTCCTGGCCACAACTGACCAGACGGCGTCCGCCGTAGCCGCGCACACGACGATTTTGCCGAGCCGCTTCCTGCGGATCGGCTTTGTAATACTCCGGAATTTCGGAGACTTCTTCATCGGCGCCGATGACGATCATGCGCGTGTTGCTGCGGCTCATCAGTTCCAGAAGATCCGGTCGGTTTTGCAATACATGGCCGATCAGATAGGCCGTTTCGTACAGGGCCTCATCGGCAACGTTTTCGGAACTGGTTACAGCGATGCCGTCGGCGTCCAGATATTTTTTGTAAAATGGATTGAGGCGATACCGTTGAACGATTGATTCCGGAGGAGAGGTCACCGCTTTTTTGGGGGTCTCGGAGTTCTCAGGTTTGCTGCCGGTCGCCCCAAGTGGAACCTGAAACAAAGAAATCGACACCCATAACCCAAAAATCCACAGCGTTGTGCCTTTGATCATAGCCGCCCTTTCCGTTGAGATTGTTCGATGCGGTCGTCCGCAGTGGTACTTTGATCTCCAATTGAACTTCTGATGGACCGTTACGTCAATTACTTTTCTGAAAAACTGTTCTGAATAGATCGCAACTTCTTATATTTTATCCATTTATCGAAATTCAAGCGCCGGGGTTTTCGGGCTGATGTTAAGCCATTGAGCCGGTTTTTCCTCCTCGAAACGACAAAAACTGTTTACAGATTCACCCCGGCCGGATACCTTTGAGCATATAGACTCGATACTCGAATGACCTCAGAGAAATACAGGACAATGCAAGACGACAATGCGCCCAGGCTGGATTGGTTTGCGATTGCCAGAGAACTCAAGACGATTTCGCAGGCGGGCAAGTTTTTTGCCAAGGATGATTACGAACGCAAACGGCACGAGGACATTGAGGCGATTTGTGCGCGAATCGTCGCCGGCTACACTGAATCTTCGGTCGGTGATGCGCTGCGGCTGCTGCAGCAGGACAGCGGCTATCCGACGCCGAAGGTCGATTGCCGCGGCGTGGCCTTTCGCGACGACAAGGTACTGCTCGTGCTTGAACGCGAAGACGGCGGCTGGACGCTGCCGGGCGGGTGGTGCGATCAGGGGCTGACCCCCGCCCAGAACGTTGCACGTGAGTTTTGGGAAGAAAGCGGCTACGAGGTGCGCGTCATCCGTCCGCTGGCGGTTTACGACCGCGATAATCAGGGCCACACGCCGCCGTATTTGTTCAGCATCTACAAGCTGTTCTTTTTGTGCGAGATCACCGGCGGGTCGCCCCAATCCAGCAGCGAAACCAGCGATGTGCGATTCTTCGGGATGGACGACATTCCGCCGCTGTCCAAGGGCCGCACCCTTGAACGACAGCTCCATCGCTTTTATGAACAATACAAAACCGGCGATCTGACCGTCGATTTTGATTAGTCCGCAACGGGTGTTTAATCCGGAGTTGCCCTATGTTTTATCGCCGTTCGATTCTATGGAAAGTCGCGGCCCTGCTGGTTGTCGGCATCGGCGCAAGTTGGACCGCCGCTGAAACCGATTTGCCCGAAACCATTGGTCCCTATCTGCAGCATCCCGGTACGGATCGAATGACCGTGTGTTTTCTGACGCGCCATGCCGAATACGTCGAGGCACATTATCAGCCGACAGCCGGCGGGCAGAGACGACAGGTTCAACCGACGGCTCAGGCGATTGACGGGACGCCCTGGACCGTCTGGAAGGCCGCACTGACGAATCTTGAGCCGGAGACCGTTTATGCGTATGAGCTGGTCTATCGTACCAGCGACCGGCAAGGGCGGACGCCGTCTTTGCGTTTCAGGACGCTGTCTGAACAATCCGAGACGATTAAAGCCGCCTTCTTCAACGACCTGCACAGCCGGCCGGATACGCTCAAGGCCCTGATGGAGCACGTCGGGCCGGAGGATTTTGAATTTTCGGTGTTGATGGGCGACTGCTGGCAGGACCCCTCGTCGGCCAATGGGGCCGAGGCGGTATTTGCTGTATTGAATGACTATGTCCGCCTGCTGCAAGCCGGTGAAAAGCCAATGCTTTATATTCGCGGCAACCACGAGGTCCGCGGGACGTTTGCCGCCTCAATGGCGTATTTGTTCGATCTGCCGATGCTGGATCCGACGGCCGCACTGGGTGAACAGGCGCATCAGTTTGCATTGACGGCCGGGCCGATACGGCTGATCGCGCTGGATACGGGGGAGGATTTTGATAAACGGGCTGACCTCTTTGAGCCGATGCGCCGTCGGCAGGTCGGCTGGCTGAAGCGGATTCTGAACACCGATCATGCCGCGACCTGGCAGATTCTGGCAACACATCAGCCGCTTTACAACACGACCATCTGGTATTCTGAAGCGTCCCGGGCACTGTGGGAACCGATGTTGGCCGAAGCGGAGATTGATATCGCACTGGCCGGGCATGACCATCGCTGGAAACATCTCTCTGCCGGCGAGCGTTTTGAGGTTAGCCTGAGCCAAGAGGACGCCAAACGGCATATCGGCACTGCCGGTGTCTTTTCTCTGCACGTGCCCTGGCCGATCCTTATCGGCGGCGGCCCGGCGGTTAATCAGGCGACTGTGATGCTGCTCAACGCCGACAAGCAAACGCTGCAAATCCGTCTGCTGGCCGCGGCTGACGGAAAGACGCTGACCGAAATCACCCTGGACAAATAACACAGCACCGCCGTTTTGTGCGATGGAGGGTTCACAAAATCAGAGCACAAAACGTTGCCTGAACAGCAGGAGAGCGGTTCTTATTCTTCATGTTCCGGCTCCAGTATATCTATCGGCCAGAAGACGATATCATCGCACTTGTTTTGCGGATCATAGCGTCCGGCGTCATCGACGGCATTGGCGCCGATACTGTACAGTATAAATCCTTTGTCGGTTGGACGATAGGCAAAATCAGCCTCGCTGACCGGATCGAGCAATGTCGCCGGTGCAAGTTTGCCTTGCACTTGCGACAGATGCGCCGGCCAGCGGTTATGTTGCAGAAAAAATCGCCGCAGCTCGGCGCTGAGGGCGGTGACTCGGCTCAGTGCGATATGCCGTTTATACTGGCCGTCCAGTGCGATGTAATAACTCATCTGCTGTCGCGCCAGCCAATCGACCGCTCCGCCGGGGTTCAGCCCGAATCGCCAGGCGTATTGAACCGGCAGTACCGGCGCCGGTGTGCCGCGACGGGCCAGGTCAGAAAATCGGTCAAAACGCCGTTCAATCAGTCGGGCCGCACTGTCCGGCGAAAAGGGGATACTCAGCCACAGCATCAGGGCCGTGGTGCGTCCCACGATGTCCTGATGCAGCCCGGCCGGTATCGGATAACCCAGCCCCTGTCCGAGCGACACAATCGCGCTGCGATGAATTCGCGTTCGTCCGTTTTCGTCGATTTCATACAGCAGGGCAGCGATGTTTTTGGCGATGAGCTTTTCATGCTCGACCACACCTTCCCAAATGTCAGGCCAGTTCGGCTCAAGTTGCTCCATGGCCGCAAGCACTGTATTCAGATCGTTCGGGTCTTTGGCATAGTCGAGGATATACCGCCGCAGCGCGCGAGCGGCGCCGACCTCAACGGAAAACGCCGCGGCCTGATCAAACAGCGTCTGCTGCTGGTACAAGTGCCGAGCTATCCCGACAACCGTCAGCATTTTCTCCAGGGCGTCCTCGTGTCTGTCAGCCTGAAGGTCTCGGTTGGCCGAGCGAATCAACAGATTCCGCCAGCCTTTGAGCTGATTGAGTCGCCGCAATTGCGTTCGCACATCCAGCACATCCGAGGCCACCGGAAACCGGCACTGATCCATTGCCGCTGCCTCGGCCAGCACCTCAAAGGCCGGCTCAAACACGCTGAGCCACTCGGCGACATAAGGAAATGCTTCTGCGCACCACGGCTCGGCAAGTGTTTGCCCCGCCACCTCATCGCTGAAGGGGCGAGGCTCGAAAATATCGTCATCGTATTCGGATAAAACCCGGCTGTATAAAATTGCCGCGTTGGGCGCTCCTTCGATGCGGCGCTGTTGCAGCAGGCGGGCAAAATCCGTATCAAACCGATAGGTTCGCCATCGCGCCGTATCCTGCTGCGGCAGATGCACCCACACGGCCAATCCGATGACGACGGCCGTCATCGCCGCCCAGCACCACGGCTGAACGCGGCGGGGAGCGAAGATGCCCACGACCGGAACCACCGCCAAACACGCCAGAATCTTCCACGGCAGCGAAAAAAACAGTCCCGCCAAAAACAAAATAGAAAAGACCGCCACCGCCAGCCACCGCAGCCCCCACAACAGCCATTTCCAGGCATGATAGACTGACTTGAGGAATTGTTTGGCTGTTTGCATGGTCATAGGAAACACGGCGCTCCTGTCGATTGGGCTGTCATTCCATCCGAATCTTGACGACGATTTTTTTGACGCGACAGGGAGTGTCCACTATCCGGCAGGGCATATGCGGCTCATGGGGCCAGAAGATCGCAAACAGCCCCGGCCTGAGCACCAGTCGGCTGTACTGCGGCGGCGACTGATAAAACGCAATGTCTTTCTGTTCGTCGTAAGGTTGTGCCTCAACCAGCCCGTCCAGCGGGGTATAGCCGATATACTCTGCCCCGCTGACAAGAGCCTGAATGTCCAGGTATTTGCGATGAATCTCAAGCCGCCCTTCGTTGACGGGTTGGGTCTCGTATTCATCCACCGCAAAAAAGATGTCATCCCCCTGCACCGCATACCGCCCCGGCGGCGATTGCAGCACACGCTCTTCATTCAGCAGCGCCAGCCCAATCGCAATCCGCTCGCCCAATCCGCCGTACAGCAACGCACTGTCAATTTGATCGAGTATCATATGTTTCCCTATAGTGTCATTCCCGTGCCAATACTGTGCACGAATGACAGTACTGTGTACCCATAACAATACCGTGTACCATAATACTGTGTAACACAATACTGTGTACCGACAACACAACCCAACGGCCATGACACAACGAACTATAAATCCAGCTTGTCCCGCAAAAAGGATTTGACCTGATCGAGCGCGATACGGGATTGCTGCATACTGTCGCGTTCACGGACGGTCACGGTGTTGTCTTCTTTCGTCTGGCCGTCGATGGTTAGACAATAGGGCGTGCCGGCCTCGTCCTGACGGCGGTAGCGGCGGCCCACGGCGCCCTTTTCATCGTAGAAGCAATTAAAATGCGCCTTGAGGTCATTATACAAATTCTTTGCGATGTCCGGCAGGCCGTCTTTTTTGACCAGCGGGAAGATGGCTGCCTTGATCGGCGCCAGATGCGGATGAAACCGCATCACGTTTCGCGTCTCGCCGTTGACTTCCTCTTCGTCGTAGGCATCGACCAAAAACGCCAGCGTGCTGCGATCGACACCGGCGGATGGTTCAATGACATACGGCACGTAGCGATCGCGCGTCTCTTCTTCGAAATACGACAGCGGACCTTTGAGGTAGTCCTCGGCCTCGTCTTTGAGCGTGATCTTGGTCAGGTCGCCTTTCTGTTCGAACCAATCGTTCATCGTGCGTATGCCGCGCTGGTGCTGCCGCAGGTCGTAATCGGTGCGGTTGGCAATGCCTTCCAGCTCCTGCCAGTCGCCGGAGCCGAAGGGAAATTTATACTCCACATCCACGCACGCCTTGGCGTAGTGAGCCAGCTCATCCGGATCGTGGTCGCGGAATCGCAGGTTGTCTTTCTTGATACCCAGATTCAGATACCAGTTGAACCGCTGCTGTTTCCAGTGGTCGTACCATTCTTCGTCGCTGCCCGGCTTGCAGAAAAACTCCAGCTCGGCCTGTTCAAACTCGCGCGTGCGGAAGATAAACGCCTTGGTCGTTACCTCGTTGCGGAAGGATTTGCCGATCTGGGCGATGCCGAATGGAATCTTGACGCGCGACGAATCGAGCACATTGCGAAAGTTCACGAAAATGCCCTGCGCCGTTTCCGGCCTGAGAAACAGCGTCATTGTATCATCGACGTTGGCGCCCATCTGCGTCTCGAACATCAGTCGAAAGGCCATCGGCCTGGAAAACTGTCCCACCGCCCCGCAGGCCGGGCAGACTTTATTGGACAGGTTGTGTTCCTTGGCCGCTTCCACCTCGATATCGACGTGTTCGGTGTCCTGTGCCTTTCGGCTGATGTCGTCGATTAATTCTCCTGTATCTATTAACCCTTGGCTCACAGATTGTTCAGGGAGAGGGTTGAGATGTTGTAGGACTTCTTTTGTGCGTTGTATAGTTACGTCGCTTTCGGCCAGATGATCGACGCGGGTGCGGGTGTTGCACTTTTTGCATACCGTCACCAGGTCGGCGAACTTGTCGGCGTGGCCGGAGGCCTTCCACACCATCGGGTGCATCAAAATCGCGCAATCCAGTCCCACTACGTCGTCGCGCATCTGCACGACCGCCTTCCACCACGCGGCTCGGACGTTGCGTTTCAGCTCCACGCCCAGCGGGCCGTAGTCATAACAGGCCGCCAGACCGCCGTAAATCTCGCTCGATTGAAAAATAAATCCCCGCCGCTTGCACAGCGACACAATATCATCCAGTCGGGTCAATTTCGCCATAACCAATTTCCTGTGAACAAATAAGCATTAATAAGCGTCTGTTGTTTTTCACCTCATAAAAATACCAATTAACGACGGCACAGCAGTTTTTTCAACAGGCCGCGCTGGAAGTGCAGTCGATTTTCGGCCTGATCGAAGATCACCGAGTTGGGCGATTCGGCCACGCCGTCGGAGATTTCATAACCGCGGTAGGCCGGCAAGCAGTGCATCACCCTGGCCTTGGGCGCATGGTGCATCAGGTTTTCATCGACGGCAAAGCCCGCAAAATCCCGCACCCGCTTTTCCTTTTCGGCTTCCTGTCCCATACTGACCCAGGTATCGGTATAAATCACATCGGCGCCCTTGACCGCGGCGGCGGGGTCGTGCGTCTGCTCGGCGCAGCCCGGCCAAATTCGATTGGCCGCGTCGATGGTCTCGGCGTCCAGCTCGTATCCGGGCGGCGAGGCAATGGCATAGGTCATCTTAAACCTGGCGCAGGCAAACGCCAGCGAACGGGCCACATTGTTGCCGTCGCCGACATAGGTCAGCTTCAGCCCTTCCAGTCGGCCCAGGTGCTCCTGAATCGTCATCATATCGGCCATTGCCTGGCAGGGATGCGACCAGTCGCTCAGGGCGTTGATCACCGGCACATGGGCCCAGCGATCCAGTTCAACCAGCGTCTCGTGCGAGAACGTGCGAGCCATAATCCCATCGACATAGCGGGCAAAGACCCGCGCCATATCCTTGGCCGGTTCGCGCTGACCAATGACGCCGATGTCTTCGGGCTTCATATACATTGCCATGCCGCCCAGATCATACATCGCGACCTGAAAACTGACGCGCGTCCGCAGACTGGTCTTTTCAAACAGCATGGCCAGCACCTTGCCGGCCAGACACAAATCGCGTCCGCCGTTTTTATACAGCTTCTTCAGATCGTGGCTGATCGTCAGCAGCTCATTCAATTGATCGGTCGTGCAGTCATTGATGGTCAAAAAGCTTTTCATATCTGATCTCCTCGGCCGAGCACCTCGTCAAGAATCGCCGTCGCCTGATCAATCTCCTCGGTCGTTACGATCATCGAGGGCATAAACCGCAGTACGTTTTCCTGTGTGCAATTGATGCGCAGGCCTTTGTCAAGGCAGGCACTGACGATTTCGGCGCCGGGTGTGGTCAACTGGAGGCCGATCATCAGCCCCTTGCCGCGAATGTGGTCAATGACGGGATATTTGTCTTTGAGCGCCTCGAGTTTGTGCCGGGTGTAATCGCCCGCCTTGACGGCGTTGTCGAGCAAATTCGCTTCCTCGATGGCTTCGATGACGGCGATGGCCGCTGCGCACGCCAGCGGGTTGCCGCCGAACGTGGAGGCGTGCGTGCCGGGGGTCAGCGAAGCGGCGATCTGCGGCCGGGCCATCATCGCGCCGATCGCAACCCCGCCGCCGAGGGCTTTGGCCATGGTGATGATGTCCGGCGTAACCTCATAATGCTGATAGCCGAACCAGCGTCCCGTCCGTCCCAGACCGGTTTGCACCTCGTCGAGAATCATCAATGCGCCGTATTCGTCGCATAAATCGCGAATGGTCTGCATATATTCCGGCGTCGCTTCGCGGATGCCGCCTTCGCCCTGAATCGGTTCTATCAGCACCGCCGCCGTTTCCTCACTGAAGGCCTCATGCAGCGCGTCAATGTCGTTGAACGGCACATAGTCAAACCCCGGCAGCATCGGCAAAAAGCCGTCGTGGTATTTCGGCTGTGCGGTGGCTGTTACCGAGGCAAACGTCCGCCCGTGAAAGCCGCGTTCGGCGGTGATGAATTTATACTTTTGTTTCGGGGTGTGCCGTCGTGCCAGTTTCATCGCCGCCTCATTGGCCTCGGCGCCGCTGTTGCAGAAAAAGCATTTGCCGCCGAAGGCACGCTCGCTGAGCAGTTTGGCCAGTTTTCCCTGCGGAATGTTATAAAACGTGTTGTCCATATGCAGCAGTTGGCCGGCCTGAGCGCGGATTGCCTCGACGACTTTCGGATGGCAGTGCCCGATGCCGCTGACCGCCCAGCCGGGGAACATATCCAGAATCTTGTTGCCGTCCAGGTCCCACAGCCAGTTGCCCTGGCCCTGGGTGATGACCCGCGGCAGCCGGCCGTAATTGCCGATGACATACTCGTCAAACAGTGCGAGAACCTCTTGTGTATTCATAGCGATTCACCTTTTTTTCGATTATTTATCCTTATCCCGTCAACCAACCAACAACGACAAACGACGAACTATCAACTATTTGGTAATCTGCGTCCCGATGCCTTTGGACGTGTAGATTTCCAGCAGCAGCGAATGCGGAATACGCCCGTCGATGATGTGGGCCTTGCCGGCGCCGCCGTCCAGAGCGGTCAGGCACGCCTCGACCTTGGGCATCATCCCCGTGGTGATGGTTCCGTTATGAATCATCTCGACGATTTCTGCCTCGCTGAGGCTTGAAATCCAGCTTTCCGGGTCGTCAATCTTACGTCGAATGCCGTGCGTGTCGCTGAGGACGACCAGTTTCTCGGCCTGGACGGCTGCGGCAATGTGCCCGGCCACGCTGTCGGCATTGACATTGAGTTTGCCTCCGGCGGTTTTGGACCGGGCCACCGGGGCGATGACCGGAATCACGCCGCTCTGGCACAAGGTCGTCAATAATTCGCCGTTGACATCGGCCACTTTGCCGACCAGCCCCAAATCCAGCTTTCGGCCGTCGTTGTTTTCAAGACGCAGCGGCTCGGCAAAGACCACGCAACTGCTCAGCGAGTGCAGCCCCATGGCCTTGCAGCCGAACTCATTAAGCGTCTGGCAGATTGGCTTGTTCAAGGCGTTGACCAGCGTATGTTCGGCGATGGTCAAGGTGCGTTCATCCGTATAGCGGCGTCCCTGCACCCAGACCGGTTCCAGACCCGCCTCGTTCATCGCCGCGGTGATGGCCTTGCCGCCGCCGTGCACCAAAATCGGACGCATCCCGACCGTGGACATAAAGACCACATCCTGCAGCAGATTGCGGCGAAGCTGCTGGTCATCCAGGATACTGCCGCCCAGCTTGATGACGACCCGTTTGCCCTTAAAGTTCCGGATATACTCCATCGCCTCAATTAGGGCGCGGGCTTTTTCAATTGCCTGTTCCATAGCGGACCACTCCGGGGGCTAACCCCATAAAAAACAACAACTTAACAAGCTCGCCGCACACTGTGTTCGGGGGAAAAAACCGTCTTTGGCGGCCTGCTGGTTTGACCGGCTGTGTCGAACCTGAAATACAAAAAAGCCAACGAAGGGAATCGAACCCTTAACCGCTGGTTTACAAAACCAGTGCTCTACCGTTGAGCTACGTTGGCATAAGTTTCTATTTTATAAAGACTTAAGCGTTTTTCCGTGCAGTGTAAGCAACCGCTCTCTTGTCAAAGAACGCAAACAAAAAAAGTCGGAAAGCCTGTTCCGACCCACCCCCGCTTACTTTACATAAAGCAGGCGGAATTTGCAAAAAAAATTGGTCAAATTTCATTATTTTGGCGGCGACAACTACGCGGTCAAGGGCCGCAGCAGAATCGAAATAGATTCCTTTGAAAAGGGCTTGCCGGCGGATTCGTCGGCACGTTGTCCGCGACTTGGCGCTATGTAGCGCCGAAGCGTTTTCGGTAGGCAAGCGGGGTCATTCCCGCGGCCTGCTTAAAGTAGCGGGACAGGTGGTTGGCGCTGAAGTAGCCCAGTTTTGTCGCGATTTGCGAGATCGGCATATCGGTTTTGCGCAGCATATTGGCGATCCGCTCGGTGCGAACGCGTTTGATTTCCTGATGTACGCTGCGGCCGAGAATGCGAATGAATTTTTCGTGCAGCAGCCGCTGACAGCACGTCACCTCGTTCATCACATCGGCAATCTGGATCAGTTGGTTGGCCTGCTGACGGATAAACCGCACCGCCGCGGCCACGTCGGCGTCCTCAATTGCCAAACTGTCCGTCGAGGCCCGCACTTCAATATGAGAAGGCCGAACCGTGATGACGGTATCCTGTGCTGCTTGACCGGCCATCAATTGATCCAGCAGCTCGGCTGCCTCATAGCCGGCCGCGTCAAAATCCAGCGCAATACTCGACAGCGGCGGATCGGATAAATCACACACCATATCATCGTTATCGACCCCGATCAGTGCGATGGTTTCGGGAATCTTGATGTCGGCCATTGTGCAGGCTTCTACGATATGCTGACAGCAGTCATCGGCGCAGGCCATCAATCCGACCGGAGCGGGCAGCGACCGGAGCCAATCGGTCAGCCGGCGCAGCTCCTTTTGCAAAGCGGTCTTGATCCGCTGCGGATTCAGCTCAAAATACGCCGCCGAATAGCCCCGCCGGCGCAGGGTCTGCTCAAAACTGTCATAACGCCGAACGGACCAGTAATAATCGCCCATCCCGCAATAGGCAAAATGGGAAAAGCCCAACCCCATCAAATGTTCGGCGGCCATAACGCCGATCTGCTGCACATCTCCGACGATCATCGGCGCCGCGTAGCGGTCGGTCTTGAAGGTATGAATCAGTGTCGGCTTTCCCAGCCGCATAATCCCTTCGATTTTTTCCGTATCCGAGACGATAATCCCGTCCGGATCGAAATCCCTGATTTGGGTGATGGACAGGCCGCCGCGATTGGATTTGAGGTAGAACCTGGGCTTGCGATAAAACGCCCATGGTCCGTGCAGATGCGCATAGCGGGCCACGCCGCGAAGAAACTCCCGCTCACATGTGCGCGCCGGCTCAAGCAGCAAAACGATTTTTTGAATTCGTGCCATTTGTTAACCAAAGCGACCTGATTAGTCGAGGCCGGTCAAATTACAACTATGATGTAGTGTATGCAAAAAATGGCGAAAAATAAACAAAAAATGGTATTTTTTTCCGAGCTGCTTTCGTTACTATAGGGCGCGTACTGAATACGCCGGACCTCCGTTACTACATAAACTACAGGAGTATCGAGAATGCGAATCGCAGTGGTGGGCTTTGGATTTATGGGCAGGATGCACTTTGCCAACTGGAGTCGTTGTGAAGGCATCGAAATCGCGGCGATTTGTGAGCAAAACCCCGACGTCCTGAACCGTCTGGACAAGCCCGTCGGCAATATCGACGGCCTGCCTGACTCCATCGATCTGAGCCAAATCAAGCGGTACACCGATCTATCTGAGATGCTTGCCTCCGAGCGTCTGGACGCGGTATCGATCACGCTGCCGACGCATTTGCACGCCGCCAGTTCCATCCAGGCCCTGGACGCCGGCGTCCACGTCCTGTGCGAAAAGCCAATGGCCCTGACGCTGGACGAGTGCGACCGCATGATAGCCGCCGCCCGCCGCAGCGGCAAACACTTGATGATCGGCCACTGTATCCGCTTCTGGCCCGAATACGTCAAGGCCAAGGAACTGATCGACAGCGGACAGTACGGCGGTGTGTTGGCCGCGTCTTTTCGACGGTTCACTGCTGCGCCGACCTGGAGCAGCGACAATTGGCTGACTGATGACCGGCGCAGCGGGGGGATGCCGCTGGATTTGCACATTCACGATACGGATTTTATTCATTATCTCTTCGGCCTGCCGGCGGCGGTATGCAGCCATGCCGCCCTGAAAGACGGCGGTATCGTCCATATTCAGACGCACTATGACTACGGCGATAAGCGGGCTATCGGCGCCGAAGCCAGTTGGCTTGCGACCCCGTCGTTTGGTTTTCAGATGGGCTTTGAACTGTTACTTGAGCAGGCCACTGTTGTGTACGACTGTACGCGGCAGCCGGCCTTTCGCCTTTGTCCGGCTGACGGACAGCCATTTACCCCGCAGACCGCCGACGGCGACGGCTATGCCCATGAAATCGCCTATTTTGCCGCTCTGATTCAGGGCAAAACAACCGCACACGTTCTGACCCCGGCCCAGTCGCGCGATTCGGTTCGGCTCATCGAGGCCGAACGCCGTTCAGCAGCCGAAGGCCGGCGGATCGAAATCCCATAAACGAAAATGATAACGACAAGTTCAGGAGATGGTTATGGCTCAATGCGGACCCTGGCCCATTGGCGTATGCAGTTGGTCGCTTCAGCGGAATATCCCCGGCGTGGTCGAAGCGATGCACAAACTGGACATTGATCACGTTCATCTGGATGTCGGCCCGGCCTGCGAGGATGACTCCGATTCGTATATTGATCTGGTTCAGCAGGGCAATTGGACGATCAGCTCGACGATGATCGGCTTTGCTCAGGAAGATTACTCCACGCTCGAGGCCATCAAGCAAACCGGCGGTATCGTGCCGGACGACTGTTGGGATGTCAACCGTCAACGCTTCCTGAAAGCCATCGAGGTCACCGCGGCTCTGGGCGTGAACTACCTGTCGTCGCATTTCGGCTTTCTGGATATGTCCGATCCGGCCTACGCCGACAAGCTGATCCAGCGCGTTGGCCTGCTGGCCGATGCCGCCGCGGCGCACAACGTCGTCTTGCTGATGGAAACCGGTCAGGAATGCGCCGACGAATTAAAAGCGTTTCTGGAGAAATTGAACCATTCGGCCCTCGGCGTCAACTTTGACCCGGCCAATATGATCCTGTATAATATGGGCGACCCGCTGGACGGCGTTCGAACCCTTGCTCCCTGGGTCAAGCACGTTCACATTAAAGACGCGGTTCGAGCCGATCAGCCCGGCACCTGGGGGCAGGAAGTGGTCTGGGCAGACGGACAGGTCGGTGCTGAACATTTCTTAAAGACGCTGCGGGAAATCAACTACACCGGCGTCTTGGCGATTGAACGCGAGGGCGGGCAGGACCGCTTCGGCGACATTAAAACCGCCGTCGGGCGGCTCAAATCCTTTGCCGCAGCCTGATATGCTCAATAACAACGGGCACACAACCGACAACACAACTTAAAACGGAGATGCAGCGATGGTACAATTAACGGCGTTAATGGGAGCATTCGGCGTGGGGATGTGTTTTTCCTTTTTGGGAGCGATCAGCGTCAAGCTGATGCCCCGCCTGAATATCGACACCGGCCGGTTCGGCTCACTGGTCTCGGCCCTGATGATTACCGCGGTAATCTCGTCTATTCTGGTCGGGCTGGGTATTGACACCTGGGGGCACAAGATCTTTGCGATTATCGGGTTTTTAATCACCGGAGCCTCTATCTTGACAGTCGCACGAAGCAAGTCATTCAACACCGTCTTTGTGGCCTGTTTGTTTCTCGGCGTCGGTGCGATGTGTATGAGCAATGTCGGCAACACCCTGATGCCCGTGGTGCTCTTTGACGGGCAAAATCCCGCCGCCGCATTGAACCTCGGCAATGTCGCGTTCGGGCTGGGGTTGTTTTTGACGCCCTTTATCGTCAGTTTTCTGTTCCAGAAGACCAGTTTTGAAAACGCCGTTTCCGTCTTGGCTGCGATCGCGGTCATTCCGGTGCTGTTTGCCTTTTTGGGCCAAGATTTCCCCAAGGCTCCGCTGGGATTCAGTCTTTCTGATGCAGCGGGTTTGTTATTGAATCCGGTGGTCATTTTCACCGCCCTGGCGCTGTTTTGCTATATTAGTTTGGAGTCGTCTTTTTCCAATTGGATTGCGCCTTACGCCAAGCAGGTCATTTCCAAAGACTTTCCCTCGCTGGCGGAAACGACGGTGGACGCTACCAGTCAGCAGATGCTGTCCATTTTTGCGATTGCGATGATGGTGGGTCGTTTGCTGGCCAGTCAGATCGCAGCCGTGGAACAGCATAGCGCTGTTTCGGTCATCATTCTGGCGGTGGCCGCCGGCGGCGTGGTGTTCGCAATGACTCGCGGCGGGGCGATGTGGTCGGCGCTGCTGGTGGCCTGTGGCGGACTGACATTCTCGGCCATTTTTCCCACCATCGTAGCGATTGCATACAATCGGCACGCGGACAATTTCAGCACGGTCTTCGGAATTATTTTTGCTGTTGGGCTGCTCGGCGCGGTCATCGTCCCCAAAACCATCGGCAATCTCGCTCGCGGAATGACGGTTCAGAAAAGTCTCCGACTGCTGCTTCCGATTTGTGCGGTGCTGGTGATATTGGCGCTGATTCTCAAAGTGATGTAATCCCTCGTTCCTGAATGAAAGAGATTCCAATGAGCCATCTGAATCTGACACGACGCGGTTTTTTGCGGGCAGCCGGCGGTGCGGCGACGGCCTTTACGATTGTGCCGCGTTCGGTTCTGGGCGGCAACGGTATCACGCCGCCCAGTGAGCAATTGACCAAAGCTGTCATCGGTGTCGGCGGGATGGGACAGGGACACCTGACCTATCCGGGCGCCAAACTGCTGGCGATCTGCGATGTGGATCGAAACCACCTGACACGCACGCTGGCCAAGTGCGGGCCGGATGTCAAAGGCTATCATGATTTTCGCGAGGTACTCAGCCGCGATGACATTGACATTGTCCACATCGTCACGCCCCCGCACTGGCACGGCCTGATGGCGGTGGCCGCCGCGCAGGCCGGCAAAGACATCTGGTGCGAAAAACCCATGACCCGCACCATCGGCGAAGGCGTCAAGGTCGTTCAGGCGGTGCAGCGGCATGGACGCATCTTTCGGCTGAATACCTGGTTTCGCTTTCAAAGCAACTTTTACGGGTTCGGCCCGACCGTCAGACCCATCAAAAAACTGGTGCAAAGCGGCATGCTCGGCTGGCCGCTGAAGGTCACCGTCAATGCGGCCACCGGTTTTGACTGGAAGTTTGGCTGGTCCGGTCGGACGAACCTGCCAGAAATGCCCGTCCCCGACGAGTTGGATTATGACCTCTGGCTCGGGCCGGCCCCGTTCAAGCCCTATCATCCCCACCGTGTTCACAGTTCATTTCGCGGCTACTGGGATTATGACGGCGGCGGTCTGGGCGATATGGGACAGCATTATCTCGATCCGGTGCAGTATCTTCTCGACAAAGATCACACCAGCCCCGTCCAGATCGAAGCCGATGCCCCCCCGCAGCACCCCGACGCCGTCGGCAGCTGGCGTCGAATCCGGATGAAGTACGCCGACGGCTGCGAAATCATCCTCGATGGTGAGAATAAAGACGTCAACGCCGCTTACATCGAAGGCCCCGAAGGCAAACTCTATCGCGGATTTCGTTCGGATATTCCCAACGTCGAAGCCAAATTAGCCCAATTTCCCGAACCGGCGCCGCAGTTGACCGATTTTGCCCAGGCCGTCCGACAGCGAAAGCCCTTTGCCCTGAACGAACAGAACGCCCATCGGAGCTGCACCCTGGTCAATCTCGGCAAGATTGCCCTGCGGCTTCAGCGGCCGCTGCGGTTTGATCCCGACAAGCAGGAATTTATCAACGATCCGCAGGCCAATCGGCTGATCCATCAGCCGATGCGCAGCCCGTGGCGGATATAACGGAGACACGATCCATGCATAAGTTACACCTATTCGGTTTGATGTCCTGTCTTGTCGTGTGTACAGGCATATCGGTTAAGGCGTCTTCTGTCGATCAGCGTCTTGAAGAACTGCTTACTGCACCTTTACCCCATACGTTTCAGGACGCCCAAGCGCAGTGCGCAGCGCTATTTGAATCGGGGTCAGAGGCGATTGTGTCCTTGTGTCGAATGCTCGATGCGGTCGAAGATGACACCCGTCAGCGCACATTGCTGCAGACGGCGGCGGCCTATGTTGGACAAGACGGCCGTCTTGCCGAGCGGACCCTGTTTATTCAGGCGATTGCCCAAGCGCTGAAACAGACATCGAATAAAGAAACACAGACCTTTTTGATTGAACTGCTGCAATGGGCCGGCGATGACCGCAGCATTGCGGTGCTGTCGGGTTTTCTGACCGATGGCCGTCTGTGCGGCCCGGCTGCGCGTGCCCTGACGACTCTGGGAACCCCTGCCGCAGCACACGCCTTAACGGCTGCACTGAACCGGCCGCAAACCGCCGACCGATCCGCCGTGATTTTGGGTCTCGGAATGCTGCGCGCCGAACACGCCGCCGAGACCATCGCGCCGTACAGCCGGGATGCCGATGCGACTGTGCGGCACAGTGCGCAGTGGGCACTGGCCAACATCGGCTATGAACCGACCGCAACGGCAATCTTCGAGGCGATGACAGCAGCTTCCGGTTACCCCAAAGCACAAGCCGCATCGCTTTACATTCTGTTGGCTCGACGTCTGGCACAAAAAGGACAGACCGACGCCGCCGCGGCGATGTGCCGTAAAATCCTGGCGGACCGGGGGGATACCGCAATCGCGGTTTCGATTCAGGCGGATGCACTGGATACGCTGGTCACCGCCGTCGGTGCAGCGGCATTAACCGATCTGCTAACCGCCGCCGGCAGTGAGAACCGGTCGCTCCAGGTTGCCGCCGTCAACCTGGCTGACAGGATTGACGGCTCTGGCGCTACGGAACGCTGGGTCCGTTTGCTGGCCGAAGCCGATGCGTTTTCGGTCGAACATATTGCGGCGATGCTGGGACGGCGCGGCGACCGCTCGGCGCTGCCGTCGGTATTGGGGCTGCTCTATCACGCTGATGATTCGGTCGCCGCCTCTGCGATGACCGCTGCCGTTCGCTTGGATCAAGAGAAGGCCGTCGAGGCGATCGTGGCGATGCTGCGTGAAACCGACCGTCCACAGCGCATTGCCGAAGGGGTGGATGTGCTGATGCGCCTGCCGGGCCACGAGGCGCTGCGGGCTGCGGCCCAATCGCTTGCCGCGATGCCGCCGGCAAGTCGAATCAAAGTCATGGAAGGGCTGGCCGGCCGCCGTGCCGCTGGATATTCTTCCTTTATTCTCGAACAGGCGGTCGATGCCGACCCGACCGTCAGACGAGCGGCCATACGGGCGTTGATGTTTTGCGCCGCTGCGGATGATCTGCCTAAGTTGCTCTCGCTGATGCTTGATTCTGACGATCGCGCCGAGCAGGCCGGTCTTCAGCGGGCTGCGGTGGCGGCGGCCCATCAACACCCCGACACCGAAAAACGAGCCGATCCGATTCTGGAACGTTTGTCGCAGGCCGACGATTCGGACAAGGCCGTGTTGATTCGAACGGTCGGTCAGGTCGGCGGACCCGAAGCGCTCAGAACGGTGCGCCAGTATGTCAACAGCGACGATTCCGACATCAAAGACGCCGCCATCCGTGCCCTGGCTGACTGGCCGGATGTCTCGGCGGTCGAGGGATTGATGGAAGTGGTTCGAACCGAGGAACTCCGCTATCAGGTCATTGCCCTGCGCAGTGCCTTGCGGCTGGTGCAAAACAGCGAGTTGCCCCCGCGGCGAAAAGTCCAACTGGCAAAACAGGCCCTGGAGGCCGTCTCACGTGAGGGCGAAAAACAGCTTATCCTGTCCTTCCTGAGTCAGGTTAAATCCAACAGGGCGCTGACCCTGGCGGCGCATTATCTGGACGACCCTGCGCTGCGTCCGGCTGCGGCCGCGGCGGTTGCCCGCATTGCGCTGCCCGATGGCGACCATCAGGGACTGGATGGTGTCTATGCGGCCAACGTGCTTACGGAGTCCGTTGATGCGCTGACGGATGAACAATTACAGCAGCAGGTACGCGATTATCTGAACACGCTGCCGCCGCCGTCGAAGCCTCAAACCAAAACACCGCCCGATGGGTTTACCGCGTTGTTCAATAACCAGGATTTGACCGGCTGGCAGGGCGTTCTGCTTCCGCCGTATGACAATCCTATCCGGCGGGCACGTCTGAGCGATTCGCAGCGAGCCGAACTGCAGGCCAAGGCCGATGCTCTAATGCGAAAACACTGGCACGTCAAAGACGGTCTTCTGTATTTTGACGGCGGCGGTTTTAGCCTGTCAACGACAGAAGACTATCGGGATTTTGAGCTGTATGTGGATTGGAAGATCGCCCCGCACGGCGACAGTGGTATTTATTTGCGCGGCGCGCCGCAGGTGCAGATCTGGGACCCGGCCGACTGGCCCGAAGGGTCCGGCGGCCTGTACAACAATCAGAATAATCCATCCAAACCGCTTGTCCGTGCCGATCACCCCATCGGCCAGTGGAACACATTTTTCATCCGAATGATCGATCAGCACGTTACGGTGTTTCTTAACGACACGCTGATCGTGGACAACGTCGTTCTTGAAAACTATTGGGATCGCCGCCGTCCGATTTTCGCCGCCGGCCCGATTGAACTGCAATGCCACGGCGATCCGGTCTGGTTCAACAATATCTTCGTTCGCCGCATCCGGCCGCAGGAGACCGGCGGGGTATCCCTGTTCAACGGACGCGACCTGACCGGCTGGGTTGGCGATACCGCCGGTTATGTCGTTCAGGACCAAACCCTCATCTGGCGGGGCGGCGGCAATCTCTATACGGAACAGGAATATGACGATTTCCATTTCAGATGTGAATTTCGCCTTACTCCCGGCGCCAACAACGGCATCGGTATTCGCTCGCCGCGGCAGGGCAATCCGGCCTATGACGGGATGGAGATCCAGATTCTCGATGACACCGCCGACCGGTACGCCGACTTGCAGCCGTATCAATATTGCGGCTCGATTTATGGCGTCGCCCCGGCCCGGCGCGGCCGCCTCAAGCCCGTCGGCCAATGGAATGCAATGGACATCATCGCCGACGGGCCGCGGATCACCGTCATCCTCAACGATACAGTCATTGTGGATGCGGACTTGACGCAGGCGATTGAGCAGGGCACGATGGACGGTCGCGACCATCCCGGACTGACCCGAACCGGCGGCCATATCGTCATCCTCGGCCATGGCACCGAAGTGGCGTTTCGCAATATTCAAATCAAAGAACTGTAAAACAGCACGGTACATTCGGATAAAGGAATATGGTTATGGATCGAAGAGCATTTTTGACAACCGCTGCGGCGGCCGGATTGTCGATGACCTCCACATCGGCCGCACAAGCGGAATCGTCTTCTCAGAACGGCAGCCGCCGACCCCATCGCATTGCCGCAGCCACGTATTCATTCTGGCATTTTGACCCCAGCCAGCGGATGCCGATTGATCAGTGCATTCGCCATTCGGCCGAGTTGGGTTTTGACGGCGTCGATATTCTGCACGCTCAGATGACCGATGAATCCAACGCCTACCTGCAATCGCTCAAGCGGTTGGCCCTGGTCTGCGGCCTGGATTTGTGCAATCTGAGCACCCATCAGGGCTTCGTAACGCCCGACGCCGGGCGGCGGCAGCGCAGCGTGGACCACACCCTTCGCTGTATCGACATCGCCTACAAGCTGGGCATTCCCTGTATCCGCATCAGCGCCGGACGGTGGGGAACCTCGGCCAATTTTAATGCATTGATGGCCAACAAAGGCATTGAGTCGCCGCTGGAGGGCTATCGCGATGAGGATGCCTACCCCTGGGTGATCGAGAGTCTTGAAAAATGCCTGCCGATGGCCGAACAATGCGGCGTAACGCTTGCGCTGGAGAATCATTGGGGGCTGGCCCGCACGCCCGAAGGTCTGCTGCGAATTGTCAACGCGATTGATTCGGACTGGCTCAAAGTGCTGATGGATACCGGCAATTTTTTGGACGATCCCTACGATAAGCTTGAAAAAATCGCTGCCCAGACGGTTTTTGTGCAGGCCAAGACCTATTTCGGCGGCGGTGTCTGGTACACCCTGGATCTGGACTACGACCGCATCGCCGCAATCCTCAGGAAACACAACTATCAAGGTTATATTTGCCTTGAATTCGAGGGTAAAGAAGACTGGCGAACCGCACTGCCCAAAAGTCTGGCATTATTACGGCGAGCCTTTTCCTGAGGAATGCTTAAAAACCTCCCGCCGTGTCGCGATGGGCGGCCCTATTGCCCTGGGGGCTTTTTCGCTTTGAGACCTTCCGCTCAGCAAGTCTGCGCCGATTTTCTGGCATCAAATTCATCGTATTTTTGAAAAAAGAGTGAAAATTTTCCGTTTTTTCCGTCTTAAACTTACATACGCGGTACAAAAAGTCCAAACGAAAGAGGTCTTTCATTGCATCACAAATCGTCAGAAAACGGCAAAGCGGATCGGTATGAGCGGTTTCTGGAACTTTATTCGGTCAACCAGAAGCGGGTATTTGTGTACATTTTGAGCCTTGTTCCGAATCGCCAGGACGCCGAAGATCTGCTTCAGCAAACGATGATGGAGATGTGGAAACTGTTTGACCGGTTTGAGCCGGGGACCGATTTTGTATCGTGGGGGCGGGCCATCGCCCGATTTCAGGTGTTGAAGTTTCGCGAAAAACAGCAAAAAGAAAAAGGCGTCTTGTTTCTCAACGATGAGGCGTTTCAGGTGATTCTGCGGGAATCAAGCCGCCTTCAGGATGATTCGAATGATCGTTTGGCGGCGCTGGGCGGCTGTCTGGGCAAGCTCAGGGATCGGGATAAATATATGCTCAGTCTTCGTTATGAAGAGGGATTGACCTATCATCAGATTGCCGAAAAGCTGGGCCGTTCGATGACCATGGTTTATAAAATGATGACGGCCATTCACACGGCGTTGCTGCACTGCATTCATCAGACCCTGTCTTTGTGGGATGCGCAATAATGGACCGCGACGAGAAAACGCGATTTGAGGAGTTGGTTTTGGTCGCTCTTGAAGGCGAGCTTTCGGAGCGTCAGCGTCAGAGGCTGAATCAACGGCTCATTGAAGATCCCGACGCGGTCGGGCGGTATCTGGAGTTGATCCGCTTATATGCGGAATTGTCGCCGTACGGGGATGCCGGGCGAATTTGTACCCTGTCTGAAACATCGGACAGTTCAGCGACGGAATATGACAGACTGCTGCATTTTCTGGCCGAGGATGAACATACAGCGCCCGCACTGATCTGCGAGGTGAACAAACACGAATCGCCCCGCGAACAGATCCCCAAAGTTGAGAAGGTCCAGCGTCAGAAGATAGAATATAAGATGTCCCGCTCGTCGCGGTTGATGCTGGCCGCGGCGGTCGCGGCGTCGTTGTTTATTGTCTTGTTTCTGCGGATGTCCACGCCGGCGGCGGTGGACGTGGCGACCGTTGTGGATAGTATGAACGCGGCGTATGCCGGCAATCGTGAGATTCCGATTGGGAAACGACTGGCCAGCCGACGGGATTCGCTGTGGCTGCAAAAAGGGATTGTCAAAATTGCGTTTGATTACGGTGCGGAAGTGGTCATCGAGGCGCCGGCCGAGTTTACGCTGAAGACCGCCGATGATATGACGCTGCATTCAGGGCGTGTGTTTGTTCATGTGCCGAGCCGATCCAAAGGATTTCGGGTGGATACGCCCAGCGCGACAGTCATCGACCTGGGCACGGAGTTTGCCATCAAGGTCGATCATGACGGTTCAAGCGATGTTCATTTGCTCAGAGGCAGTGCGTCGCTGATCCCCGGCGTCAAGGGTCAGACCGGCCCCGGACAGATCCTGCTGGCCGGCCAGGCCCGACAAGTCGATCCGTCCGGGCGAGTGGAAGCAATTGCGGTCACACGTGAGGCGTTTGTGCATGACATCAATTCCGGAGCCGGTGTTGTCTGGCGCGGACAGCGTCGGATCAGCCTGGCGGATGTGGTCTGCGGAGGCGTCGGTTTCGGAACGGGCGATCCTGACCGTGTGATTGACCCGACCGATGGACATGTGGCCGCTTATGTGGATCGCGGTCAAAGCGTCGGCTTTGGCTCAGGCACATTCCATCGGGTGGAGGCCTTGAACTATATTGACGGCGTCTTTGTTCCGGATGGCGGCGACGGCCCGATTCAAATCAGTTCCGAAGGAACATTGTTTGCCGATTGTCCGCCCACATCGGGACGATTTCGAAAAGCCATTACCGTCCTGAACAAGGTGTACGATTCAGAAGGGGGGACGCTGGCGATCGGCGATACAGCGTACGGTTATCCGCATCAGCCGGCGATCTCCATGCACGCCAATATGGGTATTACCTTTGATCTGGACGCGATACGAAACGACCTGCGGCGCGTGGACATCGCGTATTTTGAGGCGCTGTGTGCCATTGCCGCTCAAGGGGAAAATGAGCCGTCGCAAACCGGCAGGGCGGATTTTTGGATATTGCTCGACGGTCAGGTGCGCAAACGGATTATCGGCGCTGCGACGGGATTTTCGGACACCGTTCGTATTCCGATTGGGCCGACCGACCGTTTTTTGACTCTGGTTACGACGGATCATCAGCAAGCCGGAGAAAGCGACCCCATTCATTCGGATCGATGTTTTTTCGGCAATCCTGTTTTAGGTCTTGAAGCGCACCCGTAGGTGTATGAAAAGAAAGTGATGAACATTTTTTTTCGGAGGTACGATTATGAAACACACTATTATGTTGCTGACCATTGCGTTTGTTTCTGTGTGGAGCCAGGCGCAGCCGGTATCGTTGGTTCAGAACGGCGACTTTGAACAGTGGACCGGCGGCCTGCCGGACAACTGGCTCAAAGGCAGCCCGGTGACGCTGGCCTCGTCGTCGCTGCTGAACGGGTCGGCTTCCGTGCTGCTGAACGCGGTTTCCGGGGACTCCAATAACCAGTACTTCAGGCAGGGTTTTTCAAGCTCGGTTGCTGACGGGAGTTATTTTTACGTTGCTTTTGACATCGCTTTTCAAACCGCCGCCAGCGGACGCGACTGGAATCTCAATATGACGGCGGGGGGCACGACATCGGTCTTTAATATGTATTACCGAACGGATACGCTGTATATCTACAACGGCTCGGCGTGGGTTCCCATCGACTCCACCGGTGTGATGACGGCGAGCCATTTTTCCGCTGAAGTAGTTCATCCCTATCGGATCATCATCGAGGGAATCTGGCTCGGCTCGTATGCGCTGACTATCATTGATCTGGATACAGAGACCGTGCTGCTGAACCAAACGGGGTTGAGCCATTATCAACGCCAGGAGAATGCATCGTTCATCAATTTCGATCTCAGTCGCGGGGTCAATCAGATTCTGATTGATAATGTGGCGGTTTATCCTCAGAATCCCGATTTGCCGGTCGTGGATGCAGGGTTGAACACCACCGTCGAGCTGCCTGACAACAGTGTGACGCTGATGCCCGCAGTCAGCAACACCGACACCCCCGATGAAGCGCTGAGTGTCCAGTGGTCTCAAGTCAGCGGGCCGGCGCTTTCGTTCAGCACGCAGTCCGGCGAAACGGCCGCTGACCTGAATGCGAGGGCGATTTTTGACGGCGGTCGCGGCCAGTACGTCCTCAAACTGACGGTAACCGACGAGCGGGGATTGACCGGTGAAGACACGATCAACATCCGCGTGAAGGACCCGGCGATCGATGATGTCCTGCTGGGGCATTGGGGATTTGAGGCATTGTCCGGCGTCGTGGCGGCGGATGCGCTGGATGCGGCCGCGGGCAATGTGGTGGCCGATGACGGCTTTCTTGCCGGTGTGACCGACCCGAATCTGCCTCAGTGGACTTCCGGCTGGGTTGGCGACGGCGCGCTGGAATTTTTCGGAGGCCAGCTTGTCGATGTGAACGACGTGGCCGCGCAGGATCCGAATACCAAGTCGCTGCGGTGGGAGATGACGGTGGCCGGATGGATCAAGCCCGATCCGGAAAGCGGAGGCTATCGAACGCTTGTCGGTCGATTTTCGCCGTTTAATTGGGTTCTGCGAAAAGCGGAAACCAGCCCGTATGCGGAATTGGTGCTGCAGATGGACGATACGCAGGTCTGGCTGACCGGTACAACCGATATTCTGGATGGTTATTGGCATCACCTGGCCGGAACGTTCGACGGTCGCCGCGCCGTGCTCTACGTGGACGGTCTCGAAGAGGCTGCCGTCGAGCTGGGGCGCGACTTGATCCAGGTAAGCCTTGAGTCCGATTTGGCAATCGGCGGACGGCGCGACCGAAATCATTTCCTGGCGGGTTTGGCCGACGATGTGCGGCTGTATAGCTACGCTCTCGGAGCCGATCAGATTCTTGAACTGGTACAATTGGGAGTCAATGTTCCGCCGCGCGTTCAGATTGATCCCGATATTCCCACGTATCTGGTCAAGCAGTTTAACGATACCGTTGAACTGACCGCGGAGATTATTGAGCCAAACCCCGATGATGTGATTGCGGCGATGTGGTCGGTTGTCGAACCGGAACTGGCTGCGTTTGTCAGCTTCGGCGACCAAACGGCCGTCAATACCACCGCCACCTTTGCGCAGGCCGGCGTCTATACCCTGCGGCTGACTGTCAATGACGGCCTCGCCGGGCTGGAAGACGATATTTTTGACGACATCGTCATTACCGTCAATGAACCGGTCTGTGAGGATTTGCTGGTCTATAACGAAGACCTCGGACGCTACATCAACCCCTATCTCAGCGCCGACATCAGCGGGCCGGACGGCAGACCGGATTGCTATATCGATCTTCACGATGTGGCGATGATGGCGTCGAACTGGCTGTTGTGCAACGATCCTGAAGGCGAAGGTTGTATCCTGCCGCTGGACTAAGGCATCGTAAAGAAATCAAACGACTGAATGACGAATCATCAAACCACGAAAGGCACGAAGAAACACGAAGATTTGAGTGAGCTTAAAAGGGTGTTCTTCGTGATCTTCGTGTTCTTCGTGGTAAAAAAACAGTCAAATTATTTTTTACGGCTTATGAGACCAAGCGTAGATTGACGGTTCGAAGCGATGAAATAAATGACGGCAAGAAAGGTGAATTTATGCGCGTATGGGGTGTGCTGCGAAAGAGTGTCTTGAGTTTGTTATCGATTGTTGTGATGGGAGGTGTGACCGGTTCATCGGTTCAAGCCGAGGGGCTGCTTCGCTATTATTTTCCTCCCGAAGAATCGCTTGACAAGGTGATTACAACACAGGTATGCATTTACGGCGGCACCTCGGCCGGCGTCGTGGCGGCGCTGGAATTAAAACGGCTGGGGATCGATTCGGTCATCGTCCATCCCGGCGTGCGGATCGGCGGGCTGACCGCAAGCGGGCTGGGCTGGACGGATTTCGGGACTCAGGACGCGGTTCAGGGCATCGCCCGGGAATTTTACGAACGTCTCGGCGCCGCATATGATATGTCCATACGCTGGACGTTTGAGCCGTCGGTCGCGCTGGCGGTGTTTGAGGAGATGGTCGCCGAGGCCGGCGTTGAGGTCTATGACAAGGCGTTTCTGGATCGTGCGGCCGGCGTGAAGATGGAACATAATCGCATCGTGAGCCTCACGACGGAAAACGGGCTGACGGTGCGGGCGGCGTATTTCATCGACGCCACATATGAGGGCGATTTAATGGCCGCGGCCGGGGTGTCCTATACCACCGGACGCGAAAGCAATTCCGTTTACGACGAGACCTACAACGGACGGCAGGTCCGCCAAAAGCATCAGTTTCTTCGGGATGTCAGCCCGTATATCGTCGAAGGCGATCCGTCCAGCGGCCTGCTTGCCGGCATCGAAACCGAGATCCCCGTTCAGGGGCAGGGCGATCACCGTATCCAGGCGTACAATTTCCGGATTTGTATGACCGATCAACCAGACAATCGTGTGCCGTTCCCCAAACCGGCCAACTATGACCGGTCGTGGTATATTTTGCTGGAACGTTACTTTGCCGCTGGTTTCGGGACGGAAGTCGATAACTTTTTCCAAAAATTTGATCGTATCCCGAACGGCAAAACCGATACGAACAATCACGGCGGGATATCGACCGATTTCATCGGACAGAACTATGATTGGCCGACGGGCAGTTATCAAACCCGTGAGCAAATCTACCAGCAGCATGTTGGCTATATCCAGGGCTACTGGTGGTTTGTCGCCAATGATCCGGCCGTCGGAAAGGTGGCCCCGACCATTCAGGCTCGGCTGCAAAACTGGGGTCTGGCGGCCGATGAATTTGTTGAGTACGGCCACTGGCCCCCCCAATTGTATGTTCGCGAGGCGCGTCGGATGGTCTCGGATTATGTCATCACTGAGCACGACTTTTTCGGGCGAACGCGCGTGTCCGATTCGGTGGGGCTGGCGTCGTATGGGATGGATTCGCATAATTGTGCGCGGTTTGTGACCGCCGAGGGCTATGTGAAAAACGAAGGCGATGTGCAGATCGGCGGAGTTCAGCCTTATCGGCTGTCGTATCGGGCGATTGTGCCGCGCCGCGGTGAGTGTGGCAATCTGGCGGTTCCGGTGTGCGTGTCGGCCTCGCATATCGCCTATGGCTCCGTGCGGATGGAGCCGGTGTTTATGATTCTGGCGCAGTCTTCAGCGGCGGCGATCGCACAAGCCATTGAAGCCGACGGCATAGACTTGCAGTCGGTCGATATCAAACAACTTCAGCACACACTTGAGCAGCGCGGCCAGCGGCTGGTGTGGGGTACTTATCTGGACGATGTGGACGGTACGATCATCGATTCGGAGCAGTCTTCTCAGGTCATCGTCATCGGGGATTGGCTTGCCAGCGGCAGCGTCGCCGGTTTTATCGGCGAACATTATCTGCACGACGACAATACCGGCAAAGGCGAAAAATCGGTCGTTTTTCAGCTTCATGTTCCCGCGTCCGGATCGTATGACGTGTATCTGTGCTGGACTGAACACGTCAACCGCGCGACCCATGTGCCGGTGTCGGTCCATCATGACGGCGGACAGTCGCAGCATACCGTCAATCAACGCGTCAATGGAGGGCGGTGGAACAAGCTGGGCCGTTATGTCTTTGCCGAGGGGAGCGGTTCGGTTGTCATTTCCAACGCCGGCACGGACGGCTATGTCGTGGCCGATGCGGTTTTAATCAGCCAACAAGTCAGTACGTGCGACGATCTGATCCGGGCTGGACACATTATGCCCGGCGATATCAGCGGACCCGAGGGCAAGCCGGATTGTTATGTCAATATATACGATCTGGCCGAGATGGCGCGTCAGTGGCTTTTTTTTTGGAATAAACAGAAGGACGATCCGTCATGCAGCGATTCGGTGTACAGTTACCGGATGATGAACAAAGAGTGTTTCTTCAGCTCGCGCGCCAGTGTCTTCGCATCGCAGCCGCAGAGACGATTCAGCTCGACCCAGAAGGCCCGGCTGTGATTTTTGTGGCGGATATGCGCCAATTCATGCAGCAGAAGATAATCCTGAAGCCGGCGCGGCAGAAAGACCATATTGATATTCAGACTGATGTTGTTCCGCGATGAGCAACTGCCCCATCGGGTCTTCTGGCAGCGAAACGTCGCGCGGTTGTAGGGCAGACGATGCTGTTTTGAAAATGCCTTAAGTCGGTCGAACAACGCTTGTTGTGCCTTGAGCAAGTCCTCCTTTGACAGCGCCGGCGGGGGCGCTTGGTGTTGCTGCTGCTGAGCGAACCGCCGCAGGTGTTTTTCGATCCACTCCTGTTTGGCTGCAACAAACTGCTGTGCCTCTGACAGGGCCATCCGGTGCGGCAGGGTAACGCGGACTTCCGGCTCCGGTCGAATCGCGATTCGAAGCCGTTTGGCGCGTGTGGAACGCACATAGCGAATGGGGGCATCGATGTTCACGGCCTGCGGCGTCATCTGTCAAAGCCTTACCTCTGTCGAAGCCGATTTCAGCGGGGCGGCGGTCAGGGCAAACGGCATCCGGCGCCCGGCCCGCTGAAACGCCTGTGTCGTTTCCTGTACGGCCAGTCGAGGTGTATTGCGCTGGCTGCTCAGATGGCCGAGCATCACGTGTTTCGGCGGTGTTTTACTTTCTTCGACCACGGCCATCAGCAGCTCGGCGGTCTGCGGGTTGGGCAGGTGGTAACGGCTGTTTGGGTTGAAGTTTTGCCGAAGCAGCGCCAGGTCGTGATTGGATTCGATAAAAATAAAGTCCGCCTCCACAAAATGACCGAGCCGATTCTGCCATTCGCACAAGTCGGTGGCAATGACTATTTTCCTGTCCTGATGGAGGATTTCAAACCCGAACGTTGCACACCACGGCTGATGGGCCACCTCGAACGGGCGAATCCGAAAATCGCCTACATCAAACACGTCATCGGCAAACGGCGCCAGCTTCAGCGCGCTAAACCGACGACCGTTGTAATGCTTGTCTTTCAACTGGCCCACACTGGCTTCGTGCAGTCGAATCGGCAGTGCCATCTGTTCGAGTGCCCGCAGCGGATAATAAGCAATATGGTCGCTGTGCGTATGCGTCAGCAATACAGCCGAGACGGGAACGCTGTCATGCAGGGCCGCCAGCGTTTCACGGGTCCGCCGCATAGACGACAGCCCGCAGTCAATCACCAGACGGGTGGATTCACTGTTCAGGGTGATGCAGTTTCCTGCACTGCTGCTGCAAAGAGTTTGGAAAAAAACTGCCATTCCATCCCTGGAAATCAAAAGGGGAAAGTGTCAATTCAAACGGTCTGGGCTGCGTTGTATTAACAGCCTATCTGTTGAACGGTCTGTTGTTGAAACGCCGTTTGTGTTTCGCATTTTTGGGCGGTACATCCTTGATTTTCCGTCGGGCCTTGGGTGTGGGCGGCGTCGGTTTCTTTTTTTTGCGTTTGGGTTTGTGCTCCATCAGATACAGCGACTTGGCGCAGGCCTCTCGCGTCACCTCGTCGGCGCTTTCGCGACCTTGCCGGAGCACCTCGACAGCCATTTTTTTCATTCGGCCTTTCATATTGCGCAGGCCGTACGCGGCGGCTTTTTTGGCGGTTTTGGGGTAATCGCCGAACAGCGCCTCTTTGAGCAGGGTCAACCCGTCCTCCTGCAGCCACGAAAGATTATAAGCCGCCACACGGGCAACCGAAATATTTTCGGAAAGCAGTTTGTCCCGCAGGTTTTTGAGCAACTCAATCGTTGCCGGATCGCGTTCTCGTTCCATAACAGCCCTCCCGTTCTGATATCCTTTCAGTTCCCGTTCACAATTTCCATAACTTTTGCATTTTCACAAAAATTGACCACAAATGCAAGTCCCAATCCGCCTCAATCCGTCCAATTGCACACAATTGTTAAAATAACTCTGAATGGTGAGCGGGTCAACCTGAAACAGGATATGTTACAGTCAAAATAAATACATTTTGGACGAGGCAAACCATAACAATAGACAGCGACGCCTATCTTGACGTTTTGGGTTTTTTTTACAGTGGATTTATGTCATTCGATTGCCCTGTGCGGACGATGCTCGTATGGGGCGCGGCAAAGGTGCGGATGGCCCCGGCGTCCAACTGGACAATCAGGCCGTCGGCCGGATCGATCCCCCGGCAAAAGCCGCTGAAGGTGCGGTTGTCGCATTCGACGGTGATGTGTTGTCCGAGCAGCGTGCTGAGCTGCGCCCAGCGTTCAATGACCGGATTGACCGGGCTGGCCAGCCCCGCCAACGCTCGGTCGAGCCATTCTTCCAGTGCCGCCATGAGCGTGCACGTCAGAGCCGTGCGGTCAACAAGGGTGCCGGTTTCGATGCGAAGACTGGTCGCCGGTGAGCGAAGGCGGCCATCGGCCAATGCCTGGGCGGTTTGATTGCAATTGATGCCAATGCCGACGACAAAACACACCCGCCTTCCGATGGTGCGTTTTTCTACCAGGATCCCGGCCAGTTTGTTGCCTTTAACGAGGATGTCGTTGGGCCATTTGATGCCGGCGTTCACCCCGCAGAACGAACAAACCGCCTCCGCAGTCGCCACCGCAGCGGCCAGGGTCAGCAGCTCCGCTTCGATCGGCGTATCAATCAGCAAAACCGAACAAAGGAGACTTTCGCCCGGCCGGCTGTGCCAGAGGCGTCCGCGGCGCCCGCGTCCGGCGGTCTGCTGCTCGGCCAGTACGCACAGCCCGTGATGCGCCGAATTGCCCGCATATGCCCACGCAATATCGTTCGTCGAGGCGGTCGTCTTAAACACCACCACCTTGCCCCCCACAACGCACCCCTCACGCGCCGCCTCAATCCGATCAACATCCAGTCCCGCCGCATTCACAATCGTCATTCGTCCTTGTCTGTCCATAAAAAAGAGGGGCACCTTCGACAAAGAATACGTCTTGACGGTGATGACCCCGCTGTGTAATATGATGTGGAACATCCGGTATCGCAACGTTTGCTGTTCCCGGCATAAGCGCCGATTATGTCGGCCAATGTGAGCCTGTCAAGGAGAAAAATAGTGGCTGTTCGGGGCGTTACTCTTAATCGACTCGATTATTTAAATAACTCCGAGCAAAAAGTGAAGATGTTTTAGAGAAATAATAAGGAGTGATCAAGATGGAAAACACAAGTCCGAAAAGAGCCATGCTGTTCATAAATTTTTGCATTATTCTCAGTTGTTTAATGCTCATCTTGACTTACTTTTTGCCTGTAGAAGCGCAATGGAAACCCTTTGATGCATGGAAAGGATATTGGGAGCCGGGCACAGGTCGCGTTATTCAAAGTACATTGATCAGCTTGTTCGCAATATTTCCATATGGTGTTGGCCTTATTGTTTTACTCGGTTTGGTATTTCGTCAATTCCCTAAAGCCTGTATGCTAAAATCACTTCTCTATTTCATTGGGTGGGTGTCGGTCGGCGTTTATAGAATTCATGAAATTGCCAAAGACGAACTTTATAATCATCCGAAACTATGGGGGTTTCTCGGAACCATAATCATTTTGTCCCTGACTTCAGTTTTTTTCTGTGTTGGACGTAAGTTTTCAAAAATGAAAGCATGTCAAATATACTTGATACTTCTCGCCTTGGGTAGCCTGCTTCAACAAATGTGTGAAATTGCTTGGTATCTTTTAGAAGATGGATTGTTGTTAAATATTGGTTCGGTCACAGGCATTACCTCAGCAACAACTCTGTTAATTTGCTTAGTTACAAAAAGTCTCGTGATTTCCGATATCAAAGAAAGGTAACCGTTTCCATTTAAATCCTACCTGTCCAGTCCGATATCGACGGCCACGAATTAAATAGGGACAGTGGGGCTGTTGAAGAGGTCCGTTAAACCAAGATAAATTTTCATGCCGCAATTTTTCGCGGAATTATTTTTACTTTTCCCCTAATTTCTTCTCTGGCAGCACTACGGAATTCCCTAAAGCGTTTTGTCACAAAATGTCGGCCTGCAAATCGCAAAAAACACAATAATACGGCGGCCAGCTGCTTGAGAATATGATCGTCGGGTATGAGGGTGGATAACGGCCCGGCAACGAACAAATCCTCCTGCCAGCGATCCTGTTTACCAATCACAATCAAACCTCCATGATTGAAATTATTACGGGGCTAACCTATAATGATAGTATAAGGGATGCAGGGGGCTTTTTCAACAGCCCCACTGTCCCTATTTATCCCATTTATTCTCATTTATCCTTCTAAAAAGGCAAAAATTACCCTCTTTGTTCTCATTATTAAAAAATTTTTGATTTTATTCGGTAATTTTTACCGTTCTAAGGTCTTATATCATAGGATAATTTCTATACAAGGGTTTTTGAGAATAACAGATGGGTGAACTGGGTGCACAATCTGCTGGCTCTGATCAAAACAGAGAATTTGTAGAACTTTTTACAAAACACCAGAAGCAAATCTTTTTCTTTATTTTGAATTTGGTATCCAATCATACCGATGCAGAAGACCTCCTTCAGCAGACGGCCGTGGATATGTGGAAGATGTTCGGACGTTATGTGCAGAAGACAAACTTTCTAAACTGGTCTCTTGCCATCGCAAAATTCAGGGTGTTGAAGTTTCGTCGGGAACAGAACAAAAAAACTCGGATTCTCAATGACATTCTATTTCAAAAACTCGCTGACGACCTTCTGAAGCGACAAGACACAGGCGATGAACAAGTTGCCTTAGAGGGTTGTCTCAAGCGTCTCGATAATTCGGAGCGGGACCTGCTGCGTCTTCACTATGAAGACGGGTTGACCTACAGGGCGATTGCAGAGAAGTGTCATTGTGCAGAGCGAAGAATGTATACAATCATGTCTCGGATTCATTTGGCACTGCACGACTGTATCCTGAAGACCCTGGTTCTATGGAAGGGTGACGTATGAGCAGCAAACAGGAGCTTGAATTTGCTCAGTTGGTGCTGTCCGCCCTGGAAGGTGATATCTCCGGAGAGCAGAGCAGGGTTCTGACGAATACCCTGAACCGCGATCCGAAAGCATTGCCCCTTTATGTCAGCCTCATGAAAATCTATACGGAATTATCGCCTTTCGGCAGTGTTCGTATTCCTCCGATTTCAGAGCCGCAGTCAGACAACCAGGCGGAAAACCTCAATGAACTGCTCAATATCCTGGCTGCCGAAGAGAATAACGCTCCGATTGTGAACGTTCCCAAACCGGTCGAACCCAAACCGATCTCTAAACCGGATGAAATGCCGGTTCCGGTACGGAAAGTCAGCACACTTAACTTATGGATACTTGGTCTGTCTATGGCGGCCCTGCTGGTGATTGTCACCTTTCTGAAGATTGTTCCCTATTTCGAAACGGTTCCGGTCGCCACCCTAAGCGATTCTATCCATGCGGAATATATCGACGAAACATTTCCGGCCGGAAGCCGGCTGACCAATCGGAAAGAACCCTATCGCCTGCAAAAGGGAGTCGCCAGGATAGCGTTTGACTCCGGGGCCAGCGTCGTCATTGAAGCGCCTGCGGAATTCCAGATTAACACCCGCAATACGATGGTTCTGCATTCGGGCCGGCTTTTTGCCGTCGTGCCCGAACAGGCAACCGGATTTACCGTCAAGACAGCGACTTCGACCGTGATTGACCTGGGAACGGAATTCGGTTTGCATGTGGCGGCTTCTCAGGAAACAGAGCTGCATGTCTTCTCGGGAAAAACAAAGCTCTATGTTTCCCTGTTTAACCAGCCCCAGATAACCACCGGCCAGGCCAGAAGCGTGGACGCCGTCACCGGCGCGATTAAAACAATCCCTTTTGAAAAGTACCGCTTCATTCGCCGCATTGACTCCGGCGCCAATATCATCAGCCGGGGGCGAGATATGATCAGTCTTGCGGACTTGGTTAAGGGCGGCAATGGATACGGAACTTCATGGAAAACGTCCGAAATCTATTCGGTCGATACGGGCCAAAAAATCATCGACCGCAACGACGGGTATCGAACCCTCGATAATACGTACCGGAAGGTGGCGGCCAACCCCTTCATCGACGGGATTTTTGTTCCGAACGGGAATCATCAGACGGTCAGTTCCGATGGGCATGTTTTTGCGGATTGCCCCGAAACGTCCGGTTTATTTTTTTCTGATTTGCGTTTTAGCAACTCCTGGGAATACGCCCCTCCCGCCGCGCGGCTGTATCAAACGCAGCGAAACCTGAATTTTGCTCCCGCTGTTGTGTTGATGCACTCCAATATCGGCGTCACATTTGACCTGGATGCTGTCCGCAGACAGTTTCCCGGTCGGTCGATCCGCCGTTTTCTGACCTCGGCAGGCAATTTATTCGTGTTTGAAGGCATCCCGGTTGCCGGAGCGGAAGAATATTCCCCGGGGAGTACGGAATTTGATGTATGGATCGTTGTTGACGGGCAACTCCGATCGAAGGCCCCAAGGGTACGATGGGACAGCTTGATCGCTCTGGAGGCGCCGATTAGGGCGGGAGACCGTTTTTTGTCCATTCTGGTTACTGACGGGGGGATCGTGTATGAGGGCGACAATGCCAATCATTACGATTCATGCGGCCTGGCGGATATGCGGTTAGAAATTGAATTGATCGAATAACATTTCCCTGCGGCGCGCAGCGCCGGGGGCTGTGATATCGGGCTTGGTGAAAAACATGATCTAACTTTATTTGTGAAAGGGTAATGAGATGAAAAGAGTAGCAGGATTCGTTTGCATGATGCTTGCAGCGGGAGTGGTTTCCAGCAGCTTTGCGATGTCCCCCATCCTGATGGGTGATTTTGAAAGCGGTTCGGTCATACATAGTTCGCAAGACATTCGCTGGGACGGCTGGATGGTCAACCTTAACAGTTCGGCCGTCACTGTTCCTGCGGTGGCGGCAACGCGCGGCACTCACTCACTGAAATGGGTTGATCTTGACGGCGGCGACTGGCTTGCTGATAGTATCACTTATCCCTTCGGCGCTACATTGGATGAAAGGCTGGAGGCGTGGCTGAATCCCGGCTCCGCTATTACCGTTGATGTAACCGCCATCCCGGACGAAGTAACCGGCGGTTGGGCAGCGCTGGGTCTTTTCTTCAATGCTGCCGGCGGCTGGGGATTTGATGATACAACCTGGCAGGATATCATTGTCGATGGAACCCCGCACACCTATGTGTTCTATGTGACTGAACGGGTCAGAGAGGTGATTTTGGACTCCATCGGCGGTTGGGGATGTAATCTCGGCTTTGGGATGAGGACAGCGGCCGGAGAAGCGATAACGCTTTACCTCGACAATATCTGGATCTATCCGGACGGCCCGACTGCTCACTTGTTTCCTCATGCTCCGAGTTATGATGAGGTGATCAGTCTGGACCCGGATTATTCGGACATTACTTTGAAGTGGAAAGCGCCCGCCGATCCGGGTGATCCGAATCGCCTTCCGGATCCGAATGTGATCTATGCAGTTCATCCGGATATTGTCGATCAATACGTTTTCATGGCAGAGTTAGGCTCTCCTGATCCGAATCTGTATTATGTCGGCAATACGGGTATAGATCCGGGGACAGACGATCCGGATTCTGAGTTTGGCATACTCACCCTGCCTGTCAACAGCGCTTATCGCTGGGCTGTTGTGTCGGTGCTGGATGGGTATGAGCAGGTCTTAACGCCCACTGTCAGCCGCCTGATTGATGTGGATACGCGCAATATCATCGGCCCGGTTTGGACTCTGCAGACGCGGATGACCACTCCGCAGATCCACACCCAACCAGTCAGTACGCGCTTCGGCGTAAACGATGCAGAGGCACAGTTCACGGTGGGTGTAGATATGGGTTATGCACCGTCTTATCAGTGGTATTATTCTCTGGATGCAGTGATTGATGACGGAGATGTTCCGATCTCCCAAGCCATCGGCGGGAATACCGATACGATGACAATTTCCGCTCGTAATAAAGCGTATCAGGCCTATTATTACTGCCGGGTTTGGAATGATTCCACCGTTTCCGGCGGCGGTACACAGCCGGACGTCTATTCCGATATCGTTTCACTGGTCGTGGAGCGCAAGGTGGCGGAATACCTGTTTGATGGGAACTTCAATGACACCAGCACCATGGCATTCCACGGCGCCGGCGTCGGCTCGCCGACCTTCGTATCCGGTGTGGGCGACAGCGGCCAGGCCTTGTCTCTGGACGGTTCCACGCAGTATGTGGTACTCGGCGATCCGGCCGACCCCAACACGTTTAATAAGGCTTTCCCGCGTGCCGACCTGCTTGCCGAGGGCGGCATAGGCGGCGGTCTGGATGTCGGAAGTATCACGTGCTGGATTAAATTGAACCCCACCGCAGCCGATCAGATATCGCCGATCATGTTCAATGCCAATGGCGGCTGGCCGCATACGGAATTCCGGTTTGAGATTCCTACGGATTCTGCGGCGGCGAATACCAATCTGCGGTCCTACATTTGGGGCGATACCGGCGACCTGCTCTTCTGGATGGATGTCAACCCGGTGTGGGCCGACCCCTTCAATATGGGCGGTGACGGCCAGTGGCATATGCTTGCGTTAACCTGGGACATGAATGGAACCGTAAAGTCCTATGTGAACGGCAATTTGCTGGCTTCCTGGAACGCCGGTCCGAGTGTGTTCTCTGCGTGGAACAACGCCCCGATGCGGATTGGCTTTGACGGCGACAATTACTTTGGCGGACTGATTGACAACCTGAGAGTCTATAACTATGAAATTACAGCGGAAGAGATTGTCGAGGAATACTACAGTGTGACAGGCCAACCCGGATGTATTTATGACTTTGCCGGCAGTGCCTTGAATGTGAACCAGTTGGGATCCTCGTACTGTCGGCTTGATCTGGCTGATTTAGCCGCATTTGCGGCCTACTGGCTCAATGACGGGTTTTATACCCCGGTTCCATAAATCGTGTTGGTTTCGGGTGTGATGCGGTATAACCAGTATATCATCATCTTTCCGCGAGCGGGCGGTGCGGGGCCGCCCGCTAACAACCTTGTGCGGGAATGATGCGTCAGCATGCGAATAAAAGGATTACCAGGCAAAGTGACGGAGCATGAGTGAAAGGTAAACAATGCAAGTCGTTGTCATGTGCGGTTGAAATGTAAACTTAATGTTGCGGAGGATTAAACGATGAAAAATGCAGTGATGTTAATGTGTGTGTTGTCAATGGCGTCTCTTGGTTTGGGGGCCGTGGAAATCCTGGCTTACGATTTTGAAGGTTTAGACCCTTGGGGGTGGGGCGGCGGTACTGTTGTCGAAGGCATCGGTGCAACTTCAGGCGCCCATTCTTTGATGACCGAAGGCGGAGGCTGGGGTGTACGTTGGGAAATGTATCTCAACGGTACGCCGGCAAAAGACGCCCTGGGCCAAGGCGGTTTTGTTATCGTTGATGTTACAACCTTTGCGGAAGATTTCCCCGACGCTTGGGGATCGATGGGCCTGATGATCAATGCAGGTGGCGAAAATAGCAGTACTTGGGATACTTATGACTGGCAAGGCCTTGCGCTTGGTACGACTCAAACCCTTATATTCCAGTTTCCTGAAGAGGTGGCGGCGGCGATCTCAGGTTACGATTGGTGGTTCAATGTTGGTTTTGCCACCAGCGCACCTGACGCGGTCCCTGCTGAATATGATCCGATTACAGGTGAACTCATTACGCCTGCGATTACCCCGACGTTCTATTTTGACAATGTCCGTATCGTTGTTCCGGAACCTGCAACACTTTCTCTGCTGGGGGTTGGCGCTCTGGCGATGCGGAAACGTCGCATCGCGTAAGTTGACTCAGAAATGGTCAGTTTCGGCGGGCCGGCATGAAAGTGTCGGCTCGCATTCTAAACAGCAATTCTTCAGATACGGCACGATGACGATGATGATTCTCTGTTCGGGGATAGAAAGATGAGATTTTCTGAACCGTATGCACCGGCACGTAAAGGCTTTGTTGTTTGCGTGTTTGTCCTGCTTCTGTTGTCAATCCCTTTGCACGCCGCCGGTGTGATGCTCGGCGACTTTGAAGGCAGTATGGACGGCTGGACGGCAGGCAGCGGCGTTACCACGGACTTTTCGACTCAAGGCGTTACGCATGGCGCCGGTTCTCTCCAGGTGACGTTTTCGAGCGGCTGGAGGAGTCTCATGACCAAAAGCATGGTCTCGCAATTGAGCGTGCTGCAAACCATGACCTCGGTCAGTATGGATGTAACGACGCGAAATGACGGAGGGCAAATCCCCGGCTGGCTGGATTTCCTGTTCATTATCAACAGCGGCTCAACCGGCTGGCAGCAATTTGACCTGGCCTATCCCGGGGTGCCTGTAAATCCGAGAACAGATACCCTGACAGTAACAATCCCCCAGAGCATTCGAGATGCTTTTCAGAACGGCACCGGAGGTTATGCAGACTTTATTCTGATCGCCAATTCCGGCAGCGGCGGCACCGCCTGGTTTGACAATATCACCGCGACACTTCCCGGATCAGACAATGTGACGATCCAGGTCAACGCCGAGGCGCCGATTCGGACTATTCCGATGACGATGTACGGGGCGAATTTACAGGCATGGGACGGCGCCCAGGCCGGAACCAACTCGGCGTATAACAATTTGCAGAAAGCCACCGGCCGCAAGTATTTTCGTATGCCCGGCGGCTCGTGGGCCAATGGCCATCTCTGGAGCGACATCAAAGAGATCCACAGCCCCTACGGATCGGCGACATGGAAGGTCGGTTACAGCGAAACGCTCAATCTTATGAGTGCCCTCAGTCGGCCGGGCGAAACCATTCCTCCGACAATACAGCCCATCGTCAATTTCCCCGGGGGCTGGTACGGCTATACGGACGCCAACGACAACTATGTTACCATTCTGCACGGCCATCAGGCCGCCGTCGATGCGGCGGTTGCCTGGGTTCAGGATCAAACGGCCAGACCCGTCTGTGCGGAATACTGGGAAATCGGCAACGAAATCGGCGGACCGTGGGAAGTCGGGTGGTTTGAAGGCATCAGCGGAACGTATTACGGTGACAAGTTTGCCGATTTCTACCTGGCGATGAAAGCAGTCAATCCGAATATCAAGATCGGCGCCGTTGCCGAACCGAAACACGAGCTTCAGCCCTGGGGGTGGTACGAGGGGTACTGGACCTATGATACTCTTTCAGCGTCCGCGGCGAAAAATGTGATTCCTGATTTTCTGATTATTCATGCGTATCCCGGTACCGGCCAACCGGCGTCGTACAATCCAACGCTTTTAAGCTCGGATATCAACGATATCGGGAATTTTACCGCAAATCTGGATTCCATTGTCGCCAACGCGCTCGGGCAGCAATATGTCGGTCAGGTTCGGTATGCCATGACCGAATGGGATGCCGGAGGGCACACCAACTATAGTCGCGTAACCTGTTATGTCAATGCGCTGTTTCATGCTCAATATATCCTGGAGATGGCCAGGCATCACTGGGATGTGTCCAACCCCTGGATTCCGGAGTACGGCAGTAATTTCAGGGTCTATCCGGTATGGTATGTCAATCCGCTGCTGGTTCATTATTTCGGGCGGGACATGGTGCAGGCGTCCAGTTCCGATTCGCCTCTGGTTCGTGCGTATGCCGCGAAGGATACCGAAGGGAATCTGACCGTCTTCATTGCGAATAATTCTCCAACGTCAAGTATAACCGCCGATGTTAATATTTCGGGTTTTACGGCGGGCAGCGGCGGGCAGCGTTGGCTCCTGGAACCGGCCGGTTCGATGATCGCCGGCGGGGTCAATATCCAGGACAAGGATGACATCAGCATCAACGGTGTGGTCCGTCCGGACCCGCTGACGGCCCCGTCTCTGCCGTCTCAGCCGTTTGCCGCCGGCAATCAGTTCAGTGTAACGCTTCCGGCAAGCGGTATGCTGCTGCTGAAAGTCCCCGCTGCTACGGGCGACACCACGCCGCCGGCGCCGCCGACTGGTCTTGCGGCAACGCTCAGCGTCATCGATACGCATGTGGACTGGGACGACAATACGGAATCGGATCTGGCCGGCTATAATGTTTATCGTTCTGAAACATCCGGCGCCGGCTACTTGAAGCTCAACGGCACATTACTCATTGAATCTGAATATGCTGATAACAGCACGGCCGATGGACAGACTTATTATTATGTCATCAAGGCGGTGGATACGTCCTGGAATGAATCGGGCGCTTCCGGTGAGTTGGCCGTCACAATCCCCAGGACAGCGATTGGTTTGATCCTCCGCGAATGGTGGACCGGCATCAGCGGCGCCGCGGTCAGCCAGTTAACCTCCAACATACACTATCCGAACAATCCTTCGGGACGACAGCTTATCACGAGTCTCGAAGGCCCGGTCAATTGGGCCGAAAACTACGGAACGCGCATCCGCGGCTATCTCTATCCGCCGACAACCGGCAGTTATACCTTCTGGATCGCCGGCGATGATAACAGCCAGTTGTGGCTCAGCACGGATGGCTCACCTGCTCATAGATCTCTCATCGCACAGGTCACCGGCTGGACGGATTCCCGCGAGTGGAACAAGTTTTCCTCACAGCGGTCCTCTCCGCGCATCCTGACGGCCGGGCAAAAATATTACATCGAAGTGCTGCACAAAGAACACACAGGCGGCGACAACATCGCCGTCGCCTGGGAAGGCCCCGGCATCGCACAGGAGGTGATTCCCGGCAGGTATCTGTCCCCCTGGTTCATCGGCCTTTACGGCGACTTTGATGACAGCAGCACAGTGTCGATTGACGATCTGGCCGAATTTGCAGGCATGTGGCTCGATGAGGACTGTGCCCGGACGTCCCGAATGGATCTGAATGGCGACTGTGCCGTGAACTTTTATGAGTTTTCACGATTTGCAGAAAACTGGTTGCATCAATGAGCCGGCAAATACATCCTCTTGGACCGAACACGAAGCAGAAGATAATTCCACTATCATGTTCACGGATTTCAAGCGTACATACACAACTGAAATCAACGAGAATGTCTCTGTTGTCTTAGAAAATTGATTGAAAAATCGTGCGGTTATGGTACTGTTTGCCGCAAACGGCATTCGCTGTGTTCCCGGCTTCGGGACTTCCGGACAATTACGGATAATAAGGAATCTTGACATGGAACAGTCGGTAAAGTTGTATGCTCGCAGGTTGGTCTTACTGTGCGTTCTGTCGGTGTTGTGCTCAGGGTGCCGGTCCGGCAGCGTCCCCTCCAAACCGTTGACGGCCTATGATGCGCAGGCCAAAGCCCTGCTGGCCCGGATGACGCTGGACGAAAAAATCGGCCAGATGATTCAGGCTGAAAGCGACGGTTTGGTCGATCCGGCGGATGTGCAAACCTATTATCTCGGCTCGATTCTCAGCGGGGGCAACGCCGATCCGAAGGAAGGCAACAGCCTTCAGGCGTGGACGGATATGTACGACAGCTTTCAGGCCCGAGCGATGTCAACCCGACTGGCAATTCCTATCTTATACGGCATCGATGCGGTGCACGGCCATAACAACGTCCTCGGCGCGGTAATTTTCCCCCACAACATCGGCCTGGGCTGTACCCGGGATGCAAAACTGGTTGAGGAAATTGCGCGTATTACCGCCAAAGAAGTCCGTGCGACGGGCATTCAATGGACGTTTGCTCCCTGCATCACTGTTCCGCGGGACGAGCGATGGGGCCGCACGTACGAAGGATTTTCGGAAGACCCGACGCTGGTATCGCTTCTTGGTGCGGCGTCCGTTCGCGGGTTTCAGGGGACGGACCTGAGCGATCCGCTGGCGCTGCTGGCATGCGCCAAACATTACGTCGGCGACGGCGGCACATTGCCGGGAACCGGCGACAAAGGAGGCTGGGATCAGGGCGATACCCGGCTGGACGAAGCCGAACTGCGACGGATTCATTTGGCGCCGTATATTCCTGCGATTAAGGCAGGCGTCGGCTCCATCATGCCCTCGTACAGCAGTTGGAACGGCGTAAAATCCTCCGGGAGCAAATACCTCCTGACCACGGTACTCAAGGAAGAACTGGGATTCGATGGTTTTCTGATCTCCGACTATAACGCGATTAAACAGGTTCATCCGGACTTCAAAACCGCCATCGGGATATCGATCAACGCCGGAATGGATATGGCGATGGAACCGACGCAGTATCGTACCTTCTTTAGGCACTTAAAGGCGCTGGTCGAAGAAGGGACTGTTTCCATGTTGCGAATCGACGACGCCGTAACTCGGATTCTCCGGGTCAAATTCGCAATGGGGCTGATGGACCCAGACCGGCCGCAACTGGCCGACAGGAGCCTGCACGCATCCTTCGGCTCGGACGAACACCGACAAGTCGCGCGCCGGGCGGTACGCAAATCGCTGGTGCTGCTCAAAAACGACCGCAGCACACTGCCGCTGTCAAAAACCGCCCGGAGGATACATCTGGCCGGCAAGAGCGCCGATGACATCGGCAATCAATGCGGCGGCTGGACGATTGCCTGGCAGGGCAAGAGCGGCACAGTCACCCCGGGCGGCACGACCATCCTGCAGGCCGTCAGGAATACCGTCTCAAAAGATACACAAGTAACGTTCAGCGAAGACGGCTCCGGCGTCGCGGGGGCCAACGCCGCCGTGGTGGTCATCGGTGAGAAACCGTACGCGGAAATGGACGGCGACACCGGCGATTTGTCGTTGTCAGAAAAAGACCGTGAGGTGATCCGCACGGTTCGACAGGCGGGGATTCCTACGGTGGTCATTCTGATCTCAGGACGCCCGATGATACTGGGCGATGCGCTGGAGCAGGCCGATGCCTTTATCGCCGCCTGGCTGCCGGGGACAGAAGGGCAAGGGATTGCCGACATCCTCTTCGGCGACGATAAGCCGACCGGCAAGCTCTCGTTTACCTGGCCGCGTTCCAATTCGCAAATTCCCATCAACGTCGGCGACGCGGACTATGACCCGCTGTTTCCTTTTGGATTCGGTCTGACATATTGAACGCTTCAAAGTGACCACCGGTCAGGCCAATGAAGGCAAACAGCCGGCGGATCAGTTGGGACGCTCACCCCCCCCACTGTCCCTATTTAAGAGTGTCAATAATCGATGGTGTCTCGGTCCAGGCCGATGTCGGCAGCGACGGCCGAGTGGGTGATCGCGCCGATGGCGATGCGGTCCACGCCGCAACTGGCGACGGTCAGGACGTTGTTGAGCGTAATGCCGCCGCTGGCTTCGAGCAGGGGGCGCTTGCCGCACATCTCATTGCGCATCTCGACGGCGTGCTTGAGCTGCCACTGGCCCATATTGTCCAGCAAAATCACATCGATGCCCGGAATCTTGAGCACGCGATCCAACTGGTTGTCCACGTGATCGACCTCAACAACGACCCAATTGACGCCGTGCTGTTCGCGGGCTTCTTTGATCATCCGCGACAGTCGCGGCACAAAGCGCCGCCCCAGCTCGGCGATATGGTTGTCCTTGAACATCACCGCCTCGCCCAGATTCATCCGATGGTTGTAGCCGCCGCCGCAGCGGACGGCGTATTTTTCCAGCTCGCGCCAGCCGGGGATGGTCTTGCGTGTGTCGTATATTTTCGCCCTGGTGCCGCGGGTGGCGCTGACAAATTTCCATGTCATCGTGCTGATGCCGCACAGCCGCTGCAGAAAATTCAGCACGACCCGCTCGGCGCTGAGCATGGGGCGCAGCGGCCCTTCAATCACCCCCAGCCGCTGGGCGACGCTGGCGCGGCAGCCGTCTTCAACAAAGGGCTTGAGCGTGAGCCTTGGATCGTAGCGTTTGAAAATTTCAGCGGCGATCTCCATCCCGCAGACGACGATTTCTTCGCGCGACACCAGCGACGCCCTGGCGAATTCGTTGGCGCCGACGGTGATCTCGCTGGTCGGGTCGCCTTTGCCGAAATCTTCACGGATCGCCAGCTCGATCAGCGGCGTGACGTGTTTCATATCCGGTTTTTTGAGCCGTCCGGTATAGACAGCATCAAGTCGTTTTGTTTTTTTTCTTGCCGTTTTCTTTCGGGTCTTTTTCATTGCGGTCTGCTTTTTCGGTTTTTGCCGCGGCGGTCGCTTGCGGCGTTTGCCGTGTTGTTCTTGTTTTGGGCGTTTTCCAGTTGCGGCATTGCCTTCAGTTCGGCCAGCCGGTCGCGCAGCGCCGCGGCCTTTTCAAACTCCAATGCCTCGGCCGCGGCCAGCATCGCCTTTTCCAGCTCGGCCATCAGTTCCGTGCGGTCAAATTCCGTCTCGTCCAACTGAATCGCTTCCTGAGCACGTTTGCGGGCTTTGAAGGTATCGGACAGACCCCGCTGAATCTCCTTGCGGACAGTTTGCGGGGTGATGCCGTGCCGGGCGTTATACGCCAATTGAATTGTACGCCGTCGATTCGTTTCGTCAATGGTATTTTTGATGGCCTCTGTCATTCGGTCGGCGTACAGAATCACCTTGGCGTTGACATTGCGAGCGGTCCGCCCGATGGTCTGAATCAGCGACGTTTCGCTTCGCAAAAAGCCCTCCTTGTCGGCGTCCAGGATCGCCACCAGCGACACTTCCGGCAAATCCAGCCCCTCGCGCAGCAGGTTAATGCCCACCAGCACGTCAAACTCCCCCTCGCGAAGATTCCGGAGGATATCGACCCGCTGAAGCGTCTCGATTTCGCTGTGCAGATAACGGCAGCGAATGCCTTTGCTCGTCAGGTAGCCGGACAAATCCTCGGCCAGCCGCTTGGTCAGCGTGGTCACCAGCACCCGCTCGCCGGCGGCAATACGCTGCTGGATTTCGTCCATCAGGTGCGGAATCTGCTCGGAGGCCGGGTGCACGAAGATTTCCGGATCGACCAGGCCGGTTGGGCGGATAATCTGCTCAACGACCTCGCCGTCGCACAAGTCCAGTTCGAACGGGCCGGGTGTGGCCGAGACAAAGATGACTTGTTTCCAGCGCTGCTGAAATTCTTCAAACCGCAGCGGGCGGTTATCCAGTGCACTGGGCAAGCGAAAGCCGTGTTCGACCAGCACTTCCTTACGCCGCCGGTCGCCGGCCCACATCGCCCGAAGCTGCGGAATTGTCACATGCGATTCATCGATAAACAGCAAAAAATCATCGGGAAAGTAGTCAATCAGCGTAAACGGCCGCGCGCCGGGCTTGAGGCCGGCCATATGGCGGGCGTAGTTTTCAATCCCGCTGCAATAGCCCACTTCGCGAATCATCTCCAGATCGTACCGCGTGCGGGCCTCCAGCCGCTGGGCCTCGAGCAGCTTGCCTTCGTGGCGAAGCTGAAGCAGCCTTTCTTCCAGTTCCTGTTCGATGCCCGTACAGGCCGATTCGATGCGATCGGCCGGCAGGATGTAATGTTTGGCCGGATAGATGAAGACCTGTTCTTCTTCGGCCAGCACCTCACCGCTGACCGGATGGATGTAGGCGATGGCCTCGATCTCGTCGCCGAAGAACGAAAACCGCACGGCAAAACTCTCATAGGACGGCCACAGCTCCACCACATCACCCCGCACGCGAAATGTGCCGCGGGCAAAGTCGATGTCGTTGCGGTCGTACTGCAGGTCGGCAAATCGCCCCAGCAGTTCGTTGCGATCCGTCTGGTCGCCCACGCGCACGCCGATGACGCTGGCCTCATAGTCTTCCGGACTGCCCAGCCCGAAGATGCACGACACGCTGGCCACGACCACCGCATCGCGTCGGCTCAGCAGGCTGGTCGTGGTCGAAAGCCGCAGCCGATCCAGCTCGTCGTTGCGCGAGGCGTCTTTTTCGATGTAGATGTCCCGCTGGGGGATGTATGCTTCGGGCTGGTAGTAGTCGTAGTAGCTGACAAAATATTCGACGGCGTTTTGTGGAAACAATTCGCGAAATTCCTCGAAAAGCTGGGCCGCCAGTGTCTTGTTGTGCGAGATGACCAGTGCGGGCTTGCCCACCCGCGCAATGACATTGGCCATCGTAAACGTCTTGCCGCTGCCGGTGACCCCCAGCAGCGTCTGATACCGCCTGCCATGCACAACGCCCGATGTCAGCTTCTCTATCGCCGCCGGCTGATCGCCCCGCGGCTGGAACGCACTGTGTATTGTAAACTCGGATTTGCCCATAAGCAACTTATCATACCACGACTGGTCGCTGGTTTCAACTGGCAGCTTCAAAAGCCAGACGTACCGAGTCTTGTTTTTCGTGCAAAAAAACGGCTTTACGGTTGCGGCGTCGTCTGCTATACTCCCGCGAAACAATAAAGCACGACAATTCGGAGAGTTTCGAATGCATGACATTATGCCGATTTCACAGACCGGTTATGACAAGCTGAAAGAAGAACTGAGCGAACTGGAAAAGGAGGCCGTCCAGGTGCGCCAGCGCGTCGCCGAGGCCCGCGAGCAGGGCGACTTGAAAGAAAACGGCGAATACATTTACGGCCGCCAGCAGCTCGGCTTTATCGAGGGGCGACTGGCCGAGATCCGCGGCAAGCTCAACTTTTCCAAGGTGGTCGATTGCAGGCAGGTCTCCTGTGATCGGGCCGATTTCGGTACGACGGTTACGCTGCGCAATCTGGACAATCAACAGACGGTGGTCTATCACCTGCTCGGGCCGTATGACGCTGATGTTGTTGACAACGGTATCTCCATCAAATCCCCCGTCGGCGAGTCGCTGCTCGGCCTGACCCCCGGCGAAAAAGTCGAAGTCAATGTTCCCCGCGGCCTGATTCAGTTTGAACTGCTTGACGTCAAAACAGCCGATTTTAGCTGACCCGGCCGCCGGCGGGTCTCTTGCCGCGTGCCAAAGGGGTGTTGATTGTGGCCCCGATTGCCGTTACGCTGGCCGAACGCGATGATCATAACGGGCAAGTGAGTCATACAAGACAGGAAAGGGCAGTATCATAAAATGAAAAGCACGGCAGTGATCATTTGTGCGGCCGGGGCGGGCACGCGGTTCGGCGGCGACCGAAAAAAGCCGTTTATCGAGGTCAGCGGGCGGGCGGCGTTTCTGCGGAGCGTCGAGTTTTTTTCCGACCGCGACGAGGTCAAACAGATTCTGCTGGCCATCAGCCCGGACGACGAAGAGCTGGTTACCGTCAAATGGGGGGCGATGCTCGGCTTTCACGGCGTCAAGCTGTGTTTCGGCGGCAGGGAACGCTTCGAGACCGTTGCCAATGCGCTCGAGAAAATCGGCGACGAGATCGAACTCATTGCCGTGCACGATGCGGTGCGGTGCTGTCTGACGAATGAGTGGGTGGACGCGGTGTTTGCCAAAGCCGCCGAGACGGGGGCGGCGATTCTGGCCTGTCCGGTGGTCGCAACGCTCAAACAAGTCCAAGACGGCAACATCGTCAAAACCGTCCGGCGCGACAATCTCTACGAGGCCCAGACGCCGCAGGTGTTCGAGGCCGCACTGCTTCGACGGGCGTACGCCAATCTGAAGCACCTTGACCGCGCCGCGGTGACCGACGATGCCCAGTTGGTTGAGGCACTGGGCCGGCCGGTGGCGATTGTCGAAACCGACCACTCCAACCTGAAGATCACTCGAAAAAACGATGTGCCCGTTGCCGAGGCCATCATCAAAAGCCGTCCCAAACCCAAACCCGACGGCCCTATCGGCCCCTATTTCGAGGCGCAGTGGTAACCGGACGGCCGCATCAAATTTTGCGCCCAAATGTTGACAAAAATGATGGCCTCCCGGTCTGCGGCAAGGCCTAAAAACCGGCGCCTTCAGCCGGCTGAGCCTGAGGCTCTTTTTCTTCCGGTGCGTCCAGCTCTTGTTCAATCTCCGGCGTTGACTGAACCGGCTCAAGGCCAAGCAGACTGACCATTGCGTTCTGTTTGAATTGGAACATCACCGGCCTCATCCCGTCGGGAACTTTGAAGGCCACATCCACCCACAGCATCCGTTCCCGCATTCCCAGTGTATCGTCAGGCTCGATCACGTCGTCCAGCCCCTTTGCGACGAACTGCTTGCCTTCCGTCGGGCGATTCGGATTTCGGTATTGCAGCAATCCGGCCGGCAGGATCGCCTCGCCGACGCCCCGCAGATGATCCGCTTCGCCTGTCGGTTTACAGATCAGTCGAAGCTGAGCCATCCCGAATTTGATTTGGCCGGCGGCGTTGTTGGCGCCGCCGTCCGGGATGCTTTTGGAGACGATGCCGATCCGCACGACCGTATAGTTTCCTTTTTCCGGAACGGACCAGAGGCGTATCGGCTTTTTGTCTCGGGGCGGCAGCGACAGACATTTGCGCGAGGCAATGGATTGCACATCTTTCTGGATATAATATCGATTGAGGTGGATTTTGTTCAAAAAGTCAGTCTGTACCACGGCAAAACTGGTATCAGACGCCAGTGCACCCCGACTAAGCCAACTGAACAGCCCAGTAACAAAACCGTCGGCGTTCACGACCGGCAACTGGGGATTGGTCAGAATAATTTGCCGGTCGGCCGGAAATCGGCTGTAAATGACTTTGTGCTGAACCGGCATTAACCCCATCGATACCAGAAGATTGCCCGCGATGATCACGCCGGTGATCAGTCCGCAGATCAGCGATGCGGCGACGCGCGCGTGTTTGCCCAGGTCGATGCTGCTTCCGACCAGCAAATCCGCCAACGCGCGAAACAGGGCCGAGCCGAGAATAAAGGCCAACACATAGCAGCCGGACAGCGCCCAATCCGCGCCATAGCCGCGCGAGATGAACAAATCCGCCATCGCTTCGTGATAGCTGAACGCAATCACGGTGGCAAAGATCGCCGCAACCAATGTGGAAAACGAGGTCATCAGCGAACACTTCAGATAAAAATGAATCACCGTCAGAACAATAATCAGCAGTATAATGGCCGTGGTCATTGAACACCCCTTGAACCGTCAGGATTAAGATTTTGTCGAAAAATTCCGAATGACTTCGTTGATGGACGTGACTCCCATCGTCACCTTCTTAATGGATTGCTCCTGCATATAGAGCATGCCCGCCTTGCGGAAGGCGGTGGCAATTTCCTGGGGCGACTTGGCGTTTTTAATCACCTCGCGCAAGTCATCGGTGATGCGAATGGTCTCAAACATCCCCGTGCGTCCGAAAAAGCCGGTGCCCTGGCATTTTTCGCAGACAATCGGTTTTCCGTGTTTGTCGTATTCGATTTCGCCGGGACGATAAAACATTCCCACTTCGTTGGCGGGTATATTGAATTTTTTGAACAGGGCCTGATTGGGCTGATAGGGTTGACGGCAGTCCGGACACAGGGTGCGCACCAGCCGCTGATTGAGGATGGCCGTCAGCGTCTCGGCCACGAGGGCCTTGTCGCCGACCAGCTTCAGCCATTTTTCAATGGTTTGACTGACGCTTGACGCATCCAGTGTGGCGTAAACGATGCGTCCGTCTTTGGCCGCGGCGCACGCCAGTTTGGCGCACTGGGCGTCCTCGCATTCTTCAATACCGACGATGTCAGGACCTCGCCGAAGCAATGTCTGAAACCGGCGGGAATACGTCGTGGTGCCGGTGTCGGTCATGGTAAAGACATTTTGCGTAATATTCTGCAGCTCGGCCGCGGGTGTTTTTTCAAGGGTATTGATGTTGTTCAGAAACGGGTCATGGTTGCCCAGCAGCGTATAAAGGGTGGTGGTTTTTCCGCTTTTGGGTGTCCCCGAAACAATGATGAGGCCGCCGCCTTCCAAGTCGCGCAGCGAACGAATCGATTCAAACTGATTTTCGTTGAGTCCCAGATCGTCGAGTTTGCGTGAAACCAACTCGGAAATCCGCTCCAGTCGGACTTGTTCGCCGGCGGTTGACCCGGAGGTATTGACCTGCCATTCGGTCTTTAATTCTTTGTCTTTGATGGCTTTGAAACGGCCCTGCTGGGGTTTGCGTTTTTCTTCCACTTCCAGGCCGGCAAGCTGTTTGACGTAGTAAATAAAATTGTCTATTTCCTCTTTGGTTCGAGCCGGCTGCTTCATCGGAATGCCGTCGATCAGATAGACCACTGCATACTCGTCTTTCTGAGGGATGAGGCTGATCTCATCGGCGCGCCGCCAGATGGCATCGTCGAGAATCTCGCAGGTCAGCACGAACCCTTCCGCTTCGCGTGTTTTCGGCGCGGGCAGCGGCACTTCATTTTTATTGCCGGTCACAAAGGATATTCCCTGACTGAGTTTTTCGAGTTTTTTAGTCTCGTCAACCAGAAGTCCTTTGAGGTGTTCGGGTGTCAGTACCCGCTCAAAATCCGAGACGCGGGCGTTTCGGTGCACCACATACGCCACGGTGACCGACCCGACACTGAGCAGATACAGCAGGAATCCGATAAGGAACGCCGGAATCAGCATCCATACCAGCAATGCGATGGCGCCGATGGCTGCGATGCCCGCCGTCCAGGCCTGTTTGTTGGTCCGCACGGCCTGTGAGTCGGTATGTACCCAGTTGACCAGCGGCATCCATCCGAAAAACGCCGCGGCCATCAGCACGCCTTTCCATGCTTCGATATACCCTCCGATATCCGAACCTGTTGCCAGCATACCACTCATCGTCTTGACTCCAAAACCTTATCTTGCATTTGTTTTGCCTGCGGCTGTATTGATTGTTGACATGGGATGCGTACTCCGGTCGAGGCCGATAATGGGGCGATGCCCCGCCGCGTCTGAGCGTTACAGAATTCCGCTTGCACCGGAACGAATCCCTTTCATTGCCATCTTCAATTCTTCGACATTCGGTGCATATTCCAGCGCCTTTTTCAAATCGATGTATTCTTCTTCGACAAGGCGGCGCAGGCTTTCGGTAAAGTCCTGCATCCCTTCGCCTTCGCCGGCGCGAATCGCCGCCGGAAGGTCGGACTCACGCTCTTCGCGAATCAGCTTACGCACAATCGGCGTGTTAATCATAATTTCCACCGCCGGAACCCGCGGCACATCGGGGCGGATGCCCGGCAGAAGCTGCTGGCTAATGACTGCACGAATGGTCAGCGCAAAGGTCTGACGCGCCAAGTCTCGCTCTTCCTGCGGGAACATGTCCAAAACACGCTGTATTGTCTGCGAACAATTGTTGGAGTGAAGTGTTCCGAACACCAAGTGTCCGGTTTCAGCCGCCCGCATCGCAGCGGTCAGGGTCTCGTTGTCTCGGATCTCACCCACCAGTACCACATCCGGGTCCTGACGCATCATACTGCGAAGCGCCTCATCAAAATTCGGTACGTCAATGCCGATTTCACGCTGGGAGACGATGGATTTTTTGTCCACGTGCAGAAATTCAAGCGGGTCTTCAATCGTTACAATGTGAGCGGCCGTGGTGCTGTTGATGTGGTCAATCATTGAGGCAATGGTGGTACTCTTGCCCGATCCGGTCGGCCCGGTTACAAGAATCATTCCGTCGTGGCTTTCGGCGATTTTTTCCACAACGGGCGGGACATGCAGCGTTTCGAACGGAGGAATGCGCCCGCTGATCCGCCGGGCGGCCATGCTCACAAAACTGCGCTGACGAAAGGCGTTGATACGAAACCGATCCATTTCGCCTACCTGATAGGCAAAATCCAGCGCCCCGTGTTCGAGAAAGTACTGCTTCTGAGCCGGACTCAAAATCTCAAAGACAAGCTGCTCAATACGTTCCTCGGTCATTACTTCGCCGGTGGTACTTTTCAGTTTGCTGTGGATACGAAGTTTGGGAGGCATTCCGACTTTCAGGTGGAGGTCACTGGCGTCCGCTTTGATGGCCGCGCGAAACAGCTTTTCGATCTCCGGCGCCTTGTCGGCATGAACATGCGTATCCAGAGGTTGGTTTTTCATATCGACTCTCCTGACGGCTGACAATTTTACAGATAACAGATGTATTAAGCCTTATATATAGTGCTGTTGCAATCAGCCCCTGTTTTTTCAAAGGCAATTGACAGGCCAAAACCTTTATTATGCAATGACAGCCTTGTTCTGTCAATGCAGCAATCCGGATTTATTGGAAAAGAGGATGTTTCTTTTCGTTATAAAATCCTTTACCGTCGGAGCGAATTGGGGTAAAATACAGGTGAAAAGGCAGATTTGTTGTGATACTGGATAAGGAATAGTCAATGAAAAGGCAGATAACGGTTCTGATGATCGGGTTAATGGGGCTTTCGGCTGTTGGGGATGCGGCTTTTCCCACACCGGCGATTGTTCAAAAGCCGACTGAATGGACGCTTTCCGTCCAGTTTGAACATCCCCGTCAAATAACGCTGCGTGTACCGGGGCGTCAGGGGCCGGAGCGTTTTTGGTACCTCATTCTGTCGCTGACCAACGACAGCGTCCATGCGGATGTGCCGTTTGTCCCGACCTGCGAGCTGGTCACGGATAATTTTGAGATTATCCCCGCCGGGTTTGGCATTCCCAAAGGTGTCTTTGAGACGATCAAGCTCAGACACCAGGGCAGCTATCCGTTTCTTGAATCGCTGGATTTTAAGGATAACCGGATTCGTCGCGGGGCGGACAACACGCGGGATTTTGTCGTTATCTGGAAAGATTTTAACCTCAAAGCCAGCGAAGTCAGTTTTTTTATAGCAGGGTTGAGCAATGAAACGACAGCGATTTTGCATCCGACTCGGACCGACGAAGAAGGCAGCCCCGTTAAGGTGTTTCTGCAAAAGACTCTTCAACTCCGCTATAATGTCGGCGCCGACGCCGCCCGGCGCGATCGGGCTTCTCTTGAATTGATCGGGCGGGAATGGGTCATGCGGTAAATTGTCTCGGAGGTCAGAAGCCAGAAGCCAGAAGACAGAAGTAAGAATGGCGGCATCGGTCATTTCTGAAATTCAATCGTCCGGCTCAGGCGTTGTGGGTGCGTTTGCAGCGGGGACAGCGGACGGTTCGGTCTTTGTAATCCGGCGGCAGTTTAAGCCGCAACCCGCAGGTACAGGGGATGAAGGTAAAGCCGTTGACCTTGCGCATAATATCGCCGACTTGGCGCTGTGAATGTTTCGGAGAAACGGGCTGAGCGGAGGCGTCGCCTTGACGCAGGCCGACTTCTTCATCGGGTTTGACTGCTGAGGGGGGGATAACGCTGCCCCGATGGGTCACCTGTTCGAATGCCTGGTTATAATCTCGATACCCGGCCCCGTGAGCCATAGTGTGCAAAATCCGAATGCGTTCTTCGATAGGCGGGTGTGTACTGAACAGATTCATTGCCTTTTTGCCGCGGAAGGGGTTGGCGATATACATCGGCGCGGTAGCTTTGTTGGCCGATTCCATTGAAATGTTGGTTCCGGCGATCTTTTCCAGCGCCCCGGCCAGCCCGTGCGGATACCGGGTCAGCCGGACCGCCCCGGCATCGGCCAGATACTCCCGTTTGCGCGACAGACTGAAATACAAAATCTGGGCAAACAGCGGCGCCAAAATGGCCGCGACAATCGCCAATACCATGATCAGCGCCTGCGCTCCGCCGCCGCCACGCGACCGTGAGGAATAGCGTCGCCCGCCCAACGCACTGTAAAACATCCCGCGCAAAAAAACCTGGCTCAGCAGCACAATCGCTCCGAGCATCACGCCGGCCACCGTGACATACAAGATGTCGCGATGAAGGATATGGCTGATTTCGTGGGCGATGACACCCTGCAATTCGTCGCGGTTGAGTTTGCCCAGCAGTCCGGCGGTCACCGCCACCGAGGCGTTTTCGGGGTTGCGGCCGGTGGCGAAGGCGTTCGGGGCCGGGTCATTGATGATGTATATTTTCGGCATCTTCGGCAGATTGGCCGCGATGGTCATCTCTTCAACGATGTTAAACAGTTGCGGATGGACTTCTTCGGTGACCCGCTGCGCCCGACTGGAAGCCAGCAGAATCTGATCGCCGCCATACAGACTGACCAGCATCATCACCAGCCAGACGCAGGTGGCAATGAAAATGCCGATCCAGCCGGCATCCGGACCGCCCCCGAAGGCGAATCCGAGCATAAACCCCAGTCCGCACAGCACCACCCCCATCAGGCCGAGCAGTATGACCGAATTCCGTTTATTGACGCGAATTTGTTCCCACATAGTATTAGTTTTAAGTTTTAAGTTTTGAGTTTTGAGTTGTTGTATTGCCTGTTTTTACGATGCTGGTCAACATTTTTATCAATTCTTTGCGCTCATTAAGCAGAGAGGTTGACTGTTTGTCGGTCAGAATATCACAATCCGTTAATAATCTTATCCAATAATGCGTTTCTCTGGCCTCCTTCGATGCGATTGCCATTTTGTAAAAAATTTCTTTTCGACTGTGGCTGGCGGCGGCCTCTTCGACATTCGCGCCGATGCCGGTTCACGAACGGATCAATTGTCCTGAAAGTTCATAATGCTGTTTGTCTTTTAACCATAAGCTGAGTTTCACAATGCGAACTGCAAAATGATAACTTTTTTCACGCACCGTATGCCCTGCCTGTACAGTCATTTATCCGACTCAGCACAAAAACTAAAAACTAAAAACTAAACACTAAAAACTAAAAACTAAAAACTAAGAACTAAAATTTAACCTGCGGCACGCTGCGTTCCGCTTCGTTTTCAATTTCAAAGTAATCGCGTTTGGTGAAATTGAACATCCCGGCAACCAGATTCGACGGGAACATCTGGATTTTATTGTTATAGAACAGCACCTGGTCGTTGTAGCCCTGGCGTGCGAAGGCGATTTTGTTTTCGGTACTGGTCAGGGTTTCCTGCAGCGACAGGAAATTCTGATTGGCCTTCAGGTCGGGATAGTTTTCCACGACCAGCATGAACTTGCTCAGCGCCTCGGTCAGTTGCCCCTCGGCCTTGGAGGCCTCGGCAACGCTGTGCGCCCCCATGGCTTTGCTGCGGGCCTCGGTGATTTTCTCAAACGTCTCCCGCTCGTGTGTCATATAGCCTTTGGCGGTTTCGACCAGATTGGGGATCAAATCGTGTCGCCGCTTGAGCTGGACGTCGATCTGCGACCAGGCGTTGTCCACCTGATTGCGCAGCCGGACAAGAGCATTGTAAATACCGATAAACAACACCACCAAAAGAACAAGAACAATCAGCGCGGTAATTATGCCTGCCATTTCTTCAGCTCCTGAAAAAGTGAACATTTGGGTTTCGGCTTATGCTTTACAGATGAAAAACGGTGCACTCTGTTGCACTTGTGTTGCGGAAATTCAGTCTTCCGGCGGGTACATTTCGCGCAACAGATTAGCCACCTTGCCTTCCGGATCAAACGACCCCTGTTCAAGCACGTCAATCAATTCGCCTCGGTCAAACCACAGGCCGTGTGATTTGGGGCAGCGATCGATCAGCACGGCCTTTTCACCATGTCCGATGAGCACTTTCTGCATCGATTTTCGACAGATAGGGCACGGCCGCAGCGTTTCATCGGTATCGGCCGGCTGAAAGGAGCCCAGCAAACGCCGTGTCCGCTCGGCATCTTCCAATAGGATTTCAAGTTCTCCGGCGTCCAGCCAAATCCCTTGACATTCCGTGCAATAATCCGTTTCGACCTCATCCAGCTCGAAAACGATCATCGGCGTTCGGCAAACAGGGCACTCCATAGCGGTTATCCTTATAACTAACGTTAATACCCTATCTTAGCGAGGCATTTCGACCTGTCAAGCAAATCCCGCCGCCCGTGCCGAAGAAATTTTTACAAATTATTCCTTCAAACTATTGACAATTTTTGTCGATTGTGGTATAGAACAAGGATTGTGACAAAGTCGTATCGACGAAACAACGACGCGGCTTTGGCCTGAGACACGACAATTAAAGAGTGTGGTTTTGGTTCTGCGGTCGGGGCAATTGAACCCGTCCGGATCAGTTTGTTCGCTCGGAGCGAGCAAGCGGGTCGGTCGGTCAACGCTCATTACCCCGCGGACACTGGAATAACGAAATGTTTATCAGGAATAGGGACAATTTAGTTTCTCCACGACGGATCCGTCTTATCGGAGACGGGTGTTTTTTGCCTTTCCACTATCCCATTCCCGAACAATTGCTGCGCCCGCTGTGCGGCTTGTGCGGCCTCTTTCCTGTGCGGCGTTCCGCGCCGCCTGCCTTGCTCAAATCGATTGAACGAATGTGGTATCTATAATGTGAATTATTTTTGAAATTCACCTTTTTTGCGGAGAATAATATGATTAAAAACAAAACAACCCCTCAAGACGGCATCGTCTATAAACCCGGAAGCCAGGTGATGGTCGATATGCTTTTGGAGCAAGGCGTCGAAGTGATGTTCGGCTATCTGGGCGGGGTGGTGCTGCCGTTTTTTGATAAGCTGTATGATGCGCCGATCAAGTTCATCATCCCCCGCCATGAGCAGGGCGGCTGTCATATGGCTGATGCGTATGCCCGCGCGACGGGCAAGGTCGGCGTGGTGGTGGCCACCTCCGGCCCGGGCGCGACCAATCTGACGACGGGGCTGGCCACGGCGATGATGGACTCGGTGCCCCTGGTCGCCATCACGGGGCAGGTGCGGACCGACCTGATCGGAAACGACGCCTTTCAGGAGGCCGATACCACCGGCATCACCCGACCGGTGACCAAGCATAATGTCATCGTCAAAGATCCCAACGAGCTGGCCCAGGCGATCCGTGAGGCGTTCTATATTGCTCAAACCGGACGTCCGGGGCCGGTTTTAGTGGATGTGCCGGTCAATATGCAGATTGCGCAATGTCCGATCCCGCCCAAAAGCGAAATTGAACTGCCGGGGTACAAAGTGCGCTATCAGGGACATTCCCGTCAGATCGCCAACGCGGCCCGGGCCATCAATGAATCCAAAAAGCCGGTGCTGTATATCGGCGGCGGGGTCATTCTCTCCGGTGCGTCCGACGCCCTGCGGCAGTTTGCCCAAAAGGCCAATATCCCCGTTACGATGACGCTGATGGGGCTGGGCGCCTACGATCAGGCGCGGCCTGAATCGCTGGATATGCTGGGCATGCACGGCTCGGCGTACGCCAATTATGCGGTGCAGAATTGCGATTTGCTGATTTCGGTCGGGGCGCGGTTTGATGACCGTGTGACCGGTTCGCTGAAGACCTTTGCGCCGCATGCCAAAATCATTCATATTGACATGGATCCGGCCAGTATATCCAAAAACGTGAATGTGGATATTCCGGTCGTCGGCGACGCCCGCGAGGTACTCGAAGCCATGATGACCATGGTGGAGTATCGGCCGCGCAAAGAGTGGTTCGAGCAGATCGCCTCCTGGAAGGCCAAGCACCCGTTCCGTTACGATCGCAGCGCCGAGGTCATCAAACCGCAGTATGTGATTGAAGAGCTGCACCGTCAAACGCAGGGCAACGCCGTGATCTGCACCGGCGTCGGCCAGCACCAGATGTGGGCGGCGCAGTTCTACAAATTCAACCATCCGCGGCAGTTGATCACGTCCGGCGGACTGGGGACAATGGGCTTTGGTCTGCCGGCGGCCATCGGCGCCAAATTGGGCTGCCCCGACCAGACGGTCATCGACATTGACGGCGACAGCAGCTTTAATATGACGCTGACCGAGCTTTCCACGGCCGTCATGTACGACCTGCCGATCAAGGTCTGCCTGCTCAATAACGGCTTTATGGGGATGGTGCGCCAGTGGCAGGAGCTGTTTTACGGCCGGCGCTATTCGCAGAGCTGCCTTCAGAATCCGGATTTTGCACGACTGGCCGAGGCGTTCGGGGTTGTCGGCATCACCGTCGATAAAAAAGACCAGGTGCCTGCGGCAATCGAAAAGATGCTCGAAGAAACCCGTCCGGTCGTGGTTGATTTTCATGTGGATCCGGAAGAAAACGTCTGGCCGATGGTCCCGGCCGGCAAGAGTCTGCACGAAATGGACGGGCTGGACATTTTTGAAATGGCGTAAGAAAAAATCAAAGATCAAAAAGCAAAAATAAAAAATAAGGAAGTCCGGCCCAAAGGGCCGTCCGCTATGTTGATTTTTAACGTTTGATATTTTATCTGGAGTAGAATATGAAGCATATACTGAGTGCATTGGTGTTAAACAAGCCCGGCGTTCTGGCACACGTGGCGGGGATGTTTGCCGCACGGGCTTTTAATATTGATTCGCTGGCGGTCGGCCGCACCGACGATCCGACCCTGAGCCGAATGACCATCGTGGTCATTGGCGATGACAAAGTCGTCGAGCAGGTTCGCAAACAATTGGCCAAAATCGTGCCGGTGGTCAAGGTGCAGGACTTTATCGGCCAGGATGTCGTCGCGCGCGACCTGATGCTGATCAGTGTGACGTGTCCACCTGAAAAAAGGCCGGAAATGATGGCTTTAATTGAGATGTTTAACGGAAAAGTTGTGGATATTGCCCAAAAAATCGTTATGGTAGAAATTGCCGGTCCGGAAAGTAAGATCGAGGCCTTTATCGACGCCTGCCGACCCTACGGCATCAAAAGTATGGTTCGCACCGGCACCGTCGCCATGGCCCGCCAGACACGGACCAAAACCGAGGAATAGCCATATAACAGATTAGCGAAATTTTCTGAGTTAATTTTATAAAATATCGAGAGATTTATGATATAGTCAAAAGTGAATAATCTGAAAGTCTGCTGGACTTAGGCGTTGCAACCGAAACCTGCAAATTTTAAACCGCAAACGTCAAGCCAGTGCCCCAAACAGGGGCGCTGTCGGCGTGTTGCGGTAAGGCCTTGCAGGGCCTCGGTTGCGCATGTTTCGGCGGTGCCTCTTTTTTACGGGGATGGCTCGTGAAAGGAGGGTCAAAATAGGAAAAATCTATTTTGAAAGGAGAGCAGAAAAATGAAAGAAAGAGTTATTTTTGCATCAAAACATAGTTTCTCTTTGTTAGTTTGGGGCATCTTTTACTTTTGCGGAACGGCGTCTGCTGAATACGACTTAGTGCTGACAGGTGTGAATCAGTTTTCAGGTACAGTTTCATACTCTAACAAACTAATTTACATCCCCGAAGATGCATTTGTTCAATATGAAACTTTAGTGTTGGACAATTGCATTGTTGATGTGGATGGTTTTCTTGAGATCAATACGTTTTTAGATATGCACAACTCCGTTTTCTTTGTTTACGGAAGCTTTAGAGTAAAACAGGGTGCAACTATCTACAAAACAGGCACATCAAGTATCATCATAACAGGAGACTCTGTACGGTCAGGACATATTTTTATGAAAGGCGGTTTGTATGATCCGATCGTCATTGAATCAGACTACACGTCGACAGAATTTATTGTTATTGAGGAAGCTTCCTCGGCGAACTCCGTTTTGCAGTTCATTGATTTTTTCGGTGGATGGTGCAATATACAGATATATAATAATCGCTTGAATAATGCGATAACCAACTGTCGATTCATTGAATCTGACTACCCAGTTTATCAAGAATCATACGATAAAATAACAGGTGTGCGATTCTGTTTCTTTTTTTGGAATATCATCTCGGTTTATGCCCAAGTGAATGATACCGCTCAAGAGGAAATCGCTTTTAAGTTTGACAATTTGACAATTGATAACAACTTTGAACCGTCATCATACGGTGTGGTATTGTCTTGTTTGCAAAATCCGGCCTATATTGATTTGGTAGGGATTACCAATAACATCCTCACAAACAGTTATTGTGGCTGGTATATTGGTGATGGGGGGTTTTATCCGCCTATAATGTCGAATCTTGCTTACTACGGCAATTACTTCGATTGCAACTTGGCCGATCCAAATTTTCAGTCTAATCCAATGTATTTAATTGAAAACCCATTCGAAACACCCACAGACCCAAACGATTGGCCGTATTATGTTGACCCGAACAGCCCGGTTGCCACCGCAGAGTTAAGAGAAAGCATTTTGCAAAGTCCACAACAAATGCTGACTTCAATATTCAGCGCACCTGTTCCACGAGGAAACTTTGGGATTGGATATGGCGTTGCATTGCCTCAAGATTATTATTCAGAAATCGCCGTTGAGATGAGGGGGGATTTTGATAACAATGGAATCGTTAATTTTGACGATTACTTGATACTCTCGATGGATTGGCTGGCTGAACGAGAATCTCAAGAAAACCCTGTCAATTTTCCGGATCCGAATGGTTACTCTTTTGCAGACTTTGATTTAGATGGCATTGTGGATGTTAACGACCTCAATCTTTTTGCCAAGAATTGGCTCTGTACTGGAGCCAGGCAAATACGACTGCATGTCGAAGATACGCCGAATCGTCTGGTTGTTACCTGTAAAGATCCGAATCTTGTGGATGTTGATCATTTTGCCATCTTCTTGGATGAGGAACATGTGGCGACCAGAGAACCGCAAGACAATGCTGTTTTTATTATTGACAAAAGAAACTTTAAAAATGGAGACCACCAACTCAGAGCTGTTGCTCTCGGTCAGGATGGGAACGCCTCCGCCACAGCACCGGTTACCTATTCATTTAGCACCCCACTGAGCAACATCACATACGAAAAGTTTCCTGACCCTTCAAAGCCCTTTATTATCAGGGGAAACATTGCAGAAGGAAACACCGCATTTTTATCTATAAAAGATATTGACGAACAAGTTCAATGGTCTAAAGATTACACCGAGGATTTTGTGACAATCATTGATCCCAATGATATATTTGGCAACAATGATGTGAATCTGGAACTTACATACTCTTGCGTACCAACACTTCTGGTAGAATTGAGCCAGGAATCTCCATTCGATGAAGTCTTCGAAGAACTGATTAACGCATCATCGGGAAGCTCATCCATTTTAGCACTCGGAGGTAAACCCATAAATGCCGTAGCAGGCCTAGTTATTTGTATGTTGGCGGATGGGGCAACACAAGGTGCAAACTATACAGACACAGGAACCGCCAGATTTGCATGGCAAACAATGAAAAACAAAGGCATACAGGTCATAGCACTTAAGGGATATGGCGAACATAATCAAGTATCATACGATATAATTCACAGTGTCCGAAGAAAGTTTCCAAATATTCGATACCTGCATATCAACGCACATGGGCATTACAGGGCAAGAAAAGCATGGTCGTTGTTGAGAACTCCGCGAACTCGCGTTTTATTTAATGATGGGATTTGGGTATCTCACAATTCCAGAAGGTGGCTTGACCGAAATCGATCTGTACCAGAAGGCTATCAATATCTATCACGTTCTTTAGAAAAGGCTTATACATTTGATCACTTTGGATTTCGTCCCGGAGACATTCGAATACTGGTGCTTGAATCCTGTTACGGCCTTCGCAATGTGGCAACAATGAATGCTGAATTGATCGTTGACTATGTAGACGGGGCTTATGATTATGAAAAAAGTTTTAATCCGCCTCTTAATTTTCACCCACATTACTATTTTACCGATGTATTATTTGCTTTCAGAATGGTCGAAGATTATCAAGTGGCCGTTGGTTCAGCAAATTTGGTTGTTAAAGGATTGTTTACTCATTATGCAAATTTTTTCAATATGTTGTATCAAAATCTTGAGACTAAGAATTTCTATAATGCTTATAGTGATACCGTATACCACATAACCAATCAAGAGGTAAAGAGTGAACATAGAGTACGCGGATTAGGCTTAAATCCGCAAAGCAATGTCTGGCTTAGCAACAACCCAACCCCCTGATCAGGAGATTGTGAAATGAGACAATTTCAGGTCATTTTGCTATCATTGATATTGGTCACAACAGGCTGTTCGCGTGAACCTGAATCGACAGGGCTGACTCGTGAAGTCCTCCTAACGCTGAATACTTCGAACGTGAGCAAGATTTGCATCACCTCCTTAAGCGAACGAGGGTTTCCATACCACTATCATTTTTTAATTGATGCCCCCGAAAAGGTTGATATTTTCCTTCGCTGCATGCAGGAAGCGATACAAATAACTGACAACCGCCCCCCTGAAAAACCAATACGGGCAATCGCTTTCCATACGCAAAATGTGATATACCACACAGTAATTGGATGGGATGAGGATGTGGTTTATGGGCATTGGCACTGGCCGACGTACAGCGGCCGATGGGAATCGGCACAGTTGCGAGAGTATTTTCGACAATGGGATATTCAGCAAGCAATTGCAGACGCCGACCCGAATTATCCCTTTAGAGACCCGAGAGAGAGTCCTCATACCATGGTTCCATGGATCAGGATTAATGAACTGTTAATGGAACCTGCTGTGGAATTCACAAAAGAGACATTTTTGGTCTTGGATTTCTCAAAAGTACGGGAGGTGTGTTTTGTAGTCAATCAATCAAAACCAGATATGCAGGTCTTTCCCATCGAGAATGCTGAAAAAATAAAGGTGTTTTTAAGCTGTATAGAAAACGCTGAGTCAGTGAACCACGATAAGGAAAAGACCACCGATAAGGTCTATTTTGTCATTCAAGACACGCTCTTTTTTACCGGCATAGGCTGGAATGAGGAAACGGTCTATGGTGACTGGTGGAAATCGACAAAACTTTGGCATTATTTACGAGAATGGAAAGTGGTGCCGGAGAAATGAACAAGCTGCTGATACCACTGCTGATTCCATTTGGCGATGATGATCTGTTCACGCAAACCTAAGAAACAGACTTGACGCCGTAATCAAATTTACACAGTATAAGACTTACCAAGTTGGACAATTAATACAAGAAAGGAGTCATAAAATGTATAAGATAACGATCTGCTTAACGATGTTAATGATTACGGGTTCTGGATGTAGGGAAACGCCCCCTGAAATCGGGATAACGAGAGACAATTTTTCCTATATAAAAAAATCCAGTATAGGTGAAATCGAAATACTCTCGGCGGCGTTTACGCCCGGCGGTATGCCGTACCATTACCGGTTTTCAATTTTTGATCCGCGAAAGATCCGCCTTATTCTTGAATGTATGCAAAACGCAAAACCGATAGACGAAAATGAACAGCTTGATGCCGATTTGAAAAAGAACAACAGATTGCTCATTGTTAAGACTCAAAGGGCACATTACTCGACTAAGATCACTTGGAATGATGATTTCGTGTACGGGACTTGGGATATGTTGGCCGTTGAAAATTGGTCGTGGAAATCATCAGAGATGAGGGAGTATTTTAGAAAATGGAATCTTATCGAAGAAATTTCCGCTGCCGATCCCCAATGGCCTGATCCTGATTGGATGACCACACCGCCGCCGGATTCAGATTCAAGTCTGCCTCCCCTTGACTTTCAAAACATAGAGTCAAAACGCTAAACGCCGAGCAAAAGAGCAAACAGACAAGAAATTGAGGCATTCTACCACGGCATAGCGAGTATGTCTATCCGATTTTGTAATTTTTGTCGATACGGGGGAAAATCCGAGTGTTTTATTATCGTCTGTTTTTTTGCATCCTTCGGCATTTAAGAAAATAAAAGTTGATAACTCCTCTTTTTTGTTGTATCGTACAATATAAGCAAGAAAGAGAACATAATTGATATTTAATGCAAGGAAATTTGTAAGATGGCAACACTTTTTTATGAACAGGATGCTCCGCTTGATGCGCTGAAAGGCAAGAAGGTTTGTGTGATTGGCTACGGCAGCCAGGGACATGCTCACAGTCAGAATCTGCGCGACAGCGGCATCGAGGTGGCGGTGGCCGAGCTGGAAGGCACGGCCAACTACAAGTTGGCTCAGGAACACGGTTTTTCGCCGACCCTTATTGCTCAAGCGATGGATGGGGCGACGCTGATCATTATCACCCTGCCCGATGAGGTTCAGGCCAAGGTGTACGAATCGGACATCAAGCCCAACCTCAAGCCCGGCCAGGTGCTGGGATTTTGCCACGGCTTTAACGTGCATTTCGGGTATATCAAGCCGCCCGAAGGCGTCGGTGTGGTGATGATTGCGCCCAAGGGGCCGGGGCATCTGGTCCGCAGCGAATACGAAAAAGGCGGCGGCGTGCCCTGTCTGGTGGCGGTGCACACCGACGGCGACGGCAACGCCAAGCCGGTCGCACTGGCCTGGGCCAATGGCATCGGCGGCGCACGGGCCGGCATCATTGAGACGACCTTCAAGGAAGAGACCGAAACCGATCTGTTCGGCGAACAGGTCGTTTTGTGCGGCGGGCTGACCGCGCTGATCAAGGCCGGCTTTGAAACGCTCGTCGAGGCCGGCTACCAGCCGGAGATCGCGTATTTCGAATGTATGCACGAGGTCAAACTCATCGTCGATCTGATGTATCAGGGCGGTATGAGTTATATGAGATACAGCATCTCCAATACAGCCGAATACGGCGATCTGACCCGCGGGACGCGGATCATCACCGAACAGACCAAAGCCGAGATGAAAAAAATCCTCAGCGAGATTACCAGCGGCCAGTTTGCCAAAGAATGGGTCGCCGAATATCAAAGCGGATTAAAGAATTTTAACGCGCTGTACGATAAAGATCACGGCTGTCAGCTTGAGGTGGTCGGACGCAAGCTGCGCAAAATGATGAAGTGGATCAACGCCAAGGAAGTCTAAAAACGGAGACTGCCGGGGCTGCCGACGACGGGCGGCCGTGGCGGTTTAATCAATGTGGGTTAATTTGAGGCTAATTCAGGAGCCTGACCATGAACACGAAGATTGCGTGTGGAATTTTTGCCGCGGCGGCCATGATGCTGGCCGGTTGTGCTCGTCCGCTGACCACGTATGAACACGTTTATGAGCGGTACTACGCCACCACCATCGGCCTGAGCACCTCGGCCGATGTGCTGGAGATTCTCAACAATCGAGGCCACGAACTGCTCAGCCAGAGCGAAAGCGTTGTCGCGGCCTGGGGCAAGGAAGGCCAGCGCGACCGGACGCACTGGTTCAATATGGTGGCCTTTGATCAGAACAGCGCGGTGGCCGTGCGCAAGTACGGCTTTATTCTGGAAGAAACGGCCGTCGGGCCGAATCGTCAGCCGCGACCGGGACTGCGTTTTGACGCCGAGCTGGTTCTGGACCCTGAAACGCTCAATGAACCGTATGCCAACGCCAACGAAATGCGGATCGCGGTGCTGCGCGCGATTGCCGCGCATTTCAGCCGCGACAGCCAGGAAGTCCGCCATGACAGCGCCACCCTGCGCAACAGCAGCGCGATGGTCAATCAGGCCTTGAACAATGCACTGATCAAACTCGTCCAGTCCCCGGCCGAAGCCGCACAGCTCGGCAATCCGGAAGGGATGATGTTTGACCATATGACGCTCGGTCAAAGCCATATTCGCATGCTGATTCAGGGGGATCTGGTCAAGCTCAAGATCAAGGCCGGCAAGCCCTGGTTCAATGTGCCGTTTGAAGAGCATCCCGATGTGATTTATATGTAATCAGTTTTTTTATCAATCCGTGCAATAAGACTGGCCGTGCGTCAGTCTTTTTTTTTGGATGCTTTTCGTGAATTCCGGATTTTCTGGTTAATATTTCGCGTTTCGGCGTTATCTGTATAAAAATCGCTTTATTGGCCCGGCCCTTTTCGGGGTGTGCGGCAGCGGTAAGTACCTCTTTTTCAAACGCGACTTCTTAATGGAAAGGAATCACGATGAAACACGTGAGTTATGTTGTCTGTTTGCTGGTCTTTCTGGGCAGTCTCTGTTCGGCGCAATGGAAACCGGTGGAAGGAAAAATTATGACCCGCTGGGCCGCGGAGGTTTCACCCGATAACGCGCTGACGGACTATCCGCGTCCGATGATGGTGCGGCCGGACTGGTTGAATCTGAACGGTCTGTGGGATTATGCGATTCGTCCGCGCACCGAGACCGTTCCGCAGGGTTTTGACGGACACATACTCGTGCCGTATCCGGTTGAATCGGCGTTGTCCGGCGTGGGCAAAACCGTCGGCGCGGCCAACCGGCTTTGGTATCGCCGCACCGTTCAGATTCCGGCTGATTGGGGCGATCAACGCGTCATCCTGCATTTCGGTGCGGTGGACTGGGATACCGACGTCTGGGTCAATGGCCAGTACATCGGCAACCACAAGGGCGGCTATGATCCGTTCAGTTTCGATATTACCGGCGCTCTGAAAGGCGCCGGTACACAGGAAATCATTGTCTCAGCCTGGGATCCGACCGACGGCGGGTTTCAGCCGCGCGGCAAGCAAATCAACAACCCGCACGGCATCTGGTACACGCCGGTAACGGGCATCTGGCAGACGGTCTGGCTGGAGCCGGTTCCGCAGGCCTCGATTGCCGATCTGAAGCTGACGCCGGATGTGGACAACAATCGCATCAAAATCGAAGTGGCCACACGCGGCGACAGAGGCGGCCTGACACTCTCGGCGATGGCGTCGGGAGCGGGATTTTCCGGCGCGGCGTCCTCAACGGATCAGGCCATGAGTCTGGTCGTGGCTAACCCGCGACTATGGTCGCCGGACGATCCGTTCTTGTATGATCTGACCGTTCAGCTTAAAGACGGCGCAACAGTGGTCGATGAGGTCAAAAGCTACTTCGGAATGCGCAAGATCGAAGTTAAAAAGGACGACAAAGGCATCAACCGACTGTTTTTGAACAATGAACCGCTGTTCCATTACGGCCTGCTGGATCAGGGGTGGTGGCCGGACGGACTTTATACTGCACCGACCGATGAGGCGCTGCGGTATGATGTGGAAGTGACCAAACAACTCGGCTTCAATATGCTTCGCAAGCACGTCAAGGTCGAACCCCAGCGGCTGTACTACTGGTGCGACAAGCTCGGCGTGCTGGTCTGGCAGGATATGCCCAACGGCGACGGCCACATCCACGGCGATATGCCTGACCTGAGGCGCAATCCGCATTCGGCGACCCAGTATGAACGGGAATATCAGGCGATGATCGAGGCGTTTTACAACCATCCGAGTATCGTGATGTGGGTGCCGTTCAATGAAGGCTGGGGTCAGTTCGACACCGCCCGAATCACTGCCTGGACCAAAGCACTTGATCCCACACGCCTGGTCAACAGTGCCAGCGGCTGGACCGATCGCGGCGTGGGCGATGTACACGACATTCACGCCTACCCCGGCCCGGCCGTGCCGCCGGTGGAAGACAACCGCGCCGTGGTGCTGGGTGAATTCGGCGGGCTGGGACTGCCGCTCAAAGGGCATACCTGGCAGGATGAAAGAAACTGGGGTTATCGCAGCTATACCACGGTTGAGGATTTGAATAAGGCGTATGTCAATCTGATCCATCGTCTGCGGCTGCTGATCGGCGACGGGCTGGCCGCGGCGGTCTATACCCAGACCACCGATGTCGAAGTTGAGGTCAACGGGATTTTGACGTATGACCGGGCGGTGATTAAGATGGATGCCGATACGATTGTTCCGCTGCACAAGAAATTGTATCAAAAACCGCCGACCGTCAAGGTACTTGTCCCCAACGCGCGTCAGGGCCGGTATGACTGGAAGTACACCACCGACCGGCCGGGACGCAACTGGTTTGCCCCGACGTTTGACGACAGCGGCTGGAAGACCGGCCCCGGCGGTTTCGGCACGGCGGGCACGCCGGGTATCATTCTCGGCACGGTCTGGAATACCGACGCCATCTGGCTGCGCCGCACGGTGCGAATCGAACAGACGGATTTGGACGAGGTCATGCTGTCCATCCTTCACGACGAGGATGCGGTGGTCTATATCAACGGCGTCAAGGCCGCCGAGACCAGCGGATACATCGGCAGTTATGCCATCATTCCGATATCGGAAGAGGCTCGCAAGGCAATCCGACAAGGCGATAATCTCATCGCCGTTTCCTGCCGCAACACCACCGGCGGCCAGTCCATCGATGTCGGCCTGGTCGAATTGGCCGACTGATTACCATCTTATCATTCAACCTGTCCCAAGCCCCTGCGACGCGCTCGCAGGGGCTTTTTTATCGACAGGCGGAAAATGTTACGTGCTCTCAAGCAGCTTGAGAATGATGTGTTCGTCGAGAAGGTTCAAATCCTGTTGCCGCGCAAGGAAGGGACGTACATCATCGGCGATCTTTTTCCAGTCTAACTGCTGCACGCGCGAGACGAGATACCGTCGCCAGTTTTTCGGCGTCATTGCCGGTTCTTGCCAGCCGGTCTGGCGCAGGGCGTTATTTAATAATGTGATGTTTGGTTCCGGCCAGGTACGATCGGAAAGATACCACACCAGATCGTACACATCACGGCCTTTGACATAATCGCGGGCCAGCAGTGCATGGAGTTTTCCGGCCAGCAAGGAGGGCTTGTCATAGTGCAGCAGATTAAGCAGTATATGGCGCCGGATTACGCCGGTTTCCACATTCGCCCCGGCCGGCGGATTCGTGTCCATTTCCACTTTAATAGAAATGGTTTCTGCTCGATGTGGTGACAAACCGAGTTCAAACAGCAGGCCTACAAATTTGATGAAAGCGTGCTGAACAGTTTTTTCGGTTTTTGCCTTGATCGAAACAGCATAAGCTTCTCGTTCAAAGACCGACTTTGCCTTTTTCAAATACTGTTCAAATCGAATATCGGCTCCCGGTCGAATCAATGAAAAATCAAGGTCTTCGGAAAATCGAGGCATGGCGTATAAGAATCGCAGTGCTGTGCCCCCCACAAAAGCCCACGTCTCAAAGGCCCCGGTGTCTTGCAGACATTCGAGCAGCCGGGCCTGGAGATACTCCCGCACCATACAGCGGGCCAGATTGTTATTGTCGATTGCTGCGATTTGCTGTCTGAGATAATCAATCATAACCGCGTCCCTTCGTCCCGTTCGATTCGCTTAATCATCAATGCCGCGGCGCGTTTGAGTTTGGGACTATGGGATTTTTGCGCAAGATTATTCAGCGTCCGTGGATTGATCCGCTCGGTATCCTGCAATCGCAATTCCTTCAGCCACGCTTCACTGTCGGACCCCGGCGTCAGATAAAGCAAATCAAGCAGGGCTTTTTCCGGCTTGGCGATGAAGGCTTGGCAGCCCGGTGCTGTCTCAGTTTGGTCATAACCGAAGAACAGAGTTTGCTTTAGATGCCGAAATTCAAAACGTCCCAATGGTGTTTGAATGATACGCGGCCGACCGGTGGTCACGCTCAACACCGTCGGCACGTATTCCGGAATCAGCCCATAGTATGCCAGAGCCGATTGAAGACTGACATAAGAAGGAGATTGGATTTGATTGGAGATAAAATAGACATCTATTTTACATTTTCGATACGGTTCTGCCAGGATGTACAGTCCCTTGCAGATTCGAATGACTCGGCCGTCTTTTACCCAGCGAGCCAGTTGAAGACTGACTTGCTCTTTTTTTTGGCCGGCTGTTAAAAAGCCGGTGGTAAAACACGGAATATCCGCGGCGATTTTGACCAATTTATCAAATTTCATTGCATTATTATATCCTATTTGATATTTATCTGCAATGAATATCGTCAGAAGATGGGGTTTTCTTTAATTCCCTTTCTTCAGTGCCGTGACCTGCCTGTGGGCCAGGCGGGTTGGTTCGGGCAGGCGATAGCGGGTGGTCAGGCGGAGCGTCCATTCGATGGCGTCTTGAAGTGTGCATAGGTGGCCGCAGGAGACAAAGAGCGGTTTGACGCCGGTGCGGGTGCGAACGACGGCCCCGATGATGTCGGTGCCGTCGAGCAACGGGGTATGGCTGCCTTTTTCCTGTTTCGGCGGGTCGTATGTGCCGATGAGCCGGCTCTTGGCGCAGCCAATGGTCGGACGGTCCAGAAACAGCCCCAGATGCGCCGCCAGGCCGAGCCGCCGCGGATGGGCGATGCCCTGGCCGTCGATCAGGAACAGATCGGGGGTCGTTTGGAGTTTTTCTACCGCCGTCAGACAGGCCGGTGCCTCGCGAAAGCTCAGCAGGCCGGGGATGTAGGGAAATGTCAGATCAGCCCCGGCCGAGGCGGTTTCAATCACGTCCAATTCCGGAAACGAGAGTACCACCACCGCTGCCAGCGCCTTGCCGTTGGGTTTGTCAAAGGCGCAGTCCAACCCGGCCGCCGTGCGAACGGCCGTGCGAAGCGGATGCCGCCGAACGCGCTCAGCCAGCCGCATCTGAAGCCGCCGCGCGTCGGCATACGTCAAACCCCATGAATGTAAGTCCTTTATTTCCATGACGTTAAGAGCCACTTAGCCGCGGCGCAGCGCACGTTGTCTGACGCGGTGTTTGACCTGTCGCGGCGTTATCCGGTCGCTTGCGCGACTCGGCTGTTGGGTCGTTGTATTATCCGGTCGCTTGCGCGACTGGGCTATTGTAATGTCCCGCAGGGTATGCTACAATGATCGGTTTGCGGAATTGTTGAAAATCCGGGCAGGTTTATCCGGCAGTTAAATACGGAGACAAAGCAGACGTGAGTGAGCCGAAAGTCATTCGCATTACCGGTGCGGCTGAGCATAATCTCAAGGCGATTGATGTCCAAGTCCCGCGCGATCAAATGGTCGTCATTACCGGTATCAGCGGCTCAGGCAAGAGCAGCCTGGCCTTTGATACGATCTATGCCGAGGGACAACGCAAATACGTCGAGTCGCTCAGCGCCTATGCCCGCCAGTTTCTGGAGCAGATGCAAAAACCGCAACTTGAGCATATCGAAGGCCTGCCGCCGACGATTGCCATCGAGCAGCGCAGCGCCTCGAGCAATCCGCGCTCGACCGTGGCAACGACCACCGAAATTTACGACTATTGCCGATTGCTGTTTGCCCGCGCCGGCACGCCGCACTGCTGGATCTGCGGGCGCGAGATTACCAGCCAGCACACCACCCAGATCGTCAACGCCGTTATGGCGCATCCGGAAGAGACTCGACTGCAAATCTGTGCGCCGCTGATTCGCGGCCAGAAGGGCGAGCATCGCGACATCTTCGTGCGAATTCAGCGCGAAGGGTTTGTCCGCGTCCGCATTGACGGCGTGGTGTATGACATTAAAAATATCCCCAAACTGGACAAAAACAAAAAGCATGAGATCGCCGCTGTGGTGGATCGTCTGATTATCAAAGACAGCGTGCGCGTGCGTCTGGCCGACTCGATTGAAACGGCCCTGAAGATCGGCGACGGGGTGGTCATCCTGATGCTTCAGGAACCTGATGACAACAAAAACAACGGCAGCAACGGCCATTGGCAGGATGTGCTCTTCAGCGAAAAATATGCCTGTCCCGATCATCCGGAGGCGTCGCTGGCTGAACTGAGTCCGCGGCTGTTCAGCTTTAACAGCCCCTACGGGGCGTGTCCGGCCTGCGACGGACTGGGGACTATTTTGGAGTTTGACCCCGATTTGATTGTACCGGACAAGAGCATCTCGCTTGAAAACGGCGCCGTCGAGGCGTGGCGCAAAGGCGGCAAACGAATGAATATCTATTACAATCGCCTCATCAAGCGGTTCTGCCGCAGTTTCGGTGTCAGCAAAAGCGGCCCCTACAGCGAACTGCCGGCGGCCATTCGCAAGATTCTGCTGTACGGTACGACCGATGAAGAGCAAGATACTTACGGCGCGTCGTTTGAAGGGGTCATTCCCAATCTCAAACGGCGCTGGGAGACCACCACCAGCGAATATGTCAAGGCGCGCCTGCATGGGTATCTGTCCGAGCAGCCGTGCAAAAGCTGCGGCGGCGCGCGGCTGCGTCCGGAAGCGATTGCCGTAACCGTCGGCGGAAAAAGCATCTGCGATGTGGTCACGATGAGCATTGAAGAAGCCGAACAGTTTTTCGATGCGCTGAAACTGGACGAAGAACAAACCCTGATCGCCGCCCAGCCGCTCAAAGAAATCCGCGCCCGCCTGAAATTTCTGATCGACGTGGGGCTGGGCTATCTGACGCTGGATCGGACCAGCCGCACGCTGTCCGGCGGTGAGGCCCAGCGCATTCGTCTGGCGACTCAGGTTGGCAGCGGACTGGTCGGCTGCTGCTATGTGCTGGACGAGCCGACGATCGGCCTGCACCGTCGTGATAACACACGCCTGCTGAACCTGCTTCGCAAGCTGTGCGACATCGGCAATACCGTAATTGTGGTCGAGCACGACGACGATGTCATTCGCGCGGCCGACTATCTCATCGACATCGGCCCGGCGGCGGGCAAACACGGCGGCGAGGTGGTCGCTGCCGGTTCTCTGGACGATATCTGCCGCCAGCCGCGGTCGCTGACGGGACAGTATATCAGCGGCGCCAAACGCATTGAGATGCCCGAACGCCGCCGCAAGGTCGTGATGAGCAACAGCATCGAAATCCGCGGCGCCCGGGAGAACAATCTAAAAAATATCAACGTCAAATTTCCGCTGGGCGTTCTGACCTGTGTCACGGGCGTGTCCGGTTCGGGCAAGAGCACGCTGGTCACCGAAATTCTGCTCAAGGGATTGATGCGCCGTCTGTACGGCTCGCGCGAAAAGCCCGGCCAACACAAAAACATCCTCGGCCTGAGCCGTATTGACAAGGTCATTCAGATCGATCAATCGCCCATTGGCCGTACCCCGCGCAGCAACCCGGCCACTTATACCGGCGTCTTTGACCAGATTCGGGCGTTGTTTGCGATGACCCGCGAGGCCAAGATTCGCGGCTATAAACCCGGGCGATTCAGCTTCAACGTGAAAGGCGGCCGCTGTGAATACTGTCAGGGGCAGGGCACCAAAAAGATCGAGATGCATTTTCTGCCCGATGTGTTTGTGGTTTGTCAGGAGTGCAAGGGCAGCCGCTATAATCCCGAAACGCTGCAAATCACCTATAAGGGCAAGAACATCGCCGATGTGCTGGATATGCGCATCGAAGAGGCCAGGACGTTCTTTGGCAACTTTCCTAAGATTGTCCGGCTCATCAAGGCGCTAAACGATGTGGGGCTGGGGTATATGACGCTGGGCCAATCCAGCACGACGCTGTCCGGCGGCGAAGCCCAGCGGGTCAAGCTGGCCTCGGAACTGGGCAAACCCGGCACCGGCCATACCCTGTACGTGCTGGATGAACCGACGACCGGGCTGCATTTTGCCGACATTCACAATCTGCTCAATGTACTGCGCCGCCTGACGGATATGGGCAACACCGTCATCGTCATCGAGCATAATCTGGATGTGATCAAAATGGCTGATTATATCATCGACCTTGGCCCTGAAGGCGGTCTGCACGGCGGAGAAGTCATCGCCACCGGTGCGCCGGAAAAAATCATCAAAAACAAAAACAGCTACACCGCCCGCTATCTCAAAGAAAAATTGCTGGAAGAGCAGCGCCTCAATGCACGCAGCAAGGCCTGACTAAGTAAACCAAAGGGCTTTAGCGTCGCCACGCGGCCTTGCGCACCATCAGCGGGGGCAACTGTTCGGGTTTGACGTGGTTCATATTCAGACGGACGCAGCTGTGCTGGCTCGGATAGACCCGGATTTCGGGTATCAGTTCCTCCACCAGAGGAGGGAGTTTTTGCTGTTTTTTTTGCCGTTTGAACATGTTATCGTATTGTTTGCCGTTTTTTAGCACGAACCGTTTACAGGCCGCTGTCGTTGCAGACCGTTTTACCGTTGCTATATCGACTGACTTCGGGGGCGGCTTAATCGCCGAGAAGTGCTAAATTTCTTATTTGAATACTGTTCTTTTTCTGCCGGGACGGTATAATCGATACAAACGCAACTGAATGGAGAAACTATGGAGTCCATCAATCGACAATCCAAGACGACGGTTCACCTGAGCGTACAGTATGTGCTGGCCGGGGCCTGGACGCCCGAACGAGTGCGAACGGTCGAGTTTGAAAAGGCCCTGCTGGACAACGGCCTGGATTTTGGCCAAACCCAATCGCGGGAAAATGCCTTTACATTGATTCGCACGCAGCCGTCGCACCTGCAAGTCAAGCTCGAATCGCCCGGTCCGCAGGTGGTCAGCCTGCTGGTCGTGGCCAACAATCCGCAGTATGAGCGGGAAATGTTCGGCAGGGACGCCGAGGCGGTCGTGCAGGCGTTTTCGCAGACCTGGCCGGCTGAGCACTATCAGATTTTGACGGTCAACTGCAAAATCCACCATCTGTACAGCGCCCAAACGCATGCGTTTCAGTATCTCTGGGAAGAGCGGCTGGCCCAGTCGCCGGAGGATTTTCGACTCCTGGGCGGCCGTCCTGTGGCCGGGGGGGGATTGCGGCTGGTCATGCCGCCCCATGCGATCAAAGGCGGCGAGCCGACCTCGATTGAGGTCCGCGTTGAATCCTTTCTGCGTGAGCCGAAAAAGGTCTTCATCGAGACGGCCTTTTCCTGGCCCAAACCCCGCATTATCAGCCCCGAACAGGGCTTCGACCCGTCGCGCTATATCGAACAAACCGAACAATTCGCCGCCGAAGAGGTCTGGAACTTCCTGACCCGACAGAGGGCATAGTTTTCAACAGGAAAAACAAGGAGGAAACGTGTAAATTGCGTGAAAAAACGCTTGATTTTTGTTTGATTTTCGCTATAGTCTTAAGTTTTATTGTTCTGCCGCATGGGGACGCGGGGTTGCAGGCCTTGGGTTGCGGGTCGAAACGGCTCGATTTTACCCCCTAACGGGGCTGACAGGTTTCGCAGCATGGTCAGCTCAAGCCTCCGGCAGACTCCGGTCGGTTCGCTTCTAAAGCGAACACTGCGACTTGCGTTGAATTCATCGCGTGCCGAAAGTCGCATAAGCTGTTTTGTTGAAAGGCTTTATCGTTTTTTTTTGATACCCGGTGGTGTAATCGGTAACACAGAGGTTTTTGGTACCTCTATTCCAGGTTCGAGTCCTGGCCGGGTAGGTTTTTCCGGTAAAAAGGTAAAAGTTAAAAGGTAAAAGTACAGAAAATGGTTGAAATTGCTGCTGTGATATTGGCCGCCGGGCAAAGCACTCGGATGAACACCCGTATCCCGAAGGTGCTGCACGAGGTGTGCGGACGCCCGATGCTTGAGTGGGTCTTGTCGGCCTGCCGGGCGGCGGGAGTTACAAAGCATTATGTCATCGTTGGTTACGGCAAAGACCAGATCGTCGCCAAGTACCGCGATGACAGGGATGTGGTCTTTGTCGAGCAGACCGAGCAGCGCGGCACGGGACATGCGGTGATGTGCTGTCAGAACCACCTGAAGGATTTTTCGGGCTTGACACTGGTGCTGTGCGGCGATGCTCCGCTGATCCGCACGAAGACAATTAACATATTGATCGAAAAGCACTTACAGGAAAAATCCGCGGTCACGCTGGCGACCGCCAAATTGAGCGACCCGACCGGCTACGGGCGGATTGTCCGCGACGGTTACGGCAATATCCAGGGCATCGTCGAGCACAATGACTGTACGCCGGAGCAGCGGGTTATTTCGGAGATCAATCCGGGGTATTTCTGTTTCAATACGCCGCTGCTGCTGGGGGCGCTGAGCAAGATTACCCCGAATAATAAGAAAAATGAGTATTATCTGACCGATGCGCTGCACATTCTGCTGGCTGACGGATGCAAGGCCACGGCAGTGACTGCGGTGGCCGAGGAAGACGCGATGGGCGTGAACAATCGTCAGCAGCTCTCGGCGGCCGGTAAAATTATGCAGCAGCGGATACAGGAACGGCTGATGGCCGACGGCGTTACGATTGTCGATCCGGTCAACACGTGGATCGACGCCCGCGCCGAGATCGGTCAGGACACCATCATCGAGCCGTTTACCTATCTGCACGGCCCCATTAAAATCGGCGCCAACAGTCGTATCGGTGCCGGCTGCGTAACAACCGATCCAACCGGCGAGGGCAAGGCCGCTATTGTCATCGGCAATGAGGTCTATATTGGTCCCGGTTCGGTGCTCAAGGCGCCGGCGTCGATAGAAGACGGCCGTATCGTGGCCCCCGGCTCGGTTATTGGAGATGCCCAACAGAAGATGTCCGGAGAGAACGCCGATGCTTAATCGTCCTTCCATTGTTTTTAGCGGCACGGCCAACCCCGACTTGACGCAGGCGATTTGCAGTTATTTGAACGTCAAGCCCGGCCGTCGAACCATCGAGCGGTTTCCGGACGGCGAAAAAATCATCAAGCTGGATTCCGAAGTCAGGGGACGGGACTGTTTTGTGGTGCAGCCGACCTGTGCGCCGGTTGACGAAAATCTGATGGAGCTGTTGATATTTTTGGATTGTCTGCGTCGAGCCAGTGCCGACCGTGTCACGGCGGTGGTGCCGTATTACGGATATGCCCGTCAGGATCGCAAAGACGCCGGTCGGGTTCCGATTACGGCCAAGCTGATCGCCAACATCATCACCGCTGCCGGAGCGGACCGGGTGCTGTCGGTGGATATGCACGCCAAGCAGCTTCAGGGGTTCTTTGATATCCCGATTGATCATTTGTCGGCCGAGCCGGTGATCATTGACTATCTCCGGCAAAAGAACATCGACAATCTGACGGTCGTTGCGCCGGATGTGGGCAATATCAAGACCGCGTCGCGGTATGCCACGGCGCTGGGGGGCGAGTTGGCCATCATTCACAAACGCCGGCTGACCGGCAAGGAAGTGCTGTTCGAAGAGATCATCGGCAATGTCAAAGACCGCAATGTTGTGATGGTGGATGATATGATTTCGACGGCCGGGACGATCTGCGGCGCGGCGCACATGGTCAAAAAGCTGGGCGCCCGCCGGATTCTGGCCGGGGCAACGCACGGCGTCTTTTCCCCGCCGGCGGTGGAACGATTTCAGTCGGCCCCCATCGATGAGGTGGTGGTCACCAATACGATTCCCGTCCACGAAGAATCGCGGCAAATCAAAAATCTGAAGGTGTTGAGCGTGGCCGAGCTGTTGGGTGAAGCCATCCGACGGATTCATATGAACGAATCGGTCAGTTCGATGTTTTCGATGCCTTAAAAACCGTATTGTATAACGTCAACCCTAAATTTGATAATTGGTCATGAGGTTTGTATGTCAACTGAAACAGTGAGTTTGAAAGCAGATATCCGGCAAAAAGCCGGATCCAATGAGGCCAGGCGTCTTCGCCGTGAAGGCAAGCTGCCGGCGGTTGTCTATGGTCACGGCCAGCCGTCGATGCCCATTGCGGTCAACGCGCACGACTTTGTGCGCGGGCTGCACCACGGTCATCGGCTGTTCAACGTTGATCTGGACGGCAAATCAGAAACCCTTCTGCTCAAAGACGTGCAATATGATTATCTGGGCAAGAATCTGATTCACGCCGATTTGATTCGCGTGGATTTGAGCGAACGGGTGACCGTGGAGGTTCCGCTGGAGTTTCGCGGCGTAGCCAAAGGCACGACCATGGGCGGCATTCTGGACGAAGTGATGACGCATCTTGAGGTGGAGTGCAGGGTGACCGAGATTCCCGATCTGATCCCCGTGATTGTCCGCGAGGTGGGACTGAATGAGGCGCTGCATGCTAAAGACATTGAACTGCCGTCCGGCTGTATCCTCAAGACCGATCCGGAGGCACTGGTGCTGATTTGCCACGAATCCAAGGCGGCTGCCGCGGCCGAAGAAGCCGAAGAAGCCGAAGCCGTCGAGACGGAAACCGAGCCGGAAGTGATTACCGAACGCAAAAAGGAAGAAGCAGCCGAGTAATCCGGCGGCTGTGTCGGATATGGGCGGTATGCCATGGATGAGACGTTTGGTTATACGTTCCGCGAGGTACTGGCAGAGAAGGCTCAGTTGCAGCCTGCAACACACAGGCTGATTGTCGGTTTGGGCAATCCCGGTGCTGCGTATGATCTGACGCGCCATAATGTGGGATTTATGGCGCTGGATGCGCTGGCCGAACGGCTGGGTGTGTCCATTCGGCGAAACGCGTTCAACGCCCTGACGGCTGAGGCGAGTATCGGGCCAAACAAGCTGATTTTGCTCAAGCCGCAGCAATATATGAATCGCAGCGGTCATGCGGTCGCGACCGTGGCGGGTTATTATAAAATTCCGGCTCAGGATGTGATCGTCGTGCTGGACGATATGGCGCTGCCGACCGGTCAGATTCGTCTGCGGGCCAAAGGTTCGGCCGGCGGACATAACGGTCTGAAAGACATTATCGCGCGTCTCGGAACGGATGCCTTTGCTCGGCTGCGGATCGGCATCGGTCAGGCCGACGGCGGCGACGCGGCCGATTATGTCTTGAGCCGCTTTGACCCGCAGCAGCGTTCGGCCATTGAACAGGCCCTCAGCCGCTGCGTTGAGGCGCTGTTGTGCTGGGTCGAGCACGATATTGAAACGGCGATGAACCATTTTAACAGCAAGGCGGACGCAAACGGCCAACACGCAAACCGCGGAGATGTGCCGCGGAATAAAACTGAACAGAACCCTTAAATGAAAGTACTCAATCGGAGGTACGAAATTTGGAAACAGCAGTAAAACGACTCTATGAAGGCTTGTTCCTGGTGGATTCGGCGATTGCCGCGGCGGACTGGCAGCTTGTCATCGACACGATTAACAGGATTCTTGCCAAGACCGAGGCCGAGGTCGTCTCGTTGCACAAGTGGGATGAGCGCAAGCTCAGCTACGATATCGGCAAAGTCTCGCGCGGCACGTACATTCTGGTGTATTTCAACTGCGATCCGCTGCGGATCCATGAAATCGAGCGGGATGTTCAGCTTTCCGAGACGCTGCTTCGCGTGATGATCCTGCGCACGGATCGGATGAGCCGGGAGGACATCGAAAAGCCCACGCCGATTATGGTTGCTGAGACACAGGCTCAGGCCGCCGCTGAGGCGCAAGCCCAGGCGGATAGCGACGCGACGGATGATGACGACGACGCGGACGACGATTTTGACGACCGCGACGACCGCGACGACCGCAATGACGTCGATTAACAGATTCACAATGCCGGATGTATTGGTCCGGAGCGGTTAAACCGGGAAAGGGACGGCCATGGCCAATTTGAATAAAGTATTGCTGATGGGAAATTTGACCCGCGATCCGCAGTTGTCGTATTTGCCCAGCCAGACGCCGGTAGTGGAGTTTGGCCTGGCGATGAATCGCCGGTTCAAAAAGCAGGACGGTTCGCTGGGCGATGAGACGTGTTTTGTCGATTGCCGCATGTTCGGCAAGCGCGCCGAGACGCTGAATCGATACTTGAAAAAAGGCGAGCCGCTTTTCGTCGAAGGCCGTCTTCAGTATGACCAGTGGCAGGCGCCGGACGGCACTCGCAAAAGCCGACTTCGTGTGTTCGTCGAAAACTTTGAATTCATCGGCCGAGGCGGCGGCGGGCAGGGCGGACGCAGCAGCGGCGGCTACGGCGGCGCGGCATCGCCCGGCGGGTCGGCGGATATGGACAGCGGCGGCGGCGATATGGATGTGCCCTACGGCGCCGGCGGCCCGGATGATGATATTCCCTTCTAAAGGGAACAGAAAAACATCGTTACGTGTGATTGGCGATTGACTATAACTGATTAAGAACCCTAACCATAGGAACAGGACTTGTGTTATGAGAATGATGAGAAAACCTACGAATGTTCGACGAAAACGGACATTGACCACCATTCGCGAGCAGACCCAGTGCCGATTTTGTCGCGAAGGCAAATCGTATATCGACTACAAAGATGTGGACACGCTCAGCAAGCTGCTGACCAATCGCGGCAAGATTTTTTCCCGCAAACGCAGTGGTAATTGCGCCGGTTGTCAGCGCAAGGTCAAGCGCGCCATCAAACGGGCGCGGTTTATGGCGCTGCTGCCGTACACCACCTAAGCAAGTGCGTGGGGGTCACAAGCTGGATTGAAACTAATTTAAGACACAGGAGTACCACAATGAAGGTTTTGTTGTGCAGCGATATTGAAAAGCTGGGTTGGCTTGGCGATATAGTAGATGTAAAGAATGGGTATGCTCGGAATTATCTGATCCCGCAGGGACTGGCGACGGTTCCCACCGAGGCGAATATCAAGTCGCTGGCCGACGAAAAAGCCCGTCGCGCCGAGGCCCGTCGGCTGGTGCGCGAACAGAAAGAACGTCTGGTTACGTCGGTTCAGGATGCCGAAGTGGTTCTCACGGCCAAGGCCAACGAACAGGGGCACTTGTTCGGTTCGGTGACCGAGCGTGATATTGCACAGAATTTGCGTCAACAAGGTTTTGACGTTGCGGATGAAATGATTAAAATGGACGGTCATATCAAGGAACTGGGCGTCAGTGAGGTGACGGTTCGCGCGGCGGCCGACCTGACGGCGACGGTTCGAGTGGTTGTTAACTCACAGGAACAGACCGTTGACGCAGCGCAGGAAAGCAACAGCTCGGAGGCATGAGTCGGATTCGCTCGGCGACGCCGCACTGCAGGATGTGCTGGCCGGACGCAAAATGCCGGCCTCACCCGAAGCAGAAGCGGCGGTGTTGGGGTCGATGATTCTGGATCGCGATTGTATCAGTTCGATGATTGAGCTGATGCGACCCGATTATTTCTCTCGAACAGAGCACCGGCTGATTTACGACGGGCTGCTGCGTCTGTATGAGGCCAACAGCAGCATTGATCTGGTGCTGCTGCGGGACGAGCTGAAAAAAATGGACTGCCTGGAGGCGGTTGGCGGGGTTGAATACCTGGTCAAAGTGGCCGAGGCCGTCCCCTCGGCGGCCAATGCGGAGTATTACGCCGCTATTGTCCGCGAAAAGGCGATGTTGCGCGAATTGGCGCGCACCTGTGCCGAGATTATGCAGGATGCCTGCGACGAGGCGGGCGATGTCAGCGAAAAGCTTGATTTGGCCGAGCAAAAAGTTTTTGCCGTTACGGAAAAGAAAATCACCGGTGCGGCGGTTCCGGTCAAAAACCTGATTACGGAGGCCTTTGAGGCCATCGAATCCCGGAAAGGCTCGCACGTAACGGGGCTGCCGACGGGATTTGAGGAACTCAATCAGTTGCTGTGCGGCCTGCAGAAGGGCGAAATGGTCATTGTTGCGGCCCGTCCGAGTATGGGTAAAACCAGTTTCGCGCTGAATATGGCCGAATATCAGGCCGCCGATGAAGATATTCCCGTGGTCATCTTTTCCCTTGAAATGAGCCGTCAGCAGTTGGTCGAGCGTATTTTGTGTAGCCGCTCCGGGGTGGATTCACAACTGGTTCGAAAAGGGATGCTCAGCACCGATCAGTTTGCCGAATTGACGCGGGCCGGGGGCGAGTTGTTCGAAAAACCGTTGTTTATCGATGATACGCCGGGCCTGACCCCGATGATGATCCGCGGCAAGTGCCGTCGGCTCAAAAGCCAGTATGATATTCAGGCGGTGTATGTCGATTATATGCAGTTGATGAGCCTGGGCGGTTACGCCGAATCGCGCCAGCAGGAAATCAGCACGATTTCGCGACAGCTCAAGGCGCTGGCCCGCGAGCTGGAAGTGCCGGTCGTGGTGCTCAGCCAGCTCAATCGCGCCGCCGAAGGACGCGAGGGACATCGTCCGCGGATGAGCGACCTGCGTGAAAGCGGCAGCATCGAGCAGGACGCCGATGTGATTATCCTGCTGCATCGGGAAGCCTATTATCATCGTCATGACCCCGGATGGGAAGAGGAAAATCCCGACAAAGCCAACACCGCCGAGATCATTGTCGCCAAGCAGCGCAACGGTCCGACGGATGTGGTTAACCTGGTCTTTGACGGGCGTTTGACGCGGTTTAAGCCCTGTTACCATGAACCGGCGCCGTTTTGAAATCAATGAGAGACATAACAGTCAACAATCAGGAGCCGGCCGCCGGCCGGGTCTTTGCATAATGGTCAATACGCAGACAAAAGACGCTTCCGGCGCCATTCAGCAAACACAGAAACAAACTTCAGGGAGGCAATGATGCAGCGAAGATTCGGATGGATGTTGGTTATAGTATGTCTGGCGGCGGCACTGAGCGCGTCGCAGACGACGGCGCCGGAGGCGGCTGAGGGGCTGACCATCGGCGTACTCGAAACAGCCGGTAATGTGACGTTGAGTCGGGCTGAGGTGCTGACGCGCGCGAGCCTGCGTCCGGGCCAGCGGTTCAGCGCCCCCGAGGCGGCCTCGGATGTGCGGCGGATTGCGTCGCTGGAGGCAGTGGAGCGGGCCTATTACAGCGCCGAGGTCGTGGACGGTCGTGTGGTCCTGACGTATGTGGTGGTGGAAAAAAATCTGGTCCGGTCGCTGGCTCTTCGCGGCAATCAGCGGCTCAGCGACTCCCGTCTGACCAGGGAGCTGACCTTTACCACGGGCGATTATCTGGATGTCTTTGCCGTGCGCGCCGGACGCGACGCCATTGAGCAGCTCTATCGAAAACGCGGACATGCGTGGGTTGAGGTGACCCTGAATGAAGCTGCGTTGGCGATGGGCCTAGTGGAATACACCATCGACGAAGGGCCGCGCCCCAAAATTCGGGCGGTGCGATTTGTCGGCAACAACGCCTTCAAAGACAGTGAACTGAAAAAACCGGTCAAAACCAAACCCCGCAAGCTGATGTTTTTTCAGCAGTACTACAACCCCGACCAAATCGCCGAAGACGAGCAAAAGCTCATTGAGGTGTATCAAAAAAGGGCGTTTCTGGATGTGAAGATCTCCAGCGAGGTGGTTTTCGGCAAAGACAAAGAAACCGCCGAAGTGATTTTTCACATTGAAGAAGGGCCGGTGTATATCGTGGATTCCATCCGGATGACGGGGCATACCTTTTTTGATGAGGCGACGCTGCGGGAGGATATGCGGCTGCGCGAGGACTTTTACTACAGCCAGGATCGGGCTGAATTCGACGCTCGGAAAGTCCGATCGCGCTATCGGGAACAGGGTTTTGTTGAGGCCGAGGTGGAACTGAAGCGCACCTTTTTGCCGGATGCGCGGGTGGCGGTGGAGTTTGTGATTACCGAAGGTCCGCGTTTCCGCATTGGGGAGGTCGTCATTACCGGCAACACGACGATTAAAGACCACGCCATTCGCCGGGTGCTGGACGAGGAAGGGTTTGAGCCGGGTCAGTGGTATGACGCCGACGGGGCGCGCGGCGACGGCGACGGCGAAATCGAACAGATTGTCCGATACACCGTGGTTACCGAATCGGCGGTCATTACGCCGACCGGCGACGAACCGGACACGCGCGACGCGGTCGTGAACATCACCGAAGGGCAGACCGGCTCGATTATGCTTGGCGCCGGCGTGGCCAGCGACAGCGGCGTCATCGGCAGCATTACACTCGATCAGCGGAATTTTGATATCACCGATTGGCCGGACAGTTTCGGCGAATTTATTACCGGCAAGGCCTTTCGCGGCGCCGGTCAGCGGATGCGTATTTCGCTCAATCCCGGCACGGTGTACAGCACCTATTCGATCAACTTCACCGAACCGTATTTATACGACCGGCCGGTGGCGCTGAATGTCGGTGCATCGAGTTTTTCGCGCTATCGGGAATCGTATGATGAGGGGCGATTGACCGGAACAGCCGGCCTGGAAAAACGCTATCGCGATGATTGGCGCAGAGGCATTTCATTTCGGGGCGAACAGGTGCGCATCTCCGATCTGGATCATGATGTCCCCAAAGAAATCCGCGATGTCAAGGGCGACAACATGTTGTACGGAACGCGCTTTTACGTTCGTCGCGACCGCACCGACAGCCGTTATCTGCCGACTCAAGGGTATCATTTTGACGCCGGTTATGAACAGCTTTTCGGCGACTTTACCTTCGGCGTGCTCAGCGGAACGCAGCGATGGTATTATACGCTGTATGAAGATTTGGCCGAAAACAAGACGGTCCTTGAGACCAAGGTTCACGCCGGCACCGTTATCGGCACGGCGCCGATGTTCGAGAAATTCTACGCCGGGGGCATCGGATCGATTCGCGGTTTTCGCTATCGCGGCGTCAGTCCCCGCAAAGGGCCGGACGACGATCCGATCGGCAGCGACTGGCTGGTGATGGGCAGCGGCGAAATCGCCGTGCCGCTGGGCAGCCAGACGTTCGCGTGGTTGTTTTTTGCCGATGTCGGTATGATCGACTCCGGGCCGGTACGCTCCTCGGTCGGTACGGGGATTCAAATCCAGATTCCGCAGTTTTTCGGACCGGTGCCGATGCGGTTTGAACTGGCCAGCCCGATTACCAAAGACGACAAAGACAAAACCCAGGCGTTCAGTTTTTCGGTTGGCGCCTTGTTCTGAAAACGAAAGCCACAAGACCCACGGTCAACATATCGAATAAAAATGTTCTGACAGAAAGGATTGCAATGAAAACACGGACACTGATAGCAATGGCAGCGGCGGCGGTGATTACGGCGGGTGTTTTTCGCCAGGGTGCGCTTCAGGCCGATGCGCTGGCAGCGCCCAAAGTGGCGGTTGTGGATGTTACGCGCGTCCTCGAAAACAGCAAAAAACATCAGGCCTGGAAAGACAAGATGGAAAAAGAACAGGAGCAGATGAAAGAGGAATTCAGCGCGATGCGCAGCGAACTGGAATCGCTGGATCAGCAGCTTCGCCTGCTGCGGCGCGGCAGCGAGGATTATCTCCGATACAGCCGTCAGTTTGCCGAAAAAAAGGCCATCCTCGAAGCACGAAACGCTTTTTATGAAGACAAGGTGACCCAGGAAATGCAGTCGTGGACCGAAGACCTGTATCGCACTTTGCTGCTGATCATTGACCGCACCGCTCAGCAAAAGGGCATTGATCTGGTCCTGGCCAAAGAGCAACTGGACTTGCCGGCGCCGAGTCTGCGGGACTTTATGCTGACGATCAAAACCAAAAAAGTACTGTACAACAGCCCCCAATTGGACATCACCGCCGAGGTACTGGCGTCCCTGGACAATGAGAATTAGCCGCAGGATAAAACACGCATGCAGCATACTTCATCGAAGATGATTGCGCTGGCGGATCTGGCCGACAGGCTCAGCGCGGTTCTTGTCGGAGGCGATGGGCAGCGTCCCGTTACCGGTGTCAATACCATTTATGACGCCGGGCCGAACGAAATCTGTTTTCTGACCGTCGAAAAACATCGCGCCCGGCTTGCCCAGACGCAGGCGGCTGCGGTGCTGGTCGGACGGGAACTGGACGATTGTCCGGTCGGACAGCTTGTCGTCGGCGATGTCAACAAGGCGCTGATCACGGCCCAGCGGTTATTTGAACCGATGCTCAAGGGCTTTTCCGGTATTGATCCAAGCGCGGTGGTCGATGCCACCGCGTCGGTCGATGCGTCCGCGACTGTCGGGCCGTGTGCCGTTATCGGGGCGAATGTCCACATCGGCCCGCAAACGGTCATCGGTCCGGGCTGCGTCATCGGCGAAGAAACCGTCATCGGCGCCCGCTGTCGGCTGGATGCCAACGTGGTGGTTTATCATCGCTGCCGCATCGGCAATGACTGCGTGATTCAGGCCAATGCGACGATTGGTTCGGTGGGCTTTGGTTATTATTTTGTTGATGGACAACATCAGTTAATTCCGCATAACGGCGGTGTTATCCTCGAAGACGGGGTGGAAATCGGGGCCGGCAGTTGCATCGATCGGGCCAAGTTCGGCCATACCGTCATCGGCGCCGGGACAAAAATTGACAATCTCGTCCAGATTGCGCACAATGTCCGTATCGGAAAGACCTGTCTTCTGGCCGGACAAGTCGGGCTGGCCGGCAGTGCCGTGCTGAAAGACGGCGTTGTCCTGGCCGGTAACGCCGGCGTAGCCGACCATATTGTCGTCGGCGCCGGTGTGGTGGCCGGGGCGCGGGCAACGATAACCGAAGATATGTCCGATGGTCTAAAGGTGTTGGGGTTTCCCGCCAGGGAGATCCGCGCCGAAATGAAAAGTATGAGCCTGTACCAAAAACTTCCTGACATTGTCAAAGAACTGAAGCAACTGGAAAAAAAAGTCGAACGCCTTGAAGCAGCAAAAAACCATCAAGACTGAAGCCCGGCTGACCGGTAAAGGGTTGTTCAGCGGTAAAGAGACCAAAATGGTCTTTCGTCCCGCCGATCCTGATACGGGGGTGGTTTTTGTGCGCAACGATCTTAATCCGCCGGCACGGGTCGAGGTGTGCCCCGACCATATCGCGCAGCGGGACCGCCGCTCGGCCCTGCAGAACGGGCGGGCGGTCATTGAGACGCCGGAGCACTGCCTGGCGGCGATTTATGCGATGGATATTGACAATGTGATCATTGAGGTGGAAGGCGCCGAACTGCCGGGCTTTGACGGCAGCAGCGATGAATATTTTCGTGCCCTTCAGCGGTGCGGCATTCAGGTGCAGGACGCCCCGCAGCGTCCCATTCTCATCAGCGAATCGGTGTGCATTACCGAAGGCGACAAGAGCATCTATGCTCTGCCCCATCAGGGCAACGGGCTGAGTTTGACGTATGATATGGACTACACCCAGCATACCGGCGTCGGCCGGCAAATTTATTCCTGCGATTTGAGTGAATCGACGTATGCTCAGAATCTGGCGCGTGCCCGCACGTTTGTGCTCGAAGCCGAAGCGCGGCAGATGCAGGCGGCCGGCATCGGAACGCATCTGGGGCCGAAAGACATATTGGTCATCAGTTCGGACGGGCCTATCAAAAACACGTTTCGCTGGCCCGATGAGTGCGTTCGGCACAAAGTGGTTGATCTGATCGGTGATTTGCGTCTGGCCGGGCGGCCCATCGTCGGGCGCGTCGTGGCGTACAAAACCGGCCACACCCTCAATCAAAAACTGGTCAAGCGGCTGGTGGAAGCAAGCCGCCAAATCGAACAGCAAAGAGCGCTGTCCGACAAGCCGCTGCTGGATATTAAACGCATCCAGAAGATACTGCCGCATCGCTATCCGTTTTTGCTGGTCGATAAGGTTATTGAGATCGAAGGCAGTCGGCGTATCCGCTGCGTCAAAAACGTGACCTTCAATGAGCAGTTTTTTCAGGGACATTTTCCCTCTTCGCCCGTGATGCCCGGCGTGCTGATTGTCGAGGCGCTGGCCCAGGCCTCCGGCCTGCTGTTTGCCCAGACGCTTGAGCATACCGGCAAGCTGGCGGTGCTGCTGACGATGGACGCGGTCAAGATTCGCAAATCAGTCGTGCCGGGCGATCAGTTGATTCTGATTGCCGAAGCCGACAAAGTCCGCAGCCGTGCGGCCAAATGTAATTGTACTGCGATGGTCGGTGATGAGGTTGTCGCCGAGGCGCAGCTTAAATTTATGCTGGTGGACGACGATGTGTAGAATCGCTCCGCTGTTAAGTGTGGTATTGCAAACGTGTAAGAACCGGAGGTATCAGCCATTATGAGTTGTCAGATTCATCCAACGGCGTATGTCGCTCCCAGTGCCGAACTGGGGTCCGATGTGGTGATCGGGCCGTTTGGTTTTGTTGATGAAGGTGTGCGAATTGGAGACGGAACCGTGCTCGATACCCACGTCGTCATCGGCAAAAACACACAAATCGGTAAGAATAACCGGATTTTTGCCGGCGCCGTATTGGGGCGCCCTCCGCAAATTCTTGGATTGGATGAACAGACCAGGATCGGTCGGCTGGTCATCGGCGATAACAATACCATTCGCGAGCATGTCACGATTCATCCGAGTATGTATCCGGATCAGAGCACGACCGTCGGCAGCAGCAATTTGTTGATGATCAATGTTCATCTCGGACACGATTGCCATCTGGGCGATAAGATTGTCATCAGCAACTGTACGCAGGTCAGCGGGCATTGTCAAGTCGAAACCGGCGCCTGGCTCAGCGGTATGGTCGCTGTGCATCAATTCGTCACCATCGGTAAATGGTGTTACGCCGCCGGTTATACGGGCATCAACCACGATGTGCCGCCATTTGTGATTGTCAGCGGCCATTATCCCGTCGAGGTTCGCGCCATCAACAAACGCGGTCTGGCGCGGGCGGGACTGAATGAAGACCAGCAAAACAGGATTTACGAGGCGTTCAAATTCATCTGGCGCAGTGAAGGGCCTGTGCTGGAGCGTGTCAAGCTGCTGTCGGCCAAAGACGGGCTGGACGAAAACGTCCGCGCGATGTGTCAGGCTATCATCAACAGCAGCCGACAGCGATTCGGACGAACGCTTGAACTGAACCGACACTAAGAGGCAAACAAAGGAATGCTATGAAAACGCTGCGAACGGCCGTCGTCGGGGCCGGTAAAATGGGCAACATCCACGCCAAAGTGTACAGCCAACTGGACGGGGCGGAACTGGTCGCGGTGGCCGATAAGGATCTGGAGCGGGCCGAGGCGCTGGCCGAGCGGTACGATTGTGCCGCGACCGATGATCCCGCTTCGCTGATCGGCACGGTTGATGCGGTCACGATCTCGGCGCCGACGGCGTCGCATCTGGAGCTGGCCGAATTGTTTATCACCCGCGGTGTGCCCGTGCTGATTGAAAAGCCGCTGGCCGCTTCGGCTGAGCAGGGCCGGCGGATTGCCGATCTGGCCGCCCGGCACGGCGTGGTGGTGGCGGTGGGCCACTCGGAGCGCTGCAATCCGGTCGTTCAGGCGATGAAGCGGCTGAACATTGAGCCGATGTTCATCGAGGCCAACCGCGTCAGTCCGTATCCGTTTCGGTCGATGGATATCGGCGTGGTGCTGGATGTCATGATTCACGATATTGATATTATCCTGTCGCTGGCCAACAGCCGTCCGGTCAAGGTCGAGGCGGTCGGGGTCAACGTGATTGCCGATCACGAGGATATTTGCAATGCCCGCGTGATTTTTGAAAACGGCTGCATTGCCAACATCACCGCCTCGCGGCTGGCGCTCAAGACCGAGCGTAAGGTGCGCGTCTTCAGTCGGCAGGCGTATTTGAGCCTGGACTATTTCCGTAAAGAAGGCATCGTCATCAAGACCGACCCGAATGTCGATGTGGTCAAGTGGATTCGCGAGCGTCAGGAAAAACAGGATTTTGATTTTTCACAGGTCAACTGGCCGGAGCTGCTGCATATCGAACAGCTCGAAATCACCGACGCCGAGCCGCTCAAGATTGAACAGCAGGCGTTTCTAAAAGCGATCTGCGACGGCGGTCGCCCGGAAGTAACCGCCGAAGACGGCCTGGCCGCACTCGAATGCGCCGAGCAAATCCTCGTCTGCGTCCGACAACATCAGTGGAAGTGACATAACAGAAGACAAAAGATAGACGGTAGAGGGTGGAAAGACAGGGGCCTGCCTGTGTGTTCGGGCAAGCAACAGCCGAGCGACGCCAGTCGTCGGATGGGCAAACGTCAAAAACCTGTGGGTGAGTTTTCTTCTTAATTTCGCAGGGCTTTGATAGGGGCGGGCATACGGCCTTTTCGGGCGATGAAGGCGGGGGCGCATTTTTTGGGGACGGGCATAATGGGGGCGCTGCCGAGCAGGCCGCCGAAATGGACGATTTGTCCGGCGCGTTTGCCGGGAACGGGGATCACGCGGACGCTGGTGGTCTTGTGATTGGCGATGCCGATGGCCAGCTCGTCGGCGATAATCGCACTGAGAACATCGGCGGGTGTGGAGCCGGCAACGGCGAACATATCCATCCCGACCGAGCAGACGCTGGTCAGGGCTTCGAGTTTGTCGAGTGAAAGCGCTCCTTCCTTGACCGCGCGGATCATCCCGGCGTCTTCGCTGACGGGGATAAAGGTGCCGCTCAGGCCGCCGACCCGTCCGGAGGCCATCGCGCCGCCTTTTTTGACCGCGTCGATCAGCAGGGCCAGTGCGGCGGTGCTGCCGGGCCGCCCCATCCGGCTGACGCCCATCGCCTCGATGATTTCGGCGACCGAGTCGCCTGCGGCCGGGGTCGCGGCCAGCGAAATATCCACGATGCCGAATTCCACGCCGAGCCGGTCGGCCACCTCCCGGCCGATCAGTTCCCCGGCGCGGGTGATTTTGAAGACCGTCCGCTTGATGACCTCGCTCAACTCGGTCAAGTCGCAATCGGGATTCTGCTCGACGACGGTTTTGACCACGCCGGGGCCGGAGATGCCGACATTCAGCGAATAATCCGGCTCGCCGATGCCGTGATGCGCCCCGGCCATAAACGGATTGTCTTCAGGTACATTGGCAAACACCGCTACTTTGGCGCAGCCGATGCCGGTTTTGCTGCGTTTGGCCAGATCCTTGAGGATGTGTCCGAATCGCTCGACCGCCGTCATATTCAGTCCCGCCTCGGTCGTGCCCATATTAAAAAAGCTGCACACCCGTTTGGTCTGCGACAGGGCCTGCGGCAGGGCGTTCATCATATTCTCATCCGAACCGGTCAGGCCTTTTTGCACATGGCCGCCAAAGCCGCCGATAAAGTCGATGTCCGCCTGGGCGGCGGCGCGGTCAAGCGTCTTGGCTACGCGCACCGCCGCGGCAATGGTTCGCGGCAGCGGCTCGGCCAGCAGCGATACGGGCGTAACCGCGATGCGACGGTTGATGACCGGCACGCCGTATTTCTGCTCCATCGCATCGGCCGCAGCGTTGAGTTTTTTGCCCATTGCCACGATCCGCTGTTCAATCCGACCGCAAAAGTGGTCCGTGTCGCGGTCCATACAGTCTTTCAGGTTGATGCCGAGTGTCACCGTGCGGATGTCGAAGTTCTGCCGCAGGGTCATATTGACGGTCTCAAAAATTTCCTCAACGGTAATGCTCATTGCAGGCTCCGAGTCGAGTCAGCGTTCGATTGTCTGTTTGAGCGACATTGTAACGAACGCGGCGGGTCTTGAAAAGCGACAGAATCAAAAAGACCGCGTTTTTGATTGAAGGCGGTTTCGTCGGGCGGTTGTATTGTCAGGCTGTTCGTGGTATGATTGGCGGATGAACATTGCCGGATGTACAGCCGTGGTTACAGGCGCCTCGGGGCACCTGGGCCGAGCCATCGCGACGGACCTGGCGGCGCGAGGGATGGACTGTGTGTGCCATTACCATCAACACGCCGCGGCCGCCGAGGCGGTCATCGAGCAGATCGCCGCCACGGGACGCCGGGCGGTTGCGGTGCCGGGCGATTTGGCCGTTGAAGACGACATTGCCCGGCTGTTTGAGGCTGCCGCGGGACTGGGCAAGGTGCGTGTTTTGATCAATTCGGCGGCGATTTTTGAGCGTAGGCCGCTGGCGACGCTGACCGCGGAGAATATCCACCAAACCCTTGCAGTCAATTTGGCCGCTCCGATGTTGACGAGTCGCTGTTTTGTTCGCGCCCTGGCGTCTGAGGGGCTGGAATGTCGTTCTGCCAAATCGCCTTTTGCTAAAATTGTGAATGTAACGGACGTGGCGGCGATCAAGCCGTGGGCCGAATACGCGGCCTATTGTGCCGCCAAGGCCGGACTGGTCGGTCTAACCAAGGCCCTTGCCAAAGAGCTGGCGCCCGGCCTGACCGTCAATGCCGTCGCGCCGGGCATCGTCACTTGGCCCGAACCAAGAACAGCGCAGCAGGAGCAGTCACAGCTTGCCCGAATTCCCGCCGGACGGTTCGGACGAGCCGAAGAGATCACCCAAAGCATCGCGTTCCTGCTGGACAATGACTACATTACAGGCCAAACCCTTGCTGTGGACGGCGGACGGTCGATTTGATTGACAGCCCCGCTACGAGAGAAAGACAAAGGCCCCACGGATCACCGGACAACGGCCAACTTTTGTTTACTTTCTGCGTAATATAGGGTATAGTAAATAGATAAGAAAATGTAAATACCTGTTTGTCTAATCTTAATACCGAATGCCGGACAAATGTATTATTTAAGCGAAAAAATTGATATGCTTGACAAACGTATCGTGAATACGATTCGGGCGTGCAAGGATCAAATTCGGCACATGGCCGGCAAGACCGAAATGCAAATTGTTTTGTATGGCTCGCAAGCCAGAGGAGATGCTGAGCAAGATTCTGATTTGGATTTGCTGGTTCTTGTGCCGGACTCAGTGAACCTGACGCAAAAGCGGGCAATTCATGATGCTATTTACGAAATCGGTCTCGACAACGATGTGGTTGTCAGTGTGATTATAACCACACATCGTCAATGGGAATCGCCTGTAACACAATCACTGCCGTTATATAAAAACATCACACAAGAAGGGATTCGGGTAGTTTGATGTATCCCAAAGAAGATCTCATCCACTATCGTATAGATCGTGCTCGAGAAACTCTTGAAGAGGCGAACTTGATGTATAAAAACGGGTATTTGCATGGTGCAGCTAACAGGCCATACTATGCCTGTTTTTATGCTGTCCTTGCGCTGCTTGCCAGGCATGATTTATCGAGCAGCAAACATAGCGGAGTGATGGGTTTGCTTAACAGAGAGTTTGTGAAACCAGGGCGAATCCCGCTTGAAATGGGTAAGTTTTATTCACGTGTTTTTGATGCTCGGTCGGAAGGAGATTACGCAGACTTTTTATCCGAAGCTGAAATAGCAGAGACGGATTTAGACATGGCAAAGCGGTTTATCCAAAGTATAGAGGAACTTATTCAGGAATAATAACAGCTTGTTTCAGGTTATAAGGGATAGTTCAACACAATGACACAATTCAGTGAGATACCCGATGTCCTTGACGATTTGCGTCAGGGCAAGATGATCGTGCTTGTGGATGACGAGGATCGCGAAAACGAGGGCGATCTGGTGGCAGCGGCCGAGCTGATCACGCCGGAGATGATCAATTTTATGGCCACACACGGCCGGGGGATGATTTGCCTTCCGATGGATGAAGACCGATGTGACCGTCTGGGGCTGTATCCCCAGACGCTGTATAACACCGCTCGTCTGGGCACGGCCTTTACGGTAACGATTGATGCTCGCGAGGGCATCACGACCGGCATCAGTGCCGCCGACCGGGCGCATACCATTCGCACGGCGATTGATGACAACTGCACGCCGGCGGATCTGGCTCGGCCGGGGCATATCTTTCCGCTGCGGGCGCGCAAAGGGGGTGTGCTGGTCCGCGCCGGGCAGACCGAAGGGGCGGTCGATTTGATGCGTCTGGCGGGATTGAAACCGGCCGGGGTGATTTGTGAGATTATGAGCGACGACGGGACGATGGCCCGCGTGCCGGAACTGATGGACTATTGCCGCCGATTCGGGCTGAAAATGACCTCCATCGCCAAGCTCATCGAGTATCGCCTGCAGCGCGAAAAACAAATCATTCGAATTCAGGAAGTCAACCTGCCGACCGATTACGGCCAGTTCAAACTCATCGGTTACGAAAGCCCCGGTTCGACCGAGCCGCACCTGGCCCTGTGCAAGGGCGGCGTCGGCGATCTGGATGACCACGGCAATCCCATTGCCCATCCTGAACCGATACTGATTCGCGTGCATTCGGAATGTATGACCGGCGATTTGTTTCATTCGCAGCGCTGCGAGTGCGGCTATCAACTGATCACCGCGATGCAGATGATCGAAAAGGAGGGCAAAGGCGCTTTGATCTATCTGCGTCAGGAAGGCCGCGGCATCGGCCTGGCCAATAAGCTGCGGGCGTACAAACTTCAGGAACAGGGACGCGATACGGTCGATGCCAATCTGGAGCTGGGATTTATGGCCGATAAGCGCGATTACGGCATTGGCGCGCAGATTTGCCATGATCTGGGACTTAGCCGTGTCCGCATTTTGACCAACAATCCCAAAAAAGTCTCGCGTTTACAGGTCTATGGCATTGAGATTGTCGAACAGCTTCCCTTGTGGGCAAAACCGGTTGAACACAATCGACGTTATCTTGAAACCAAACGCGATCGATTCGGCCATTTGCTTGAGGAGGATTTATAAACCGTGAGTCGTGTATGGGGCGTAGTACTGATTGCGGCAGGGGTCTTTTTGTCAACCGGCTGCGTTTCGGATCCCTTGGATACGCAGCGGCGGTCTGTATGCCTGCGCCTGCTGGCGCTGACGGTTCTCGAATCGGATTCGGACGGTCAGGGCAAGGTCGTGCGGGCGTTTGTCCAGCCGACGGATACCGCCCCGGTGCAGTGGTATCGCTTTGAACTGTATGAGCGGATGCCTTATGACGTCAACCCGCGAGGAAAACGGCTGGTTCTTTGGCCGGAGATTGAGCCGGGCCTGCCGCGGCCGGATAACGCCCAATGGTATCAGCGGCTGGGTGCGTACGAAATCGCGCTGCCCGTGACCGAGCCGATCCCGAAGGAAAAACGGTTGTTGCTGGAAGTAACGGCGTTGACCGCCGACGGCTTACGCTGTTCGGATACCGTTGAGATCGAATCAAACACCAATCTGACAGGTTCATAATCCGTGAATTGGAAATCCAAACATCAGCGGCTCGATGATGATGCCCTCGTCAAACAATGCCAGCGGGGAGATTCGGAGGCAATGAGCCGCCTGATTTGTAAGTATCAAGACAGGGTATATAACACAATTTTAAAAATCTGCAATAATTCCGACGACGCCGCGGAACTTACGCAGGATACATTTGTCAAAGTATTGGAGAACATAACGGATTTTCGCGGAAAAAGCTCATTTTATACGTGGCTGTTTCGCGTCGCGTGCAACGAGGCGATCAATTTCTGCCGTCGGCGGTTTAAGGTGGTCTCCCAGTCGCTGGACAGCGGGATGGCGCTGCCGGCGGATATGTCCGACAACGATCCGGCGCGTCTGGCCCAGCAGAAAGAAGTCATTGCGCTGCTGACCGAGGCCATCAGCCGGCTGGATGAGGATCATCGTGCTGTGCTGGTTCTTCGCGACATTGAACAGATGTCATACAATCAGATTTCGGATGTGCTTGGGCTGGAGTTGGGGACGGTCAAGAGCCGACTGAGCCGGGCGCGTGCGATGTTGCGTGAGATTCTTGAGACGGTGTTGACATGAATAATGACCCGAAAACCGAAATGGACGAATTGCTGAGTGCGTATATCGATGACGCACTGACTCAGCGTCAGCAAACCGAGCTGAAACGTCTGCTGCAGCATCAGCCGGAGATTGCCGAACAGCTCAGCCGTCTGCGCCGTCAGCGGGAGCTGCTTTGTTCGCTGCCGATTGAGACGGCGCCGCCGACGCTGGTCGATGATGTGAAGACTCAACTGGAACGCCGACTGATTCTCGAACAAAGGCAATCCCGCGGCTTGCTGAATCGTGCTTCTCTGCTGCGCCGGCGCATCACGGCTGCGGCGGCGATGCTGCTGCTGCCGATAGTGCTGTTGGGCTATGTGGTCTGGCGGATTGTTATGCCCGTTGCAGATGAGACGACGCAACGCACCACCGCGCAGGCGCTGTTGGAAGAGGACGCAGCGATTGCCGCGGTTGAACAGGACGAGTCCGCGGCATCCGAGGCCTTTGCAGCGCTGCCGTTTGACGGCGTTCTCGTGCTGACGTCGGAACGCCCGATACTGACGGCACAGTCGATTGAAAAACAGATTTTCCTGTTGTCCCTGGAACACCAGACGATTCCCAATCGCACCGCTGAGAAGGTGACATTTCAGCTTGACTGCCCGGCCGAGCAGTTGGCCGAATTCATTGAGTCGCTCAAGCCGCTCTGGGCGCAGATTGACGACAGTCGGTTGACGCTTCAGGGCGATGACGCGGCGCAGCGGACCATTACGATACCGCATATCCGCCCCGAACAGATTCAAACCCTCGTTCGCCAAACGGACACGATGCCGCTGCGGTCTGCGGCTCGACAATTCGCTGCGGCGAACATTTCGTCGCGTCCCGCCACGGAACAGGCCGGTGCTGCGGACGAGGAGCACGTCATCACACCCGATGATCTGCCGATTCCTCGACCGATATTGGCCTGGCCCGAACAGCCGCCGCCCCAAGCGACAATGACACTGCCTCATGTGCAATTGCTGATTGAGGTGCGCAAGCCGGAATGAATGGAGAATTTAGAATTTAGAATTGTATAGGAATGCTCAGCTCGGATAAATCGTGTCTGGTCGTGATTGATGTACAGGAGAAACTGGCCGCGGTGATGCACGAATCGGCGGGGATGGTTTCCAATTGCGTCGTCCTGGTGCGAATTGCCCGCACGCTGGATATGCCTGTGTTGTGGTGTCAGCAGTATCCCGAAGGCATCGGGCCGACGGTTGAGCCGCTGCGGGAGCATTTGAGCGGCATCGAACCGATAAACAAGCGGTGCTTTAGCTGCGTCGGGCATCCGGATTTTTCGGCCAGGCTCGAACAGCTCAATGTCGAAACGGCGATCTTGTGCGGCATTGAAACCCACGTCTGTGTCTTTCAAAGCGCGATGGAACTGATGCAAAAAGGTCTGTATGTCCACGTCATCGCCGATGCCGTTGCCTCGCGGACGCCGGCGAATAAACATCTCGGCCTGAATCGTATGGCCGCGTCCGGTGCGGTCATCAGTTCAACGGAAATGCTTCTGTTTGAATTGCTGCGAAGTGCCGAGCATCCGCACTTCAAGACACTCAGCAAGCTGATTCGGTGAGTTTACGGCTTGAGCGAATCGGCCAGATGAATCTGTTTATATCGGTCGGGGTGGTAGTATAATTGCAGCAGGGCGGTCAATTGCATAAAATCCACATAGTAGCGCCGAGCTTCGGCGTCGGCCAACAGCCACTTTTCCAGCCGCAAGAGATACCGCCGTTCGAGTACGCCGTCCAGCAATTTGAGAATGAACACACCCAGCCGCACCCAGCGTCGCGCCGTGGGGTCGATCGGATCGGATTCGGCGGCCGAACCGAGCGACTCGTCGCACAATCGGTTCAGCTTGTTGATTTCGGACTGAATGTCATTAATGTCTTCGAACATAATTAAATTGTACGTTCCCTATGCCGATGTGCCTACTTTTTTTCGCCGAACAATCCTTTTTTTCGACATTTTTTGTGAAAAAATGAATCAAAAAACAGAAAAACGGGTTTTTTAGGCTAATCGTCATCTCTTATGGCATTTTTTTGAGACCTTCCCACTTAACGACCCATTTTCCATCGTCCGGAAATCCGGGGGCATTGCGCGTCGGGGCGTCGTCCCAGCCGGCGGCCATCATCGCCGCCGCTGTCAGCAGGCCGCCGTTGCCGGGCATATAGACCGGCAGGCCTTCACGCTGCCAGTTGTGTCCGTTGGGCAGATAGCGGTTTTTCTGCACTTCCAGCAGCAGGGCGTCAATCGCCCAATCCGGCCTGCCGACCCGTGCGGCGGTCATCGCGATCATCGGATAATCCCAGCCCCACGTGTCGCTCCAGTCCCAGTTGCGCAACACATGTTCGACGGTCCGCGTCATCACCGCCTCGTTGACCATTCGCGATTTGGGCAGCACGCCCCAGGCGGCCAGCATACAGGGATGTCCGCCGTCGGCAACGAGCGGATGTTCCTGCTCCACATAGACACCGTTGTGTATCGGCAGTATCGCCAGATTACCCGCGATGCGCTCCCACATCGCGGCCGGTTCCAGTCCGAGCCGCTGACGCCACTGGGAGGCGGTGCGCAGCGCCCAATGCCAATAGGCCAGCTCAAAGGCAGCATTTTTGGTTTCGGCATAGCGTTTCGGCTCAAATTCCCGTGCCGAAATCAGCGGCGGCCCCAGTACAAAACTTTCGCTGAGGTCGTCCCAGTGTGCAAAATCGGCCATAAACGTCGCCGTTTCAAAAACGATGTCCTGGTATTTTTCCAGCGTTTCAGTGGTCGGATTTTCACGATAAAGCAGCTCGGCATAATAAATCGGATGCGGTTGCTGCCAAATCAGCAGCGGCCCGATGCCCGAAGGAGCGTCCTGACCGTCGGGGCCGACCATCTTGGGCCAGCGCACGCCGGCATAGCCCTGCCGCTCGGCAATCTGTCGCGCGACCGGCATAATCTGTTCATACCACGCCAGCGACCGCTCGAATAAAGCACTGCGTCCCCAGAGCATCCACTGCACGCCGTGCCACCAGTGCATTTCCAAATGAAACTTGCCGAACCAGCTCGTGCAGGTCAGCCCCGTCTCGGCCGGCGGGTACTTCTGGGCAGACTGAAGACCCATCAGATACTGCGACAGCACAATCCGCCGTTCCAGCTCATACCAGCGTTCGTCGCTGCTTTCGGACAAGTCAATCGCTCCGCCGGAGGTCCAGAAATTGTGCCAATGAGTCGCGGCCTTGCGGCTGATGTCCTCGAATGATTCGACGGGCGAATCGATGGGCGTCTGTGAAAAGAGGACCGAAAACGTCAACGTCTCATCGCCGTTCGGCCCGAACAGCAGGTATTCGTGACGATCAGTCTTGAGCAGCTTGCCGTTGTGGTGAATGCGGCAGAAATACGTCAGTGTATCCAGTTCGCGCTCGATCAGGGCGCTGGTTTCGTTTTCGCGGACTGTTTGGGTCCGATGTTTGCTCGGCTGCGACCAGTCGGCCGGGTCATTGCCCCATGTCGCCGACGGATACGGAAAACGCAGGGCGATTTTGACACGTCCGTCCCGCAGCAGGGCGCTGTCAATCGACACGGCGATGCCGTCATAGTCGGGATGTGCGACGGTGTGTACTTCGACCGGCTGGCCGTCGATGGCAAATCGGCTGACGAGCCGTCCTTCCCACAGCCGCAGTGTTTGGTTGATTTGCGACAGATCGGCCACGGTCAGCCGCCTGCCGTTTTCATCCGTCAGGACAAAGCCGATCTGCCCCAGATGCGTTTGATGCGGATTGGCTCGCAGATAGCGTCCGGCGGGGGATTCACTGATGATGTTGTACTCCACCGCTCGGCCGTAGGTATCGGCCTTGACAAAGGTATCGGCCAGCGTATAGCCCTCGGTGTTTTCGAATCGGTTCCAGCCCCACTCGGCCATTGTGGTCAAGGGAATCGTGTTCGCGTAGTGGGCGGGAAAACTTTGCAGCCCGGTTACATCGGCGTTAAACGCAAATCGCCCGTTGCCTACCGACAGCGGCGCCAGCGGATCGGCGGCGGTCAGCTTGACATCGTGTCGGCTGACAAGCGCCTTGCGGTCAATCCCCTCTGCCCGGATTGCACCGCCAACCACCGCGACCCACACCAACGCCATCCGAATGTCCATACTTGGCCTCCCAATATGCAATGATCAATAATCAATTGAAAGAGTGGGTCTGTAAGCCGAGTTCTGTATCCCCGCACCTAAAAATTGATATTGATCATTATCCATCGATGATTGTTGTGTGAACGCAATATCAACGTTGTCAATCTTCAATTTTTAGGTGCGGGGCAGCGGTCATTAAACTGGACCGGCCGTTGCCGACCGGCTCTGACGACAGATCTGCCCGTCGTCAAGCGACCTACCCGCTGTGAAACGCCCGGGCCGGGCACACAGCATACTTGGTCTTGCAGGCGGTGGGGTTTGCCGTGCCGCCGCTGTTACCAGCGACGCGGTGCGCTCTTACCGCACCATTTCACCCTTACCTGTGCCCCGAAGGGCCATCGGCGGTGTCTTTTCTGCGGCACTTTCCCGCGGGTTGCCCCGGGCGGCCGTTAGCCGCCACCGTGCCCTGTCCTGCTCGGACTTTCCTCCCCGCACCTAAAAAAGTATGCACATATCACCCTCGTTGTGCTGTTCTTTGCACTCAGAACCACAGCACACAATCGTATCAGACCTACTTTTTTAGGTGCGGGGCGACCGCCCGACCCACTCTTTCAGAGTCCTATTATAAAGGGTAATGAGCGCAGATAAAGAAGGTTCGCCTGAAAATCGGCTTTTTGGCCTGTTTTTTGTGAAAAAAGGCCGCGATTGGAATCATCGCGGCCCGACAGAGAGTCAGTTTTCCCGGACGAGTACGTCAAGGGTGCGTGTGCCCCATTTTTTGGCCACGGCGTGGGAATGGAAGAAGACGTCAAGGCGGTTGCCTTTGATAACCCGTCCGCGGTCCAGCACCTGCACGGACCGGTTGTCATTGTACCCCGGAATAATCATTTCAGTGCCGAATTGATACATTTTATCGGCGGCGACGAACACATCACCCGGACGGATGCGGTGGTTGCAGGCGGTCACGCCGTCGGCAAACTTGCCGCAGCAGATGGAACACGGGCAATAGGCCGTGACGCGCATCCGGACAACCCGCCAGCGCTGGTCGTTTTTGACCACCTCATAGACTGCGTCCTGGTCATTTTGGTAGAGCCGTTCCAGGAGGTGCTGCTCAGCGGTGTAGCTTGACGTGTCCGCCTCGGCCTCGATTGGCTCTTCGGCTGCGGCGGCGGGCACATCCTCTTCATACGGCATCATCGCACGCAAATACAGGGTTCCGTCGGCGATAGCCATTGTCATGCAGCATCCGAGGACGAGCAAAAACAGGGCGGCCGCTGCCCATGCCGCGACGCCGAACAAATACGGCTGGCCCCCGTGCGGGCGCAAGGTTTTCTCCTGCTGTGCCAATTGTCGAACCTTTCCAAAAATATCGCATTCAGGCGGACTTACACAAGTCCTGTCCCCTTTCACGTGAGCCGATCTATTGTCGGCTCCTGACCTGTCCGGTCATCATTGAAAGGCCTTCCATGGCGCAGTAAACGACAAAAGCCCCGGTATCCGAGGGCTTCATTAACGGGAGCATAGCAAGTCAATATTAAAATGTCAAGCGACATCGCTGTAAAAGTGCGATTGAGGGGCCGATAAAATACCGGTTTTTAGTGTTGTAAGTAAGGTTTTTTGAAAAAACGTAAAATTTTCAGGGATTCACGACTCTTTTTATAGGTCAATTTTTTTGAATGCCTCGAATTTGAAATGGTGGTTTGCGCTCAAGTGAGCCGCGGGCGTCCATGCCCACGACCCTATGATACCCCAGATGCTCCTCGGCGCGTCGGGCGCGTACCGAGTACCTGTCCGTATCATCTGATGATCATTGCTGAAATGCCTCGTTTTTTGTTCACGTCAGCCTCCTTAAAACACTCATTATTTGAGACCCTATTATACTGGCCCCTGAAGGGGATTCAATCCTCATTTCGGTGTTTTTCGAAAAAATATGAAAAATCGGTTCATTTGCGCCGGGAGATAATAAACACCATCACCGCCACAATCAGAACAATGACGAGCACTTCGTGTGAACTCAGCATCACCGCGATCATCGCACGACCGTTCCGATAGATTGAATCATTCTGTTCATCGATCTGTTCATCGATTTCAATTATGCCGGCCCGGTGCAACGGGTCAAGTACTAATTTTTTGTGAAGCGGCATCCTGTTTTCTCTTGCGAATGCTTTGATGTCTTTTTATAGTAAACAAAAAGAACTTGTCGAGGGAGAACAGAAAAATGAAGGTCTATCGCTTGTGCCCCATCGTCGCAGCGGGACTGTTTTTATGGGGGGTATCGCTGCAATCGGCGTCTGTTGAAGCTCCTTGCCAGACGCCTCAAACCTATGGTTCGGCTGAGGTGTCGCGCCTCATTGAAATGGATTCGGCCTGCACGCTGCTGTGCGATATTGAGTCCTTTCCGCCTGTCGTCGGTCAAGCCATTCCCGTGCATCTTGAAGGGGTGGAGGTTCCCTCCGGCGGGGCGGTCAATCGTGAGGTGGCGGCCTTTCTTCAGCAGGTTCTCACGCCGGAGACGCAGGAGCCTCCTTCGATTGTGCTGAAAAACATCCGCCGCGGGCTAACGTTTTCCCTGGTGGCCGATGTCGAGGTCGATGGCAAAGACCTGGCTCAGATGCTTGTGGACAAAGGGCTGGCGCGTCGGATCATCCGGCTGGACGCCGAATCGCAGGCCGAAGGCTCCGCTGCCGCAGCGCAGGGCGAATCCTCGCAGCAGACCGAATCGACGAAGCAAACGGGATTTGTTGCCTCACGAACCAGTAAAATCTTTCATCGCCCCGATTGCTCCCATGCCAAACGCATTGATCCGGCCAGGGTCGTCGTATTTGAAACACGGCAGGAAGCCGAGCAAAACGGGCGACGCCCCTGTAAGACCTGCAATCCGTAATTGGTTTAGCGGCGCCGGCCGCGCGCAAAAAAGCCCTTCTTTCTTAAGAGAAGGAAGGGCTTTTGGCTCATTTTCGGCGACACGCCGAGTCTGCCCAAAGGCTTACAGGTCCTGAGGTTTTACGGTGCTGCGACGATTGGCCTCGGTCCGCTTGCAGGCCGCATCCAGAATCTCGTAAACGCACTCGTTCAGCGCCGTCGCGGTTTCGGACGAACTCATCATCCCTTTGTCTTTGATGTACGCCTTGACCTTGCTGGTGACAACCAGCATTTCCTTTGCGGCGGCCTTTTTGGCGGCCTTTGCTTTCTTCTTTGCAGCAGCTTTTTTCTTTGCCATTTCGGCACCTCCATGTTGAAAATAACGTTCCAATAAAATCGACTCTCGCGAGCCGAAAACCACGATTACGGGTATTTTGAAAAGGTTTTGGCGTTATTTCAACAAAAAAATCCACAAAAATTCACATATTTTGCACTTATAGAGCCTATAAATGCAAAATTTGCAGGTTTTTCAGCTGCGCCGCTTCTGCGGGATTGACTTTTTCCGTCATTTCCGCGGTTTTTGGTTAATCGCTTCGCGTCTATGGTCGATTTGAAATTCGTAAACCGTGGCCTTCGAAAAGGCTTTAACCCTGCGAGTGCTGTATTTTTCGCGGAGAGCAATGCGATGAATCGAAAGACCCGAAAACGAACGACCGACCTGAAGGATTATGTGACCGTGGCCTTCGCTGAGGACCTGGATCTGGCTCGCCAGTATGGCAGACTTCTGGCCGAGCAGGACATTCCGTCCGTTATCAAGAATCTGGGCAAAGCGCAGCAAGACGGCCAGAGCGGGATTGCGGTGATGGTGCCGGAAGAGTTTCTGGATGAGGCGTATGTGCTGATCAGTGAAGAGGCGTCGTATGACGATTTCTTTGATGCGGCGTTCGAAGACAACGGCTACGAAGGGTATGAACAGCGCGACCCGTCTTTTTATGATGATGACGAGGACGATCTCTTTTAAGCTGCGGTTTGCGACGGCACAAATCAAACCAATGAACCCTATGACTGACAGGCAGCAAAATATGACGGAAAAACTGAATCCACAGCAATCGGACGTAAGCAGTGAAGATACGCGCCAGGAAAAGCGAACGACCTCGGAGGAATCGGGCGGTTTTACGGAACGCCGCAAATTCACCGAACGGCGGCGGAATCTGGTCGATCGCCGCAGCGGTTTTGATCGGCGCCGCGGTCCGGGACACCGGCGCACCGAGGAGCGCCGAGCCGCCGAAGAAGGCGAAATGACCGACGAGCAGTTCGACTTTTTGATGGCGATAGACCAATACAAGCGCGCCAACCAGCGTCCGTTTCCCACCTGGACGGAGGTGCTTGAAGTGGTCAAGGCCATCGGCTACCGCAAAGTCGCCGAGCCGCAGCCGCTTGAATCATTTCGCAAGGCGGACAAAAGCCAGCCCGTCGAAGTGGGATAACCTCGACCGCGCGGACAAAAGGGGCTGTTAAGCCTTGTTTTCAAGCGTCGTGAGGGTTTGCCGGATAAATGCGTCGATTTCGCGGCGCATTTTTTCTTTGTCGTCAAGGTTGTCCTCGATCATTTTTACGATGCGGCTGCCGATAATCACGCCGTCGGCCCCGTCGTCGGCCACCTGCCGGGCGTGGTCGGGCGAGCTGATGCCGAAGCCCACGCACACGGGCAGGGCGGTTAAGGCCTTGAGCCGGTTGATCAGAGGCTTGACCCGCTGCGACAATGCAGTGCGCTGGCCGGTGGTTCCGAGCAGAGAGACGGTATAGATAAAGCCGGTGGTGCGTTCAATGATTTGTCTGAGCCGCGCATCGGGACAGTTGGGTGTGGCCATAAACACGGTTTCCAGACCCGCCGCTCTGGCCAGCGGAGCGATTTCGTCCGCATCGTCGATGCTCAAGTCCGCAATCAGGATGCTGGTTCCCCCGGCCTGCTTGAAATCCCGAAAGAAGGCGTCCGTACCGTACTGATAGACCGGATTGTAATAGACCAGCAGCCCGATGGGCACGGGTTTGTAAGCGGCGACTTGGGCGACAAACTCCAGCGCCTTGGGGGGCGTCATGCCCGCCTTCAGGGCGCGAATATCGGCCTTCTGGATGGTCGGGCCGTCGGCCACCGGATCGGTAAACGGAATCCCCAGCTCAAGGATATCGGCGCCGGCGTCAAGGGCGGTCTTGACCATGTCCAGACTGGTTTGCAGGTCCGGATCGCCGATGACAAAAAACGGAATCATCGCCGCCCGATTCAATGCATTAAACACGTCTTGATAGCGTCCCATAGCAGCCTCAAAAAAATGATCCAGCCGACGGCTGTGGATAATTTAACTTTTTGATTTTTTGATTTTTACCGTATTATTTTTTAATCGATGGGTCGATGTTCTTCCACGATGCCGATGTCTTTGTCGCCGCGTCCGGACAGGTTGACCACCGCGACAGTATCGGCCGGCAGTTTTCCTTGTTGCGCCAGCAGCCAGGCCAGGGCGTGCGAGCTTTCCAGGGCCGGCATGATCCCTTCCAGCCGCGTCAGCAATGCAAATGCGTCCAGCACCTGCTCATCCTCGACGGCGACATACATCGCCCGCCCGGTGTCTTTCAGATACGCATGTTCCGGCCCGACGCCGGGATAATCCAGCCCCGCTGAGATGCACTCGGTCTCGTGAATCTGCCCGTCGGCGTCCTGCAGTACATAGGTCCGAGCGCCGTGCAGAATGCCTACGGAGCCGACATTCAGCGTCGCGCAGTGATGGCCGGTGTGCAGACCTCTGCCGGCGCCTTCAATGCCGATGAGCCTGACCGATGCATCATCAAGAAAGCCGGAGAATATGCCGATCGCGTTGGAGCCGCCGCCGACACAGGCCGCGACCAGATCCGGCAACCGCCCGATGCGCTCCAGGCACTGGGCGCGGGCTTCTTTGCCGATGACGGTCTGAAACTGTCGGACGATCATCGGAAACGGATGCGGTCCGCCGGCCGTGCCGAACAGATAAAACGTGTCCTCCACATTCGCCGTCCAGTAGCGCAGGGCCTCATTGATGGCGTCTTTGAGTGTGCCCGTGCCGCCGGCAACCGAAATGACTTCGGCGCCGAGCAGCTTCATCTTATGCACATTGACGTTCTGGCGGGCCACATCGACGCAACCCATAAAAATTTTGGTCTCCATCCCGAACAGCGCTCCGACCATAGCGGTTGCCAGGCCGTGCTGGCCGGCGCCGGTTTCGGCGATGAGTTTTTTCTTGCCCATATAGCGAGCCAGCAGCCCCTGACCGAGGGCGTTGTTGGTCTTGTGAGCGCCGCCGTGCAGCAAATCTTCGCGTTTGAGCCACACGGCAAAGCCGGCTTGTTCGCTGAATCGCCGGGCGTGATACAGCGGCGTCGGGCGTCCGGCGTAATCGGCCAGCAGGGCGTTCAAGTCGCTGACAAATGCCGGATCATTTTGAAACCGCAAGAATGCCGCCTCGATTTCTTCGATTGCCGGTATAAGCACTTCGGGGACATAAAACCCGCCGTATTGTCCATATCGTCCTTTTTGTTTCATTGTCTTGCCTTTAGACCTGTGGTGTATCGAATGCCATCGAACAGTTTTTTCATTTTTTGATGATCTTTTTTGCCGGGGGCCGATTCGATTCCGCTGCATACATCAATGCCATAGACGCCGGTGCGGATTGCCTCGGCGACATTGTCCGGCGTGATTCCCCCGGCCAGAAAGAGCCGCTTGGGGATGTCTTTGATCCACTGCCAGTTGAACTGCGAGCCGGTTCCGCCATAGGCGTCGGGCGAAAAGGCATCCAGCAGAACGGCGTAGGTGTAATAGGCATTGGCTGTCTGAATGTCTTCTTGGTCTCGCACGCGAATCGCCTTGAGGGTGCGGACATTGGCGAATCGGACTTGATCGCAAAATTCCGGCGTCTCGTCGCCGTGCAGTTGAATCCAGTTCAGATAGCCGGTTTCCGCGAGGGCCTTGATTTCCTCGATGGGCGCGTTGACGAACAGTCCGACGCTGTCCACAAAGGTCGGCAGCTTGTTGATGATGGAAAAGGCTTCTTCCGGCCGAATGTAACGCGGACTTTCGGGATAAAAATTAAATCCGAGCATATCCGCCCCCATCTCGAAGGCCGCCCGGGCGTCGTCAAGATTCGTGATGCCGCAAATTTTGACTTTGATGTTGATAATCATCGTTCAGCTATCCGTTGCTTAATTCAATCAGCTTATCCAGGCACGCCAGCGCATTGCCGGAGGCGATGGCGTGATCGGCCTTCTCGATGCCTTCGACAAAATCGCCGGCCAGCCCGGCGATCATTATAGCGGCCGCGGCGTTCAAAAGCACGATATCTTTTTTCGGGCCGCTTTCTTTGCCGGCCAGAATCGCCCGGATAATTTGTCCGTTGACCATTGCCTCGCCGCCGGCCAAGTCGTTAAAATCCGCCAGCCGAAACCCGTTCTCGGTCGGGTCGAGCGTTTCTTCGCTGATGTGTCCGTCTTTCAGGTACAGGATGCGCGTCGGCCCCATGGTGCTCAGTTCATCCAGCCCGTTGCTGTGGACGACCATTGCCCGTTTCAGTCCCAGCACCCGCAGCGTCTCAATGATGCGCGGCATCAGGGATTCGTCGGAGACGCCCATCACCTGCGCCGGGACATCGGCCGGGTTGGCCAGCGGGCCAAGGATGTTAAAGGCCGTGCGAAAATCCAGACTCTGCCGAACGGGCTGGACGTGCTTCATCGCCGGATGAAACTTGGGCGCGAACATAAAGCCGATGTGTGCCTGTTCGATGCACTCGGCTACCCGCTGCGGCCCCGGTGCGACATTGACGCCCATCGCTGTCAGGACATCCGCCGAGCCGCAGACGCTGGTTATGCCTTTGTTGCCGTGTTTGGCCACATACGCTCCCGCTCCGGCGGCCACGAACGCGGCGGCGGTGGAGATGTTGAACGTTTTCATGACCGCTCCGCCCGTGCCGCAGGTGTCAATCAGCGGCGCAACATCCACGTTGACCGGCACAGCGTGTTTACGCAGTGAGGTTGCCAGCCCCGCCAGTTCAGAGACCGCCGCCTTCTTGACGCGCATTGCCGCCAGAAACGCCGCGATCTGCACCTCTGAGACCTCGCCGTCAAAAATAATGTCCAGCAGATGCTCGGCCTGTTCAAACGTCAGGTCGCGGCCTTCCAAAATCAATTCAAGATACTCTGTAATCTTCGCCATACCGGCCTCCCGTCATTGTTTGAAGTGAACTTACCGTTGTGCTATTTTCAAAATATTTTCAATAATCCGTCCGCCCGCCGGAGTCAGGATGCTTTCCGGGTGAAACTGCACGCCGTGGATCGGCAGTGCGGTGTGCACCACACCCATCACGATGGATTCGAACGATGCGTTTTGCCGCAGACATGCCGGCAGACGTGCGGCGCACAGGCTGTGATAGCGTCCGGTTTGCAGGGGATTTTCCAGTCCCTCAAACACCCCCGTCCCGTCGTGTGTGATGCGCGAGGGCTTGCCGTGGACGACGTGCGGGGCGTGGCCGATGTGCCCGCCGAAATACTGTACGATTGCCTGATGCCCCAGACACACGCCGAACAGGCACAGCTTGTCGTGGAAATAATCAATTGCTTCCAGCGTTACGCCCGCCGTCGAAGGCGTACCCGGTCCGGGCGAAAGCACCAGCAGGTTCGGCTCAAACGCCTCGGCCGCGCGAACCAGTTCGCTCAGCGGCGTATCGGAACGATAGACCTTGGTGGGGCAGTTGCGTTTGGCAAATTCATCGACCAGGTTATACGTAAACGAATCAAAATTGTCGATAAAAAGCACCTTGGTGTGATGTTCGCTCATTGGGAACCTCCGTTTGCTTTGTGCAGGGCCGCTGCGGCGCGGACGGCCTTAAGGCAGGATTGGGCCTTGTGTTCGGTCTCTTGAAATTCCGTCGTCGGCACGCTGTCGTGCACGATGCCCGCTCCGGCGCGAATGTAGGCGGTCTGATCGCGGATTTGCAGGCTGCGGATGGTGATGCAGCTGTCGAATTGACCGTCAACGGTCAGGTACATCACCGCGCCGCCGTAGTAGCCGCGTTTGTTTTTTTCCAGTTGACGGATGATCTTCATCGCCTCGATTTTCGGTGCGCCGGTCAGCGTGCCCATATTCATCGTCGCCAGATACGCACTGAGCGCATCGGTATCGCTGCGGAGCTTGCCCTTGACGTTGCTGACCAGATGCATCACCGATTCATACCGCTCGGTAATCAGCATTTCGTTGACGACGCGGCTGCCCGGCTGGGCGACGCGGGCAATGTCGTTGCGGGCCAGATCCACCAGCATCATATGTTCGGCCAGTTCCTTGCGATCCAGTTTTAATTCGGCTTCATTGCGAATATCGGTGTCGGGGTCGATTTTGCCGTTGATCCGTCCGCGGGGTTTGGTGCCGGCGATGGGGCGAATCTCCACGGCCCGGCCGTTGGTGCCGCTGACCCGCAGATTCAGCTCCGGACTGGCGCCCATCAGCACGGTCGAAGGGGTATTGATGTAGAACATGTACGGCGACGGATTGAGTTTGCGAAGCTGCCGATACACATCCAGCGGCTCGGCCGGGCACGGCTCGGTGATCGTTCGGCTCAGCACCACTTGAAAGATATCGCCGTCCAGAATGTGCCGCTTGGCCTGCTGCACCATCGCCTCATAGTCGGCCTGTGTCGTGTCGGTATCGGACAAGGCCGATACCTCCGTCGCCGGTCGCGGCGCCGGACGCTCGGCGGCGGCCCGCTCAACATAGCTGTCAAAACACTCATTGGCCTGACGGCAGATCTCGTCACGGTCGCCGTTGGTGATTATCGCATTGACGATGACATAGCCTCTGCCCTTGCGATGATCCATCAGAAAGATGTTGTCGGCAAAATACAGTTCATAGTCCGGATTATCGAGAATGTCGTGATCATTGGCCGGCAGTTTTTCGAATTGGTCGATAAAGTCATAGCTCAGCGCCCCGACCAGTCCGCATGTCACGCGAAACGGCTTGCTGGCCAGTTCAAACGCAAAGCCGACCGCCCGCAGCACGTCCATTTGGTTGGTGCTTTTGAGCCGCGACTGTTCGTCCATGATCCTGTCGTTGGGCCGCAGTTGACCGGTAATGCACTCCGGGGCAAATTCGACGGTTTGGCAGAACGCAAATCGCTGCCGGTGCTCGGCCAAATACGTTAGCATCCGCCGCCCCGTCGGGGTCAGGGCATCAATGCGGAATCGATCGCCGCGGCCGGTCAGATACAGGGCCGGATCGGCCGTGCCGAAGGTCAGCTCCCCGGCGTCGCCTTCAGTCAGGTAGTCCCGCGATTCGAGCAGACAGCAGTGCCGTTTGCGGCCGTAGTCGCTCAGACGGGCAAAAAACTCCACCGGACAGGTAATATCGATTTCCCGCACCATCGGGATAATCTGGCCCGGCCTGGCCCGATGAATCCGTTTTTCGTACTCTCTCATATCAGGTGTCCTCATTGTTTTTTTTATCTTGTCGGATAGCGGTTTTAATTGGCATAAAAAAAGCAACCTGCCGACAGTGCCGCAGGTTGCTTTTCAAATCGTTCCTCACGTTTTAGACAAAACGGGTTGGCTACCTGTCGGCCTTATCCGCAGGCTGCCGCCACCACACCCGAATGTCTTTGCTGTTTCTATTCATAGAAACAATTGTACCGTTTCGTTCCCGCTCTGTCAATCCGAAAAAATCGGAAATTTTGAAAAAAGTCAACAGATCGCCCTTCATTCCGATAAAAACAGGCATTCAGCCAGGCAGGGGGGATGGCAGAACCGCAGACTTTGCCCCGCAATGAACCCGTCGCCCCGGTCGAAGGAGAATATGATTTCATTATTGAAGGTTAAAAAGCAGCCAATGCATGTTCTGGCGGGTACAGGTTTACGTTTCGGACTGTTCAAGACGTTTTTGGTAGCTTAGGGGGACGACCAAAACGGCACACTCGGCTTTGCGGACGATTTTTTCGGTGACATTGCCGAACAGGGCCTTTTGCAAAGCGCTGCGGCCCTGCCGTCCGATGACAATCAGATCGGTTCGTTTGTGGTGGGCAAAGTCGAGGATTTCCTGCCAGTCTTTGCCGATGCGGTACTCGATGCGCACGTTGACCCCGTCCGGCACGTGCGATACATAGGCCTGACGCATGCGCTCGTCCAGGTCGCGCTTGGCCTTGTTATCGACATCTTCCACTTCATAGACATACGTCTTCCAGAACTGGGCCTCGGTTTCGGGGATGACGTGCAGGATATACAACTCGCTGCCCGGACGACGGCGGGCGGCGTCCAGGGCAAACTGAAACGCAAAATCGGCATTCTCCGACAAATCCGTACAAAACAAAATGCGTTGAAACGTCGTTTTCAATGTGTTGTTGTCGCCCATATCTGCCTCAGATATAATTAGAATCAATTAGCCCTGAAAGGGCGAATCCTCAATTTTGCTCTTTAATCTTTGATTTTTGTTTTCAAACGGGCCATCGGTTAGGTTGAGTTAACATCCCTTCGGGGTAAGATCTTATCCGACCCAATTCGGTAAAAAGGTGCAGATGGACGGAAAGATCATCAGCAGCACTGCGGCGACGACCAGAGCCAGCAGAAACGGCATCGACCCGCGAAAGATTGCCTGCAGCGATACGTCGCGTTCGATACCGCTGACGACATAGACATTCACTCCCACCGGCGGGGTAATCACGCCCATCTGAGTGACCACGACGATAATGACGCCGAACCAGATGGGGTCATAGCCCAGCTCCTGGACGACCGGATAAAAAATCGGCGTCGTCAGCAGCACCAGCGCCAAGGCGTCGATAAAACTGCCCGCGGCCAGATAAAACAGAATAATCATTCCCATCACCATCCAACTCGGCAGCGGCAGATCCGTCAGCCACGTGGCCAGTTCAAACGGAATCCGCGTAATGGCCAGAAACCGCCCGAAAATGACCGCCCCGGTCACAATAATCATCACCATACACGAGGTGCGGATGGTTTCCATCAGCGACCGATTGAGCATCTTCGGAGTCAGTTTGCCGCGCAGCGCCGCAATGATCAGACTGCCGGCTGCGCCGATGGCGGCCGCTTCGGTCGGCGAAAAAAAGCCCTTGAACATACCGATCATCACCGCCGCGAACAGTGCCAGCGTCTCAATCAGTCCCGACAGCGATTTGATACGCACCGCCCAGCTTGACGGCGGCCCGGCCGGCCCCAGTCGAGGGTTGAGAACGCACTGGATGACAATCGTCAGCGCAAACAGCACCGCGATCATCAGGCCCGGCAAAATGCCGGCGATAAACAGCTTGCCGATGGATTGCTCGGTCAGCAGCGAATAGACGATAAACACCACACTGGGCGGGATGAGCATTCCCAGTCCGCCGCCGGCCGCGACGGCGCCGCAACTGAGTTCGGGGCTGTATTTGTAGCGTTTCATCTCCGGCAGCGCGACCGAGGCCATCGTTGCCGCGGTGGCCGGGCCGGAGCCGCAAATCGCCCCGAACGCCGTGCACGCGCCGACGGTGGAAATCGCCAGTCCGCCGGGCAGATGGCCGAGCCAGCGGTAGGCCGCGTCAAAGAGCCGACGGCTGATGCCGGCGTGAAATGCCACCTGTCCCATCAAGACAAACAGCGGAATCACCGTCAGATTATACTGCATAAACGTCTCATACAGTTCTACGGTGATCATACTGGCTGCGGCGTGCATATCGACGATAATCGCAAATCCGAGAAAGCCCACTACCGCCATCGTAAACGCCACAGGCAGACTGGCCGCCAGCAGCACAAACAATATCACACAGCACAGGATACCGACTTGCAAGGGCGTCATGGCTTGATCATCTCCCGTCGCGGATAAAGAAGATGGACCAGCACCACCAGGACCACCACAAAGCAGCAAAACCCGATGACAAGCGGCACCCAAAAAAGCGGAATTTGCAGGGTCTGGGAGACCCGCTGAGGCGGGCGAGACAACTCCAGCCCGTAAAGGATGCTGCGCCAGCCCAGAAATCCGAACAGCGCCATCGACAGCAGCCGCATCAGGCTGTCCACCACAAGCCGGCTGGTGCGGTTAAGTTTGTGAAAAAAATACTCAATGGCCACGTGCCCTTTGACTGCGGTGGTATAGGGCAGGGCCGCGGCCAGCGTCAGTGCTCCGCAAATGCGCACGATGTCATACGCTCCGACAAACGGCCGATTGATCCACGGCAGACGCAGCACCACATCGGCGCACACCGTACCGATCATCACCAGCACGCTTGCACCGGAAAGATAGAGCAGGCCGAACACAACGCCCCTGAGTATGCGGATGCAGCCGTGTTCGATTTTGCGTCCCGCCGACAGTCTGTCCGGATGTTCCTGAGGCATTCTTGTTGCAGGTTAACGGGCCGCCGTGTGCGATTCTTCAATGAGCGTCAGCAGCCGCTGGAGAAAGGCTCTGCCGGGCAGTCCCTTGCTCTGGGCCTGGGCGGCATAATCTTCAAGAATCGGCTGCACCGCGTCTTTCCATTGCTGCTGCTGTTCAGGCGACAGATCAATGATCTCTCGCCCCAGTTCTTCAATATAGGCCAAAGCCTCCTGGTCGGCCTGATCCCAGGCCCGACCATGCTTTTCGACCCATTCATCGCTGACCTCAAGGACGGTTTGCTGTTGGTCCTCAGAGAGCTTGTCCCAACTGGTTTTGTTCATCACCACAAACATGGCCGTGGTGTAGCCAATAATCGACGTGTCCGTAATGGAATTGATCACTTCGCCCTGATTCCAGCCTTTGAGCGTTTCGACCGGGCAGAAGGTGGCATCGACCACGCCTTTTTGAAGGGCCTCGTAGGTATCCGGCTGGTTCATAGCCACCGTTGTTGCGCCGAGGTGCTGGGCGATCTTGGATGACAGTCCGGTGGCGCGAACCTTCAGTCCGGCCATCTCGTCCAGTGTGCGGACGGGTTTTTTGGAGGCCAGAATGCCCGGCCCGTGTGCGTGAATATACAGCAGCTTGACGTCGTTTAACTCGGCCGGCTCAAATTCTCGTGCGATAGCGGTGGCCGCCTGCGTCGCGACCATCCCGTTCGGATAGCCCAGCGGCAGATCAATCCCTTCCAGCAGCGGAAACCGCCCGCGCGTATAGGCAAAACAGCTCATTCCAATATCGGAAACGCCGTTCACCACGCCGTCATAGCACTGATCGGCTGAGGTCAGCGTCCCGGCCGGGTAGAGCGTAATCTGCACGGTGTCATCGGTGCGCCGGCGGATTTCTTCGGCCCATTGCTCGGCCATTTGACACTGGATATGGGTGGAAGGAAAGAAGATGCTGTATCTCAGCTTTACGACGGGGGGGCCTCCGTCCGGGGTATCGGCCTTTTTACCGCAGCCGACAAGTCCAATCACAACCGCCAGACACACCGTCCACGCTACACATGGGGACATTCGTTTCATGGTATTACCTCCTAAAATCGGATACCCGTATCGGATTCAGAACGAAAGCTATCCCGTTCTCACGATTTGCAGGTCCTTATAGTAAACCCCGCACTCCGCTGATGCAAGAAATAATTCACGTCCGCAGTACAAGGGCGGGTTCATCCTTGACTTTTTCAGAGAAATGGCTGAAAGTAAAGGGCAGGTTCAGGTCGCCATACAAGTGATGTGGAGAATACACTATGCGGGTACAGCCCCGAACGAGCGAGATCACAATGAATGCAGAGGCCAGGTTTCCGACGCGAACGACGGTGCAGGCGTACACCATCCAGATCGTGCCGCGGTATGCCGAGACCGATCAGGCCGGCGTGGTGCACCATACGGTCTATCCGGTGTGGTTCGAGATGGGCCGCACGGAACTGCTGCGGGCCAACGGCCTGGCCTACAGCGATCTGGAAAAGGCGGGCATCTATTTTGTCGTGGCCGAGCTGGCCGTCAAATATCGCCGACCGGCCCTGTACGATGAGACGCTCGATCTGATCACCGTCTGCACCCGCATCACGTCCGCCCGTGTGGAGCACACCTATACCCTCAAACGCCCCGCAACCGGCCTGATTTTGTGCGAAGGCACGTCGATCCTGGCTTGTGTCGATGCCCAGGGCAAACCCCGCCGCATGCCCGACTTTATGTATCCGGCTGAATAAGACCGGAAGCGGCCTTGCACCGATTTTTCGCGGCGGACTGATCCTGAAAAAAGCGATTGCAGACGACCTCTGCCGAAAAAAAACTCAGCCACACTAAGAAAATATCCGCCAAAAGACCGATAAAAAACCTCTTTGTAAATCTTTTGTCAAGATTTTGAAAAAAAGTTAAATGACTCCCCTGTTATTCTTAATAACTCCTTGATATTTTCTTTGTAATCGTGTATATTAACCCTTGTAGCAATGAGGTTGAAAACTGAATAACAACAAGCAATCGTCTGGGGGTACAGATGACCACGTTAAAAAACATAACCGAAATTCAATTGGCCGTGGAAGGCGGGCGGGGTCCGCCGGAAATACAACTGACCGATCGTCTCACGTCAATCAAGACCCAGAACCTGAATGCCCGAACCCACTGATAAAAGGAAAGTCAAAATGCCAGAGACACGTGTTTATTGTCGGATTCGTCAGATGCCACCGGCAGCAGCGGTCAAAAACAAGGCCCCGCCGATAGAATAAACGAAATGTTTTTGAGAAATTTTCGGCACGTCAGGCCGCTGTATTTTAAGTTTTATACGGTAAGCAATCGAAGTGATGATTTAAGGAATTCGTTATGCCGCCGATTTTCGAAAACGACCGAGTTATTACATTTTATCGGCCGTGCTGGGCTGCTCACGAACGCGGACCGCCGGGGGACACAAGAATGAAGCATTGAATGAACCGCACTTATACGATTATAATAACGCTCTTTGAATGACATCACATAGCCTGCACCGGATTTGGCCTTTTTTGCCTTCTCCTCCTCCGCTTCTGTCAGGTGCAGACAGCACACAGCCGGCTCGGGTGCCTCCTTCCCGGGCCGGCGTGCTTTTTTATAGTGTGCTCCGCGTCAATTCCGACATTATAACGGCTCTGCGGCAAGGGCGGCTTCAACGGTTGCGATGACTGCGAGTCCAAAGGCGTGAAGCGACAATAATAATCTTGAAATTTGGCCTGAAATTTTATCCCACCCTGAACAACAGCGCGGCGGCGCAAGCCGCCCGATAGGGGATGCGGATAGATGGGGCGTTTTGTAAGTCGCGGCATTATCCGGCCGCTTGCGCGGCTCGGCTATTGTACGTGGTGTTATCCGGCTCACTTGCGCGGCTCGGCTATTGTGGGAGGGGGTATAAAACAAGAACAATTCGACTTGGCCTGAAGGGCCGAAAATGCCCTGAAAGGGCAATGATACCTTAGCCCAGCCCAGCGGGCTGGGTTGTGGGGTCACCGGTCGCCGGTCGCCCTGTAAGGGCAGGATAGTATATTGCTCTTTCAGAGCCAGGGGGTTCGTGGCCGATATAACCCCAGGGCGTTGCCCTGGGCTGGGATATGCCGCCCCTTCGGGGCGAAATGTGGAGCCGGCTATCGCCGGGGTGAAATGATACCATTCCGTTGCTGCGCGACCCCCCGCCTTGAAAAAAGAGGGAAAAAAAGGGCCTGACGCACGCTGCGCCAGACCCGTAGGATACTGGGTTGACTGACAGGGGGCGGGTTAGTACATGCCTCCCATGCCGCCCATACCACCCATACCGCCCATACCGCCGCCGGGCGGCATGGCAGGGGCTTCTTTCTTTTCGGGGATTTCGCTGACGACCGCCTCGGTGGTCAGCAGCAGCGAGGCGATTGAAGCGCCATTCTGAAGCGCCGTGCGTTCGACCTTGGTCGGCACGATCACGCCGAACTTGACCATATCGCCGTATTCCTTGCGAAGGGCGTCGTAGCCGAAATTCTTCTCTTTGGACTCCAGAACCTTCTGGGCGACGATGGAGCCGTCCAGCCCGGCGTTGACCGCAATCTGTTTGATTGGAGCGACAATGGCACGACGCACAATATCGACGCCGACTTTTTCGTCGCCTTCGCACTTGATCTTGTCCAGCGCCGGCAGACACTTGAGCATTGATACGCCGCCGCCCGGCAGAATCCCCTCTTCAACCGCGGCTCGACAGGCATGCAGGGCATCCTCGACGCGGGCCTTCTTTTCCTTCATCTCGGCCTCGGTGGCCGCACCGACTTTGATGACCGCCACGCCGCCGGCCAGTTTAGCCAGACGTTCCTGGAGCTTTTCAATGTCATATTCACTGGTCGAGGCGTCGATTTCCTTTTTGATCTGCTCGATTCGTCCCTTGATGTCGGCGGTCGAGCCGGCGCCTTCGACGATTGTGGTGGTGTCTTTGTCGATGGTGATGCGCTTGGCCTGGCCGAGCTGACTGAGCTGGACGTTTTCAAGCTGAATGCCCAAATCCTCGAAGATCGCCTGCCCGCCGGTCAGGATGGCGATATCCTGGAGCATCGCCTTGCGGCGGTCGCCAAAGCCCGGCGCCTTGACCGCACAGACCTGCAGCACGCCGCGCAGCTTGTTGACGACCAGCGTCGCCAGCGCTTCGCCTTCAATGTCTTCGGCAATAATCAGCAGCGGGCGTCCTTGTTTGGCCACCTGTTCCAGCACCGGCACCAGCGACTTGACGGCGCTGATTTTCTTTTCATGAATCAGCACATACGGCTTTTCCAGAACGACCGTCCGGTCTTCAGGCTGATTGATAAAGTGCGGGCTGAGGTATCCTTTGTCAAACTGCATCCCTTCGAGCAGATCCACGACAGTCTCGAGCGACTGGCCTTCTTCGACGGTCATCACGCCGTCCTTGCCGACCTTGTCCATCGCCTCGGCCAGGGTCTTGCCGATCTCGGCATCCTGATTGGCCGAGCAGGTGGCCACCTGCTGAATCTGCTTGCTTGAATCGACCGGTATGCTCATCTTGGCCAGCTCATCGACCAGCGTCTCGACGGCCTTGTCGATCCCGCGTTTGACCTGCATCGGGTTGGCCCCGGCGGTGATGTTCTTGAGTCCCTCTTCGAAGATGGCCTCGGCCAGGATCGTGGCCGTAGTCGTCCCGTCGCCGGCGACGTTGCTGGTTTTGGAGGCCACTTCCTTGACCATCTGGGCGCCCATATTCTCATACGCGTCGGTCAATTCGATTTCTTTGGCCACCGTGACGCCGTCTTTGGTCACGGTCGGCGAGCCGAACGATTTTTCCAGAACGACATTCCGCCCGCAGGGGCCAAGCGTGATTTTGACCGCGCGGGCCAGTTTCCGCACGCCCTCGCGAATGGCGGTGCGGGCTTCAACATCGTATGCTATCTTTTTTGCTGCCATATTGTGCAATCTCCTGTTTTCTCAGTTATCAAATCCACATCGAACCCGTCAGGCGACTATTCAATAATCGCCATAATGTCCGATTCATCCATAATCAGGTATTCTTTGCCGTCGATCTTGACTTCCGTACCGGCATAGCTGGTAAACAACACCTGCTGGTCTTTTTTGACCGAAACGGGGGCGCGCTGGCCGTCGTCAAGCATTCGACCATCACCGACCGCGATCACCTTGCCGCGCTGCGGTTTTTCTTTGGCGGTGTCGGGCAGCACGATGCCGCCGGCGGTCTTGCTCTCGGCCTCAACACGCTGAACGATCACTTTGTCAGCTAAGGGGCGAATCTTCATACGTTCTGTTCTCCTTTCGACACAATTAAGGATTCTTTTATCGTTATTCCATGAGTCCGAACCACTCGGTACAGATAAAAGGCCTACATTTGCAAATCGTATGCCAGCCCCTCGAACAATGTTGTGAAAATATTCATAAGCAATGATTCAAAAAAGACTTGTATTTATTCTTTCCGATGTGAGCAGGGTGGAACCGACCGCCAATCCCGCTCCCCGGCGGTCTCGTGAGCCTGCCACCATGGCAGGCGCGTTGTCCTGTTTTGCAGGCCGCCGGACCCTTTGTATTTGGATGGCAGTACTCCATCGCTACGTATGCTGAGAATCTGCATTAGTGTCGCGCCATCAAAGATCATAATGCAAAACCACACATCAAAATTCAAAAAGAGCGATTTGCAGTGGACAGTGGAGTCTTTTTAAAAAAAAGGGTTGATTTGTCGGTCTGATTGTGTAAAATGCTGATTTTCGTTTGCAACGCTATTTCGGAGTGCCTTTATGAAAAAAGAGATTCATCCAAAATATGACGTGGTCAAGGTTCGCTGCGGGTGCGGCAACACGTTTGAGACGCGCAGCACGGTCAAAGAAATCCACGCGGAAATCTGCTCGATGTGCCACCCGTTCTTTACGGGCAAGCAGAAGTTTGTCGATACGGCAGGTCGCATTGAACGCTTCCAGAAGAAGTTCAGCGAGGGCTACAGCTTTCAGAAAAAGAAAAAGTAGCTGACATTTCGAGTTTACAACGTGCGCTGTTTGTCTTGGCCTAACGGGGTTAAAGGTTGGCAGCGTATTTTTTTTGTCTGACCCATTCTGATGATGGGTAATCGGAAGACGCTATGGCCGCAGAAGTTCTAAAAGGCTTGTTGGAAAAGCTGGAGACGTTGGATGCAAAATGCCTGGATATTACCCGGCAATTGGAAGACCCCGCCGTCTTCTCGGATCCGGCGAAGCTGGTTCCGTTGAACCGTGAACTGAGCAAGCTGATGCCGGTCGTCGGCAAATTCCGCGAGTACAAAAAATGCCAGGCTCAGCTTGACCAGACGCATCAGATGATTCAGGAATCGGCGTCCGATCCGGAGATGAAGGCCCTGGCCGAGCAGGAGGCCGAGAGCCTTGAGTTCAGGGCCGAAGCGCTCATTGAGCAGATCAAAGACACCCTCGTGATGGCCGATGACGCGGCGATTGATTCGATCATCCTGGAGATTCGCCCCGGCACCGGCGGCGATGAGGCGGCCCTGTTTGCCCGCGATTTGTCTATGATGTACACCCGCTATGCCGAAAAGCAGGGCTGGAAGGTGGAGGTGATGGAGTTTTCCGGTACTGAGATGGGCGGCGTGCGCGAGGTGATGATGAACATCAAAGGCCCCGGCGTCTGGGCGCATCTGGGCTATGAAGGCGGCGGCCATCGTGTTCAGCGGGTTCCCGAAACCGAGTCGCAGGGGCGGGTGCATACCTCCGCGGCCACGGTGGCGGTCCTGCCGGAGGCCGAGGAGGTCGATGTCGAAATCAACCCCGATGACGTGCTTGAGCATGTCAGTTGTGCCGGCGGTCCGGGCGGTCAGAACGTCAACAAGGTCGCCAGCGCCATCAAGCTCGAACACGTTCCGACCGGCATTACCGTCAGTATGCGGGACGAAAAAAGCCAGCACAAAAATCGCTCCAAGGCGTGGCGCATTCTTCGTGCTCGCCTGTATGACTATTATAAACAAAAGGCCGACGCCGAACGGTCCTCGGCCCGCAAGACGATGATCGGCTCCGGCGACCGTTCGCAGCGCATCCGCACGTACAACTTTCCGCAAAATCGCCTGACCGACCATCGCATCAACCTGTCGCTGTACAGCCTGGACCGCATCATAATGGGCGAAATGGACGAATTGATCGAAGCCCTTCAGGTGCACGACAAGCAGCAGCGTTTGGCCACCCTTTGAATTGACGTTTGACGAATGATCATTGTTGTTACAGGACTGGTGGGCGTTGACAAAAAGCCGTATCTGGCCACGGTGTGTCAGGTGGCCAAAGCGGTCGGTCTCGATATTCTGCTGTGCCATGTCGGGCAGATGATGTACGCCGAGGCGCCGGACATTGCACCGGGACGGATTCTGGACATTTCGCTTCAGCGGCTGCACTCGCTTCGCCGCAGCGTCTTCAAGGACATCATCGCCAAAGCCCGACAGCACGCGCATGTTATCGTCAACACCCACGCGACGTTTCGCTGGCGGCACGGGCTGTTTCCGGCGTTTGATTTTTTTCAGATGCGTCAGCTTAACCCGGACTTGTTTGTCTGTCTGGTCGATGGCGTTGAGCCGCTGCATTTGCGGTTGACCCGTGAACATCACATTCACCACACGCTCAAGGACCTCATCGTCTGGCGCGAGGAAGAGACGCTGGCCACACAAATGATGCAGCAGGGCACACGCGAGACGGCGCCGTTTTATGTGCTGGCCCGCGGCGTCGAACAGGACACCGCCCGCACGTTTTATCAACTGGCCTTTGAGCCGACGCGAAAGAAAGCCTACCTGAGTTTTCCGATGACCCATGTCGCGGGTATGCCGGAGGTGATCGCGGCGATTGAACGCTTTCGCCGTGCGGCCAAAACGATACTGACCTGTTTTGACCCGGGCGATCTGGAGGAGGCCTATCTGCCGTTTTACGGCGAACAGGCCCGACAGCAGGGACGAACGACCGTCCCGGTGCAGGTGCTGGGACAGACCCTTGAGCTGGATGTCGGGGAAGTGCGTCAGATTGAACGCGACATCAACAGCCAGATCTACGCCCGCGATTTTGCCCTGATCGATCAGTCGGATATGATTATCAGTTTTATTCCCGAACTGTCTGACGGACGGCCGGCGCTTTCCAGCGGCGTTGAACGGGAACTTCAGCATGCCCACGAAGCGGCCAAACAGGTGTATGTGATCTGGCTGCCCAAAAAAGAACCGTCGGTCTTTGTGACCCAGACCGCCAATAAAATTTTCCGCTGCCCGGACGAGGCGATGCGGTATTTCAGCCACACCTACGCCTATAAAAGCGAGTTGCTGTTCGAGTAGTCAAATGACCGCATTTCAGCCTCCAAACGGCCTTTCGAAAACCCTGCTTGCTGAAACGCAGCAGTTACGGGCCGCCTGGCAGCGACACGACGCGGCGTTTCTTGACACCTACTTAATCCGGGATGTAGAAGATCCGCGCATTAACATGCAAAGCATTCTGACGCGGCATTTTCTCATCCGTGAACTGTTTCAGGATCGCTATGCCGACATCATGGAGCACGAATTATACTTTGCGTTGACGGTCAACTGGCTTTTGGCGCTGCTCAAGTCGAGCCGCCCTCGAAACGAGATTCACTTGCATACCGGAGCTGTTCTGGACGGGCTGCTGGCCGGGGACGAGGATGAAAACGCGACGGCTGTTCCGCCGTTTATTGCCGAGGCCTTCGGAAAACTGGCGTTTCCGAACTACATCAGCGAACTGTTGATGTGGGTTCCGCGAGAGCACGATACCGAGTCGATGCCCGAGTATCTGCTAAACATCTTTCAGCGCATCTGGGCCGAAACGCTGGCGCTCGAACAGGCCCGGCCGATTCGCGTGATCGAGCCGGCGTGCGGCTCGGCCAATGATTACCGGTTTCTGGTCAGCTACGGCTTGGGCGCGTTTCTTGATTATACGGGTCTGGATATATGCGAAAAAAATATCTCCAATGCCCTGAGGCGTTTTCCCGACATCGATTTTCAAACGGCCTCGGTCTTTGACATACCCGCCGACGACAAGGGCTATGACTATTGTTTCGCGCATGATCTGTTTGAGCATTTGTCTCCGGAAGGGATTGGCCGGGCGGTTTCTGAAATTTACCGCGTCACAAAAAGTCGCATCTTTCTTCACTTCTTCAATATGGACGACATCGACGAAGATGTCATTTCCCGAAAAAACGGGTACCACTGGAATCGGCTCAGTAGCCGCAGGATGAAACATCGATTTTTCTTGCAGCCGACCCGCATCAATGAGTGGCATCTGACGACGTGGCTGGACCGCCGGTTTGTCTGGTCCGGTTATCATAATCCATACGCCCGCAGTTGGCGGATTGACGTTGGAGCCGTCGCGTCCGCCGACCGTCCTTTGATTCCTTTCGGATGCGGCCCCTTCTGACCTCTGACCTCTGACTTCTGATGCCTGATGTCTGACTTGCTTGCCCTCACAGCAACGGTGCGGCCAGACGAACAACGCCCTCAGCCAGGCTGCGCGCTAAGCCGGCCCGTCCGATGCCGCACTGGCAATGCGCCGCAAGTTGTTCAAGCCACCGTGCGGTTTGGAGGATTTCGTCGCGGCTGTAAACGAACATTGCAGACTCGTAATTGAAATAAAGACTTCGTATATCCATATTAGCCGAGCCGAGCACCGCCGTCTTGTCGTCCATCAGCAGCACCTTGGCGTGCATCATTCCCGCCGTGTAAAACAAAATCAATCCGCCGGCATCCTGTATCTGCCGCAGCCAATTGCCGCGTACGATATCCGGCAGCAGGTGGTTGGATCGCTGCGGCAAAAGAATGCGTACATCCACGCCGCGACGAGCCGCCAGCATCAGTGCCTGACAGAGCGGCTCATCGGGAACAAAATACGGCGTAGCTACCCAAAATCGCTCCTGGGCCGCATAAATCATCGACAAAATCGCATCATACAGCGCATCGCCTTCCATATCCGGTCCGGACGGGACAAACTGCACCACGGCCTGTCCCATGGCTTCAGTATGGCGGGTTTCTTCCGGCGGCAGCGACGGCGTTTCGCCGCTGGCAAACTCCCAATCCCGACAGAACACCTCCTCCCAGTGCCGTACGGTCGGGCCTTGCAGTACAAACGCCAAATCCTGCCACTGTCCTGACATCTGGGCCGGGCCGATGTATTCGGCGCCGATGTTGGCGCCGCCGCCGATCACGGTCTTATAATCGGCAATGTAGATTTTGCGGTGGTTGCGCAGGTTGCTGCGTCCGCGGAAGGGGCGGTGCAGCACAGGCAAAAACCAGGCGACTTTACCGCCGGCGTCGGTAATTTTCCGCAGGTGCCGCGGGCGCGTGTGCAGCGACCCGACGCCGTCCATCAGTACTCGAACCGAGACGCCGGCGGCGGCCTTTTCGGCCAGCTTGTCGATAATCAACTGTCCGGACGGGTCGGGGCGGAAGATAAACGTCGAGATGTGGATGCTCTGCCTGGCCCCGTCGATGAGCTGCTCCAGGGCGGCAAAACGCTGCTCGGCGGTCGTGCACAACGTCAGCCGATGGCCGTCCTGAGCGCCGGGAATGCCATAGGACCGCACTATCCGGTCGGTAATGCAGGCCTGTTCGGGGGCAATGGCCATTGTGGTATCCAAACCCAGTCGCCGTTTTTCCTCCGCCCAGCGCCGCAGCTTGCGCCCGCCGAACAGCAGATACAGCGGCACCCCCAGATACGGGACCAGCACAATCATCAACAACCACGCGATCGTCCCCGAAGGGGAGTGCTTTTGCAGCAGGATGTGGGCGATTAGCACCACGCCCAGCAAAAACGAGCCGATCATAAACAAATACGTCAAAATCGACGTGATAACCAGACTATCCATATCCTGCGACGGCATACTCGAAGCCCCTGTCTTGCAACCGGATTACAATCTGTGCGGCTGCTGTTGTCTCGGCGGCGGAATATCTCTTCTCGGTCAAGTTATCCTTATGCAACACAATGCGGATTCCACTAATACAGTTGCCCCCTGCAAAATCAAGCAAATTTCGACCCAAAAAGCAAAATCGCCGATCTAAACCCCTCACGAAAACTATTATAAAAGCTCGGAGCTGACTATTTCTCCGCACAAACGGCCTGAAAATTAACTTGACTTTTGGCCGGGTTAATGAGTATGGTGGATTGAGAGAAAAGAAACGGCGGCGGAGAATGACTGACAAATGCCGACAATGCGACGGAGCGTTGAGAGGTATTGGCATACTGCTGGAATTCCCTATCTTCTTTTGTACTTTTGGTAATTTCACTTCTTTCCCATTGCGCGTGCTTATCGTAAGCAGCGCCACTTCTTTTTCACTCCTTTTTTGGAGGGTCAACCCATGAGAAAACCTGTAATTCGTTTGTGGCTGCTCGTACTCTGTTTGAGCCTTGTCAGCCGCTCGGCCCTGGCGGTGTATATGAAGATGGATCCGCCGCCGGATGCGGACAAGGCGTTCTTGTCCGGCAACAACTCCTGCTGGCTGGCGACCGCGGCCAATATGCTGGCCGGGGCCGGCTACGGCAACGGCAAAACGGTGCAGGAACGGGCCGATGACATCTACGGCGATCTGACGGCCAATTTCGGCACCGCCAACGGCGGCTGGACGGATACGGCCCTGACGTGGTGGCTGGCATCGGCGCACAACACCTGGCCGGGCAACCCTTACACCGTGGTTACCGTCTATGGCAACAAAACCCGCACGCCGTGGGCCAACAGCAACGGGGCGCGATTCATCGGCAATGAACTGCGGCGCTGTCAGATGCTCGGATTGAGCATCAGTTGGCCGCGAACGACCGCCGGCGGCAGTGCCGGCGGCGGCCATGCCATCGCTTGCTGGGGCGACAGCGGCGGCGAAGCCCTTCTGACCGGTGCCCCGACACAGGTCATTGTTACCGATTCGGACCGCGAAACCGGCGGCGATGTCCAGACCTATACCTATGACGGCTACACCAATCCCAACCCCGGCGGCTTCAATGAAGGCAACGGCTGGTACATCAACTACAGCGGCAACCATCCGTTCATCAAGCACATCATTACGCTGTGCCCCACCGACGATCCCGGCGACCATGCCCTGACACAAAAGGTGACCGGCAGCTACCGCATCCATCAGAATGTACGTTTCATGAACGCCATCGATTTGCATTACAAAGTCGGGACGGATGTGGATATCCTCAGCTATCGAACGCGGCTGGATTGGAACACCGCCAATCCGCCGAAGATAGAAGAAAACGCCTCCCCTCCGCGTGAGCTGACGGTGGATTGGGATTTGCGCGATAACCCCGTGCCTTACTGCACCTGGGTGACCATCACCACCGAGTTCGTGGTGCCGTACTGGAATGCGATTTACTATCGAGATGTCCATTTTACGTATCCCGAACCGGGATTTGTCATTCGTTTTCCTGAATTTTACTGGCGGATTATCACGCCTGAAATTCAGGAAGCGCCTTCCCGGATCCCCAATGTGTCCGGCGGCTACGTCATCGGGAGTTTTGATCTGATCGCCAGAGATGAAAAACAGTCTCCATCGGCAATCGTGGCGGCCGAATATCGGTTTATGCACGAATACGACTTTATGCAGGATCCCGAACTGCATTACTTTGAGCTGAACAGCAAGGAAGAAGAGCCGTTTATGATCGGCAATCTGCGGTTTGGACACAGCTACGGCAAGCTTGATCCGGAGGAATTATGGCAGTTCAACGACTGGATGACGCGGATTCCGGAACAATTTCCGATTCAGCAGCTTCCGCCTGTCGAACTGGACTGGAAAGAGCGGCTTCCTTATCCGGAAGGCGAAATCTATCAGGGCCAGTTCAAGCCGCTTGAGTGCAGCGTCTATTTCCCCGAAGACATCAATCAAGATTGCTGTGTCGATATCCAGGACTTTTCCCTGCTGGCGCGCCGCTGGCTGCAATGCACAACGCTTGATCGTTAATCCGTCTTGCTGAACGGGATAAAAACGGCAACAAAAAAGGGTGCGGCGGAAAAACCGTCGCACCCTGTCGGTCTTGGAGTCTAATTGTGCAAAGGGTTATTTCTTCTTTTTGCCCTTTGTGGCGGTGGTTTTCACCCGGCCGTGTTTGACGGCGGCCTGAGCGGCGGCCAGTCGCGCAATCGGCACGCGGAACGGAGAACAGCTCACATAATCCATCCCGGCCAGGAAGCAGAACTCCACACTGGCCGGATCGCCGCCGTGTTCGCCGCAGATGCCGATTTCGAGTTTCGGCTGGGTTGCCCGACCGCGCTCGATGCCAATGCGAATCAGCTCGCCGACGCCCTGCTCATCGATACTCTGGAACGGATCGCCCGGCAGAATATCCTTTTCAATATAAGCCGGCAGAAAACCGCCCGCATCATCGCGGCTGAAACCAAACGTCATCTGCGTCAGGTCGTTCGTGCCGAAGCTGAAGAACTGAGCCGTCTGAGCGAACTGATCGGCCAACAGCGTCGCACGCGGTATCTCGATCATCGTACCGGTCATCGTTTTAATCCGACGCAGGTTATACTTGGAGCGCACTTCCTTATAGACGCGATCGACAATGGCCTGCTGATCGGTAAGCTCTTTGACATCGCAGGTCACCGGAATCATGATCTCCGGATACGGCTTTTTGCCGGCCTTGGTCAATTCGGCGGCGGCCTCATAAATCGCACGCACCTGCATCTCGGTAATCTCCGGATAGGTGACGCCCAGACGTACGCCGCGATGGCCCATCATCGGGTTGACCTCATCCAGGTTCTCAAATCGCTTGACCAGCTCGGCCATGTTGATATTCAGCGCCTTGGCCAGCTCTTTCTGCTTGCCTTCGTCATGCGGCACGAACTCATGCAGCGGCGGATCGAGCAGACGGATGACCACCGGCATCCCGTCCATTTCTTCGAGCGTGCCCTTGATGGCCTTCTTGACATACGGCTCCAGCTTATCGAGGGCCTCACGGCGTTCCTTGGTGCTCTTGGACAGGATCATTTTCCGCAGATAGAACAGCGGCTCATCACTGCCTTCGCCATAGAACATATGCTCGGTACGGAACAGGCCGATGCCTTCAGCGCCAAAGGATTTGGCCTTGGCGGCGTCTTCAGGGGTATCGGCGTTGGTGCGAATGCCCATTGTGCGGCATTTGTCACAAATCTTCAGAAAGTCCATCAGCACTTTGTTTTCTTCGCCGGGATCCATCATCGGAAGCTGCCCGACATAGACATTGCCCTTTGTGCCGTTGAGCGTAATCCAGTCGCCCTCTTTCAGGACGGTGCCGTCAACTTGAATCTGCTTTTTGCTGTGCTCGATGTTCAACTCGCCGCAGCCGACGACGCAGCACTTGCCCCAGCCGCGAGCCACCAGCGCCGCGTGGCTGGTCATTCCGCCGCGTGCGGTCAAAATCGCCTCGGCGGCGCGCATGCCTTCAACGTCTTCGGGGTTGGTCTCTTCACGGACGAGAATGACTTTTTTGCCCTCGCTGACCCACCTGACCGCATCGGCGGCGGTAAAGACGATCTGCCCGGTAGCGCCGCCGGGGCCGGCCGGAAGACCGGACGCAAGCACGGGATGTTCTTTTTCGACCGTCGGATCAATGATCGGGTGCAGCAGCTCATCCAGTTGAGCCGGCGTGACACGGGTCACGGCGATGGCCGGGTTAATCAGCCGTTCCTTGACCATATCCACCGCCATTCGAATCGCCGCCGGGCCATTTCGTTTGCCCACACGGCACTGAAGCATCCACAGCCGACCCTTCTCAATGGTAAACTCGATGTCCTGCATATCGCGGTAGTGCTTTTCGAGTTTGTTCTTGATGGTTACAAGCTGCTTGTACAGTTTGGGCATACCTTTTTCGAGGGTGACCAGGTGTTTGTTGTATTCGGATTGCGAATCTTTATTAATCGGCGCCGGTGTCCGTGTTCCGGCCACGACGTCTTCACCCTGCGCGTTGACCAGATATTCGCCGTAAAATTTGTTTTCGCCGTTGCCGGGATTTCGTGAAAAGGCCACCCCGGTCGCGCAGTCGTCGCCCATATTGCCGAACACCATTACCTGCACGTTCACCGCGGTGCCCCACTCGTCCGGAATGCCTTCGATGCGGCGATAGCTGACGGCGCGCTTGCCGTTCCACGACGCAAACACGGCATGGACGCCGCCCCATAACTGTTCCATCGGATCGTCGGGGAAGGGCTTGCCAATAACGCTTTTGACCTTGGCCTTGAATTGTTCACACAGGTCTTTGAGGTCGTCGGCGGTCAACTCCACATCGTTGACATAGCCTTTTCGCTTTTTGACCTCATCCATCAGTTTTTCGAGCTGGCGGCGAATGCCCTGATCCTCTTTCGGCTCGATGCCCGCGGCTTTTTCCATCACGACATCCGAGTACATCATAATCAGACGACGGTAGGCGTCATACACGAACCGCTCACTGCCTGACTGGGCGATCATACCGGGGATGGTTTTGCTGGTCAGCCCGATATTCAGGACGGTTTCCATCATGCCCGGCATCGACGAACGGGCTCCGGAACGGACGCTCATCAGCAGGGGGTTTTTGACGTCGCCGAACTTTTTGCCCATGATCCGCTCGGTTTTGGCCAGTGCTTTTTCGACTTCCTGCTTCAGGCCCATGGGATATTTGCGCTTGTTGGCGTAGTAATAGGTGCACACTTCCGTCGTGATCGTAAAACCCGGAGGAACCGGTACGCCAAGCGAAGCCATCTCGGCCAGGTTGGCGCCTTTGCCGCCCAACAACTCTTTCATCCCGGCGTTGCCGTCGGCCTTGCCGCCGCCGAAGAAATAGACCATCTTGCTGGGTTTCTTTGCGACCGTTTTCTTTTTTGTTGTTTTCGCCTTAGCCTTCGCCTTAGCCATCTTCAACGTCTCCTAAGTTTAGACTTCATTTATCCTTATATCGTTTTTACAACCGTTTCGCCTGGCCCCACACAGGCCTTGACGTGTGTCCTGATGTATTCTCGCAGTGGTTAAAGGAAATCGAATATAGTGTGCAAATGCGGCGATGTCAACAACGAAAAGCGGATTGATGTTGAAATTTCCGGCGATATTGATGTTTTATTTGAAAATTGATAAATTTACTTACAAGGTGAAGTATGACTGGTTTTGTGTGTGCAGCGGGACGGTATCGTTCGTTGACGGCACAAAGGCGCACCCGCGCAGGCGTATAGTGTTTTTGGCTCGATGCCAGCGCCTGTCCGGCGCCTTCGGCAGCTTGCCGGCGGGCTACTTGTGGGAGGTCTCCTGTGCGGCTGAGCTGCGGTGCAGACTGCACGTCAGAACATTTTGACAGCGGCCTTTTTCGAACGCGGCGAGGTTGTCCAGCGTCGTTTCGGCGATGGCGGACACGGCGTTATGGGTAAAGAACGCCTGGTGGCCGGTGACGATGACGTTGGGGAACATCAGCAGCCGGGCAAACACATCGTCCTGAATGATCTGATCGGACAAATCGTCGAAGAACAAGTCGCCTTCTTCCTCATACACGTCCAGGCCAAGGTAGCCGATGCGCTGGCTCTTGAGGCCGTTGATGACCGCCTGCGTATCAATCAGCGCCCCGCGGCTGGTGTTGATCAGCATCACGCAGTCCTGCATCTTGTCAATCGCCTCGGCGTCGATGAGGTGGTGTGTCTGCGGCATAAGCGGACAGTGCAGCGTGATGATAAAGCAGCGGCGGTAGATCTCATCAAGGCTGACGTACGTAACGCCCAGTTTCTCGCAGTCGGGGTTGGGCTGGATGTCATAGGCGTACAGCTCACAGCCGAACCCGTGCAGGATTCGGGCGACGATCTGACCGATTTTGCCGGTGCCGACGATGCCGACGGGTGTGCCGTGCAGGTCAAAGCCCATCAAGCCGTCGAGTGAGAAATTGCCTTCACGCACCCGCTGATGCGCCCGGTGGATGCGGCGATTCAGCGCCAAAATCAGGCCCACGGTGTGCTCGGCGACCGCGTACGGCGAATAGGCAGGCACACGCACCACCGACAGGCCCAGCCGCTCGGCGGCTTCCAGATCGACGTTGTTAAAGCCCGCGCAGCGCAAGGCCACCAGACGCACGCCGAGTTCTTTGAGTCGTGTCAAAATCGGCGCATCGGCGGCGTCATTGACGAAGATGCACACCGCATCAAATCCCTTGGCCAGGTCAACGGTCTCGTCCGAGAGCCGCGGCTTGAAAAACGTCAACCTGTGGCCGAATCGCTCATTGGCCCGATGAAAAAACTCTTCCACATAGGGTTTCGTGTTGAATACTGCCATTTGAAGCATGGGTGTTGACCTTTCTTATTCCTGATTATTTACTCTGGAATCGGGCAATTTGTTCGCCATAATAAGAATTCTAACTCATTATTGAAAATAAAGTTAAGAAATATTTTTACAAATTGCAATTATTTTATTTGGCGTTGAATCCGCGATGTGGTATGGTTACCTTGTGTGAAGTGTCTTCTTTCATCTCTCAAGAATATGCTTCCTTTAACCCAATCAGCGAGAGATACAGTTTAAGGGTCTGTTTCAGACCAAGGAGTACGCAGTGAGTACAGGTACAGTCAAGTGGTTTAATGCAAGCAAGGGTTTTGGGTTCATTTGCCCGGACGACGGCGGTCCCGATCTGTTCGTGCATCATTCTGAAATCAAAACCGGCGGTTACGCCACGCTCGATGAGAACCAGAAGGTGAACTTCGAGGTCGGCCAAGGCAAAAAAGGCCCGTGTGCCAACAATGTAACCCCGGCTTAGTCCGAACGTTCAGGTTGCATGTGAGAGGCCCCGCTTCACGGCGGGGCTTTTTTTATGAATTAATTGCGTTTTTTGGGGAAAATTCCCGATTTTTTTGTTTACAAACCTCTTTTCCTCAAGTATAAATAACGTTCTTTGTGGAATGCGAGTCGAAACGAGTCTTCACTCTGTTTGAACAAGGATTTGAACGATGGCACATAAAAAAGGACAAGGTTCATCAAGAAATGGGCGCGACAGCAACCCGAAATATCGGGGAGTCAAGCTTTTCGGCGGGCAGTCTGCCCAAGTCGGATCGATCATTGTGCGTCAACGCGGCACGCAGTTCAAGCCCGGCTTTAACGTCGGAATGGGGCGGGATTATACCCTTTATGCAACTGCTGTGGGAAAGGTGCGGTTCACCGGTCGTCGCGTTGATATTGTCGCCTAAGAAGACAATTTGTCTTTACAACACGGTAAAGCTCCAAAGTCGTTTTGGGGCTTTTTTTATTTTTTTGAAGTAAATCGAGAGATTTTGTGAAACAGACACCTCCAAAAGCGTGTCTTACTTATAGGATGTGTTTTTGTGTGTGGTTTTTTGAAAATTATCATATTTTTTCATTTTTTTTGCCGGAAATCACGGCTCAAGAGGCATATATAAGTAGAGAGAAGAAAAAAGAGTTTGTCAGAGCGAGCAGAAACCGAAGAAACCGAGGAAAGCGAAATGATTAAATTCAAGTGTACAAAGTGCGCCCATGAATACAAGGTCGCAGAAGAATACGGGGGCCGAAAGGTCCGTTGCAAGACTTGCAGCACGGTCAATGTGGTTCCGAAGCCCGATACAAGCGGGTGCGGTGACAGTTTGGCCCGATACAACAGCTTGCTCCAGGAATTGCTTGAGTATGAAAAGCACGCTCCGACATACGAAGTCGAGAGCAAATAGTCGCTTTATTCAGCCATTTGAGAGGGTCGGGCACGCCGACGGTGTTTTTACAGCCGCAAGGGTTTTATTATAAGACCTTGCGGCTTTTTTGAGTACTCAAACGATGCGCCTCTTTCGATTTTTTTGTGACCATCCCGCCGGAGACAGCGTTTTGCTGGATCCGATCCAATCGCGCCATCTCAATAAAGTTTTGCGTCTGAAAGTCGGCGACAAGGTGCAGATTTTTGATGGTAAAGGACTGCTTGCCGATGCGCAGATTGAGACGATCACACGCGAGGGGGTTTGTGTGCATCTGCTCAAAAAGACACATATTCCCCCCGCCGCGTCAGGGCGCATCATTCTGGCGGTCAGCATGGCCCGCGGCGATCGGTTTGAGTGGATGGTGGAAAAATGCACCGAGCTGGGTGCCGACCACATCGCCGCGGTTCAGTTTCAGCGGACTGTTAAAATGGGTAATGCGGCGTCGATTGATCGCTGTCATAAAATCGCCCTTGCAGCGGCCAAGCAATGCGGTCGGGTCTATTTGCCGATCTTGAGCGGGCCGGAATCATTTGGAGAGGCGGTATGTCGTTTGCGTCAGCAATACGCCGAGGCGGAGTTGCTGTATGGGGATCCGGAGGGGCAATGGCTTGAGATGACCAGTGATTCGACGGGTCGGGCGGATCGAATTGTGTGCATTGGGCCGGAAGGCGGTTTTTCCGATGAGGAACTCAGGCTTTTGGAAGATCACCAGGCCAGTCCGGTACGGGTTAATCGTCATATACTCCGTATTGAGACCGCGGCGGTCGCGTTTACAGCGGTACTGCGGCAGCATTCCAGCCTGCCGGAATCGACCTAAACGGCCACCAGGGCGGCAGGGAAGGGTCCTACCTCACGTTTTTTCCTTTTGTGTAAACTCTTCACACCCAACCAGCATTTTCAACGTATAAAAGAGATGGAAAACGGATGTGGTCGCTGGGCGGGGAAACGAAGAATGAAAAAATGTGACAGTCAAAATGCGGCTCAGGAACTGGCCGGTTTGCTGATGAAACTCAGCGAGGGTAGAAACGACTCGCATATCCGTCGGCAAGCCAATCGGCTGATTACCCAAATCAGCCCCGATGATGTAGCGCGTGCGGAAAAACATCTGCTTGCCAGCGGGCTGTCGGCCAAAAAAGTCCAGCAGCTTTCCGCGGCCTTTGTGCTGATGGGCGTGCTGGACAGCGATGAGAACGATCTTCGACGTCGTTTGCCGGACGGACATATCCTGCGCAGAGTGATGGCCGAGCATGAAATCATTCGCTGTTTTCTTGCCGAGCTGGAAGAATTGAACGAGTACATTCAGCAGACGGAAAAGACAGGATCGGCCAGTTCGGAGATGATGCGTCTGGCGCACGTGGCCGAGCATTTGAATGCGATGGAAGAGCATGTGGACCGGGAAAACGATGTGCTGTTTCCGGTGCTCAAAGAGCTGGGGTGGGGGAGCTTGTTTATGCAGATACAAAACGATCATACGTATCTGAAAACAGCAGTCAGCGATTTGATCAAGTTGACGATTGCCTCTGAGCGTATGGCGCCGGAGGTCTTCAAGGTGCGTCTGTCCAATACGGTTCGCTATCTGTGCCCGATGATGCGGGAGCATTTGTTTCACGAGGATCGGGTGCTGTTTCCGCTGGCGGTGGCGATGGTGGATGATCCGGCCGTCTGGCAGCGGCTCAAAACCGTCTGCTGCGAGATCGGCTACTGCGGCGTCCACCTGTAATGCCTTTGCCGGCAACCGCTTGGCAGACCGGGAACATTGCCTCAAGCGGTTGTTTAAGGGTGATCGGGTCATAACCGCCCGTTCAACGGTTTGTCATAGGCGGGGCGGTTTGTTCGGTTTGACAGCGGGCGTCGGATTTACAGGTACACCTTGTCCATCAGTCGGGGGAAGGCGATGCATTGGCGAATATGGCGCTGTCCAGTGAGCCAGGCAACGGTGCGTTCGACGCCCAGGCCGAATCCGCCGTGCGGTACGGAGCCGTATTTGCGCAAATCCAGATACCAGGCGTAGTCGTCGGGGCTATAGCCTTCTTCGTTGATGCGGGCCAGCAGGCAGTCGTAGTCGTCTTCACGCATTGAGCCGCCGATGATTTCGCCGAAGCCCTGCGGCGCGAGCAGATCGAAATTCTCCACGACCTTCGGATTGCTTCGGTCGGTTTTCATATAAAAGGCCTTGGCCTGACGCGGGTAGTGCGTGACAAAGACCGGCTTGTCGTGCATCAGTGAGATGATGGTTTCGTCCGAGCCGCCCAGGTCTTTGCCCCACTGGAACCCGGCGGCCAGCTCGGCGTGTTTGGGGTTGTTTTCGATTTTGGTCTCCAGCTCGGCGATCTCGCTGCGGAGTTCGGGGATGCGCCGGGCATTTTTTTCCTGCTGCCATTTCTTCAGGCCGCCTTTCTTATCCGCTGCCTCGATCTGGGCCAGTTCGGCTTCCAGTGCGGCCTTTTGTCTCTTAAACCCTTCGAGCTGTTCGGCCAGAAACCGCTGCGTTTGCTCGCTGGTCAGGATCTCGGCCGCTTCGGTATAGGTCAGCCGCACAAACGGCGGGGTGATTTTTTCCAGGCCGGCAATGTCCGCTCCCAATTCTTCCAGTTCCGTACGATTGTCCTTCAGTACGCGGGCAAGGAGGCTTGAGATGCAGTTTTCAGCCAATTCAAGCAGTTCCGGCAGATCGATAAAGGCCACTTCCGGTTCGACCATCCAGAACTCGGTCAGGTGGCGGCGGGTTTTGCTTTTTTCGGCGCGGAAGGTCGGGCCGAAGCAATAGACCTTGCCGAAACTCATCGCAGCGCTTTCAAGATAGAGCTGTCCGGTCTGGGTCAGATACATCGGCTGGCCGAAGTAATCGACGGCAAAGAGAGTTTGTTCTCCTTCGCCGGCGGCGGCGGTGAAGATGGGCGTATCGATCAGCGTAAAGCCGTTGTCGTTGAAAAAACGGCGGACGGCGTCGATGATGGTGTGGCGAATCCGCATCGTACACCATGGCTTTCGGCTGCGCAGGTGCAGGTGGCGATTGCGCATCAGAAACTCCACCCCGTGTTCTTTGGGCGTGATGGGGTAATCCGTCGTCGCACAGATCGCCGTCGCGTCCGTTACCGCCAGTTCCACGCCGCCCGGCGAGCGCGGCTCGGCCCGCACCGTGCCGGTGACTGTCAGCGACGACTCCTGGCCCAGCCGTTTGACGGCCTCGAAGAGATCTTCGCTGAGGGTGGTTTTTTCAAAGACGCATTGGCATAATCCCGTGCCATCGCGAAGAACGACAAATTGCAGCTTGCCGGCAACGCGATGATGATAGACCCATCCGGCAAGCGTTACATTGTTTCCAACATATTCGCGGAGTTGACCAATGGTTGTTTTTACTGCATCTGTCATAGAGTTATCCACCGCATTCTTGATTCACATGTGTTTTAATATATCGGACTACCGCGTCGTCGTCGTTGGGGCCGATGATGTGATCGGCGTGCTGTTTGACGATGGGTTCAGCGTTGGCCACGGCGACGGCGCAGCCGGCCAGTTGGAACATCTTGATGTCGTTGATGTGATCGCCGAAGACCGTCAGTTGTTTGGATGAAAAGCCTTCCAGCTCCATCAGTGTTCGCAATGCTTTGGATTTGCACGCTTTTTGGTCGTGGATGGTCAGCCACCAGTGGTCGGTGCGGTAGGGGTTTTCAAAGAGGAAATTTTCCATTTTGCCCGGATACCGCTCGGCCATCAAACTCGCCAGTGCGGTCACCTTCTCCCGCGGCCCCATCACCGCAAACGCAATGACTTTATCTTTGAGTGCGTCGGTTAATTTTGCAATCTGTCTCAATCGCCGGTCATTTTCGAGTTTGAGAATATCATGATACCACTGCATTTCTGGGTTAATCAGTTTTTCCCAGTACAAACAGTCCTCATCTCCATTATGCGTTACCACAAACGGCAGCAGTCCCTCATTCAGGATATGCGCATAAATCGTCGCCGCAAAGGCCCCGTCCAGATGATTGATGACCAGGTGCCGCCCGGTCGCATAGTCGGTCAGATACGCCCCGTTGACCGCAATCACCGGCAGCCGCAGCGGCAAATCGCCCAGGATCGGCGTCATCTCCGCCCACGCCCGCGCACTGGCCACGGTAAACCGCACCCCTTCGGCCAGCAATTGACGCAGCGTTTTTTTGCTGTACTCCGACAGCCGCCCGGCCGTCTGCAGGAGCGTCCCGTCCATATCTGTAACAAATATTTCGCTATTATTCATTTTTTTCTTTTCTTTGCCGCAGAGGACACAAAGAACATAGAGGTCAATTGATGTAATCTGTTCAGTATTCAGGAAAATTTTGAATAAACCAATCCAGATTGCATGAGACAACCTTGCCGTTGTCGAGATTGTCTGTTGTACGGCTGATCAGAATCCGGCGCGAGGCCTCGATCAGGTCGGCGGCTTTGTTCAGTTTTTGTATGGCCGACAGGTCAGGGGCACTGGTCAATTTAATCTCTATCGCCCATTTTTCCCTTCCGAAATCCAGCACAAGATCGATCTCATAGCCGTCATTGGTGCGAAGAAAATAGGGCGTAAATGTGATGTCTCGCAATTTCAGCGCGTTGATCGCCTGTTCGATGACAAATCCTTCCCAGCTTGCGCCGACCCAGGGCGCCGACAGCAGGTCGTCTTCGTTCTGCACGTTCAGCAGCGAATGCAGCAGGCCGCTGTCGCGCCAGTACAGCTTGGGGCTTTTGACCAGTCGTTTTTTCAGGTTTGAAAAATACGGCTGAAGCTGACGAATCAAAAACGCCCCTTCCAGATACCCCAGATAGCTCTTGACTGTTTTATAGGAAATATCCAGGCTCTTTCCCAACTGTGAGGCGTTCAGCGTCTGGCCGTGCACCGCCGCGATCATTTTCAGCAGCCGTTGCGTCGTCTGCGGCTCGGCGGGCAGTCCCCACAGCGGCAGATCACGGAACACAAGCAAATCCAGATAATGTTGCTGCCATCGAAGATACTGATCGGCCTCCAGAATCCCGCCGTTGGGATAGCCGCCAAAGAGCCAAAGATGCTGCCGCTGCGGTTCGGACAGTTCCTCCCACGTAAACGGTGTCAGTTCCAGCACAGCCATCCGCCCGGCCAGCGACTCGGAGACCTGCCGCATCAACGCCGGCGAGACCGACCCGATCAGCAAAAACCGCCCGTTGCGCCGGCGATCCTTATCAATCGCTCCTCGCAGACGTTTGAACACGTCCGGCCATTCGTGGGTCTCATCCAGAATGACCAACTCGGTCTGTGCCATCAGGCTATCCCACCGCAAATCAAGGTTTACCCTGTCCGGGTCCTGTTCTAAATCAAAATAAATCCCACCCAGTAATTGTGCAAAAGTTGTTTTTCCACACTGGCGAGGGCCAAGAAGGGTAACAGCCGGAAATGTCTTAAGCCTTTTAAGTACAACGTTTTGTATTTTTCTATCCAGCATTTCTTGCATTTTAGAAATCAATTTCTATTTTGCAAGACTTTTTTCCAGGCTGTGATAAAGCAACGGCTTATTTCTGTGTTGTCTGTGGTTTTGGACTATTCCTGCGGCAGGCGGGACAGGTCCACGTCCGAGCCGGCGACCATTAAGATGTCATCGGCATAGACGGGTGTTTCGGGCATCGGGACGTTGATGACGCGATCTTCGTCTTCTTTGACGTTGTCTTCGCTGCGTTTGATGGCCACGAGATTGACGTTATATTTTTGCCGAAGCTGCAAGTCCATCACGGTTTTGTTATGGAAAGAGGCCGGCGCCTTGACGCGGGCCAGGCTGTAGCCGGGGGCAAAGTCGATTTTTTCCTCGATGTGCGGCGCGATCAGCCGATAGGCCCAGCGCTGGGCGGTTTCGATTTCGGGATAAATGACCTCGGTCGCGCCGACGGCGCTGAAGACCTGTCCGGCGGTCAGATTGGCTGCGCGCGCGTAAATCTGCGGAACGCCCATCTGTTTGAGGTTGACCACCGTCAAAATCGCTGACTCAAAGGCGCGGCCGCGTTCGCCCATCCCGACGATGGCCACATCGGCCTTATCGACGCCCTGTGCGCGCATGGCTTCTTCATCGGTGCTGTCCAGACGTACGGCATGGCTGACCTGATCACGGATGTCCTCGACGATATCTCGGTCTTTGTCAATCGCAATCACGTCCGCTCCGCTCATTGCCAGGGCAATCGCCAGTTTCTTGCCGAATCGGCCCAAGCCGATGACCACAAATCGCTTCATAAGCCTATCCAGTTCAAAAAAATATCAATATGCCAATCTCGCAACCACGCACGCCTCCGCCGAAGGCGGATTTGCCATTTTGATTTTTAATGTTTCAACTTTGATTGATTGTTATCCTACCATCAGCGGCTCGGATGGATAATCATATCCGGCCGGTTTGACGTTGAACATCAGCGCCGCCAGCAAGGTCAGCGGGCCGAGACGTCCGATGAGCATGGTCATAATGATAATCCACTTTCCGGCGGTTGTCAAAGTCGGCGTCACGCCGGTGGAAAGTCCGACCGTGCCCATGGCTGAGGTGGCCTCAAAGGCCAAATCCACCAGCGTCCAGTCACTGTGTCGTTCAGTCAGGCACAATCCGAGCACAGCGGTCAGCAGGATTATCATAAAGAGCACCGCCACGGCAATTGCGCGGCCGACGACCACCAGCCGCACCGACCGTTTGAACAATTCCACTTCCCGCCGTTTTCGCAGGGTGGCATATACGGCCATGATAATCAGTGCAAAGGTCACGGTTTTGATGCCGCCGGCCGGTGAGCCGGGCGAACCGCCGATGAACATCAGCAGCATCAGCGTCAGTTTGGAGGGTTCCGAGAGATATTCAATCGGAACGGTGTTGAACCCGGCGGTACGGGCGGTAATCGACTGAAACAGCGCCGTCAGAAATCGTCCATCCGCCTGAGGGCGGGGCGAATAATGTTCCAACAGCATCAGCAGGGCCGTGCCGCCGATAATCAATGCGGCGGTGGCGGTCAAGACAATTTTGCTTTGCAGTCCGAGCCGCTTGGAAATGCCCAACTGAAAAAATTCTTCCGGGCAACTGTGTCGGCGGACCAGCCGCCGAATGCGATCCACACAAACGCTTGTGATGTTATACAAGACGCCGAAGCCCAATCCGCCGATGACAATCAGCGGGCAAAACACCAGATAGACTCCCCAACTTCCGTGGAAATCCATCAGGCTGCGTTGATTCAGGCTGAATCCGGCGTTGCAGAAGGCGCTGACGGCGTGAAAGATGCTGAAGAACCACTGTTGGTCCGTGGTGGCGACCGTGCCGGGGACTTGAGACCACATCGGATACATCAGCACCGCCCCAACGGCTTCAATCAGCAGGGTGCCGCCGAAGATAAAGGCGATCATCGCACCGATGCGATTGAGCGTGGCGGCGCTGAGCAAGTCCTGCATGGCCACAGCTTCTTTGATGCTGAGTGCCTGGCCGAGCAACAGGGCCAGTACGCCGCCGAAGATGACAATGCCCAGTCCGCCCAACTGAATCAGGACCAGGATGACGATTTGTCCCATCCGGGTAAAATCGCCGCCGGTATCCCGTACGATCAGTCCGGTGACGCAGGTGGCACTGGTGGCGGTAAAAACGGCGTCGGTCAAGCTCAGCGGTTCGTCGCGGTCGGCCTGGGCTTTGGGCAGCATCAACAGTCCCGCCCCGGCCAAAATCAGAATCACAAAAATACTGATCAGGGTACGGGTGGGATTCAGCCCTGACGCGGCCAGAACCACCATGCTCAGACAGACTTTGCTGATGACCTGCAGGACCAGATACGCACTGACGGCGACCAGGATGGCCTCGTTACGATGGGCGATGGCAAACCAGCGTCCCGCCCCGACGGCCACCACGAACAGGGTCAACAGCAGCGGCGCCTCAAACCAGTTGCTGCGAAGAAACTGCCGTTTGTCCTCTACATTAAAAAAACGTACCGCCTTTTCCCAGAGGAAAACAAAGAGCACCCCCATCTGGATGGTGTGCAGCAGCGTCTCCGAGAGAACGGGACGGTCAAATCCGTAGAGCATCACAAAGGTCAAACCGACCGTCAAGACCGCCGCGATGGTGACGGCAATGACGATAGACTCCAGCGTCGAATTTTTGTAGTGCAGCTTCATATAAAAAACGTGGCTATGTTTTACCGCCTTGTCCGTTTGAATTCCAGCTCTTTTTTTATGTTATCCGAGGTTGCGACGCAGTGAATTTACGCGACCGAACCGCAGCCAGGTCGGCGATTCATACGCCGTCCCACTTGTTATGAAGTGGTTGCGATCAGAAGTATATTGTGGATAAGTTGTGAATAAACTGAGGGTTGTCCACACGAAACGAAATGAAACGTCCGTTCCGGAAGAAACAAGACAGTTTCGAAATGCAAAAAACGCTTTCTTAAAGGCCAATAACCGACCTGTCTTGTTGTTACTCCTTTACCTGTAATAAGTTATGGATATGTCGCAAAAAAGAGGTCAACCTATATCTACTGAGCGGGACTATTTAGGGATTATTTAAGTCTTATATTTTATTCATATGACATTGGGCTGGAATGTGGATTGGTGGTTGAAAACCCCTGATACTCTACGAACGGAGTAGGATAGTCTTGAGTTGACGGCATTGTTTTTCTGGATTATCTAATATCGCCGAGGCCACAGCCACGGCTCGAATCCCCGTTTCCAGTACAGTGGGCAGGTTTTGAGCATTGATGCCGCCGATGGCCACGGGTCGGATAGAGGTGGATGCCAATTGCTGGACGGCCTGTCGGATGTAGTCCAGTCCTGCCGGCGCAAGGCCGGGTTTGGTCGGGCTGGCAAAGGCCGGGCCAACGCCCACGTAATCATAGCCTGCGGCGACGGCTTCGTTCAGTTCCTTGATCGCGTGGGTGCTGCCGCCGATGAGCATCGGCCTTTTCAGCAGCGTTCGGGCGGATTTTGGCAACATATCGTCCTGTCCGAGATGGACACCGTCGGCCTGCGCCAAGGCCGCAATGTCGGGGCGATCGTTGATGATCCCCAGTGCTCCGTCGGTTCTGCATACCTCCATAAACATCTCGGCCAGCGACAAAAAACGGCGGTCGGACAGGTCTTTTGCGCGAAGCTGGAGGGTGTCGGCGCCGCCGGCAATGCAGCGTCGGGCCAGTTGCCGTGCTGCGGTGTCAGTCGTTTTCGGATCGACGTTAATCAGCACATATAAGCTAATACGTTCGAGTTTATCCAGTTTATATACGGCCTCAAAGACCTTTTTTTCGAGGTCATACACCCCAAACCGAAGCCGCTCACAGACCGCCGCAACCTCGGCATCCAGCGTCCGGGTCATCTCGGCCAGGACGCGCAGGGCCTCGGTGGCGCGTTTGGCTGCGGCGGTAAAGCAATCGGCCAGGCTCGTCCGCGAAAGCTGTCCTTCGACGCTCAGTTCGCGTCCCACATCGCCGGCTACATCCCGCGCGGTCAGCAGGTTCTCCGCATCCAGCCGGGCAATGGCTCCGCACAATTGATGCCGCATTTGTTTGGCCCTGGCGCTGAGGGTTTTATCATCCAGCAGAAAACGGCAGTACTCCTCCATTCCCCGCAGCGCTTCCCGCGCCCGGTTAAAGTTGGCGTCAATAATTCGATAAAGACTTGTATCGCTCATGGCATTCGCCTGAATAAACCGACATCAATTCACTGGACGCAACGCATTATACCCGCGCGGCGTGACATTGCCAAGCGCCGTAATGCCGTCAGAGCGGAGGTGAGAATGCGGCGTTACCGGTTTACTCCAGTGCGAGGATAAAGGGGTTTTCGAGGATTTCGACGACGCGGCGTAAAAAGCGGACGCCGTCGGCGCCGTCGATGATGCGATGGTCATAAGACAGCGATAATGGTACAATCAGCCGCGGCTGAAGTGTCTGGTCGATATAGACCGGTCGGCGGGTTGCGCGGGCAATGCCGAGGATCGCCGCCTGGGGCCAATAGATGATCGGTGCAAAGGCGCCGCCGCCCAGACCGCCGAGATTGCTGACGGTGAAATTACCGCCGACCATCTCTTCGGGTGCGACCTTGTGCTGTTTGGTGCGTTCGGCCAGCGAGGTCAATTCGACCGCGATCTGCAGAAGGCTTTTTTTGTCCACGTCGCGCAGCACCGGCACCAGCAGTCCGCGGTCGGTATCCACCGCAACGGACAAGTGGCAGTATTGCTTGTAAATGATTTCATTGGTCTGCGGATCGAACGAGGCGTTGAATTGCGCAAAGTCTTTCAAGGCCAGTGCTACGGCCTTGAGGGCAAGGGCGGTCAGCGTCAGTTTGCCGCCGGCGTCTTTGACCCGCTGGGCGCCGGCCTTGCGTAATTCTTCGAGCGTCGTGATGTCGGCGTGGTCATATTGGGTCACCTGCGGGACCGTCGCCCAGGTATAACTGAGTGTGGCGGCGATTTTTTTCCGCGTTGTGGTAACGGCCTTGCGTTCAATCGGCCCCCAGACGGAAAAATCGGGCAACGATTTGTCGGCCGGCGCCGCGGCGGGCGGCGGTGACAGCTCACGTTGCGAAGGTCGGTCGTCGGGCACTGCGCCTGCCGCTTTCGCCCCGTCAGGTTCCGAGGCTTCGGATTCCTGACGCACAGAGGCCGCCGCAGGCGCAGCTCCGACTTCCTTTGGCATAACAGCCGAATTCTCCCCTTCGGACTGAGTTGTATCGGGCTGCCGGGGTCCGGGCCGGCCCGTGGGTGTTGTTTCTTCAATTTCCGTTTCCACCTTCATCAGAAGTTGGCCGACGTTGACGGTTTGTCCCGGTTCGATATGGAGTTCAATCACTTTGCCTTTGACAGGGGACGGCACGTCAAATGTTGCCTTTTCCGTTTCAAGCTGAACCAGCGGTTCTTCCACATCAATGACATCGCCGACCTTGACGAAGATTTCGATTACGTCGCCGGATTCAACCGTTTCCGATATTTCAGGGAGCGTGATTTCTTTGATCATTTGACATACCTCTTCTGTTTGTTTTTCCGCTTACACGGAAAGGGGGTTGGGTTTTTCGGGATCGATTTTCAGTTCCTGTATCGCGCGCTGGACCAGGTCCAGTTGGATTTTACCTTCCTGGCTCAGTCCGACCAGGGCCGCCAGTGCAATGTATCGTGCGTCCACTTCGAAATAATCGCGCAGTTCGGCGCGTCCGTCGCTTCGACCGAACCCGTCGGCGCCCAGCGGCATCAGTCGTCCCGGCAGCCAGCGGGCAATCGAACAGGGCAGCGTCTTGAGGTAATCGGTGGCCGCGACAAACACGCCCTGCGTGTTCTCGAAGCAGCGTTCAATATAGCAGCGTCGCGTTTCGGACGGATGCAGCATATTCCATCGGGCTGCGGCTGCGGCGTCTTCATATAAGGCTTTGTAGCTGGTAACGCTCCAGACCTCCGCAGCCACTTCATAGCGCGACTCAAGCAGCTCTTTGGCCTTGACGGCCTCGTTGAGGATGGCGCCGCTTCCGAGCAGGATCGCTTTGGGTGCATTGTTGTTCAGGCCGGCGGACTGATACCGATACATTCCCTTAAGAATTCCCTCTTCAACGCCGTCGGGCATCGGCGGCATCCGATAAAACTCATTGAGCATCGACACATAGTAAAACACGTTTTCCTGTTTCACATACATCCGGTGCAGACCGTCGCGTATAATGACCGCCAGTTCATAGGCAAAGGCCGGATCGTAGGCTTTCAGGTTCGGGACGGCATAATAAAAATGATGGCTGTGGCCGTCCTGATGCTGCAAGCCCTCGCCGGCCAGGGTGGTTCGCCCGGAGATGCCGCCGATCAGAAAGCCGCGCGCCATGACATCGGCCGCGGCCCAGATCAAATCCATCATCCGATGCGCTCCAAACAGTGAATAGAAGAAGTAAAACGGGATGATGTTCAGGTCGTGCGACGCATAGGCCGTGCCGGCGGCGATAAAGGAGGCCATCGAGCCGGCCTCGGTAATGCCTTCTTCAAGAATCGCTCCGTCTTTCTGTTCGTTGTAAAACAGCAGGGTGTCTTTGTCCACCGGTTCGTATCGCTGGCCGGACGGGCAGTAAATGCCGGCCTGTCGAAACAGCGCTTCCATGCCGAAGGTACGTGCCTCGTCGGGAACAATCGGAACGATGAGCTTGCCGATCTGCTTGTCGTTGAGCAGCTTGGCCAGCAGGCGAACGACGACCATGGTACTGGCTACTTCGCGGTCGCCGCTGCCTTTAAGAAACTCGTCGAACAACTCATCCGGCGGCATCTGCAGCGGTTTGACGATGACCGTGCGGCGCGGCACGTATCCGCCGAGCTGTTTGCGTTGTTCCTGAAGATAGCGGATTTCCTTTGTGTCCGGGTTGGGTCGATAGAACGGCGCTTCCTGTACCTCCCCGTCCGGGATGGGGATGCCGAAGCGGCTTCGAAATTCGACCAGTTCTTCTTCGTTGAGTTTTTTCTGTTGATGGGTGATGTTGCGTCCCTCGGCCGCTTCGCCCAGTCCATAGCCTTTGATGGTCTGGGCGAGGATGACGGTCGGTTGTCCGGTATGCTCGATCGCCGCTTTGTAGGCGGCATAGACCTTCAGCGGATCATGGCCGCCCCGACTGAGCCGACGAAGTTGTTCATCGGACAGGTTGCTGACCATTTCCAGCAGTTTGGGGTCCGTGCCGAAAAAGTCTTTTCGGATAAAGTCACCGTCGGAGACGGCGTATTTCTGAAATTGTCCGTCGGGGACTTGCTCGGCTCGTTTGGCCAGTCGTCCTTCGGTGTCTTTGGCAAACAGGGCGTCCCAGTCCGATCCCCATATCACTTTGATGACATTCCAGCCTGCGCCGTGAAAAATCGATTCCAGTTCCTGTATAATTTTTCCGTTTCCGCGTACCGGTCCGTCCAGCCGCTGCAGGTTGCAGTTGACGACGAAAATCAGATTGTCCAGTTTTTCGCGTCCGGCGATGGACAGCGCGCCGAGACTTTCCGGTTCGTCCATCTCGCCGTCGCCCAGAAACGCCCAGACCTTGCGATCGCTCGGTGCGGCCAATTGCCGGTTTTCCAGATAGCGGTTGAACCGGGCCTGATAGATTGCCATCAGAGGCGACAGCCCCATCGACACGGTGGGATACTGCCAGAACTCCGGCATAAGCCGCGGGTGCGGATAGGACGGCAGCCCGCCTTCGGACGCCAGCTCCGAGCGAAAGTTTTCCATATCAAATCCGCTGAGACGGCTTTCCAAAAACGCGCGGGCGTAAATTCCCGGAGCGGCGTGTCCCTGAAAATAGAGGATATCGCCTTTTTGCTCGGGCGTGTCGGCTCGGAAGAAATGGTTAAACCCCACCTCCATCAAGGTCGCTGCGGATGCGTATGTCGAGATATGTCCGCCCAGTCCCGGTTTGTGGCGATTGGCGCGGATGACCATCGCCATCGCGTTCCAGCGGACAAGGCTTTTGATCCGCCGTTCGATTTCGCGCCGTCCCGGATAGGGCGGCTGCCGGTCGGCGGGTATCGTATTTACATAGGGTGTTGTTCCGTTCATCTGCGTTCTCATCAGTCGTTAGCTCAGGTTTTGCGTGAAGCGCAATAATACATTCCCGACAGGCCGCACTGTTCCCACAGCGGGCACTCCGGACAATTGCAGCCGCGTTTTTCGATGGGCTGTTTGGCGGGGCCGCGGGCACAATACAGCCCTTCTTTGGAGCCTTTGGGGTAGCTCGGACAGGTCGAGCAGTTGCCCTGCATACAGACGGCAAAATGTTCACGGGTATCTTCAACTTTGGCCATAACAGCTTATTTCCCGAGCGGTCCTTTTCGGCCGCAACAAGTCAATTCATTGATTTATTTTTTCAATACACATATCGCTTCGGGCTGATTGAGGCAAAGAGCGATGCTTTCCGATACCATAAATTCATAGGTATTGCCGGTCGGTCCAATGAAGCTTGTCACCAGATCCCGTCCGAGGACAATGCTTGTGCATTGCCCGCAACTGCAAAGCAGCACGCCTCCGGATGAGATACCCGGCGCCTTGACGATGCTGTCGGTTATCATTTGCCCGATGTGTTCCAGTTCGGTTTGATTGCCCTGAGGATACCGCCGAAACAGGAAATTATACAGATCGGGCGACAGGGCGAGGGTATACGGTCCGGGAAAGCCCGCCTTGTCCATCGCGGTTATTGCGCGGATCATATCCTCGGCTGCGGTTCCGACGTTGTCCCAGGAACTGAGTTTGATCGAATGACCGCCGGAGGCGGTAGTCAGGCCTTCCAGTCCGAGCGATTTGGCGCCGTTGAATAGCAGGGCATCTTCCTGTCGGGCGCAATCAATTGCCGCGGCGGCGGCTCGCCCCAAATCAATGGGCATACCACATTCTTCAAATGCGGCTACGTCGCGAATGGGCAGAGAAAACTTACTGTAAATCATCACCAGCGGCATCACGCATGGGGCGGTCATCTTGGCGCTGCCGACGGTTTTTTCGTCGAGGGGTTTGTCTTGGGAAGGATAATCCCGCATGCCCAGTCCAAACGGCCCCTGTGTCGGCAACATCCGCCGCGCGGTCATTTGACTCTTGGCCGCTGCGACGACGGTTTCGTCAATCTTTGCCCATAATTTTTCGCCGAAGGGCGCATCATTGCGATGTAAAAATCGTTCTGTCATAGATGCTCTCCATCATCTTTCATTTATCCTTTTGTTGATGCTGTTGCCGAGTTACGGCTTCAAGCTGCCCGGCGTTGCGATGGACGGTTTCGGCGGCGGTTCATTTGCATCGGAAGGCGAATCGATCTCGGCGGCCATCTCATCGACTTCCTCGGCGCCTTTGTCCAGATAATGCGCTTCATCCTTCAGCAATATCGCCAGCAAACGCTGGAATTCGCCGACATGAACACGTTCTTCATTGGCAATATCGAGAAGCACTTTTTTGGCCAACTCATTGTCGGTGGCCTCGGCGTGTGCTTCGTAAAGGGAGACCGCCTCTTCTTCGGCGGCCAGGTCGAGCCGCAGGGCACGAGCCAGTTCCGCATCGCTCATCTTGCGTCCCGGTACGACTCCGCTGAATGGATTGGTGAATTCCGGCATTTCAACATGTCTCCGTCAAGCTCGATTTAATCGGTTACCTCGATATCCACTTCATATTCCCAGCATCCGTGCAGATTGCATCGTTCAAAGGCGCGCAGCTTGCCGTGTCCGTGATCCAGCGCCACACAGACCTTCATTGCCGGGCACGTAGTTTTGGCCGTGAAATCCATTCGCGCCAGATACGTCTCACCCGCATACAGCTCGATAAACTGAATGAAGTGTCCCGGCTCATTCGGGTGTTTGAGCAGTTTGCCCACTTCGACGGTCACCTCAAAACATTCGCCTTTTTTGACGCGCTTGGGAGCGGTGATTACCGGCAGATGCTTTTTTTCAAGATCACCGGCCTGCTCCGGATCGGGCACGATATTGACCCCGCAGAAAATGTCTTCCGCGCATTCCTCATTGACCTGTTTGGCTTTCGTAAACATGTGTCATTCCTTTCCAATTTATTGTGATTCCTTAACGATAAACCGTGCCGCCGCTTCTGCGGTAACTTCTTATACTCAAGCCGTTTGGATTCCGAAATAGGGAAATTCCTTATTTTGTCCTTCACGATCCCTTAAACACAACGACTGTGTGTCGCCCGTCCTGTGATTGTGCGGTCGCAGGACGTTGGCCGACACGTTAGATTTCTTCCACATCGCTGTGGGGCGCAACGGAAAAATCGATCACGGTTTGGATATGAATGCACAACCGCCGCTCCAGTTGCGGCAGGGGGATTTGCCCTTCGGTTTGCGGCGCATAGCCGTTCAGGACGCCGACATTTTTGTAATCCGTCAGCGTTCCGACCAACTGGTATCCAACGTCCGTTTCTTTTTCCCACACGACCACTGAAATGCGCCTGTTTTGACGTAAATTTTTGACGGTACCGGGGCAGAACCACTCTGAGATGCTGATGTTCTCCGGTCCGATTTTTTCCATTTCGCCGGCGGCGGCCAGATGCGGCAAGCCATCGACGTCGGCCGTTGCAATAAAAACATGCCCGACCTTTTTGGCAAGGGCGACGGCTTTCTCGAGCACGTCGTTTTTTGTGTCGGCTCGTTTGGCCGGGGGGTCGTGGCAGGGATGGGTCGCGGCGGATGTGTTCATAATGCCTCCGGTTTACACAGGTTTTGGGCGTTGGCGGCCACACGGCCGCAGTTTTGACAGACAAATTTTCCGTCCCGTACCAGCGATTTGTAATCGTCCGGATAGGAAACCGGATAGCCCAGGTTGTTCAGATAGCATAGATGTTTGTCGTGGCCCGGATGGGGCATCTTGGGTTTATCCATCGTTCTGTCTCCCTGTCTGGATTAACATATCTCTTGAGCCGCTACGTCTGATATTGAATCCGGTTCATTCAACGGGATAAAATGCAGATTAGCCGCTCGGTGGTGTAAAAGTGAATAGGGAAATTCCTTAAAAACTTAGCCCGAATTGCTGAATCGATTGAGGCCAGGATCATGAAGCGGTTGTTTTGACGGCTTGAGAGCGGATTTTCTGATAAAAAAACGAGACTCCCCCCCGGTTGGCCCGTTGTTGTGCGCGTGAAATCGTTTCGTTTGATCAGCGGGGATTAAAACCCGTAAACTTGGCGCAGTTGGTCTTCTGTCGGTCGATTCGGATAGCGTTCCCCGCGCGGGCCGATGTACGCCGGTCCGTCTTTGACCAGACGCACGGGGATCTGCGATCCGTTGGTGTTGGTAATCCAGACGGTTTCGGTGCCGGCCTCGGAACGAATGGCGTTTATCTCTTGTCTCTGACGGGCTTTGTCCTGTTCGTTGCCGATCATATACCCTGCGCCGGCCCCGACGCCGGCCCCGATGAGCGTCGATTGAGTGTCCCGTCCGATCAATTGACCGGCCCCTGCGCCGATGGCGGAACCCAACAGTGCTTTGTTTTGTGCGTCGGTTTCACATCCCGCGATTCCAATCAGTCCAAAACCGACCGCAAAAACCAACATTCCAGTGCACATCTTACGCTTCATTTCACTTTCCTTTCACTGTAAAGCGGTATGAATAACACTCGTTCTTATCGTTTCATTCTACTGCCAAAGGCGGTTCGGGGTTCGTCCCTTGTAAAATACGTTTCATGGGCTATAATCATTTCATTGAATGACAAAATGACCTTAAAAACGGAGTTTTTGTATGAAATCAAGGCTTGTGATCAACGGCGCCGCCGGGCGGATGGGCAAGCGTATTCTGGCTTTGGCGTGTGAGGAGACCGACTTGTCCATAGTTGGGGCTGTAGAATACCCGAAACACCCAGATATAGGTAAAGACGCCGGCGTTTTGGCGGGTTTGGAATCGCTGGATCTGCCGGTTAGCAGTACCCTGCCCGATGAAGCGGATGTGTTGATTGATTTTTCCCTGCCGGATGCGGCCGACGGCGTTATGGATCATTGTCGCAATCAGGGTATTGCCCTGGTGATGGGCACGACGGGACTGACGCCCGAACAGCGGCAGCGGCTGGCCAGGGCCGCTGAAAAGATTGCTGTTGTGCAGGCGACCAATATGAGCCTGGGGATGAATCTGCTGTTTGCACTGGTCGGCAAGGTGGCTCGGTCGCTGGGCGAAGGTTATGATATTGAGATCGTCGAGGCGCACCATCGCTTCAAAAAAGACGCCCCCAGCGGCTCGGCGCTGTCGCTGGCCGAGGCGATTTGCGAGGAAACCGGTCGGACGTGTCCGGATGTTTTGACCCACGGACGCCGCGGCAAAGAGGCCCTTCGTCAACAAGGCGAAATCGGGATGCACGCCATTCGGGCCGGCGATATTATCGGACAGCATTCGGTTCTTTACAGTACGCTGGGCGAATCGATTACCCTGAGCCATACCGCTCACTCCCGCGATACGTTCGCACGCGGGGCGCTGCGGGCGGCCTTGTGGGTACTTGACCAAAAGCCCGGCCTGTACTCAATGAAGGACGTGCTGGGGCTGGCCTGAGTGCCAAAAGACGAACAGGCAAATCGGAAACTAACGGTTCGCTAATCGTGCCCTAACACACAGAGGGGATACTGCCGAGCGGTAACTGTTGTTTGATGCGGAGCGGCTATGGCCCAGGAAAAAATTTTGATCGTCGAAGATGAAGACGACGTGGTTGAATTGGTGCGGTACAACCTCGAAAAGGGCGGGTATTTGACCGATGTCGCCATGACCGGACGCGAGGCGCTGGCCAAAGTCAAGTCGGGTGTACCGGATCTGGTGCTGCTGGATTTGATGCTGCCTGAGATCGACGGGCTTGAGGTCTGCAAGTTGATTAAAAACGATGCCGAGACCGCGGCGATTCCTGTGGTGATGCTTACGGCCAAAGGCACCGAATCGGATATTGTCGTCGGCCTGGAAATGGGCGCCGACGATTATATTACCAAGCCGTTCAGCCCGCGTGTTTTGCTGGCGCGCGTCAAGGCGGTGCTGCGGCGTCAGGAACAGCCGGTCGAATCCGACAAAACCGTTCTGCGTATTCATGACATTGAAATCGATGCGGGCAAGCACCGCGTCCTGGTCCGCGGCAAGCAGGTCAAGCTGACCGGCACAGAGTTTAATCTGCTGCGATTTCTGGCGGCACGTCCGGGCTGGGTTTTTACGCGGTATCAAATTGTCGATGCCATCCACGGCAGCGATTATCCGGTTACGGATCGGTCGATTGATGTGCAGGTCGTCGGTCTGCGCAAAAAGCTGGGCAGTGCGGGCAAATACATTGAAACCGTACGCGGCGTCGGTTACCGCTTTGAGGAAGCATGACCATGAGACGTCGGCTGATCTGGCAGATTTATCCGTTCTTCCTGATGGTGGCGCTGGTCGGTTTGCTGGCGCTGTCGGGGAACGTCTCGATTTTGCTGAGACAGTTTTATCGTGCAGAAAAAACGGATGAGTTGGAACGTCTGGCGCGTGTGGTGATGCCGCTGTTTGAGGACGTCATCGGAACCGATCGGTACGACACGATGCAGGCGATTTGTCGTCAGTTGGGACAGGCCACGTCGCTTCGGTTTACGCTGATTGATTCGGAAGGTAAGGTGCTGGCCGATTCGGATCAAGACCCGCGTCAGATGGACAATCATCTGATGCGTCCTGAGGTGCAGACGGCGCTGAATGAGGGGTTTGGGTCGAATATTCGCTTCAGTCGCACGGTTCGGGAGGAATTGCTGTATGTCGGCTTGCCGCTTCAGCGGGACGAGTCCACCGCGGCGGTGCTTCGAATCGCCGTGCCGCTGGTTGAGCTGCGCCGCACAACACGTTTGATTTTTGGGGATGTGGTACAGTACAGTCTGATGATCGCCGTGCTGCTGGCGCTGCTGAGTTTGGCGCTGTCGTGGAAGATCAGCCGTCCGCTTGAGTTGCTTCGCCGCGGCGCGCAGCGATTTGCCCAGGGCGACCTGAAGCATCGCCTGCCGGTTCCTTCCTCGCGTGAAATCGGGGCGCTGGCCGAGGCGATGAATCAGATGGCCGCTCAACTTGACGAACGGATTCGCACGGTGATTACGCAGCGCAATGAACAGCAGGCCGTGCTTGCCAGTATGACCGAGGGCGTTCTGGCCATCGATATGCAGGGTCGCGTGATGAGCGTCAACAAGGTGGCTGCGCAGATGCTCCAGAATCCGTCTCAGACAGGTTCCGGGCGCAGTATCGAGGAGGTGGTGCGCAATACCGAGCTTCAACATTTTATCCGCCGGGCGCTGGACAGCGCCGCATCGGTCGAAGCTCGGCTGGTTTTGCACGACAGTCCGGATGCCGAACGGCATCTTCAGGTCAGCGGTGCGCCGCTGCGGGATGAGGCAGGCCAAAAAATCGGCGTTTTGATTGTGCTCAATGACATTACGCAGATCCATCGTCTGGAACAGTTGCGCCGTGATTTTGTCGCCAATGTTTCGCATGAACTGAAAACGCCGGTTACGTCCATCAAGGGATTTATTGAGACGCTGCTGGATGGAGCGATGGATAACCCCGACGACCGGCGGCGGTTCCTGGAGATTATTGCGCGGCAGGCGCATCGGCTCGATTCGATTATTGATGATCTGCTGACGCTGTCGCGGCTGGAGCAGCAAAGCAAAAGAGAACGGGCCGAGCTTGCTGCGGCAAAGATTCGCCCGATCCTGACTGCGGCGGCGGATTTGTGTCAGGTGTTTGCCGCGGAAAAGAACATCCCTATCGAAATCGACTGTCCCGACGATCTGGAAGGTTGCGTCACTGCCTCCTTATGTGAACAGGCGGTGGTGAATCTGGTGGACAACGCGATCAAATACAGCGACCCCGGCCGGCCGGTGCGTCTTGAGGCCGAACGTGTCGGAGAGGAACTGTTGATCCGTGTTCGCGATCACGGCTGCGGCATCGCCGCCGAGCATCTGCCGCGGCTGTTTGAGCGGTTCTATCGGGTGGACAAGGCCCGCAGCCGCAAACTGGGCGGAACCGGTCTGGGGCTGGCCATTGTCAAGCACATCGCGCAGTTCCACAACGGACGCATCACCGTTGAAAGCCAACTGAATCAGGGCAGCGTTTTTACCCTGCATCTGCCGCAATGTGCCCATCAGGGCGGCGGCAGTGAAAGCCCATAGCGGCTGTTAGCCGTCGGTTGATTTTACATTCCCCATTCTTCGGCCATTACGGCAAAATCCCGCACATCCACAAAACAATCACCTTCGGCTATATCGGCTTGCAGCGGACAATCAGCCGGATCGCCGCCGGTAAGCCATTGCTCGGCCAGAATCATAAAATCCAGCAGTGTGATGCGGCAATCGCCCGTCAAGTCCGCCCGCAAGGTACAGGGGATGATGACCTCGGCGCTGCCGGTCGCGGTGATCAGGACGCCGTCCCACGCGGCGCTGTAGGGGTACCTGCCGCCGGTCAATTCGGTTTGGACGGGATACTCGGCAAGGCCGTTATCATCGGTTTGGGCGGTGTCGTGTTCCGGCGTGCCGTCGCCGTCGCTGTCGAAGGTAAAGACCACCGTCTGAGCGGCAATGGGGTGGCCTGAGCCGTTTTTCAGGACGGCCCGCAGTGTCCCTTCGCTCAAACCGTTGTTGATCAGCAGCTCTGCGTCGTCAACGGTCAGCGTCGCGCCGTCAATGACATCGCCGATGCCGTTGTGATTGCTGTCGGCCTGGTCGGGATTATAGACGGTCGGGGCGTTGTCGAATGCCATCGCGAGGGCGTAATCGCCCATCGTCATCGGTTGGCCGTTGGCCTTGACAAAGTCCAGCAGGGTCATCCACATCTGCCAGCGCTGCGGATCGACCATATTGTTTTCGCGGTTAATCCCGCCGGGCGCGGTCGGGCACGGCTCAAGCCGCTCCAGATCGTTGCAATAACGTGTGCTCCATTCCACTTCTTCGATCAGCCATACGTTTAATTGGCCGTAACGGGTAATTGAGTTCAGATACTGCTGATAGGTCGAGTTGCCCTGTCCTTTCATTTCCGGATCGACTTGCAGATGGGCGCTGGCGTGAAACATACCGAACGGGTCAAATTGCTCCTGATGGGACCCTTCCGGGGTAAACAGCGAACTGTTTTCTTCCCAGACACTGGCGCTGAAGGCTACAAATCCCAGCCGCGATGTTGCATCCCGGCTTACGGTGTCCGACGTATTAAACGGCGGCGCGTAGCTGATCAGCGGATTGGCGGCGTTGGTCCAGTCGATCCGCGGTGAGGTATCCGGGTCGGCCCCGGAATCCAGAAGCCACCCGTCATCATAATCGCCCAGCAGCGTCCGCTGTCCGATGCGCAGATATTGAAACATTTCCTCCAGGGTAAAGCCGCACGTCTCACAGGAATAGAAATTCCGGTCGGGCATATCCGCCCAGTCGCCCAGCGGCGTATTGTTGTTGTGGTAGGTGCCGTGCTGGCCGATTTCAAGATTGGGATTGTCGAGTCGCGCGTTGATCCAGCGAATCGGGTCGGGATCGCCGAAGGCATTCCACAGTTTTTTGGGGATGACGACCAGGGTAATCGGTACCTCTTTTCCGCCGGGCAGATCGGCGGGGACTTCATAGCCGGGGGTGGCCGGTTCGTCGCCGATACCGTTATAGCTGAAGTTTTTGTTCTGTTCCCACTCGTCGGGAGTGAGTATCGCGGCATCGGTCATCGTCTGTGTAAACTCATTCTGAAAGGCGCGTCCCAGTGCATCGATGCGGAGAATAAAATGGGTGTCGCTGTGTGACCAAACAGCCTTGGCCTGCTGCGCTTTTTGATACAGCTCCGGATCAATCGGTCCGTCATAAATGCCGTCGCCGTCGGTATCTATATTATACAGCGGGTCGGACACATCGCCTCGGCCGTCGCCGTCGCTGTCGGTTTGGTCGGGGTTATAGACAAAGGGGCTGTTGTCCAGTTCATCGGGAATGCCGTCGTTGTCATCGTCCGGATCCGCCGGATCGCCGATGCCGTCCTGATCATTGTCAAGCTGATCAAGATAATTGACGCCGCCGTCATCATTCATATCCAGCCGGGGCGCGTTCGGATGCAGCGGGGCGTTGTCATAGCGGTCGATGATGCCGTCGCCGTCGGTGTCCCGGCGATCGCACAGCAGCCCCGTCAGCGTTCCTTCATAGTTGCCAAAGACAACATCCAGGAAATCATCATCCAGCGGGTTGAGCTGTCCTGCCGCCAGCCCGCGTGCATCGGTTCCGGCTGCGCCGATGAGTCCGGCGTAGGTAAACCGCGGTCGCTGCGCACCATCGTTTCCGGTGTTGAGCCACAGGCCGACCCGTCCGTCCCAGACGCCGTCGCTGCTGCCGGTGACGAAATCGACCAAACCATCGCCGTTAAAGTCGCCGCAGGCAATGGCCAGTTCGCTGGTAAAGGTTTCCTGCGCTCGAACCAGTGCATAGGGTCGTGTTCCGATGGTTTCATATCGAATCGGCGAAAAGCCGCCGCTGCCGTTGTTGCGATAGATATACACATAACTGGCGCGGTCGGTAACCAGCAGGTCGAGATGTCCGTCGCCGTCCATGTCGCCCAGCGCCAATCCGTAGGCGTGCAGATATGAGGCCGGCGGATAGTAAGGCGGGCTTTCAGGGTCGAGCATGTTTTCGGCTGAGACGAGGGTTTGCGTCGTCCAGATTGGTTGACCGTTGGAGTCGTTTCCGCCGTTGCGGAACAGGATAATATCGGCTCTATTGTTGGCCGAGGCCAGGATGTCTCCGGCGATGATATCGACACGGCCGCTGCCGTCCACATCGCCGGCGGTGATTGCCATTACGTCCGTGCCGACGCTGCCGACAACCAGCCCGACCTGCGGAAAGCCGCTTGATTGGAAAGTGCCGTCGCCGTTGCCCGGATAGAGGTGAATCTGTCCGTCGGCAATAGACGGCGCGTAATCGGCCGTCATCGTGAGTGCCAGGTCGAGGTTGCCGTCGCCGTTGAAATCACCGACCGCCAGCCCGTAAGCGTTGTGATACGCCTGGTTGATGACCACGCCTGCATAGACAAACGTCCCGTCGCCGACGCCCAGCAGCAGATGCACATCGCCCCAGGTATCGCCGCTGACGATGTCCGGTACGCCGTCGTTGTTGAAGTCGCCTGTGCCGAGGCCCCAGGCGCGCGTGCGTCCGTCGGGCAATTGGGTCAGTGTGACGGCGTCAAATCCCGGCTGGAGGACTTGTGCCGAGACAACTGAGCAGTGGCTCAGCATCAGCAGCACAAACAAGGTTATGATGGTTGTCGTGTACGCACGGGTTGTCTGTCTGTACGGGTTCATCAAGCCCATCCTTTCTGCGCGAAAAACCACTGTCGGATGCATGCTGTGTTCAGCGTGTTCCGATGTCAAAACTGTAACGCCGTCACTTGTAGGTGTTAACGGCCGCGCCGTCGGGGCAGCACTGTCGCTGCCATACCGAGCAACACCAGCGTTGCCGGTTCCGGCACGGCGACAAATTCCCACATCACGCCTGATGAGCGCATCGACACATAGGTGTCGTTCTGTGCCGCCTGGGTAACGGTGTAGGTCGTGCCGGTTGTAAGCAACACCTCTTTAGCGATACGCAGCCAGGCGTTGTTGGCGCCGAGAAAGACGGTTCCGGGCGGAGGATTCTCCACACCGGCCTCGGCCAGCGCCACCGTGCCGCCGGTATTCATATCGATATCGGTCAGCACGGTTTGTCCACCCTCATGGGTAATCGTCAAATCGCACAGCGAACTGACATTCGTGGAGGCCGGCCAGGTGATATACACGTTGTAATAGCCGGTCTGTCCGCCTGGCAGATTGGTCGAATAGACGCCGTTGCCGAAATACCGATTGTCCAGCGGGACGGTCCAGTTGTCCGCATCCACTCCCGGCGTGTAGGAATAGACATAGACATCGGGGAAGGGGTCTTGGTTACCCCAGGCGTGGGTCGCGGCGGTTAAGCCCGGTGCGCTGCCGGGCGGTGCGCTGAACCGCGGCGTTCCGCTGCTGCTGAAGTGGTCGCCGGCCAGGCCCGACGGTTCGACGATAAACGCCGCTTGTAACGGCAAAATCAAGGCCGCTGCTACGGCAAGGCACAGAAAATACGTTGTTCGATGTTTCATACGAGAACCCTCCAATAAGTTAAAGAAATGAGATAGAAAATATCCGCACTGGCATGATATGTTGCTATGCAAGAACTGTATGGCTTCATTTCATCACCTCCGCTCCCGCCTTAGATTATTAATTCTATTATAGACGATTGAATTTGAAAAATCAATAGGTTGCCGTCGGGTTTGCCGCAAATCGTTTGGGAACAGACCCAACTACCTAAAAAAAACAAAGATCAATCAGATTTAAGTGGTTACTCCGACTTTTTGAGTTTTTTATCCAGCGGCGACAGTCCCCACAAAATCAGCAGGGTCAACACGGTGGTCACAACGGCCGTGTGGTAGCGGCCCAGGCCACAGGCGATGCCCACACCGGTGACCAGCCAAATCGTTGCGGCGGTGGTCAGCCCGTGGACGTTGCCCTGGGTATGCATCAGGGCGCCGGCACCGAGGAAACCGACGCCGGTGATGATGCCCTGAATGACGCGCGCTTCTGCGTTGGCGTTGCCGTCGGTAAGACTGGTGCACAGCAGGGTAAAGACCGTCGCGGCCATACAGATCATCATATTGGTGCGCAGGCCGGCGGGTTTGCGGTGCATCTGTCGTTCCAATCCGATCAACCCACCCAAGGCCATCGCCGTCGCCAGCGGGGCGATTTCCAATTCCGTCAGTTTGGCAAACAGGTCGTTCATTGACTGTGTCCCTCGTGATAAATTAATTAGTGCAGGCCAAAAAACGAGCGGCTTGTTGCGGTTGTGATTTCGGCGAATTGCTCCAGCGGCATGCCGTGCAGCTCGGCCAGACAGCGGGCGGTATGAATCAGCAGGGCCGGTTCGTTGGGCTGAATCCGCCGCACCGGTTCCGGGGAGATATAAGGGCAATCGGTCTCAAGCATGATCCGCTCCGGCGGGATCATTTTGGCTGCTTCGCGCAGGGCGTCGGAGCGTTTGAAGGTGACCGTGCCGGTAAACGAGACAAAATAGCCGCGGTCCAGCACCTGCCGGGTCTGTTCGGCATGGCCGCCGTAACAGTGAATCACCACGCTGGATAATGTGTTGCCGTATTCACCCAGAATCGCCATCGTCTCCTCAAAGGCGTCGCGGGTGTGGATGATGACCGGCTTTTGCATCTCGGCGGCGATGTCCAGATGCGTGCGAAAGAGTCGTTTCTGGTTGTCCGGCACGGCGTTGTCGTAGTGATAATCCAGACCGGTTTCGCCGACGGCGACGACGCGCTCGTGTTGCAGCGCCTGTTTCAACTCGTCAATGTCTGTCTCGGTGATGTCGTTGGCGTAGTGCGGGTGATACCCCAGCGCCGCCCACAAGAACGGATACCGCGACAACAGTTTTAGTACACGCCGGATGTGCGTGCGGTCGGTGCCGATGGTGATCCATTCCACGACGCCGGCCACCCGACTGCGGGACAAGACGTCATCGACCTGATTCTGCAATTCATCAAACGTTAAATGTGCGTGTGTATCGATCAGTTCCATAGACGTATGTTATAAAGATTTGCGGACAAAATGCAACGGTTTTCCCCCGGTTTCCCCCCGGATTTTCATTGTCAGGTTTTTGTTCTTGACTTTTAGTGTCAACTTCAGTAGAATCGTTGCTGTCTGGTTAAAGGAGTATAATAACCAGCCGAGCACACCCACGGAGGGAGATGTCAATTTTACCCTTTAAATGTTAAACAGAGGTTCCGTTTAGCGGGAGAAGAAAGGTGATGGGTGATGAAAAGGTATAGGACGATTCTGGCATTGGGATGGGTGGTACTGACAATGGGCGGCGTGGCACAAGCGGCGATCCTGGGCATTGACTTCGATGGGGCTGGATATGTAGCCGGCCAGCATCCGCCCTTGCCCTGGAGAGACAATAGTCCCAACCTCACTGTTGGAGCCGGCGTAGGGTATCTGGGTACGCAGGGACTGGTACTGAGCAATAATCCGGCCAATGCGGCGGTCTATGATTTGCCAACCCCGCTGAGTTCCGACATGGGGGCTTTGACCATTGAGATATTCGTCAATCCCCAAGGTTATTCTTGGAATTATGGGGGGGTGGCCGGCATCACACTTATGGGCAATGATCCATACGCACATGGTGGCGTGACTTTTGACTATTCTGCCGGCAAATCCCGGATAATCTGCTATCACAGGATAGGGTACGACACGATGGTGCAGACCAATATGGGTTCATTTACAAACTTTCAGTGGTATCAGGTCACCATCGATATCGACGAGGACTGGGAAAACATAACATTCAATGTCGGCCCGGTTGGCGAGACAATGCTCTCGGCGACGAAGCCGTACAACGGCCGTACAATCAATCGTTTTCATCTCCGTAAGAATGACGAATCATCACGGACGGCGATTTACGATAATCTCAGTGTTATCGCCATCCCCGCCTGCCCGTCGGCCGATTTGACCGGCGACTGCTTTGTGGATATGGCGGATTTTGCGGTGATCGCTCAATGGTGGCTTGACAACTGCGACGTTTCCAACGACTTTTGCGACGGTGCAGATTTTCAGGCATCCGGCCAGGTCACCGTTGATGAATTGCTAACGGTAGCACTTCAGTGGTTGGAGGGTGAGCGAATTTAAGAGATGGATGTTATATGAGATTATACCATCGACTGAGGGAAACCGGACAACCGGGGACAGTTACCTATTTGAGTGACAAGCGGGCACATTTAACGGTGCCTGTCCCCGGTTTTGGTCCCATTTTCGGTTGTATCGGTGCTCTGTTTTTTCATTGTCATCAGGCGGCGTCTGAGCAGATGCAGCCAGAGCCATCGTGTCAGACCGCTAAGGGCAAAGCCGCCGAAAGAAATCACCAGCGCCAGTTGCAGTCCGCACAAAAAAATCATCCCGACGATCACACCCGTCCAGGCCAGATAGGTAATGGGCTTTCGTCCGCGCAGGTATTGATTGACCACGTGGGGATACCGAATGCGGCTGACCATCAGGACGCCGGCGCCGATGGTCACAAACGGCAGGATGTAGAGAATCGTCCATCGCAGCATGGTAAACAGCGGTGTCTCGGAGGCCGCATCGTAAAGGATGTGCTGAAAAAACACCACCAGACTGGCCAGGACGCCGGCTGCGGCGGGGCTGGGCAGTCCGGTAAAGCTCAGGTGGGCGGTTTCGTCCTCGGTGTTTTCGACGTTGAATCGCGCCAGTCGAATCGCGCAGCAGCACAAAAACGTAACGCAGCCAAGCCAGATGAACCGCTCGAAGAAATCGCCGAAGAACGGCTCGGCCGAGCCGACCAGTTGGCCGTGATAATGCAGCATCAGATTGAGCACCAGAAACGCCGGTGCTGCGCCGAAGCTGAGCATATCGCACAGGCTGTCAAGCTGGCCGCCGAAGCTGGAGGTCGAGTGGCTCATTCGCGCGACGCGCCCGTCGAGCATATCGGCGATCATGGCAATGAAGATTGCGTATCCGGCCAGTGCGAAAGACGCCGGCCCCTTGGCGGCCAGTCCGATGGCGGCAAACCCTGCGATGCCGTTGACCAGGGTGATCAATGACGGCAGGATGGCGATGGTTTTGAGTCGTCCCTTTCGCATCTGCCGCATAAACCGGCGATGCGGGATGACTTTGCTGTCATCTGTTTTCGGATGTATGTTCATAGCGTCCCAACACGGTTAAACCGGCTTTGACCTTGTCGCCCTTTTGAACCCGACATTGCAGCGACGGTCGGGCCGGGGCATACAGTTCCGTGCACGAGCCGAACTTGATCATTCCAAAATGCCGGCCGGCCTCGTATCTCTCGTCGGTTTTGGCCCGACAGACGATCCGCCGGGCGATGGCGCCGGAAATCTGGCGCACCAGCAGGCGATCGTTCGGCTCGTCCAGACGGAACATTTCGATCTCGTTGGCCTCATTGACCTTGCTGCATTCGGGGTTTCTGGCGTCGAGAAATCGCCCCGGCTTATAATGAATTTTCCCGATACGAACCCGACACGGCGTTCGGTTGATGTGGACATTGAAGATACTCAAAAAGATTTCAATTCGCAATACCGGCCCGTCAAAGCCGTCGCATTGGTCCAGTGTCTCTACGGCGGTGATGGTTCCGTCAGCCGGCGAAAGCAGGGCCGCCGGGTCGTCCGGAATCGGCCGCAGCGGGTCGCGAAAAAACGCCAGCATCCAGACCAACACAATAAACAGCAGCAGCTCCGGCAGCCACAGGGTGATATGGCCCAGCACAGCGCACTGGCAGTGCGGCTTGATGACCAGCCGGAAAAGAACGGCGTACAACACCATCGCGGCCAGGATGACCGCCGGATAGAGCGCCGCCTGCGGCAGGCCGTATTTGGTTATCGGGATTCGCATGGCGGTAGCATACGGCAAGAGCGGGGAAAAATCAAGCCTTGATAATCTTAAAACAGACAAAACAAGCCCATTGTGTAAAGTTTGTTTTGATTGGGCGGATTTCTCAGCGGTGTACCTGGATCGATGTTTTCCCTTTTCAACTCGGCGCATCAGGCGTTATGATAGCCTGCTTTTATGTGACTGATATACATTCGGGATGATGCAATGAAGATTGGAGATTTGGAACTGACGATGCCGTTCGTGCAGGCGGCTTTGGCCGGCTATACGGATTATCCGATGCGCAAGCTCGCTCGGCGGTTCGGTTGTCCGCTGACATTGACGGGAGTGATGCTGGATCGCATCGCGCTGCATCCGAAGGCGATTCGTCAGGCGAAGTTTCACCCGCACGACGATGAGCATCCGGTCGCGGCGCAGATTCTCGGCGACGACCCGCAGACCCTGGCGGCGTCGGCGTCGGTGTTTGAGCGGCTCGGTTATGATATGATTGATCTGAATTTTGCCTGTCCGGTTTTGAAGGTGCTTCGACGTCGGCGCGGGGGTTTTCTGATGCAAAAACCGGCGTTGGTTCGACAGGCCATTCGGCAGACGCGCGACGCGGTGTCCTGTCCGGTGATGATGAAGATTCGCATCGGATTTGATCACAGTGAAGCGTCCGAGGACGATTTTTGGGCGATCTGTGCCGCGGCCGCTGAGGAAGGCGTCGATATGCTGGCCGTTCACGGTCGGACCGTCGATCAAAAATATCGCGGCAAGGCCGACTGGACACGGATCGCCGAGATTAAGCGACGGTTTCCGAATCTGACGGTTTTTGGCAGCGGGGACATCTTCAGCGCCGATACCGCCTTTGAGCGATTGACCGAGACCGGTATTGACGGCGTCCTCATTGCCCGCGGGGCCATCGGCAATCCGTGGATCTTCAGCGAGCTGCTGGCCCGCCGGCAAGGCCGGCCCGCACCGGCCGAGCCGACTTTGGCTGAGCAGCAGCGCGTGATGCTGGAGCATTTTGAATTGATCCGCCAATCGCGGCCGGGCGCAAGGGCGGTGTCGTTCTTTCGAAAGTTTGTCCCCGGCTATGCCAAGCGCCATCCCGAACGCAAGACGGTGATGCTGGCCCTTCTGGCCGCCCGCAGTCCGGAAGCGCTTTTTGCCGCCATACAAACGCATTACGGAGAATGAACCCTTGCCTTTTCGATTCACTCTTCTTATTGCCGTTGGTAAATCAAGATCTTCAAAAAAAAATATTGTTGTACCTTTGGGCGATTTTTCATAAGATCACGGGGTCATGCGTACCGATCTGAAACATATGCTGGCTCGGCATCTGGAGCTGGATTCGTTCTTTGCCGGTGATTTTTCGATTCGCGGCAAACGGTCGGATCTGATCGCTTCGACGATGCCGCTCTCAGCGGACAGCGAGACAATGAACGATACCGCCAAACAGCAGGACAGGATATTCAGCAATGGCGCGGATGCACAGCCGCGGGCACACGTTGAGACGCTTGAGGACATCGCCGCGGCGGTGCGGCAGTGCCGTTTGTGCGGCCTTGCCGAGAACCGCACCCATGCCGTGCCGGGCCAGGGCCATCCGAAGGCCCGGCTGGTGTTTGTCGGCGAGGGGCCGGGTGAGGACGAGGATGCCCAGGGCCTGGCCTTTGTCGGCAGGGCAGGCAAGAAACTGACCGAGATCATCGGGGCGATGGGGCTTACGCGGGAGGATGTGTTTATCTGCAATGTGGTCAAATGCCGTCCTCCGGGCAATCGCGACCCCCGACCGGATGAGATTATTCAATGTATGCCCTATCTGAAACGTCAGCTTGAGCTGATTGGGCCTCAGGTGATTGTGGCGCTGGGGGCTCACGCGGCGCGGACGCTGCTGCAAACCGATGAGGCGATCGGCAAGCTGCGGGGCCGATTTTTTGAGTACCGTTTTTCGCAAGACGTGCCGCCGGCGAAACTTATGCCGACTTATCATCCGTCTTACCTGTTGCGCAATTACACGCTTGAGACGCGACGGCGGGTGTGGGAGGATATGCAGAAAGTCATGCAGGAATTGGGGTTGAAGTCGGCACAGCCCTGACGGTTGACGGTACTTTCGGGAACAAAACCTGATTTCGGTGTTTTTAAGTCCGATAATTTTACATAAAACGCCTTTGTTTTTCATTTTTTTATTGACTTTTCCAAAAAAACTGTTCAAATGCAACTGTGTGGAAAAGTCTGTCGCAGTCACATGTGGTCTGTGTGAATGCGTGCCTTATAACGGCTCACGGAGAGCCGTGAGGAGAGAAAACAATGGATTTTAGAGGAGAAACACGATGAAAAACGTAATGGGTCTTTTGGTCCTGTCGTTGGTCGCCGCGACCGCAAGCGCCGCCGTTCATCCCGGTTACACGTTTCAGTGCTGGCAGTTTGACACCGAACTTATCGAGCCGGATTTTCAAACAAAGTGGAATCCGTTCGGGGATCCGGTCGCCGACATTGTGGATGTATCCGGTCAGGGCGTTGCGTGGAATTCGGGCGGTTATTGGGAAGGGCAGGGTTTCCAGGTCGTCATCGGCATTCCCAATCGTCCGGAAGCGGGTCCCTACAAAGAGGTCAAGATTGTGATGGTTTTTCAGGGCGAACTGGGGGACACGAGCATTGTGGATCCTTCCGGTGCGCCGTTTAGTCTGGTCAGTCGCGACATTGAAGAGCAGGATTCGTCGGGTTGGTACGTTTTGCGCGACACGTGGCGTATTGAGCCGAATCCTCTGTCAGAGACGATTACGATCACGTTATTGGGCGATACGTTCCAAAACGCGGCGATTGACCGCATTTGCATTGATACGCTTTGTATTCCCGAACCGGCGACGCTGGCAATTTTGGGACTGGGTGCGGTGGTGTTGATTCGCACGCGCAAAAGCGTCTTGCATCCGTAATCTATTTGGTACAACGTCGTAGTGATCCGGCGCGTCCGATGGCTGGATGCCGTATGAGCGTGTGTAGAGGTTAATTACTACAACCTGCGCAGCGATGGACATCAGGGGTTGATGGCTTTCGATGTGCAGGTTGTTTTTTGCGCATGGGCAGGAGGCTTTCTCTATTTGACCTCAGAAGCCGGACGCATTGCCGTTGGTCGTTCGTTAAAACGCAAGGAAATCGCTTGACAGATTGAATGGGTTTCTTATAAATCGCGTTGACTTATTTTGTATGCAAACTGTCAAGATAAAGGACAGATGATGGCCGAATATCAAACAACAGAATTCCGTTTCTCAGGCGCCAAGATGTTGTTGATGCCGTTATTGATAGTTTTGATGTTTGTCGAGGCGTCTCTTGTCGCCGATACGGTTTATCTGTTTACGTCGTTTCGCGGCGACGGCGACGGATTGCATCTGTCCGTCAGTGAGGACGGATATGAATGGACGGCGCTTGAGGGGATTTTTCTTGAGCCTCAGGTCGGCAGTCGTCTGATGCGTGATCCGCATATTCTGGTCGGTCCCGACGGTTTGTTTCATATGGTCTGGACGACCGGCTGGCGCGACAAGGGGATTGGCTATGCCCATTCGCGCGATTTGGTCAACTGGTCGCAGCAGCGTTATCTGCCGCTGATGGAAGAGGTTCCCGGTACGCGCAACTGCTGGGCGCCCGAATTGTTTTACGACCAAAAGCGCGGCGAGTATATGATCCTCTGGTCATCCGATGTCGAAGGGCGTTTTGCGGAAACGGTCTCCGAGCATCGAATGAACAATCGACCGTATTATGTCACGACGACGGATTTTGAGACTTTCAGCGAGCCGAAAGTTCTGTTTGACCCGGGCTTTGACAACATTGATGCGACGCTCATTGAGCACAACGGGCGGTTTCTTCTGACGATCAAGGAAGGCGATATGCAGCAGCGCGGGATTTGGGGACCGATTTATCAGGCCACGGCCGACGATCCGCGCGGGCCGTATGAGCTGCTCGAAGAGCCGGTGCTGACGGCGCGCGCTGAAGGGCCGACCGTCGCCCGTATCGACGATGCGTATGTGATGTATATCGATTACTACGGCAGCGGTCGTTACGGCGCGCTGAAGACACGGGATTTTAAGACCTGGACGGACACCAGCGATCAGGTTCGGACGGTTCGCGGCCAGCGGCACGGCACGGTGCTGGCGATTCCGCGTCGTACTGCCTTGAGTTTGAAGGAGCGGGAGCTTCAATTGCCTCCGCCGCCGGTGCTGCCGGGGTATCACGCTGATCCGCATATCGCGGTCTTCGGCGACCGATATTATATTTATCCGACGACCGACGGCACTGAGGGCTGGGCCTCGACGTCGTTTAGCTGTATGTCCTCGACCGATTTGGTGCACTGGCAAAATCACGGCGTGATTCTGCGTTTGGGCGTCGATGTGAAATGGGCCAATCGCAACGCCTGGGCGCCGGCGATTGCAACCAAAAACGGCAAATACTATTTCTATACCTCTGCGGCTCAAAACATCGGTGTGGCGGTTTCCGATACGCCGCACGGCCCGTTTGTCGATCCGCTGGGCGAGCCGCTGGTGCCGAAGGGCCGATGGTCCGGCCAGGCGATTGACCCGATGGTCTTTATTGACGATGACGGTTCGGCCTACCTGTATTGGGGCCAGGGCAATTGCTGGGTGGTGAAGCTGAACGACGATATGATTTCGTTCGATCCTGAAGGTGTGCGGAGAATTACGCCGCCGGGTTATAATGAAGGGGCGTTTGTGATTAAGCGAAACGGCATTTATTATCTGATGTGGTCCGAGTTTGACACGCGCGACCCGCGCTACAGTGTTGCTTACGGAATGTCCGATTCCCCGATGGGGCCGTTCAGGAAGGCCGCCGAGAACCCTATTCTCAAGGCCAAAGGGATGGTCCAAGGCGCCGGGCATCATTCCGTGGTTCAGGTTCCGGGGGAGGATACATGGTTTATCGCGTACCATCGGTTTGCCATTCCGGACGGTTCCGGCTACAAGCGCGAAACGTGTATTTCGCCGATGCGGTTCAATCCGGACGGCACGATTCAGCCGGTGGATGTATTTGAGGCGGCCTCGCTGAAATGACGGCGCTGTCCCTGTCTGATCAGGCTAATTGACGGTCAAGCTGGGAGGGACTGACCGCCGCTGTTTCTACCGCCTCTGCCTCCAGCGGCGTCGGTCGGCAGGGTGTATGGTGAACGCGCGCAACGAAATCGTCGATCTCATTGAGTGTTTCAAAACCGACAATGACCGAATCGACGCACCCCAGATTCAGCACATAGTCGAGCGTGTGATTGCGCCGCTGGTCGCTGTCGCGAAATCGCCCTTCACCGATGAGTTTCATCCCAATGATGCCTTTGCCGTTGGCGTGTGCTTTTTGGATAACAGGGACGACCTTGTCCGGGGTATCATCCATCGATTGGCCGTAGGGATTGATACGGGTGTGGATGCAATCGACCCAGGGGTGTTCAGCCGCGGCTTCCAGTGCCGCCAGTGAATGGCAGGACACACCGTGCGTGCGAATGAGTCCTTTTTTCTTGAGGTTCTCCAGAATGGCCATCTGATCCTGCATTCGCTCGGTCCAGTCCGGTGCGGTCATACAGTGAATCTGCAGGATGTCGATATGGTCGGTTTTCAGTTCGTTGAGAAAGCGTTGTACAACGACATCGGCGTCGGGGCGTTCCGGCTCCGGCAGGCCGCGGGGCATATACCAGATTTTGGAGACCAGACAATACTCATCGCGCGGCACATCCCGCAGGGCGTTTGCCAGAAAGGTATGCGAGCCGTACAAATCGGCGCTGTCGATGAGTCGGATTCCGCGGTCCAGACTGCCGCGGATCAGGGCGGTAAAGTGCTCCTGACCGGCGCGGGTCTGGTTGGACTGACGATTAAAGCCCCGAAAGCCGGTACCGATGCCCACACGTGAGGTTTTCAGTCCAGTCCGGCCCAGCGGGACAATCTGATCGGGTTCAAAATGAGTCGGTTGTGTTGGCGACGTATTGGATGAAGGGTCTGAATGGCAACCGAGCAACGCGGTGCCAAGTCCCGCGACGGATCCTTTGATAAATTGACGACGTCCAATGGTCATAATATAATCTCCGCATTTTGTGTGTTCGCTGGTCATCAGTATAACGACTTGTTTTTTACGATACAACTGTCAATCCGTTCATCTTTCTTGTTTCCTGCCGGCGGTGTTTTCAGAGGATTCTTGACGCCGACGGGGCTTGGGAGTACCATTCTTTCTGTTGAGACCAAGGGTTTATCGATGTTGCAAAACGACATTTTGAGTGTGGAAAGGACCGTTCAATGACAGCGTCTTTTACGATGATATTGATGCTTGTGGGGATTCAGGCCTTCGGTCAAACCGAGGCAAAGAAGGCCCTCGTGCCGCCTGTGGCGCCGGGTGAGGGCAATGTGTGGGAACTGACCTTCGTGGATGAATTTGAAGGGACGGTCATCGATCCGAATCTGTGGACGGTTCGGCACCATAACCGCAGGCCGCGAAAGAACAATTTCTGGCATCGGGAGTGTGCTGTTTTGGATGGGAATGGGCTGCTTCGTGTTATTACCCGCACGAGTACGGAACGCCAGGGCTGGCATGACACCGCCTGTATCGAGACGCAGGGCACATTTACGCAGCGGTTCGGCTATTTTGAGATTCGTGCTGAGATGCAGAGCCAGCCGGGATTCTGGTCGGCGTTCTGGGCGATGCCCGCGCCGCCGGGGGACATCAGCTCGACACGGTTCGGAGCAATGGACGGAGCGGAACTGGATATTTTCGAAAAAAACACGCTGGATGATGACGTTCAGCACGCCCTGCACTGGGACGGCTACGGCCAGGATCACAAAAGCGCCGGTCATCGTGCGAAAGTGCCCGGCGTGATGGAGGGGTTTCATACCTTCGGTTTGTTATGGACGCCGGATGAGTATGTGTTTTATGTGGACGGCAAAGAGACGTGGCGCACCCGCGCCGGCGGGGTGGCTCAGGTGCCGGTGTATTTGAAAATCTCCTCGGAGATCGGTGATTGGGGCGGCGATATTACCCAGGCCGAACTGCCGGATGAATTTCGTGTGGACTATGTTCGGGTCTGGCAGCTTTATACCGAGGACGGACAGGTTGCCTGGACGCCCAAACCTTTTGTCGAACCGGAGTCGGCGGATTGATCCGTTGGAGTTGAGAAACACAGCGCGTCTTGGGTTTTATTCGGTGCACATCAGCCATTCGGCCGCGAAAAGCGCCAGATCGTGCAAATCCACGACGCAGTCGCCGGACAGATCCGCTTTGAGCGGGCAGTGTCCATACAATTCGAGGTTGTCCCAATAGATGTCATCCGTCGAGGTCTCGTTGGCCCAATGGTAGGCCCTGATGGTGGCCTGGATCTGCTCGATTTGCTGTCCGCGTTTCCATTCCTGCGCGTCCCAATCAAATGATCGCGGCAGGGCGTACTCGCTGAGTGTTTGCGTTTCCTCATTGACGGTCAGAGAAACGTAACGGTCGGCCCGCTGATCAATGACCAGTTTGATATGATGCCACGTTTCCCAGTCCAGTGTCTGGCCGACGGTCAGAGGAATCGGGACATTGTTGTCCAGCCCGTTAAAACAGGCCAGGCCGACATCGATGTTTCGGATGTTTTTGGCAGTTCCGTTGCCGCTGGACAGACCAAAGCCCACAATGACGAAACCCGGATGCGGGCCGCCGGAGATTTCCAGTGCGGCCTGATACTCGTTTATCGCCTCCGGATCACTCGTCGCGGCGTAAAAATCGGCTTCGAGGGTAACCACTGGAGATCGGGACAAATCCGGCGGTTCGATTGGCCGCAGAACGTTGGTTTGTGCTCCTTCGGTATCGTCGGCGTCAATGAACAGTCGCAATGCCTGTCCAGCCACGACGATGTCTTGCTGAATTTGGTCGAAGTCGGGTCGCGTTCCGTAATACCATCCGTCCTGCGCCTCGTCGCCGGGGTGGTGGTGCGTTGGCCCCGGTGCCAGATCATCGAAGTCGGTCGCAAAAAACGTGATTCGATCCGCATTGAGCGAGTAACAACACAGGGTCAATCCCATCGCAATAGCATAGCGTTTCATTCCATCACCTCCACATACACAATTTACATTTTGTCTTACTTGAACGTCTGTCAAATACGTGTTCTACCGCGTTGTCGGTCCATCTTGCCGAATACTTCGACGGATATGTCAATGAATGCAAATATGTGTTGATAAAGTGCCTATTTTCTCCTTTTTGTACGTTCCACTATACCCATAACGCGCCAAATTGTCAAGTTTTTTTGTTTTTTCCCGTTTTTTTCTTAAAACCGGTTGGTGATGCGGGGGTATTTATTTATTTGACGTGGTTTCGGGGCGGGGGTATGATGTTTTTTGAAATGTATCAGAGAAAGGGGCCGGTTATGGCTGATAATAAAGCAGTTATTGAATTTGACAGTGACCGCTGCAAGGGTTGCGGTTTGTGTGTGATTTTTTGTCCGCATCAGAATATTCGTATGTCGGATATCCTGAATGAGCAGGGCCATCCCTATGCGGAGTTGGTTGATGCGGATCGGTGTACGGGCTGCGGATTATGCTATCGGATGTGTCCGGATACGGCCATCGCGATCCATCGCAGTAAAACGGCGAAACGATGATGGGACAGAAAGTTCTTTTGAAAGGCAATGAGGCGATGGCCGCCGCGGCCGTAGAGGCGGGCTGTCGGTTTTTCGCGGGGTATCCGATCACGCCTCAAAATGAGGTGCCCGAATACTTTTCGTGGCGTTTGCCGCAGGCCGGCGGGGTCTTCGTGCAGGCCGAGAGCGAGGTGGCCGCGATCAATATGATCTTCGGCTCAGCCGCGGCCGGGGCGCGGAGCATGACCAGCTCATCGTCGCCGGGGATCAGTCTCAAGCAAGAGGGTATCAGCTATATCGCTGCGGCTGAGCTTCCGTGTGTCATCGCCAACGTGCAGCGCGGCGGGCCGGGACTGGGCAATATCCGCGCTTCGCAGGGGGATTATTTTCAGGCGGTCAAAGGCGGCGGGCACGGTGATTATCGGCTGATCGTGCTGGCGCCGGCGTATGTGCAGGAATTGTACGATCTGACGATGCTTGCGTTTGACTGGGCGGATCTGTATCGCAATCCGGTGATGATTCTGGGCGATGGCATCCTGGGTCAGATTGCCGAGCCGCTGGAGTTAAGACCCTATCGGCCGATTGCCGAGCTTCCCGCCAAAGACTTTGCTCTGACCGGGTGTGCGGGGCGCGCTTCGCGCGTGGTTAAGACGCTGATTCTGAACCCTCCTGACGGTTTGGTTACCCACAATGATCACTTGCAGGACAAATATCGACGGATTGAGCGGGAATTGTCACTCTGCGAGGAATACGAAACCGAGGACGCTGAGATTCTGATTGCAGCCTATGGGATGAGCGGACGCATCGCCAAAGGCGCGGTGCGCCGTGCTCGGCAAAAGGGCATTCGGGCCGGGCTGATTCGACCGATTACGCTGTGGCCGTTTCCGAAGGCGGCGATGCAGCGTGCGGTTGCCGATGTGCGTCGGGTTTTGGTTGTCGAAATGAGCTGCGGACAGTTTGTCGAGGATGTACGACTGGCGACCGAATGCAGCGTACCGGTGGAGTTTTTCGGTCGGGGCGGCGGCTGGTATCCGCTGGATACGGAGATTCTTGAGGTTGTTGAGTCGATGCTGATGAACCGTCCGTCGGCTTGTGCAACGCGAAAGGGATGATCATGGCGACGTTTACACGACCGACAACGCTGAAAGAACAGATTACGCATTACTGTCCCGGCTGCGGGCACGGCATTGCGCATCGACTGCTGGCCGAGGTGATTGACGAGCTGGGCATTCGTGAACGGACGATCGGCGCGGCGCCGGTCGGCTGTGCGGTGCTGATGTATGATTATGTGGATTGCGATATGATCGAATGCGCGCACGGCCGCGCTCCGGCGGTGGCGACCGGCATCAAGCGGGTGCATCCGGATAAGATTGTATTTACCTATCAGGGCGACGGCGACCTGGCGGCAATCGGGATGGCTGAGACGATTCACGCGGCCAATCGCGGCGAAAACATCACGGTAATTTTCATCAACAACGCCATTTACGGGATGACCGGCGGCCAGATGGCGCCGACGACGATGCTCGGTCAGCGCACCACGACCACGCCCGACGGCCGCGGTGCTCACGGGGAAGGGGCGCCGATTCGGGTGTGCGAGCTGCTCAGCAGCCTCCAGGGCGTCTGTTATCTGGAACGCACGTCCGTGAGCAGTCCGAAAGATGTGATGGCCTCGCGGCGGGCGATTAAAAAGGCGTTTGAAAATCAGATCGCCGGCAAGGGGTTTTCGCTGGTGGAAGTGCTGTCGATGTGTCCGACCGACTGGAAGCTGTCGCCGGCCAAGGCGCTGGATTATGTCAATAACGAAATGAAAACGGTCTTTCCGTTGGGCGTGTATAAAGATCAATAACCGTCGAAATTCGAAACCCGACATGGGAACCACATTCAACGATCACAAACTCAAATGGTCCAAACGGCCGTGCGAAAAAAGTTTGGTTACGTCAAACGGTTTAATCGAGTGCAGATTCAATGAATGACAACTCCATCAATATAACGATTGCCGGTTCCGGCGGACAGGGGGTGGTGGTCATCGGCAACCTGATCGCGCGGGCGTGTGTGATTGAGGGCAAAAACGTCAGCGGCTGGGTGGCCTACGGTGCGGAGATGCGCGGCGGTACGGCCAACGCTACGGTGGTGGTCAGCGAGGATGAGATTGCCTGTCCGTTTGTCGAGACGCCGGATATGGCAATTATTCTTAATCAGCCGTCGCTGGAGCGGTTCGAATCAAGCGTCGCTGAAGGGGGACTGATTTTGCTGAACACGTCAATGATTCAGCGACCGCTTGAGCGGGACGATCTGGAACAACTGCAGCTCGGCGCGACGGAACTGGCGCATCGTCTGGGCAATCTGAAGGTGGCTAATATTGTAGCGCTGGGTGCGTTTATTGATTACACTCGATTGGTGTCGATGGACAGCATTCGCCGGGCGATTGAGGACCTGTTTTCCGCCAAAAAGCCCAAGATGGTGGAACTGAACCTGAAGGCGCTCGGTGTGGGGGCGGAACATTATACAGTCGGCAGGGTGCGGACTTAACTGCGGGATGATCAATAACTGAATGTCACAACCACCGGAACATCAGGGACTGGCCGGTCAGGTGATGACTCGGCTGCATCAGCAGCGTCGTCGTGGGCTGGGCTTGCGGATGACGCCGATGATCGATGTGATTTTTCTGCTGCTGACGTTTTTTGTGCTGACGGTGCAGTTTGAGCCGCCTGAACAGGCGCTGCCGCTGGTCTTCGGGGCCGAAGCGGCGCCGGTCGCTGCGTCGCCGAAGGCTTTGGAACTGGCGGTTGTCCGGCATCCGCAAGGGTGTGCTGTTCAGACGGCCGAGCCGTTTGCGACAATTGTGATCCGGCAAACAGCGCCGACTGAGGGGCTTGCCGTGTTGGCTCAACACGTCAGCGCGTCGGTTTTGGCTGAAGGCGAAAGGCCGATTCGATTGCGCTGCGATGAGGCGGTGTTGTGGGAATTCGTGACGAAAATCTACGATGTGCTGTACGGATTGGGGGCCAGGGACATCACTTTTGTTGTTGACGAGGTGAGCGGTTCTTCAGATCCGCCGGTTCCTCTTGATTGAATTGTCATTCAGAGCACGCGGAGCCATTCTTCGGCGAGGATCGCAAAGTCAGCCAAATCCACTTGTCCGTCGCAGTTCAAGTCTGCTGGGCCGGTCTGGGCTGTCTGCCACGTTTCGGCCAGTCGGATAAAGTCGTGAATGTCCACAACACCATCCGGTTCGATGTCGGCGGTCAGGGCGTCAGCGGCATAAAGCGTCCCAATATGCGACGGAGTTAACGCGCGATCATAGATCCGCACTTCATCCAGAAAGCCTTCATAATAGGTATTGACGCCTCCCGGATCGATCCGCGTTCCAATCAGCACCTCATCCTCATCGGCGGCGGTGGCAATGGGTCTGTTGTTGTTTACGATGACCTGTGTTTCGAGCCGCCCGTCAATATAGAGTTGAATGTGATCGATGGCGGCGGCGGAATCCGGGATCACCAGCGCGACGTGATGCCATTGTCCGTCATTGATGGGACGCTCAGTAGTGATGCTGCCGCCCCATATGCCGACGCCGAATCGTCCGTTGACCGTTCCGAACATCCATTTTTGGCCGGGCTGGAGCCGGCCCCATGAGAGGACAAGATTTTCCTGTGTGGTCGTGGTTTTTACCCAGGCCGTGCAGGTCCGGCTTTGTCCGCCGCCGATGCCGGTAAAGCCCGGCACCCGCAGATAGGTATCAATGCCGTCGAGGTACAGACCGCCGCAGTGTTTGCCGGTCGTCCAGGTGTTGTCATCGGCGTTGATCAGATGGGCATGGCGCTGGTTGCCGGAGGCGTCGGCGGCCAGGGCGCCGCTGCGTTCGTTAAACCGCCAGTGAGCCAGGGGGCGGGCAGAGCCTTCTACAATAAATGAACTGATGCGGTCATTCCAGCCGTCGGCGACAAAGCAGACTTCGTCGGCGGTCTTGACCAGTGAAGGTCCCTGGAAATGGTCATTGTCATAAAAGGTGACGGTATAGCCGGGGGCGATTTTGACCGATGAGGCGTCGTTGTTTCGCCCGCCGGCGGCGATCAGATCAGCCAGGGTATAGGCGCCGACGCCAAATGGTGCGGCCCAGCCGCGGTAATCGCAGTGCTGGTAGAGTGTTATCGCGGCCGGTACGGAGATCTCAACGGCTGCGCGGCTGACGGCGCCGTTGGGATGGGTGTAACTGACAAAATAACGGCCCGCCCAATCCAACTGAAGGTTGTGGCGGGTTACTTCCTGAAGGCCGTTGGCGGTTGTTCCGTTCGGCGCGGTCCAGGTCCACGTTCCGCCGCCGTCCGGAGCATCTGTTTGGGCCTTCAGGGAAAGGGTATCGCCGATCTCGAGGACGGCCCGATTGGCTTGTATCCAGTCGCCGTCGTTGATTGACAGATAGGTTTTTATCGGGGTCGGCACGGAATATCCGACAAACTGCCAGTGCTGGGACGGCTGTTGAAGATTGGTTTCCGTGAGAATGACCGCTGTATTGTTGGCGGCGGCGTTGTTAAGCGGCTGGAGGGATTTGCCGGTCAATCGATTCTGAATGTTGAAATAGCCGTTGCCCACATCAATCAATTGCCATTGTTGGGTATAATGAAAGGCATCGGTCTGAGCAATGACCGCTGGGGTATTGTTTGTGCTCTGGTTGTTGATCGGCTGAACGGTCTTGTTGGCCGAGCGGCTGCGAAGTTGATAATACCCGTTACCCAGATCCACCCGTGCCCACATTTGTGACGTCCAGCTCGCGTATTCATCGTATAAGATCAGCGGGGTGTTGTCCGCGGTGGCAGACGCTTGCAGCCGCAGACTGCGTCCGGCGGTTCGGCTTCGGATGAACCCGTATTTCGGCGTATCACCGCCGACGGTATCGGCCATCTTCCAGAAGGCACGGGCGACTGAGGCATTGTCAATCAGGGCGGCCGAAGGGGAGCCGCTTGTGTTGTTCCATCGTTCAGGATATCGGCCGGTCGCGGCGTCTTTGCCGTTCTCGTAGAGAAATTTCAGGTAGCCTGCCGCGATGTCGAGCCAGTACGGATTGCCGTCAACCTCATACAGGTCCACATAGGCATTGGTCATATCATGCCCGCCCCACTTGCCGGTTTGTCCGAGTGCGAATGTGTTCATATTGATGAACTGACTTTCCATGGCCGCCGCCAGCCGCTGAGCCTCCGTCAGGTAGTCGGTATTGCCGGTAATGCGATAAAGCCGCACCGCCGACTGAATCATCACGGCGGTCAGATAGCCCAGCGGGCCTTGATTGATTTCGTGATAAATGCCCGAGCTGGTCCGCAGAAACGAGGCGGCAGTAAGCCAGTTGTATAATCGGAGACCATCGGTCAGGTATTGGTCAAGACCGGTGGCCTGATAAACCATCAGGTTGGCCAAAATCGTCGGCGCCGTCGAGCAAATCGAAACGCCTTCTGTATTCGATTCATGCCAGCGAATTCCTCCGGTGTAGGTATCGCCGGGGCCGTTTTCGCCGCTCATGCAGAAGACCAGGATTTCCCGTGCACGGTTCAGGTATTCGGCGCTGCCGGTCAATTCGTGCAGTTCCATATACACCATTGCGATCCAGGCATTGTCATCGTAATAGCGATCGCCGCAATTGCCGGCACTGGCATTGTAGGCCCAATACCCTCTGGCATAACAGCGGTATCGGTTGTGAAAGGCGTCGGCCATTGCAGATACGGTTTCAAGGTGGGATGGATCAACTTTTGCCGCAGCGGTCAATGCGCCGAACATAATGCCCTGAGGCCAGGCATAGGCCGAAAAACGCTGTGTCAGCGATTCGGCGTAAAGATTCCGGTTGGTGCTTCCGTAGAGCCGAAAGTCCGTTTCAATTTGGTCCAGGGTCTCCTGTCCCCACTGCCGAAAGGTGTAACCGGTGGCAGCTTCCGCCCGGACGGTAATCAACACACAGAAAACACACAGGAATACCGACAACCCCTTTTTTACGGACACAATCATATCCCCCGCATTGAACTTTGGTATAGTGTCAGGCGTAATATCGCCTTTATTTATAATAAAACGGCGATAGGGATGTACTTTTTAACCAAAAAAAATAGACAACTTTGCAAATGTGGAAAAAATGTTCGCCTCTTGACCCATTTTTTCAGAAACGACAAGGCTGGCCGGACACGGAGGTTTTCGGTTCGAATCTCCCTTGCGAACGTGTGCCGGATGTGGTACGATAAGGGTTAACGATAGAATCCCGCCCTGAATATTGTCAATGGGGCAATACGGATACTTGAATTGGAGATAAAGATGGCTAAATCATCGAATTATAAACGTGAATCGTGCAGTTTTTGCGGTCGAGCCAAAAAGCAGGTGGATGCTTTTGTGGAAGGTCCGGGTGGGGTGTTTATCTGTCCGGAATGTGTGGAATTGTGTTATAACATCGTGCGTCAGGAGCGGCGTCGGCTGCAGGGCGGCCAAACGCTGTTTTCGGATGTGCCCAAGCCGCGCGAGATTAAGGAGTTTCTTGATCAGTATGTTATTGGTCAGGAGCACGCCAAACGCAGTCTGGCGGTGGCGGTCCACAATCACTACAAGCGGCTGATGCATACGGAAATTGACGATCAGGATGTGGAACTTGAAAAATCCAACGTCCTGCTGATCGGTCCGACCGGTTCGGGCAAGACGCTGCTGGCCAAGACGATGGCACGGATGCTGCATGTGCCGTTTGCCATCTGCGATGCGACGACGGTGACCGAGGCCGGTTATGTCGGCGAGGATGTGGAAAACTTTTTGCTTCGGCTGCTTCAGAACGCTGATTATGACATTGAGGCGGCTCAACGCGGTATTGTGTATGTTGACGAAATTGACAAGGTGGGCAAGACCAGCCAGAATGTGTCCATCACGCGCGATGTGTCCGGCGAAGGGGTCCAGCAGGCCCTGCTGAAAATGCTGGAGGGAACGATTTCGAACATCCCTCCGCAGGGCGGACGCAAACACCCCGAACAGCAGTATATCCAGATTGATACCAGCCAGATTATGTTTATTTGCGGGGGAACCTTTGTCGGTCTTGAGAATATCATCAAAAAGCGTCTCGGCAAGCGAATGATCGGCTTTGACAGCGAGCAGTCCGGTCGCAGCGAGAAAAAACAGGATTACAGCGAAGTGATTTCGCAGGTGACGCCGGAAGATATTATCGAATTCGGGATGATTCCGGAACTGGTCGGTCGATTGCCGATTCTGACCACTTTGTCGGCGCTGGATGAGTCGGCTTTGATTCAGATTTTGACCGAGCCGAAGAACGCGCTGGTTCGCCAGTATCAGCGGCTCTTTGAGATGGAAGAGGCCGAATTGAAGTTTACCGATGAGGCGTTGTCTTTGCTGGCGCAGCGGGCGATGAAGCGCGATACCGGCGCCCGTGCTTTGCGCGCGGTGATGGAAGAGCTGATGGTCGATATGATGTATCGGCTGCCCGAAGAACCAAAGCCCGGTAAATATGTCATTACTCCCGAAATCATCGAAGGTCAGGCCGATTTGTTTGCTCAACAGCGAAGAGCCAAAAAAGAAGGTGCGTAAGCTCCGCAATCCGTTCAATGAAACACAAGCGAAACTGCCTGTACAATAAATGCATAGCGGGTGTGCGTAAAACGCAGAATGGTTTTTTCGGAGAGGGGGCCTGAGGCTGTTTTTTTTGATGGCGCAAGCGGCTGCGTTGGAGGCAAAGCGTTGCGCAATGCGGGAAAACGGGGGGATGGCGGGCGAGATGTTTTTTCTTTGAGAGATGATTCGCAGATGGCACAAGAATTGTTAAATCTGATATATACGGCACGAAGATATCTGATCTTGTGTCGAATCGGATTCAATCAGCTTGTGTGCGACGGGGAGTAAACAGAACGGAACAGTCGGGAGATGCGCACTATGGAGATTATGAGAGGACGCCGCGGCGAGGGTGTCCAGTCCAGTGAGGCGGTCAGGAAGCAGATACGGGTTTTGGGGATTGATATCGGCTCGGTCAGCAGTGATGTGATTGTGCTGGACGAGCGGGGCCATGTGGTCTTCAAAGACTATCGTCGGACGCGGGGGCGGCCGGTTGAGACGCTGGCTGAGCAGCTTGAACAGCTGTTTGAGCGGCATTCGTCCTCGCAGTTTGAGCGGATGGCGATTACAGGCTCGTCCGGCAGGCTGGCCGCTGAGATCATCGGGGCGGCATGTATCAACGAGGTGCGGGCGCAGGCAGTGGGGGTTTCCCATCTCTATCCGGAATTTTCACAGGCCACCGTCATTGAAATGGGGGGGCAGGACAGCAAGCTGATCTTTCTTGAAAGCCGCAATGATGTGCTTGAATTGAAGGATTTTGCGCTGAATTCGGTGTGTGCGGCCGGGACGGGGTCGTTTTTGGACCAGCAGGCCGATCGGCTGGGGGTGTCGATTGAGGATGAGTTTGGTCAGCTTGCGCTGCAAAGTACCGCGCCGCCTCAGATGGCCGGGCGGTGCTCGGTGTTTGCCAAAAGCGATATGATTCATTTGCAGCAGGTCGCCACGCCGGTGTGCGATATTGTGGCCGGTCTGTGTCTGGCGCTGGCGCGCAGTTTGAAGAATAATCTGGGCTGCGGCAGGGAGTTTGTCAGGCCGGTGATTTTTACCGGCGGTGTGGCGGCCAATGCGGGGGTCGTGCGAGCCTTTGAGCAGGTATTGGGGCTGGAGGATGGGGAATTGATTGTCCCGGCGCTGCATTTTTATACCGGCGCGCTGGGTGCGGCGCTGGCGGCTGAGGAAGGCTCCGGCCGGGCGGTCAAAACAGCGCTGAAAAACCTTCAGGATTCTCTGCAAGCAGGACGGGCGGGACATCAGCGAATCCCGCGTCGGGCGCCGCTGGCGGCGCCGGTTCTGCCGCCGCCGGAAAGCCGAGTCTATGCCGAACGGCTGGAAACACACCCTGACGGCGAGGCTTATTTGGGGGTGGATGTCGGGTCAATCAGTACGAATGTGGCGGTGGTGGACAGCGACAAGCGTGTGCTGGCCAAGGAATACTTGATGACGGCCGGGCGGCCGCTGGAGGCAGTGCGGGAAGGGCTGCGCCGCGTGGGCCGACAGGTGGGCGGCAAGGTGCGGATCGCCGGCGCGGCGACCACCGGTTCGGGGCGTTATCTGACGGGCGACTTTATCGGGGCCGATGTGGTGATTAACGAGATTACCGCGCAGGCGGCCGGGGCGGTGGCGGTGTGTCCGGAGGTGGATACGATTTTCGAAATCGGCGGGCAGGACAGCAAATACATTCGGCTGGAAAACGGCGTGGTGGTGGATTTTGAGATGAACCATGCGTGTGCGGCCGGAACGGGATCGTTTCTGGAGGAGCAGGCCCAGCGGCTGGGGATTTCGATCAAGGATGAATTTGCGGCGCTGGCGGCCCGCAGCCAAACCCCCGTCCGGCTGGGCGAGCGGTGTACGGTGTTTATTGAGTCGGACTTGCTGGGCTATCAGCAGCGCGGCGCCAAGACCGAGGATCTGGTGGCCGGTCTGGCCTATTCGATTGTGGCCAATTATCTCAATCGGGTGGTCGGTCGGCGCAAGATCGGGCACACCATTTGCTTTCAGGGGGGTACGGCGTTTAACAAGGCGGTCTGGGCGGCGTTTGAGACGGTCACGGGCAAGCCGATTCGCGTGCCGGATCATCATGAGATGACCGGCGCCATCGGCGCGGCGCTGATCGCCGCCGAGCACGTACGCAAGATACGCCGCGGTAACGGCGACCGCTATCAGACGCAGTTTCGCGGGTTTGAGAATCTTACGCAGGTGCAGTACACCGTTGAGACGTTTACGTGTGAGCACTGTCCCAATGCCTGCGAAATCAAGAAGGTGCAGATCGAAGGTGCCGAGCCGCTGTATTACGGTTCGCGGTGCGATCGGTATAATGTGCGAAAGGAAAAGGTCGGCGCGGCGGCGGAGGATATTCTGGCCTGGCGGACGAGCAAGCTGTTTGAACACGCGAATGTGCGCTGGTCAAATACGGGGACATCTGGGCCATCCTCAATTCAGAATTCAAAATTCGAAATTCAAAATTCCAAAACGGTGGCCATTCCGCGTGCGTTGATGACGTGGCAGCTTTTGCCGCTGTTTTCGCGTTTTTTCAAGGCGCTGGGTTTTGAGGTCGTCGTTTCGGGCAAAACCACTAAAAAGACGATTCGGATGGGGGTTGAGGCGGTGCCGGCCCAGCCGTGTTTTCCGATCAAGGCGGCCTTCGGACATGTGCGCGAGCTGCTGGAGACGCAGCCGGATTATCTGTTTATTCCGTTTCTTGCGAGTATGACGCCGGCAGCCGACGAACAGCCGTATCATAAGCTGTGTCCGTATGTGCAGTCGTTCGCGTTTCAGGTGCGAAGCGCGTTTTCCGGGCGGTTTGGACGGACCCGACTGATCAGCGGGCCGCTGCGTCTGGGCGACGGCGAAAAAGAGATGGTCCAGTCGTTTCGCCGGTTGGCTGCTGAGCTTGGCGTCGGTGCTCAACAGGCGGACGCGGCACTGAAGGCGGCGCGGTCGGCTCAGGGGGCGTTCGAAAACGACATCCGACAGAAGGGGCGGCAGATACTGGATTCGCTCGGACCGAACGAGCGGTTGTTTGTGTTGATTTCGCGGCCGTATAACGGGCTGGACGAGGGGATGAATCTGCGGCTGTCGCAAAAGCTGGAGTCGATGGGGGTGCGCTGGATGCCGATGGAGATGCTGGATACGGCCTCGGCGCCGCTGTCGGACGCGGGGCTGCATCGGTCGGTGTATTGGAGTTACGGGCAGCGGATTTTGCGGGCGGCCGAGCTGATTCGACGCGATGACCGGTTGTTTGCGATTTACTTGAGTAATTTCAGTTGCGGGCCGGATTCGTTTTTGCAGCACTTTTTTACACATACGATGCGTCCCAAGCCGGCGCTGCTGCTTGAGCTGGATGAGCATTCGGCCGATGCGGGACTGGTGACGCGGCTGGAGGCGTTTTTTGAGAGTCTTAAGCACTATCATTGCGCCGAGCGGCGTGAGCAGGATGCCGAAAGGCCGTCCTGCGGCTCTCTGAGCTGTGCGATGACGCCTGAACATACGCTGTATATTCCGTATATGGGGGATGTGTCGTATGGGTTTGCGGCCTGTTTCAGGGGCTACGGCCAGTCGGCCCGGGTGATGCCGCCGGCCGATGAAGAGACGCTCAATCGCGGGCGGCAATATACAACCGGCAAGGAATGTCTGCCGTGCGCGATTACCATCGGCGAGATGCTTCGGACGACGGATGGCGACGGGCCGGGTCATAAATCAGCGTTTTTTATGCCCGGCGGCAGCGGGCCGTGTCGGTTCGGGATGTACAACTGTCTCCAGCGGCTGGTGCTTGGTCAGGTGGGGCGGTCGGACGCGATGATCCTGTCGCCCAATCAGGATAACAATTTTTACGCCGAGTTTGCGCGGAGCCTGAAGGGGGTTTCATCGACAGTTTTGCTCAAAGCATTCTGGAAGGCGGTCGTGGGGGTGGATTTGCTCAGCAAGGCCCTGCTGCGGGTTCGGCCTTATGCGAAGGACACTTCGGCGGCGGAATGTTTGTATCAGGAGCTGTTAAAGGGGTGGTGTCAGCGGATCGAGACCGGCTCGTCGCTTGCTGATCTGACGGCCTTCATGGAGCTGGCCGCCGACCGACTGGCGGCTGTGCCGTCAAATCGGTCGCAGTACAAGCCGCGCATCGGGGTCGTGGGCGAGATTTATGTTCGGCTGCATCCGTTTGCCAATAATGATTTGATTCGGCGGCTTGAAGCGCTGGGATCGGCGTGCGAATTGGCAAGTTTCTCTGAGTGGGTCTATTATGTGAACGCTACGAACATAATGAACGCGCGTCGGCAGGGCCGGTGGTCTATTGCGGTCGGGACGTGGGTGCAGAACGTTGTGCAGCGTCACATCGAAAAGCGGCTGGCGCGGCCGTTGGAACGGCGGTTCGGTCCGCTGGCTGAGGGGCCGATTTCGCATCTGCTTGAGTTGGCTCGACCGTATCTGGATCCGGCGTTTGAAGGCGAGGCGGTGCTCAGCGTCGGCAAGATGGTCGAACTGTATCAGCACGGTTTCGGCGGAGTGGTCAATGTGATGCCGTTTTCGTGTATGCCCTCGACGGTGGTCAGTACGCAGACGCCGCGGCTCAGCGCTGAATGTGACGGGATGCCGATTTTGAATCTGAGTTTTGACGGACAGGACGACGCTGCGATGACGACCCGACTGGAGGCGTTTGTCGAGCAGGTCCGCCAGCGAAGCCCGGGCGCTGCGCGTCTGAAGGTTGAAGTCGGAAAATAGATTTTGCATTGATTGACCAATAAATGCCAGGTCGGTGTGCATTTTATGTGCGCCGGCCTGTTTTTGTTAATTGGCTCAAATTTTTTGTAAGTCCTTTTATTAAAGATACATATCTGTATTCTTTCGAAATGGCACGGCATTTGTTGTTTACTTTATCGAGTAAGCGATGACGTGTGTAAGTGATAACCAAACAGAAAGGATACGGCGATGTTGGCGGGCATACTGATGATCGCGGGATTGACGGCGGGACTGGGTGTAATTGAGCTGCTGCGGGGTCACCTGTAATCGTGTTCGGGGATGAGCCGATGGATTTGTCCTGTTGTGTATATGAGGCATTTATGATACAAAGAGTGCAAAACGCATCATTGATACGGGAACGCAGGTCTATGGCGAAACCACTGGATATCGAACCGATTGACCGTGTCCATAGCGAACACTATCCGGCGGCGGTGCAGGCGTATTTTGCTCATTATGGACTGGAGTTGAACGGTTCGGCTTGCGAGCATCTGTTCGGGTCCTTTGCGTCGGGAGATTTTACGCTGGTCGGGCATCTGTATCGACCGGCGGTGTATCGGGCAACGGTGGTCTTGCTGCACGGGTATCTGAATCACAGCGGGCAGTTCAAAAATCTGATCGGTCATCTGCTCAGGCACGAAATGGCCGTGGGTGTGTTTGATCTGCCCGGACACGGGCACAGCAGCGGCCAGCGGGCGGCGATTGATTCGTTTGATCAGTATGCCCGGGCGACGACGGATTTTATGGCGGTGGTGCGCAGACGGCTTGCCGGGCCGTATCACACGGTGGGGTTCAGCCTGGGCGGGGCGATTGCGATGGACCTGCTGCGGGCCGGTTCGTCGCCGTTTGACAAGACCGTGCTGGCGGCACCGCTGGTGCACTGGACGCAATACGAGCAATCCAAAAAAACCTACACAATCTATAGCACCTTTACCGACCAGATCAAGCGGTTTCATCAACGCAACACCTCCGACCGCCAATACCTGGTGTTTAACCGCAGGCAGGATTATCTGCATTGCAGTTCGATTTCACTGAAATGGGTCAAGGCGTTGTTCGACTGGAACGAGCGGATCGCGGCGATGGGGTCGTGCGAGACGCCGCTGCGGGTGATTCAGGGCGACAAAGACCGGACGGTGGACTGGCGGTACAATTTGAATCTGATTCGCGACAAATTCCCCCATGGGCACATCGACCTCATCGCCGGCGCGCGTCACGAGCTGTTTAACGAAGCCGATCCATTCCGCGCCGCCGCGTTGAACCATACAGTGGATTATTTAACGACTTCTATCCAACATTCGATGGAGGATTGATAATGACGATTCGACATTCAGCAAAAGGCTCCTGGGGGGTTCGGTTTTTTATTGGACTGCTGGGGGTTATCCTTGGGGTGCTGTTGTTTTGGCTGCTCAGTTTTATCGAGAACGACATCGGGCGCATCAAGCAGCCGGATCGGTTTCAAGTCCGCCGGCAGTATGTCAGCGAGACGCTGGACGATGAATTGGCGGTGCTGAAAAAGCAGATCGATACGCTCAATCGCCGCATTCAGACGCTGACCGAACAGCAGCGGCTGCTCAGCGGCAGCACGAGCAGTCTTCAGAACACGATTTCACAGCTCTTGTCAATTCAAAAAGAAAGCCTGGCTCGAAATGTGGAGTTTTCCGAGAAGAGCAAGCAGACCCTGCAGGATAGTCAGGCCGCGTTTTTGGACAATCAGGAAAAATTCCAGCAGCTCAATCGTGAGATTTCGGATTTAACAAGCGAGCTGCGCGGCAAGGAAGACGCGAGGGATTCGATTGCTGAACAGATTCGTCTGGCCGAGTCTGCCGCCAACGAAGCATTTCAAACACTGTATCGGCGATACCAGTTTCGGGTTGCGGCACTGAAGCTGGCGTTTTTGGTGCCGGTCTTTCTGGCGGCGTCTTTTCTGTTTCTCAAGTATCGCAGCGGTCCGTATTGGGCGCTGGTATGGGCGGCGATGCTGGCGTCGTTTATCAAGCTGGCGCTGGTGGCGCATCGGTATTTTCCCAGCGAGTACTTTAAGTACATTGCGCTGCTGGCGGTAATCGCTATCGTATTGCGGTTTCTGGTGGTTTTGGTTCGAATGATCATCGCTCCGAAGCCCGCCCTGCTGATTCGGCAGTATCAACAGCATTACGACAAGTGTTTGTGTCCGGTGTGCAGCAAGCCGATCCGCAGCGGGCCGCTGCGTTTTATCGGCGCGCTGGGTAAACGAACGCCGCTGTTAAGCGGGCAAGCCGATCCAGCGCTGTCGCAACAGCCGTATAGCTGTCCGTCATGCGGGACGCGGCTTTATGAGAAATGCCAAGAGTGCGGCCGGATACGTCATTCGCTGCTGCCGTACTGTGAACACTGCGGCGATAATAAAAACCCTGAGACGATACATTCAAACGAGTAGGTGTTATGAGATTGAATCCTCGAACCAGTTCATCGTTTCGCTGGCACAACGCGACCCAGTTTTTGGGGGCGCTGAATGACAATATGTTTCGCTGGCTGACGGTATTTTTTCTGATCGGTCTGCTGGGCGAGAACCAGGCGTCAAAAATCACTTCGTGGACGGGGTTTGTGTTTGTGCTGCCGTTTTTGCTGTTTACCGCGCCGGCCGGTGTGCTGGCGGACCGGTTCAGCAAACGTGATATTATTGTTCTGGCCAAGCTGGCCGAGCTGGCGGTGATGCTGCTGGCGCTGGCGGCGTTCTATTTCAACAGCATTGCCGGGGTCTATGCGGTGCTGTTTTTGATGTGTACGCAAAGTGCGTTTTTCGGGCCGTGCAAGTACGGGATTATTCCCGAACTGGTGGCTTCGGACAAGGTCTCGCGTGCGAACAGTTTTCTAGAAGGACTGACGTATCTGTCGATTGTGGTTGGTACGGCGGTTACGCCGTGGCTGGTGGAACGGGTGCGTCCGGCGTTTGTGTTGGCGGGGCTGGTCTGTGTCGCGGCGGCCGTTGCGGGGGTGGCATCGAGTCTGAAGATCGGACGGACGCCGCCTCGCGAAACCGGCGAGCGGATGTCGCTGTTTTTTGTCAGGGATATTTGGCATGCGCTGCGGCAGGTCCGGCAGGACCGCTATTTGATTTTGGCGATTCTGGCGGCGGCCTATTTCCTGCTGGTGGGCGGGTTTGCCCAGATGAGCCTGATTCCCTACGGGATCCAGACGCTGGGCCTGACCGATACGCAAAGCGGGTATCTGTTCTTTATCGCGGCGGTGGGTATCGGCGTCGGGTCGTATCTGGCCGGTCGAATTTCCGGGCGGTCGGTTGAGGTCGGCATTATTCCCGTCGGGGCGCTGGGGATGGCGCTTATGTCCATCGGGCTGGGTCTGGCTCGGTTTGTGCTGTCCGCGACGCCGGGATGGGGGCTGATTCCGATTGTGGTGATGGTGGCGGTATTCGGGATTAGCTGCGGGCTGTTCATTGTGCCGGTCAATGCGTTTATTCAGCTTCGCTGTCCGGACGCCGTGCGCGGTCGGGTGATTGCGGCTTCGAAGCTGATCGGCTGGGTCGGTGTGTTGGCGGCCTCCGGCGTGGTGATGCTGTTTTGCGGCGTGCTGGGCGTCTCGGCGGCGACGATGTTTGTGGTGATGGGGTTGGTGACGCTGGCGATGGCGGTGTACGCGATGCTGCGTCTGCCGGATTTTTTGATGCGGGCACTGCTGGTGATTTTGGCGCGGGTGCTGTACCGCATCCGGATGGTTGGTGTGGAGCATGTGCCGACTCAAGGCGGGGCGCTGATAGTATCCAATCATGTCTCATGGGTCGATCCGTTTGTGCTGCTGGCCACGCAGCAGCGGCGGATTCGATTCCTGATCGACCGCACATTGTACCATCAACTGTGGTGGGCCAAGTGGCTGTTTCGACTGGGGCAGTTGATTCCGGTCAGTGCGAAGGATTCGCCCAAGAAGATTGTCGCCTCGCTGCGCGATGCCCGGCAGGCGCTGGATGAGGGGTATTTGGTGTGCATTTTTGCAGAGGGGGCGGTTACGCGCAATGGGATGATGGCGCGTTTTCGGGCCGGATTTGAGAAGGTCGCCCGCGGGACGGGCCATCCGATAATACCGGCGTATCTGGGCGGTCTGTGGGGCAGTGTGCTCAGTTATTACAGCGGCCGTCTGTTGGGGCGGTGTCCCTGGCCGCCGCGGCGAAAGGTGGGGGTGTATTTCGGCAAACCAATGGATTCGAACGCCTCGTCGGTCGCGATCCGTCGGGCGATTGAGGAACTCTCGGCGGCGTATTATACGGACATCAGGCCCGCCCATGAAACGCTGGGGCAGATGTTTGTGCGGTCGGCGCGGCGGCACTGGCTGCGGCCGTTCGCCTCGGATACGACGGGCAAGCGGGTTTCGTTCGGCAAGGCGCTGATCGGGACGACGGCGCTGGCCGACAAGCTCGAACCGATGACACAAGGGCAGGATCGTATTGGGATATTCCTGCCGCCGACGGTCGGCGGGGCGCTGGCCAACACCGCTGCGGTGCTGCTGAACAAGACGGCGGTGAATCTGTCGTATGCCGTCTCGGCCGAGGATCGGCGGTATATGATCGAAGCGGCGGAATTGAAGACCGTGCTGAGCAGTCGGGCGTTTCTGGAGAAGCTGCAAATGACGCCCGATGCGCTGCCGGAGGCGGTGTTTTTGGAAGATATTATGCCGACGATCAGCGGGGCCGACAAACGGCGCGCCTTGATCAAGGCGCTGTTCTGTCCGGCACGGCAACTGGCGCGGGCGCAGCGGGCGTGCAGTGATGAGACGGCGGTGATTTTGTTTTCGTCGGGCAGTTCGGGACGGCCCAAAGGCGTCGAATTGACGCATTCCAACATGCTGTCCAATCTGGAGATGGTGCTGACGGGCTTTCGGGTGTATCGCAGCGACAAGCTGTGTGCCGTGCTGCCGCTGTTTCATTCATTCGGGCTGACCTGTACGGTCTGGCTGCCGATTTATGTGGGGGTGCCGGTCAGCTATGTGCCCAATCCGCTAGACGGCAAGCTGGTCGGCCAAGCGGTGCGCAATGAACGCTGCACGCTGCTGTTTGCCACACCGACGTTTTTGCTGAATTATCTGCGGCGCTGCGAGAAGGACGACTTTGCGACGCTGCGGTATGTGGTGGCCGGGGCGGAAAAACTGAAGGTCGCACTGATTGACGCTTTTGAGCAGAAATTTGGTCTTCGCCCGTGCGAGGGATACGGCGCGACGGAATTGTCGCCGCTGGTGGCACTGAACGTGCCGGATGTGCAGCTCGGCGGGGTATATCAGATCGGTACCAAAGAAGGCACGGTCGGCCACGGGATTCCGGGCCTGGCACTGCGGGTGGCGGATCCGGAAACGGGCGAGCTGCTGGATTACAATGAGCCGGGCGTGCTGTGGGTCAAGGGGCCGAATGTGATGAAAGGCTACCTGAACCAGCCTGACAAGACCGCTCAGGTGCTGCGTGTCGGGTGGTACAATACGGGCGATATTGTCACGGTCGATGAAGACGGCTTTATTGCGATTCGCGACCGGCTGAGTCGCTTCAGCAAGATCGGCGGCGAGATGGTGCCGCATATGACGATTGAAGAGGTGGCCCTGCAGGGACTGGGCACGCATGAACCGGTTGTGGCGGTGACCAGTGTGCCCGATGAGAAAAAAGGGGAACAGCTTGTGCTGCTGTATGAAGCCGACAAAGCGGATGCGGATATGCTGTACGCGGCGCTGGCCGAGAGCAGTCTGCCCAAACTGTACATTCCCAAACGTGAAAACATCATCGCCGTTGAGAGTATTCCGCATCTGGGTTCGGGCAAACTGGATATGATGCGGCTGCGGCAAATGGCAATAGAACGATTGGGTGAATAGTTTTTAGTTCGTAGTTCTTAGTTTTTGGTTTCGTGTTTTGATTTTTTGTTGAAATTGTGTTTGGTTTTTTCAACGTCGATCATATGGGAGGATAAAGACAATGGAGTGGGTCGGATTGTTGATTATACTGGCGTTGGGGGTGCTGGTCTCGGGGCCGCTTGCGTTGGTGTTGGTGCTGACGCTTTATGGCCGGATTCAGAAGCTTGAGGACAAGCTGCGATGGCAGTCCCAGCCGGCTCGACTGCCTGGGCCGGTGCCGGAGCCAACGCCGGGGCCGCCGGCGCCTGAGTCGCCGCGGCCTGAGATGACGCCGACACCCCAGACACCCCAGACACCTCAGATGCCCAAGTCGCCGTCGGAGCCGGCCGCGTCGTATTGGCCGGTCAAAACCGATGCACCGTCTGCGCCGAGCCACACACCGCCGCGTCCGCCGGCCGCTTCGAAAATGCCCGCTGCGCCGGCGGCGCCCCGTGTTGGTGCGTCGGTCTTATCGCCACGCAAGACCAGGCCTGGTCAAGCCGTCCTGGAACAAAAACTCGGCACGACCGTCGCCCTGATCGCGGGGATCATCACCGTGATTGTTGGGGTGGGGTTCTTTCTGAAGTATGTCTATGAGAACGCCTGGTTTGGGCCGGTCGCGCGGGTGTGTCTGGTCGCGGCGGGCGGATTGATTGCGATGGTCGTCGGCGAAGTCACACGCCGACGGGGCTATGAGATCGTCGCCAAGGGCACGACGGCGCTGGGTTTTGCGCTGCTGTACGCGGCGGTATTCAGCGCCAGTCGGGTGTATATGCTGATTGAAACCAACACGGCGTTTGTGCTGGCGATGGCCATTACCGCTGGCGCGATGGGTTATGCCGTCGTGCTCAATGAGGTGGTCATTGCCTTTTTGTCGCTGCTGGGCGGCTATCTCAGTCCGTTTGTGATCTCCACGGGTCAAAATCTGGCCATTCCGCTGTTTTCCTATCTGCTGGCGCTGGGCATTGGTGCGATGGGCTGCGCGATGTTTCGCCGGTGGCGTGCGGTCAACTGGATGGCGACGGCCGGCACGTATGTGCTGTTTACCGGCTGGTTTGAAACCTTTTATACGCCGGCGCAGTTGGCGATGACGCTGTCGTGGCTGGGGGTGTTCGGCGGATTGTTTTTGCTGGCGCCGCTCATCTATGGCCTGGTGCGTCAGGTCGCCTTGCGGGCCGAGGATGTCGGGCTGGTCGCGGCCAACAGCGTGGCGGTGTTTTATTATTTGTGGCGGATGCTGCATGCCGAGCACCCGCAGGCCCAGGCCATGGCCGCGGCGGTGGTCGGCGGGGTGCATCTGGCTTTGGCTGCGGCGGTGCATTTTCGCTGTCGGCAGGATCGGCGGCTGATTGCGGCGCTGGGTGTTTTGGGCACGGCGTTTTTAACTGCGGCGATTCCGCTGTATTTTGCCGCGCTGAATCCGACGCTTTTGAGCTGGGCGGTCGAGGCGGCGGCGCTGACCTTCATCGGCATTCGCTATCGCAGCCGCTGGACCAAGGTGATGGCGTTTATCGTCTCGGCGATTGCGACGGCGGGGCTGTTTTATCATTTGCCGCTGCATTCGGATCCGGCGTTTCGATTCGTCTTCAATGCATCGTTCGGCACGTGGATGTTTGTTGCCGCAGGCGTGCTGGTCTGTCATGTTCTGTGGCGGCTGATGGCCGAGGCGCAGGATGACGAAGGACGGTTTGCGTCGCAGGTGTATTACATCGCGGCCCTGCTGCTGGCGGCGGCGGGGTGCGCGCTGGAGTGGCTGGCGCATTGTGATTTTCACATTCAGGGCGCCGATCAGGGGCAATCGGCGTTTTTGCAGGGGATGATGGTTATCGCCGCCCTGCTGACGGCCGGTTTGCTGGCTCGTCCGTGCCGTCCGCGGGGTGATTTGGTGCGATGGGCCGGTGTGCTGGCGACGGTGGTCGGCTCGGTGTTCACGGCGCTGGCGATGATGGGCGTGTATCATGCGGCGTTTCGATTGTTCATCAACGGGCCGTTTGCGCTGGCGTGCGGCTATGCGGCGGTGGTGCTGGCCGGGGCGTGGCGGATGCGGACAACCGATGCGCCGGGGGTGCAGCGGGAGCAGATGACCGCGGCGCTGGGGGTGTCCGGTATAGCGCTGGTCTTTGTGCTGCTGGGTGAGCAGGGCTATTGGTACTGGTATTGCCGCAACGCTTACGTTCAGCCGCTGGCGACGTGGCAAGCCGCGGCGGCTCAGACCGCGGCGATGGGCTGGGCGGTCTATGGGCTGGTGCTGCTGGCGGTCGGGCTGCGTTTTGATAAAATGCTGTTAAAGGCTCCGGCCGTCATGGCCTCGGCGGCCTCGGCGGCGGCGCTGCTGTGGGCCTTGCCGCTGCATACGAGCGGCGATTTTCGGCTGATGCTCAACCTACCGTTTACGGCGTGGGTTACGGTTGCGGCGGCGCTGCTGGTCGGGCAGGGTTTGTGGCGGATGATTCGCATTGCCGACGCGAAAGAAGGCCGTCTGATGGCGCAGGTGTATTACGCTGCGGCGATATTTTTGGCGGCGCTGGGCTGGGCGATGGAGTGGTTCGCGCATTGCCGATGGCACATTGCCGAGCCTCGCGTAGGGGACGCGGCCTTTGCGCTGGGGATGCTGGTGCTGCTGGCGGGTGTGGTGCTGGTGCTGCTGGCGCGGCCGCCGGCGCCCAAGGGGGACTTGGTGCGGGCGTTGGGCGTGCTTGCGGCTATGGGCGGGGCGGTGTTTACGGCACTGGCGATGAAGGATGTGCATACACAGGCGTTTGTGATGTTTTTCAATGTGCCGTTTGCGATTGTGGCTTTGTATGTTGCGGCGATGATGGCCGGGGCGTATCTGGTGCGCCAAACCGCCGGCGACGATCCGGCGTGGCGGCAGGCGCCCGCGGTGCTGGTGCTGTCGGCGCTGGTGCTGGTCTGGATTGTATTGAGTCAGGAGGTGTATTATTATTGGTCCTGTCGCAATGCTTATGCCGGGCCGGTGGACAACTGGCGGTTTTCGGCGCAGATGGCGATCTCGGTAACGTGGGCGATTTATGCCGCGGTGCTGGTGGTTGGCGGGTTTGTGTTTCGTGCGCGCGGCGTGCGCTATTTGTCGCTGCTGATTTTCGCCGTGCTGCTGGGCAAGATTTTCCTCAAAGACACCGTTACGCTGCGGATTGAATACCGCATCGCCGCGTTTTTGACGACGGGACTGATTCTGGTCGGCGTGTCGTTTGTGTATCAGTATCTCAAGAAGAAGGGATTTTTTGAGGAACTGGGGATTTCGGAATCCGAACACTCGGCGATTCAGGACCCCAGGGAACATCACGAGGAATCAAAGCCGTGAGACGATTATCGTTATTATTTTTGTTGGTCATAAGCGGTCTCGGTGCGGCCGGCGATATCGACCTGCGCGAAGGGACGGTGCAGTGGATGGAGAGGGTCGGCCTGGAGCACCTGCTGCGGGCGCCGGTGCGGGTGCAGTGTGCCTCAGACCAGCCGACGGCGATTGTGGATGAGGGGGTGTTTTTTGTGCAGCACACGATTTTGACGCCGGCGGTCGGGGCCGAGCCGAATGTGGTGGTGCAGGGGCTGGATTTGCTGAACCCCGGAGCCGATAAACTGGTCGTCGCGGTGCACGGCTGGCTGGACAAGGCCCAGGACGGCGGCTGGCCGGGGCGGATGGCGGCGGCGATTTACGAGCGGACCGACCCGAACGAGTGGGTGTGTGCGTCGTTTGACTGGCGCGGCGTGGCGCGGGTGGTCAGTTCCATACAGGCCGCCGAGTACGCCCGTGATGTGGCCGGGCCGCGGCTGGCGGCGGGTATTATGGCGATGGAAAAGACATTTTCGCATATTCATCTGATCGGGCACTCGGCCGGGGCGTGGGCGATTCATTCGGCCGCACGACGGCTGGCCGAGCGGTATCCGGACGCGGCGTTTCACCTGACGTTTCTGGATGCGTATGTGCCCAGCCTGTGGGAACCGGACGAGCTGGGGGTGATTTTTCTGCAGCGAGAGCGATTCCGAACGCATTACTGGGCCGAGCATTATTATGTACGCGATGTGACACGCAAGGTGACGGCGATTGATTTGGCCAAAGCGCACAATGTGGATATCACCGCCGCTGCGCCGTGGATTGCCGACCATGAATTTCCGTATCGGTGGTATCTGGCGACGATTACCGGGGCGTATGGGCGATGGGATGAGCGGCGGGCAAAGGTCGCCTGTCAGATCGGCGATACGGTCTATGGCTTTGAACGCAGTCTTGAAGCCGGCCGGCCCCACTGGCACGCCAGCCGCACATTGGAAACAGGCGCCCCGGCGAGGGTGCTGAAGAAAAAGTGACTCCTCAACAGAATTTGTGGGGAGATAACAGATGAACGGTGTGTGTGTATTTTGTGCTGCAGCTTCTTCGATGCGGCGGCGGGTGGCATCTTCAAGCCTTTGGCTTGTGGGTGCCGGGCAGCGAAATCGATTAACGGGAAGGGATGATATGAACGCAATCATTTTCAGGCTGTTTTGTGTGAGCGTTGCGGTGATAGTTGGCGGCGCTGTCGGCGGTGCCGATGTTGATTCGCCGTATGGGGTGTGTGCGCACGTGTCACGTGAGTGGTGGGGCGATCATCAGACGGCCGAACAGCAGTTTGCGTTGATGCGTCAAGCGGGCATCGGCTGGGCGCGGACGGATTTTGACTGGTCGGGCGTGCAGCGTCAGCAAGGCGGGCCGTGGGATTTTTCGCTGCTGGAGCGGACGGTCCAGATGGCCGAGGACGGCGGGATAACGCTCTTGCCGATATTGGCCTATGATGTGCCCTGGGCCAGCCCGGCGTATCGGCACCTGGAGTTATGGCGGGAGTACGTGCGGCGGACGGTCGGTCATTTCAAAGGGCGGCTGCGGTATTGGGAGGTCTGGAATGAGCCGGATCTGGAGCCGTTCTGGAAGGACAGGCCCAACCCGGCAAACTACACGCGGCTGCTCAAGGCGGCGTACGAGGAAATCAAGGCGGTCGATCCGGAGGCGGTGGTGCTGCTGGGCGGGCTGTCGGGCATTCCGATGGAGTTTATCGAGGGCATTTATCAGGCCGGCGGCGGGGCGTATTTTGATGTGATGAATGTGCATCCGTATCGATATCCGCAGATCCCCGAAGCGCCGTCGCTCAGTGCGGATTTGCGTCGGCTGCGTGAGCTGATGGCCGAGTACGGCGATGCAGACAAGCCCGTGTGGATCACGGAGATCGGTTGGCCGACCCATCACAATGATACGGAACTGCTGGCGGATATTGTGCGGGCCGGACTGAAGACGCTTCGGCCGAATCGGCCGGCCTGGACGTTGGCGGTGCTGGACGATCCGGGCTATGTGGTACGTGTGCCGATTTCCGACGCGGCGCTGCAGGCGATGCTGCCGGGCCAGGGGCGGGTCGAACGGCTGACGCTGGCGCAGATAGAACGGCTGACGCCGACGCGGCATGATGCGCTGCTGCTGCCGCTGGATGAGGGGTTTCCAAGAGATGTATTCGATACAATTGAGGCCTATGTCCGCGACGGCGGGACGGTGATCTTCGGCCATGGCGTGCCGTTGTATTATACCCGCTATGTCGATTCGGACGGCCGCTGGCAGCGCGGCGATGCGGGCGGGGCGTATCGGCAGCGGCTGCGGATTGGCTGGGAGGCGTGGTGGACTCGAGAAGGCGTGCCGCAGTCGATTGATACGTTGACGATTCCCGCCGCTTATGCCGCCTCGATTCGGCCGGCTGAGCGCGTCCCGGCGGCGACGCGATTTGTGACCGATGCACTGCTGGGGCCGGAAGACAGGTTTATCCCGCTGGTGCAGGCGAGCAAGGATGACTATACCGGTACGGCCGCGGCGGTGTTGGATTTGTCCGGCACGATGACCGGGTCGGTCCTGGTCTCGGCCCTGCAGGGCGAGTATCGCGGCATCCTTGAAGATCAGCAGGCGGTGATGCTGTCGCGTGCGTATGTCATCGCGCTGCACAGCGGCGTCGAACGGATGTTCTGGTACAACCTGCGAGCGCGTGAAAACGACCCGTACTACAATGAGGATCATTTTGGAATTGTGCATCGCGATCTATCGCCCAAGCCCGCCTATCGTGCGTTGCAGGCGCTCAACCGCGCCCGTCCGACCGGCTCAAAGCCGCTGGCAGGCGACTGGCAGGACGGGCCGCTGTATTATCCCGGCTGGCGGCGTCCGGACGGTCAGACGGTCTGGGCGGTCTGGACAATCGGCCCGGCGGCCCGGCGAAAGGTGCGATGGGACGGCAGGATCGATGAGGCGTTTGATCATCTCGGTCGTAAAGTCCAGACGCGCGAGATTACCGAAAACGGAACGCTGTCGGTCCGGAACAGCATCCTCTATCTGGTCGGCCCGGAACGGGTTTATCCTTGAAGTGTCTGTCAAAAAGCGATATAATCCGCTGTGAATGATTGAAAGGGGAACCTGAGGGCTGCGCAGTGCGTAGAGGCTATACGCCCTGAAGGACAAAAAGCGAATCGGAAGTTGACGGCTTTTTTAGGAGAAAACAAAATGAGAGCGAAACGGATGAGCTTATGGACCGTGTTGTGTATTGCAATGATGATGGGGGTTGGCTGCCGGCGACAAGCCGAACCGGCAGCGCAGGATGAGAAAGAACTGGCCGGGCGCCGGGTGGCGGTCTTGCTGACCGAAGGGTTTCAGGATCAGGAAGCGCTGCATCCGATGGATTATCTGGGCGAACGCGGCGCTGCGGTTACGGTGATCGGTCCGTCCATCGAAACGGTCAAGGCGTACAACAGCGATGTGGAAATTACGATTGAACAGACCGTGGCCGATGTCTCGGTGGGTGATTTTGATGCGCTGGTCATTCCCGGCGGACAGTCTCCGGCCCGGTTGCGGGAAAATGAAACGGTCGTGGACTTTGTGCGTGAATTTGTCCAGTCGGGCAAACCCGTTGCGGCGATTTGTCATGGGCCGCAGGTGCTGGTGACCGCCGGCGTGATGGACGGCAAGCGGGCGACCTGTTATGCGGGGATGTCGGAGGAATTGATCGAGGCCGGAAGCGACTATGAAGATACCGAACTGGTGCGCGACGGCAATCTCATCACCTCGCGGCTGCCGCAGGACTTGCCGGTGTTCTCGCACGCGATTGCGCAGGCCCTGTTGGAGAAAGCGGGCGGCGTATGAAAGCTATTTGTGTGGATCGGTACGGGCCGCCGGATGTAATGCAGATCAGGGAAAGGCCAGACCTTTTGGCCGGCGAGGGACAGATTCTGATTTCCGTCAAGGCCGTCGGCGTCAATCCTGTGGACACCTATATTCGCGAAGGGTGGTATCCGATTAAAAAGCCGCCTGGCTATACGCCGGGCTTTGACGCGGCCGGACTGGTCGAGCAAGTCGGCCGGGGCGTTGAGTCGTTTCGTCCCGGTGATCGGGTGTTTGTCTGCGGGTCGTTGACGGGTACGTATGCCGAGCAGACGCTGTGTTCGCCGAAGCAGGTGTTTGCGCTGCCGGAGAAGGTGAGTTTTTCGCACGGTGCGGCGCTGGGCACGCCGTACGGCACGGCCTGTCAGGCCCTGTTCGGACGCGCCGATGCTCAGGCCGGTCAGACGGTGCTGGTGCACGGCGCCAGCGGCGGGGTCGGCATCGCGGCGGTGCAGTTGGCCGCGTCGGCGGGGTTGACCGTTATCGCGACCGCCGGAACCGACAAAGGGCGGCAACTGGTTACCGAGCAGGGCGCGCGACACGCGCTGGATCATCATGACGCGGGTCATTTTGAGGCGGTCAAAGAGCTGACCGACGGACGCGGCGTCGATCTCGTGCTGGAGATGCTGGCCAATGTGAATCTGGATCGTGATCTGGACATCCTCGCGCCGGGCGGTACTGTGGTTGTAATCGGCAGCCGCGGACGGATTGAAATCGACCCGCGAAAAACGATGGCACGCGACCTGAACATTTTGGGGATGAGCCTGATGAATGCCTCAACCGAGCAAAGGGCGGCGATTTATGCTCGCATTCAGGCCGGTCTGGAAGCGGGGCCATTGTCTCCGGTGATCGGGCAGGAACTGCCGCTTGAGAAGGCCCCCGCGGCCCATCGGCTCGTGATGGAGTCGGCCCATTACGGCAAGATTGTGCTGATCCCCTGAGGGTGAAGTAAACAATGGAGCTGGCGGGAATCGAACCCGCATCTCCGCGATGCGACCGCGGCGCACTCCCATTATGCGACAGCCCCATTCAAGGGTGCAGTATAGTCAAAATTGATGTTTTTTCAAGCGTTTTTTCAGAGAACCGTGTGTTTTTCTTCAAAACGTCCAGCGATCGCGGCAGGCGATGCGGTCGGTGGGCAGTCGGTCGGTGGCTTGGCCGGCTTGTGCGGGCCAGCCGAGTGCCAGCAGGTCCACGATCTCGATATGAGAGGGAATACCCAGTACCTGCCGGACTTTGTGCGGTTTGAAGGCGCCGAGCCAGCAGGTGCCCAGTCCTTTGGCGACCGCGGCCAGGACGATATGTTCCATCGCAATTGCCACATCAATCGGGCCGATCCGTTGGCCGCACCGCATCACATAGGGATTGCTGCTGCATGCGACTATGATGACCGGTGCCTGGCGGACAAAGTCCTGACGCAGTGCCTGGCGACAGAGATTTTCGCGTACTTTCGGTTCGGTAACCACCACAAACCGCCAGTCCTGAAGATTCCGCGCCGACGGGGCCAGCCGGGCCGCTTCGAGCAGTTCATCCAGTACGTCCGCCGGTACCTCGCTGGATTCATAACTCCTGCACGAATAACGTTTTCGAATCGCGTCCATCACATTCATTAGGTATCACTCCATTGTCTTGTTGCAGCGTCTTATCGCGATCTACTGTACTCCGAACGCGGGAGAAATCAAGCCGTATCTTGCCAAATCGTCCGCCGGCGGTTATACTGACCCGTTTGGACAACAAGTTCGGCAACAGAGACGTTAATCAACCTCACACGATATGTTTATTGATCGAGCCATCATAACGGTCAAGGCCGGCAACGGCGGGCCGGGGTGCGTCAGTTTTCGGCGCGAAAAGTTCGAGGCCAAAGGCGGCCCGGACGGCGGCGACGGCGGGCACGGCGGCAGCGTCTATTTTGTCGTCGATCCGTCGATTGATACACTGCTGGATTTTTCCGGCCGGCACAACTGGGACGCGGGCAACGGCCTGCCCGGCGAGGGAGCCAACCGCCATGGCGCCGACGGAGAGGATCTGGTGATTCCCGTGCCGCCGGGGACACTGATTTATGATAACGAGTACGACCTGCTGCTCAAGGATATGAACGAGCCGGGGATGAAAGTGTGCCTCTGTCGCGGCGGCATCGGGGGCAAGGGCAACAAGGCGTTCGCCACGCCGACGCGGCAGACACCGCGTTTTGCCACCCGCGGCAAAGAAGGCCAGCAGCGCCAGCTTCGGCTCGAACTGCGGCTGATTGCCGATATCGGCCTGGTGGGGATGCCCAATGCCGGCAAGAGCACGCTGATTTCACGGTGCACCTCAGCGCGGCCGAAGATTGCCGACTATCCGTTCACGACGCTGTCGCCGGTGCTGGGGATTGTGGAGTTGAGCGATTATCGGCGGTTTGTGATGGCCGATATTCCCGGACTGATTGAAGGGGCCCATGACGGATCGGGCCTGGGGCATGATTTTCTCAAGCATATTGAGCGAACGCGGATTCTGGTGCATGTGCTGGATATCCTGCCGTCGGATGATTCCGATCCGGTGGACAATTATCACACAATCCGTCGGGAGCTGGAGCTGCACAGTGCGACGCTGGTTCAAAAGCCGGAGCTGGTTGTGCTGAACAAGGCCGACCTGGATGCCGACGGCGTGTTCTGCGAGGATATTCAAACTCGCCTGGGCGTTCCAGAGACGATGGTTATTTCCGCGGTTTCCGGGCAAGGGGTTAAGGCCCTGCTGGAGCGGCTCTGGACGCTGGTTCGCACACCGCCGTCTCGGCCGGATGCTTCGACGCCGCTGTTTACCTCGCCGCATCAGCAGACGCGTGACGAGACCCATGACAATACGGAACCTATGGACTCACAAGAGGACGCTGTATGAATTTATTAGCGATTGATATCGGCAATACCGTGATGAAAGCGGCTTTTTATTTGAACGACAAGGAACAGCAGTTGGTCAGTCTGCCGCTGAATGACGCGGCGTTTGAAGCGCGTTTTGCCCGACTGCTGACGGAATGCTGGGATCAGGCCCCGTTGGTGGAATCGGCCGCAGAGCCGACCAAAGATGCGGTGATCGTGGTCAGTTCGGTCAATCCGGATGCGTCGGACCGTGTGCGTGCGCTCTGTCAGGAAGTGCTGGGTGAGCCGGTCAAGGTGATCGGTCAGGATGTGCCGCTGCCGATTGAGACCAGCGTCGAGCGGCCGTTTGATGTTGGGACGGATCGGCTGGTAACCGCCGCGGCGGCGTATGCGGTGGTCGAGGACGCGGTGGTGGTGGCCGATTTCGGCACGGCGGTGACGATTGATTTGGTCGATGAGTCGGGTGTGTTTGTCGGCGGGACGATCAGTCCGGGCTTTGAGATGGCGCTGGAGGCAATGCACGCGCACACGGCCAAGCTGCCGCAGGTCGGGATGCAAAAGCCCGCCTCGGTGTATGGCGTTAACACCGCCGAGGCGATGCGGGCCGGTGTGTATTGGGCGGCGGTCGGGCTGCTGGAGACGATCTGCCGCAAATACGCCGAGCAGTTGGGACGCTGGCCGCATGTGATTTTGACCGGCGGCCGGGCGGCGGTGTTCAAAGACGATTGCGAGTTTGTTGATTCGTATGTGCCGGATCTGGCCGTGCGCGGCATTATGATTGCCTATAAGAAAGCACTTTTCGAAGCCGAAGACATCGACCGGCTTGATCAAGACAACACAGCCGACACGCGCTGAGCTGCATCACGGCGGTCGGCCAATCCGAGACAAACACTGCTATCGTGTCAGCAGCCCGTCCAGTTCCGGTTCGACCGGTTCGGGCAGAGCGATTTCGATGTCCACTGTCAGCGCCGTTTCCGGCGCCGTGAGCATATTGGCGACCGCATAAGATAAGATGTGGGGGTGCTCGATTTCGGCAAGGGCGATCCTGACGTCGATGCGCGAGCGGGCCGGAATCCTGATGTGTTCCGGGCCGTGCCGTCCGATGCGATTAAGCTCAATATCCAGAAACGATCGATTGATGATTTCAAAATATCCCGTATCACCCCGACTGTAATACATCGGCAGGACCGTCACGCAGGCTTGATACATCGCCTCAAGCAGGGGGCGCCGTCCGATCAGCCGATTGTCATGCCAGACCAGTGTGCGGCCTGCAAACAGCGCCTCGCCAATCGCCTCGGTGGTTCGTTCTTTGGCCAGAACCAGCGTCAGCGTGCGATGTTTTTGGGGGGTATAGACCGAATCGATCGACGGCCCGTGAATATCCGACGTGCCGATCATCGTTAAGTTTTTGTCCAGACACCACTGATGCGCCAGGGGGTAATAGGTGCGTCCGTTGGCCACCTCCATACCATGCAGCCATTTGTTTTGGTACATGGTGGTCTGAACGTCCTGCCACTGTCCCCGCTCGAGTCCCTTCCACGTGTGATGGTTCCAGAACACAAACGCTTTTTGTTCGGCGGCTGCCTTGACCGCATCCAGCACATCCGGCTGATCCAGCGGGGCGATTGTGTCCAGCAAAATGGCGTTGTAATGGCCGGGCGGGGTGTCTTTGGTGATTTCGGCCCCTTTAATCAGCAGGACGTTCAACTGACGGGCCTTGGGCGCGGCAATCTCATAGGGGCGTTCCTGGTTGACCGGAATGTCTTTACTGTGGGGCTGATGCTCAATATGGTCGCTCAGGGCGATGGCATCCAATCCTTCGCGATTGGCCTCCTCAATCCGCTCGGTCGGCCATACCGTGCCGTCGGAAAAGACCGTATGTGTATGAAGATCGCAGACCAGCGTCTTGTAGCCGGGAAGGTCGGGGAAATACGGTTTTGGTTTTGCCGAACACCAGCTCGGCAGGACCAACAGCACACTACACACCCACACACACATCGTCAATCGGCAGGATCGCTTCATTGTCTTCATCTCCGAATCAGAACGGTCACTGGTTTTTTCATCTTGCAGGGGTGAACCTGGAAACCGGATTATAAACCGCCTGCGTGTCAAAAGCCACATCTTTCGTTGAACCATTTGCTCGCGGCCGGGCGGCTGATAGAATCTGTTTCCATTCAGGGCGGTCAGTGCCGAAAAAATAAACGGACTGTGGGTATGCTGTGCCGCCACAGTCCGTAAATATGTTAATTGACAGTCGGTACGTCAGACGCGATGTTATTTGCGTTTGCGCCGCAAGGCCAGGCTGCCCAGGCCCAGCAGGGCCATCGTCATTGGTTCGGGCACGGCGGTAATTTTAACCGCCGCGATGGCACCGCGTACCGAGTCGTCCCGCGCACCGGCTGCGACCAGCAGCGAATCGGCCGAGAGCACACCGGAATCGACATAGCCGCGAAGCCCGCCGTCGGTGTCCCAGGTCAGCGCGGCTTGCACCGTGGCCAGCAGGCTGTCGTCATCGGCATCGTAAAGGGATGTCGGAGTAAAGCCGCTGGCGTTGTCGCTGCTGTGATAGATGCGCACGGTATAACCCGGCGCCCCAATCGCAGCCAGCCAGTCGCCCAGGCCGTCGAATGTGATGCGGGGTCCGTCGCCGCCGTCATCCAGATAGACGCGATAAAGCTGCTGTTCGCTGGTGTCTTCCAGGCCGCCGGCCCAGGTGTTGGACGCGGCCCAACTGACCGTGACCAGATCGTTGCTGCCGTGCAGCACCAGATCGGAACCGGACGACGCATCACCCCAGTCCTCAAGCGGCCAGGAATCCGTCCAGTTGTCAAACCCGTCGGCTGTTTTGCCTTCCAACTGCGGTTTGTCCCAGCCGTCGCAGAAATTCACGCCGATCACGGTTCCGGCGGTGGCCGAGGCGGTCAGGACAAGGGCCAGTGCCACGGCAAGAAATGCAGTTAAACCTCTTTTCATCGTTCCTACTCCAAATAAACAATCATCTGATTGAGCGTAAACAAGAACGCCTTGTTTACGTGCGTTGGGCCTGGTCTGATTAATAGGCAAAGCAGGTCCGTAAATACTACATATATGGTAAAGTGGCGAGGGGACAAAAGGAGCATTTGGTTCGTATTTGACGAACCGTCTTTTTGTACACCTTCATCCTCGTCACGTTATTTTCTCCGCCGTTGACCGGTCTGAACAGAATAAAAAACAATTATAAACAGAGATCAGGAAAAAGTCAACCTTAAAATGCTATTTTGGGCAGATATTTCGAATTCAGCCTCCCGTTGGCGAAAGCACACCAACCGAGTGGTGCGGGTGAGCCGGATTGCAACACGTAACACCAGCCGAGCCGCGCGAGTGAGCCGGATTATGTGGCGTCTTGGAAAACGTCCCATCTATCCGCATCCCCGTATCGGGCGGCTTGCGCCGCCGCGCTATTGCGCGGGATGTTGCGTTGCGTCATCGTACAATAGCCGAGCCGCGCGAGCGGCCGGATTATGTGGCGTCTTGGAAAACGTCCCATCTATCCGTATCCCGTATCGGGCGGCTTGCGCCGCCGCGCTATTGCGCGGGATGTTGCGTTGCGTCATCGTACACCAGCCGAGCCGCGCAAGCGGCCGGATGACGACACCCACGGCGTTACGTCCCCCATCGGGCGGCTTGCGCCGCCGCGCTATTGTCCGCGCTGTTGTGTCGCTGTTGTTTGCAACCGTATTGGGTGTCCTTGCGCCGTCGCGGTATCGAGGTATTTTGTGGCTCAATATCCGGTTCGCATCGATTCGTGTTGCCCTATTTTGCTGGAGGTCGATTTCGGAGTTTTTTTTAAGTTTTTTGGCGGGCGGAGCTTGTGCGCGGAGCGAGGGCAGAGCGGTCGGGTGTTTTCACCGCATCGGCGGCCATTCGGGGCTGGTGCGGGGCAGAACGGCAAAACAGATGATAAGGTTTGATAAAAGGATGAAACGATGAGCTTTGAACTGACCATTTTCGAAGACGCCGAACTTCAGGCCGAGTACCTCGACTGGCTGACCGAGCAGCAGTGGCCGGACAATCAGGCGCATTTCGGGCGGCTGTGGGATTACTACCAAAACCCGTCTGCGTCGTCGTATGGCGGCGGCAATGAGGAAACGGGCAACGGACGGATTCAGGCCCAGGAAACAGGGCTGCCGCCGCGGATTACCGGTCGGACTTACACCTCGACGCAGGAGGCGGGTCTCGGCAGAAAAGTCAGTGACATTCAGCGCAAAGAAGTGGTGATTGAAAACGACATTGCCTGGCGCATCGGCGCGATGGTGGATTTTCTATTCGGCAAAGGCGTGTCGTTTGTCAGCCGCGTCGCCGAGGCGACTCGACGCCAAGAGATTGAACGGATTGTTAAAGCGGTGTTCGAGGCCAACGGCGGCGCGGGCTTTTTCCAGGAGTTGGCGGTGCTCGGGAGCGTGTATGGATTTGCGGACTGCCTTGTGCGTCCGGGCGAGCGGCTTGTTTCACGTTTGTGCCGTCCTTGGCGGCAGGACGTTCGCAGAACACTTCCAGACGCATCTTCATTTCAAACCATCCTTGACCACGCGGAAACCATCGCCCTTGAGCTGATCGAAGCGCCTCGGGCACTGCCGATCCTGGACGAGTCGGACTACCGCAGACTGCGGTACTATGTGCAGCATTTTCAGCAGCCGTGCAACGCGATTGAGCACAGCGGCCCGTCGATTGTCAGCCGGATGGCCGGTCGCGCCGGCCAGCGGCAGCGCAAGATCATCACCGTAACCGAAATCCTGGGTCCCTCGGCCTGGCAGCGGTACGAAAACGGCGAGCTGGTTCGGCAGGGCGCCAATCCGCTGGGGTTTGTGCCGGTGGTGCATATTCAGAATCTGGCCCAGCCGTATGCGTATGAGGGCATCAGCGACGTGGAGCAGTTGGTGCCGCTGCAGGATGAGCTGAACACGCGGCTCAGCGACCGGGCCAGCCGGATCACGATGCAGGCGTTCAAGATGTATCTGGCCAAAGGGCTGGACGGATTTTCCGACAAGACGATTTCTCCGGGGCGGCTGTGGTTTACGGACAATCCCGAAGCGACGATTGAGGCGTTCGGCGGCGATACGGCCAGCCCCAGCGAGAACCTGCACATTGCCGAGGTGCGCGAGGCGATGGACAAAATCAGCGGAGTCACGCCGGTGGTTGCGGGGGTACTGAAGAACAAGCTGGGCAATCTGACCAGCGGCGTGGCGCTGAAGATGACGTTTATGGGGATGCTGAGTAAAACGGCGCGCAAGCAGTTGACCTACGGACAAGGTCTGCGATCCATCGCGAAGATGGTGCTGACGATGCTGGACCGGGCCGGCGTCTATCCGACCACTCCGGAAGAGCGAAACGTTGAGGTGCAGTTTGCCGATCCGCTGGACGAGCAGGAAAAGTAAAAGGGTAAAGGTAAAAAGGTAAAGGTGTACTCTGTGGTTGTTATGTGAGTTTGAAATTTGTGATTTGAGAAAGGGGAAAGTGAGTATGAGTCAGAATGATGTAGAACATCACGATCTGTCAGAAGACAACGGAAACGCGGAAAAGACGGTGCCGGTATCGGAAGCGATTCGGTATCGCAAACGTGCCCAGCAGGCCGAGCAGCACCTGGCCGAGGTACAGGACCAATTGTCGCAGCAGCGACAGCAGACCGAGCAGTTGAACCAGCAGCTTTCGGCCTTGCATCAGCAACAGGCGCTTCGCGAGGCGCTGCACGAGGCCGGGACGACCGATCCGGAAACGACGCTGCTGCTGGCCCAGGCACGGCTGGCGGCTGACGAAACGGAAGACGCCGCATCGGTGGTTCAGCAGCTTCGCCGCGACAAGCCGCACTTGTTTGCCGCGTCGGTCAACACCGCCGCGCCGGACAAGACCGCCGGCCTTCGTCATCGCCGGGACGGCAACGAGGCGCTCACCAGCGCCGCAGCGCGAGCGGCTCAAAGCGGAAACCGGGCGGATTTGCAGCAGTATCTGCGAATGCGACGGCGGCATGTGTGACGCCAGACAGCCTCATCCCCGCGGAGGCGGGGAATCGGGGGTTACGCGGCGATTGGATTCCCGCCTTCGCGGGAATGGCAGTACAGAAGGGGGATGACAGTACAGACAGAAATGGAAGTATCGAACGAGAACGATCGTATTAACAAGAACGAATGGAAAGGGGTAAACAAAATGGCTTTTACAGGAAAAGCAACCTACAGTGCCGGCCCGACGCTGCCGGAAATCGCCGAAGATGTGTCGGATTTGATTTCGATTGTTTCGCCGTATGAAACGCCGCTGCTGGATGTGCTGGGCGATTCGCTGCGAGCGGCGACCAGCACGCATCATGAATGGCTTGAAGACGAATTGCTGCCGAACAAGGACATCGTCGATGATGGAATGATCGGCGATCCGCTTGATTCGGAGCAGTTCGGTGTGGCCCATCCCTCGCGTTTTCGCATCGGCGACCAGATTCTGATTGAAGGCTCCAAAGAGCTGATGCTGGTGACCAACATCTTGGAAAACAGGATAGTGGTGGTGCGCGGCTATGCAGGGACGACACCAGAAGAGATTCTGGATGGCCAGACGATTAACATTCTCGGCAATGCGGCGCTGGAAGGCGATGACCGGCCGGCGGCGCGGTTTACCCAGCGCGTTCGCAAAAGCAACTGGACGCAGATCTTCACCGCCGCGGTCGAGGTCAGCGGGTCGGATATGGCGGTCAATCAACTGGGGCTGGACGACGAGATGGACTATCAGAAGCAGGAGCGGCTGCGCGAATTGCTGCGCGACCTGGAAAACACCGTCATCAACGGCGGTATGCCCACGGTCAATCCGCAGGGCAGCGGCTCGGTACGGCGGACGATGCGCGGCATTATCACGCATCTGACGACGAACGTGTTTACGCCGGGACAGGCGGGGTTTCCCGACAGCAGCGGCCTTGACGAAAATCAGATCAACACCGCCCTGCGCCGTATTTGGGAAAACAGCAGCGGCAGCGTCGATCTGATCGTCGTTGGCGGCTATCAGAAACGACAGATCAATGATTTTTTGTCGGCGATTCGCGGCTACGGCGCTAACGACACGACCTATCGCGATCGGGTCAGCCTGTACGAAAGCGATTTCGGCGTCTGCCGCATCGTCACCACGCGCTGGATGCCGCAGGATACGGTGCTGCTGCTGGATTCGTCGCGGATCAGCGTGATGCCGCTGGCCGGACGCAGCTTCCACTTCAAGCCCCTGGCCAGCAGCGGCGACTATGAGTGCGGCGAGTTGATCGGCGAATACACGCTGGAGCTGCGAAACGAAGCGGCGCACGGTGTTATCCGCGGATTGGCGACGATGTGAGGTTTAGAGTTTTGAGTTCTGCACATTCATCGGGTCGGGGTCGAAACAGGGCAACAAGGGGCAGGCCCCGGCCCGGATAGAATATTGAGAATTGAGAATTGGGAATTGGGAATTTCAAGTGAAGGAGATTGTTATGCTGACCTGTGATGTGGATTTGCTGATTTTGGAGCCGGCGTTGTTTAAGCTCTGGCGGATTGATCATCAGCAGCGGTGTCGCGGCGGCAATGGGACGCTCGACGGAACGAGCTTCAGTGCGTCGGGAATGGATTTTATCGCGTCGGGCGTTCAAGTTGGTGATGTGCTGTACCTGGCCAGTATCGACAGCGTGATCGACGGCTGCTATGAGATCATCGAAGTGGCCTCGACGACGCAGTTGACGGTTTCCATGGTGCGCGGCGATGAGACCGATCCGCCAATCGCCGTCGGATCCGGCAATAATCTGATCTGGCACATCAGCACATTCGCGCCGCAGCGGGCCAGGGCCGAGCGGTCGCTGTCAGATCGGCTGAGATTGACGCCGGAGGCCATTGCTATGCTCGGCGCAGAAAGTCGGCGACAGTTTCGTGCAGCGGTGACTGCGGCGGCACTGGTGCTGGTTTTTGAAGCACTGATTCAGCAGGACGACGATGATGTGTTCGAACGCAAAAAAGACGTCTATCAGCAGGCGACCGAGGCGGCGGTGTGTCGGCTGCGGCTGGAGCTGGATACAACCGGCGATGAGCGAACCGATACAGTGCGTCGCGGCGATGAGCTGCACTTAAAACGCGGGTAAGGATCAGCGGGAGTGAGAGGATGCAGACACAACAGGACAAGTGGCGGCTGGAACGGCGGGTCAGCGTCTCGGCGCTGGTGCAGGTGGTGATGCTGGCCGGATTGATAATCGGCAGTTGGGTCAACTTGCAGCGTCAGTTGGATTTGCTCCAGCGGGATGTACGGCTGCTGCTGGCGTCGCAGGAAAAATTCTGCACCCGGCTTGAGCGTTTGCAGGAAACAACGCTCTCGCAGGAGTATCGCCTGCGACACTTGGAAAACCAATAACGCAAACACAAAAGCGCGGCAGCGTAAGCGGCCCGATAGGGCGAAACGACGTGGGTGTCGCTGTCCGGCCGCTCGCGCGGCTCGGCTGTTGTGAAAACAACGCTTGTCAAACTGAAGGAGACTATGATGAAAAAGGCATTGATGATTGTCGTATTGACCGTATGGGGCTGCGGGTGCGGGATGGTTCGGCCGGCGGCTACGGAAGCGCAGAAACAGAACGCCTGGGCGCATTGGCGGACGTGCGATCTGACCGGGCAGACGGCGCGTCAGGAAGCCGCTTCGGACACGCTTCAGGCGCTGACGGCCCTGACGGCGCAGCAGAGTGAGGCGTTTGTACTGGATTACGGGTTGCCCAGCGAGCCGCCGACGATGGAGACGGTCGAGGCGGTGTTGGCCGAGGCGCCGGCTCTTGCGCAGCAGGCGACCGTCGATGCGCAGCGAAAACCCGATGCGTGGGCGATGGCCGACGGGGCGCTGGAGCTGGGCATCGGGCTTGCCGGGCTTTTGGGCGGTGTGTACGGCCTTCGGCTTACGACGTTTCTTAAGCAGGCAAAGCAAAAAAGTGACGCGCTGAGGGAGATCGTCGAAGGCAATGAGCTGTTCAAGCAGCTTTGCCCAACGGCAACCGATCAATTCAAGCAAGCCCACGCCAACCAGTCGGCTGCGACGAAGCGACTGGTCACGGAAACCAAAGGATAACAGCGAAATGTCAGTCTCAAAGGGGCTAACTGACTGAACACCCCTCCGGGGTGATGGTCTCGGATACATTATGAGCGCGTGCAGAATCACATCACAACTTGAACTGGTCAAGGCCGACATCACGGCCTATCGGGCATTGGAGCGGTATCATTATCGCGACGGGGCGTTGGGGCCGTATTGTGCGATTTACGCCTTGGCCGAGCGGTGCCTGCGGCGGCAGAAGACCGGGGCGACGGCGGGGGTGATTGTCTATGCTCCCGCGCCGCTGAACTGTGCGATGCGCGACGTGGCCACCGGCGGATACTTTGCCGGACGCTGCAAGGCCGAGAAGCTGGCGCTGCTCAATGCGCACGTGAGGCGGATCAGCCGCGTGATCATTGAGCCGCGGTATCGCGGGCTGGGCCTGGCAACGCGGCTGGTGCGCGATACCCTGCCGCAGGTCGGGTCGGCGCTGGTTGAGGCCTCGGCGGCGATGGGGCATTTGCACCCGTTTTTTGAGCGGGCCGGGATGCGGCCCTTTGCACCGGGTGCCGATCCGGTGCGTGAGCGTCTGGAACAGGCGTTGATTGAGGCCGGGATTGATTCATCACGGTGGATCGAGCCGGCGGCGGTCCAGGCGCGATTGGAGTCGTTGAGCAAAATGCAACGCGAGTCGGTGGAAAAAGAGATACAGTTATTCCTGAATCGATTTGGTCGAAGACGCACCATGACGCCGGGATCGGAGCGGACAGCGTATGTCCTGAATCGGCTGGCCGCAGCACCGATGTATTACGCCTGGCTCAACCCTGACAGACCGGCAGCGGGGTTGTGGCTTGCATAAGGAAGAAAATTCAAGATGTGCTTGTGTTTTTTCGATCTTTTGCTATACTGTAGGCGTATAGGAACAGGTACAGAAGGGGGCGAAAGGCTTCGACCGGATAGGATGACGGTCAGGCGGCGTGTCCAGGATGACGGTTGGCCTGGTAAATCATCCGTCACGAACAATAACTGGCAACTACCAGTATGCAATGGCTGCGTAAATAACCAGCCCGTCCCGGCAGACCTTGTTCGCGGGTTTGCCCCGGACGTCGGAAAGCGAACTGGCCTGCGGGTGTGTTTGCGGCCCAACGGCGAGACTTTAGCAGACTAGTGAGCACCGAAGCCTGTCGTTCGGCGTTGGTGCGAGCGAACCTTCAATAGAGCGACTATGCACGTAGAAGTCTGGCCTGAAATATCACGGGACGGGGGTTCGACTCCCCCCGCCTCCATATTTTTATATACACGCAGGTGCGGTGTATCAACGTCGAATTCCTTGATTGCCAACTGTTGTTGAAAGCGTATGTTATGCGAAAACTCAACGCCGTGGTGATGACGCTGGCGGGGGGGTTGCTGATTGCGGCGGCCGTTCTTAAGGTTCATGAAGTACTGACCGTCTATTTCCCCTCGTGGCGTGAGCACGGCGTGTGGGAGTCGTGGGAGTTTTTCCTTGTCCAAATTCCGGTGGAGTTTGCACTGGGGGTGTGGATGGTCAGCGGCTTGTTTCGCAAAGCGGCCTGGCTGGCCGGGACCATTGCCTATTTCGGGTTTATCGGCGTTACTCTGTACAAGGCCCTGATCGGGGCCGAGTCCTGCGGATGTTTCGGACGGGTGGAAGTGGACCCGTGGATCACCCTGTTTGCGGTGGATGTGCCGTTTGCCCTGCTGTTGGTGATTTTCCGTCCCAAAGGACTGAAACTGCTTCCGCCGCCGTGGCCGCGTATCGGCCATGCCATTGCCACGGCGATTCCGATTTTTGCGGCACTGATCTTTACGGCGCCGATGCTGGTGGCCTTTCGACCTGAGTTTACCAAACCTGAAGACTGGACGGCGCAGGGGACGCCCCCGCCGCGACCGATTGTCAAACCCAAGCCGGTCGATGTGTCCGATCCGGCAGACGTCCGGACGGACCCTGCACCGCCTGCCGATCCGACACCCATAGCGGAGACGGACCCGGAACCTGAACCGGAGCGGACTGACGACCCGACGGTTCATACAGCCCCGTCGCAAACCGATGCCAAACCCGATCAGCCGGCTGCTGCGGAAACCGAAGCACAACCTGACCAGACGCCGGAACCGGAACCGATTCGTGATCCGGAACCTGAAATTGAGCCGGAACCGGAGACAGAGCCGAAGACAGAACCTGAGATTGCGGCGGAACCGGAATCCGAGCCGGAACCTGAGATTGCGGCGCCGCCGTTGTGGCCGTGGCTGGAGTATATTGACATTGCCGACCAGCTCAAAGAGGGCATCGTCGTTGCCTATATGTACCATCACGATTGCTCGATTTGTGCCGACAGTGTGCCCACATACGAGGCCTATCACAAAGAAATGGAGCAAATGGGGGTTGAGGAGTTCACGATTGCCTACCTTGCCATTCCGCCGTACGGCCAGGGGCCTGTGCCGGCCGATACAACCTGTCTGCACGGCAAGTTGACCGACAAACGCAGTTGGGCGATTACCAGTCCGTTCGTGGTCGCCTTGATTGACGGCAGCGTGGTCAAGCAGTGGCCGCAGGGACAGGCGCCCGAACCGGATGCGATTTTGGATGAAATCTTCGGTCCCTGACCGGGATGGGATCGGCCTCAGGCCGGATTACGCTTTCAATCGTTCCAAAATCACATCGGTATTCACATATTGACTGACTAATTCGTGCAGACGGGCGACTTTGTCGGTGTCGTAAGAACGAATCTTAAAGCCCAGATCCTTCATTCGCGAGCTGACGGTGAACGTGTCGTCATTGCTCAGCAAAATCGGAATGTGGCTGGACTTCATCAGCGGTTCAATCATCGGATGCGGGTCAAACCCGCCTGTTAAAATCAGCCCGCCGCCGGGGTTGTCCTGGCGAGACAGCACAAGTATGGAAACAAGAATATTATCGATACGGTCACCGGGGATGATGATGAGCGTGTTTTCGCGGATGTGGCGAATGACGTTTTGCGGTTCCATCGCTGCGACGACGGTGTGGTCGGCGCGATTGCTGAGGTGGTCGTGTCCGCACAGGATCGTGTAATTAAATTCCTCGGCCAACTGTCCCATGGTAAACGTCGTCAGTTGCGGCACGTAGGGAATCGCCCCGAGCAGCTCGGTCCCCAGCAGACGCAGTCCCTTGGCGACGGTGTCTTTGACTTTGTCGTATTTTTCGGTAAGGACTTTATTCAGGACGACGCCGAGCACCTCCACGTTATGCTCACGAAACACAGCCAGACTCATCGCAATTTCGTCAAGCGGTCGTCCGATGCCGCCGGCGGTAACGATGACCACCTTGGCTTCCAGCAGCTCGGCCACGCGGGCGTTGGACAGCCCAAAGCAGCTTCCGACGCCTGCATGTCCGGTTCCCTCGACGATGATCATCGAATGCACTTGTTTGAGGGTTTGATGACAGCGAATGATTTCGCGTTCGAGCGGCTCAACGTTGGGATTGTCGATGAATTTTCGGGTAAAGCCCGGCTCAATCGCAATGGGACTGAGGTAATAGGGTTCATCGCGCAGGTTAAAGACCTGATGCACGAGCACGCCGTCCTCGTCGATGTTCTTGTCCTGATAGCGCACGTAGTGCTGGCCGACCGGTTTGCAGTAGCCCGGGTCGATGCCCTGATCCCGCAAGACCTGAATCATCCCCAAACTGACCGAGGTCTTGCCGCAGTCGCGAAGGGTCGCACCGATATAAAGCGGTTTAATGTCCATTTGTGTCCTCAATGATTCCGTACACGTCCTATTGTCCGCATTTGGCCGACAAAATCAAGATTTTCTCGAAAAGCCCAAAGAAAAACAGCGATTCCCGTTGATTTTCAAGGTGGGTTTTTATATTTTCTGAGGTTAAAGCTGTTTATATAATGTCCTCTTTCAGACGACAAGGATTCTCTATAATGTCAAATTTTGTAATTGAACCTGCCGACCGCATCAAGCGGCTGCCGCCGTACCTGTTCGGCAAGCTCAACGCCCTTAAGCTCGAAAAGCGCCGTCAGGATATTGATATTATCGATTTGGGGATGGGCAATCCGATGGACGGTGCCCCGAAAATTGTCATCGATAAGCTGTGCGAGGCGGCACAAGACCCGCGCAACCACCGCTACAGCGCCTCGAAGGGGATTTACAATCTCCGCCGGGATATGGCGCAGAAATACGAGCGCAAATGGGGCGTGTCGCTGGATCCGGAGACCGAGGTACTGGCCTGTATCGGCTCCAAAGAGGGGTTCAGTCATCTGTGCCTGGCGATGCTCGGTCCGGGCGATACGGCGATTGTGGCCGATCCGGCGTTTCCGATTCATATTTACGGCGTCGCGCTGGCCGGCGGCAATGTCATTACCGTGCCGTTGGGCTGCGATCAGAAGTTTCTGGATACGATTGCGTATGTCTGCGAGCATCTGTATCCGCGACCGAAGCTGCTGATCCTGAACTATCCGCACAATCCGACGTCGATGACGGTCGAGCCGGGCTTTTTTGAGACGGTGGTGGACGTGGCCAGGCGGTTCAGGATTGCAGTCATTCACGACTTTGCCTATGGCGAGACGGCGTTTGACGGGTACAAGCCGCCCAGTTTTCTCTCGGCCAAAGGCGCCAAGGAGGTCGGCGTGGAGTTTACCACGCTGAGCAAACCCTATGGGATGGCCGGCTTTCGTATCGGATTTTGCGCGGGCAACAAAGAGATGATCAACGCGCTGGCGACGATCAAGGGCTATTACGATTATGGCATCTTTCAGCCGGTGCAGATTGCCAGCATCATTGCGATGCGGCACTGCGAGAAAGAAATTGCGGCTCAGAACGCCAAATATCAGGCGCGTCGGGATGTGGTCTGCGACGGGTTGAAGCGTCTGGGCTGGCAGGTCGAGCCGCCGCGGGCGTCGATGTTTGTCTGGACGAAGTTTCCCGTCGAGCAATCCAACGGCAAGGGCAGCATTGATTTCGCGATGGAGCTGCTCGAACATGCGTATGTGGCGATGGCGCCGGGACGGGCGTTCGGCGAGAACGGCGAGTACTATATGCGAATCGCATTGGTGGAGAACGAGCACCGCCTGCGTCAGGCGATCCGCAATATCAGCCGCTACATCCAGGGCAAAGAGGTTCCCGGCAAACGCCGAAAATACACCCGAAAATAAAACCACCGGGCCGGGGAGGCTCACACGTTCCCATAATATCGGCTTTATTAGGTTTCATGGGGTAATTGTCCTCTATTGTCAGCCCAGATTCTCCTGTTCTGATAAAAAAAGACAGTACTTTCTCAAAAATCTGCTTGACTTTTTGGGGACTATTTGCTTAAATACGTTGTGTATCAGTATTGAAAATGAGTCCCACTCCTTCGCTTGCCGATCGCTGTACCCGGCAAGAGGGGTGGAATCGAGTGTTGTATTTCTGTGTGGATTGCAGGGTGTAATTGACGCAGGGATAGAGGGTGTTTCAGGGTGGTCAGACGACTGCGCATAAACTTTGTTATTACGGGAGAACGATGATGAAGAAGAACTTAGTGGGTGTTTTGGCAGTGTTGCTGGCGGTCGGGCCGGCAATGGCTTCGATTTCAATTCAGGATGTTTTTACCGACGGGACGTATGAGGTGACCGTTGAAAGTGTGGTTGCCCCGTACGAGGGACAGTACAAATACAGTTATACCATTCTTCCTTCCACAACCGCCAATATCCAATGGTTTTCCGTGTCGCTGACAGCCGGCGCGGTGATTAGCGATATGGGGGTGGAAGCCGGAACCGGTGAGCCGGTCATTTGGACGCTGGTCAGCGGGCCGGACAGTTCCAGCACTGATGCGGTCTTTACCGCCACCGTACCGGCCGGCAGCACCTCTGCGACGGTATGGTTTACCAGTCCTCAGAATTTTACCGTTACCCCGGGCGCCGCGGCGGGTCTGAATGACGGGCAGTATGTGGCCACCACCGGCCAGGTGCTTTCGCCGATTCCGGAGCCGGCCACGATGACGCTGCTCGGACTCGGTGCGGTACTGGTCACTTCGCTGCGAAAAAAACGCGGCTAAAAAACGTGTTCGGTTTTCAGGTTTTATTAACCTACATTAGAGAAAGAGCGGTCGATCATGATGAAACGGGCGATCTATGTGAGTTTGACGGCGGCACTGCTGATGGCTGTGCCGGCGGGGGCGGCGCTGTCGATGGCGCTGACCGAGCTTCCGGACGGCTACGAATCCCAATGGGCCGGAAAGTCCTCTTTTGCGGTGAATCTCGGCGGCGGGAAATATACATATGGCCGGTTGGAGTTTGCCGTCTATGATACCCTGACCGCAAGCGATCTGGGGATGGCTGTTCCGGGCGACCGCCGGTATCTGTATGCTTATCAACTGTTCAATACGGATGGGAACGCGGCGATGACCTATTTCGCTCTGACCGGCATTCATTCGGGGGCGATTGAATCGAATGACCAGATCGGCACAGCGTCCGGTCCTGATGGCGGCATCGACGCGGAATCCTACTTTGATGCGAGCAAAACCAAGGCGATTTTCACGTTTGAAGACGGCTTGCTGGTCGTCGGCGAGAAATCGACCTTTTTGCTCCTCGGCAGCGACGCAAAACCCAAAGTCGGCGGCTATGAAATCGTGCCCTCGTCCGATGACAACGTGTGGGTGCCGGGCGACAATACCCAGGAATCGAGTATTCCCGAACCGGCGACTGTGGCGCTGTTGCTGACCGGCGCGGCGCTGAGCCTGCGTAAACGACAATGAAAACCGACCTGCGGCGTTTTCCGCAGGGTTCCAATGAATTGGGGGGAACCATTATGAAAGCAGTGGATATGCGAAAATTGTCGGTGTTGTTGGTAATTTCGGTATTGACGTGTGCGATTCCGGTGTTTGCTCAGCAGGCCGACCCGCAGGGTTATACCCTGCTGATTCAGCAAACGCCCGCCGGCGCCGGCACGGTGACTCCCGGCGATGGCGTACACAAATTTGGCATTGGCCAGACGGTGACGCTCTCGGCGGTTCCGCAAGAGGGGTTTCGTTTTCTTTACTGGCTGGGCGATGTCAGCACGGTAATGGAGCCGACGACGTCGGTCAGTCTGGATTCGCCGAAGATGGTGATCGCGGTTTTTGAACGAGCGACCTTTAACGAAGAAGATGAACCGCTTCCCGCTTTCGGCGTCGGTCGAAGCCCTGCCGGTTCGGCTGGTCTGATGGCCAGCCCCAATCCGATCACCAGCCCCGGCTCGGTCAGCCCGGCCTCATATACCGGCGGCCGGACGATTGTGTCCTCGGGTCCGGAAGTGGTGTGGCCTGACCCGCCGTCTGATGATGACGATATTCTGGTGCCGGGGGATCCGATTCCGGAACCGGCTACCCTGCTCCTGTTAGGCGTCGGCTCGGCTGCTCTGTTTCGAAGACGCAGATAACGTGTTTGCCGCGGCGGGGATGTCGCCGGCGTTTTGAAACGATACGGTGCATCGGCAGGAAAGCAACGCATTGCAGCGGAGGAGAGATCTGCTGGGTACAGCCGAGCGCAAAAAACGCTCGGCTGTATTTTTGAGGCCATCGCAACGACCGATAATCATTCCCTGTTTCAACCTTTATTTTTTCCGAAAGTCCCCCGCTCCAAGCGACGATATACCTGTGGATCGGCAAGAGACCCGATACGGAACGTAAAACAGACAAAAACAGACCGGAGTTCCAATGATGCAAAACAACGCATCAGCCAATCGATAGAAGAAAGGGATGATCATGAGCGGTAAAATCCTTGTTGCAGAAGACAATCCGTCCAATCAGAAATTGATCAGTATTCTTCTCCAGAAGATGGGACATCAGGTCACGCTTGCTGAGGACGGCGAATCAGCGGTCAACAAGGCCACGGCCGAAACGTTTGATCTGATTTTGATGGATATGCAGATGCCCAATGTCAACGGCTACGACGCCGCACGGCAATTGCGCGAAAAAGGCTGCAAGACGCCGATTATTGCGCTGACGGCCAATGCGATGCTCGGCGACGAGGAAAAGTGTCTTCAGGCCGGCTGCGACGGCTATCTGGCCAAACCCATCGATCGTGCCCAGTTGAATGAGATGATCTCGCAGTATATTTCAGTTCAGGTCTGAATCGCCTTACCGACGCGCTGGGTGTTATTGGTTTGCCTTTTGGTCGTCTTCTCCGGCCTCGGCGGCGTCCATGTCCTGGTCGTCGTCTTCTTCAATCTCCTCCTGCTCTGGGTCGTCTTCGGCACGTTCGCCGGTCAGATCGGCGTAGCCGGCGACCTCATCGGCAATCATATTCTTGCGCAAATCCTCATACTCGTCCAGCGTCATCAGCACTTCGCGCGCCTGGCTGCCTTTGTATTCGCCGAGAACGCCGGCTGCGGCCATCATTTCGATAATGCGGCTGGCGCGGGCATAACCGATGCTGAGTCGTCGCTGCAAAAGCGAGACGCTGCCGCGGCGACTTTCCAGCACGACCCGCACGGCGTCGTCAAACAATTCGTCCCTTTGCGCGCCGCCCAGATCAACGGTGTTCAGCTGCATCAATTCCGGATGGAACTGCGGCTGGGCGATATCCTTGAGGAATTTGACGATGTCGCGGATTTCGTCATCGTCCAGAAACGCGCCCTGCGACCGCACCAGCTCGCTGGTGCCGGGCTTGAGAAACAGCATATCGCCCTGACCGAGCAGCGTCTCGGCGCCGTTCTGGTCGAGAATGATGCGGCTGTCCATTCGTGCGGCCACACGAAACGCGATACGCGAGGGCATATTCGATTTGATTAGTCCCGTAACGACGGTCGCCTGCGGACGCTGCGTGGCCAGCACCAGATGGATGCCGACGGCGCGGCTCTTCTGAGCGATGCGCACGATGTACGCCTCGATTTCCTTGGCGCTGGTCATCATCAAATCCGCCAGCTCGTCGATGACGATGACGATATGCGGCAGCTTCTTGGGAATCTTGGCCTCTTCTTCGGGGGTGGTCGGATTGAACCGTTCGATTAGCTCGTCTTCGGTCAGCAGGTTGTACGAGGCGATGTTGCGCACCTTGGCCTCGGCCAGCAGCTCATAGCGCTCGTCCATTTTTTCCGTGGCCCATTGCAAAATCTGCTCGGCGCGGTTCATCTCCGTGACCGTCGGGCACATCAGGTGCGGGATGGACTCGAAGGCCGCCATTTCCACCATTTTCGGGTCGATCAGGATCAATTTGACCTCGTCGGGACGGCGTGTCAGCAGGATGCTTATGATGATGCTGTTGATGCAGACGCTCTTACCCGAACCGGTGGTGCCGGCGATGAGCAAATGCGGCATCGCCGCCAGATCGGACACGAGCACTTCGCCAGATGAGCTTTTGCCCAGGAACAGAGGGATTTGCATCTTGCCGGCGCCCGCACCGCGGACAATCAATTCCTTGAGCCGCACTGTTTCGCGCTGGCTGTTGGGCACTTCGATGCCGATGGTGTGTTTGCCCGCCAGCGGGGCGACGACGCGCACCGAGCCGGAACTGGAACTCAGCGCCCGCGCCATATCGTTGGCCAGTGTGGAGATCTGACTGACCTTCACGCCCGGGGCCAGCTCCAGCTCGTACATCGTAATCGCCGGCCCGGCCTCGGCGTTGACCACCTGCGCATTGACGCCGAACTCCTCCAGCAGCGATTCCAGGATGCGGGCCTTTTCTTCGACCATTTGCTCCTGAATTTCCGAAAAGCCGGTTTCCGGGTCTTTGAGCAGATCCAGCGGCGGAAGCTGATAGTCCTCGTAGCTTTTCTGGACGGCCGGCGGCTGTTTGCTTTTGGCCGATGCGGCGGCTTTGGCGACCGGTTTTGCTTTGCGAATGGGGGGATCTTTGGGTTCGTCTGTCTTGGGTGTCGTCGGCTCGGCCTCGTTCGGCTGAGGTTTGGCAACGGCTGCGGCGGTGACGGCGGCCGGCGCGGCGGTTTCACTTTGTCCTATTTTTTCGCGGTATTGACGAACCACCTCCGAGAACGATTGGGGCTGCTGTTTTTGTTTTTGACTGAGCCGCGTCCAAATCTCACCGAGGGCCTGGGATTGCTCCTTGGCCGCCGACAGCGCCGGCCCGGCCAGCCCGAAGAACTTCAGCACGCCCAGTCCGAACCACCGCGCCAGCGTCAGCACGACCGTATCAGCCGCAACAATCGCCCCCACAATCAAGCTGCATAACAGGACCGTCCATGTCCCCAACTGGGACAAGTAAATCGGCAAAAACGTCCCGGCCGCGACGCCGAGGATACCCCCGTTGCCCCAAGGGAAATCGCCGGCGGCATAAATACGTCCCATCACCGTTCGATAGAGCAGTCCGCCGTTATCGCTGTCCGGCCACGTCAGATACCACGCCGTCGAGATCGCCGCGGTCACCAGAATCAGCCCGATTGCCCGCAGCACGGGGTGGCTTAGCGGCTTGCCCGACAGATGTGAAAAGAGCATCACCACCAGCCCCAAAAGTCCGAAAATAACCCCCGGCCCGAAGTAATAGAGCAAATAATAGGCCGAAAATGCACCCACCTGCCCGCACCAGTTTCGCGGCGGCTCATTGTGCGGCCAGATGTAATCGCTGGGGGCGTCGCCCATATCAAAGCTAAGCAAGCTGAACAGCCCCAGCACACATACGCATAGCAGCAGCCCTTCGATGGCAATCTTATATAAATGTCCGTGTTTCACTTTTTCTTCCAGTCATAAGTCAACGCGACACGGACTTGCCGTCCGTGAACCATAAACACACCCAAGAGGCCGTACCACCCTATAGGTATCGGCAAGACGCCCCTGTCTTCTGAAATCATGCCCGAATTACCCGATTTCACAAAGCCATCATACCCCTGAAACCCCGTTTACACAAGACGTAACCGAGAGAAGATAGGCGGTTTGCAACATCTTGTTTTTATTGGTTTGAAAAGTTCTTTTGCAAGCCTTGAAAAAGCGATTATAATGGATGTTTAGGCAACTTAAAAAAGATGCGTTAAGTCAGGATATTCGAAATGAAAAGGGTCAGATGGTGTGGCGTGTTCATCGCGGGCTTGGTCTGGACGGTCGGGCCGGTGATCGCGCAGACGTGGGTGCTTGATCCGCAGGCCGGTTGGCAGGATGTCGCCGATTTGCCGCAAGGTGAGTATCTGACGGCAATTTCACAGATCAAGCAGCAGCTTGCTTCCGGCAAGAGCGGCGATGTGGTCGCGGCATTGGAACAGCTTAAGGCGGACTTTCCGGAACTGGCCGGCGGCGATCTGGAGGTCTTTATCGAAGCGGAAACAATCTATGCCAAACGCAATCTGGGCAAAGCCGGCAAACTGTACAAAGAATTTCTTGATACCTGGCCGGACAGCCCTTTGCAGCCGGCGGCCATGGAGCGGTATTTTTCTATCGGCGCCGCTTTTTTGCAGGGCCAAAAGCGTACCTTTTTGTGGGTGCTGCGATTGCCGGCCTTTGATGACGGCGTCACCATTATGCGAACCATCGCCGATAAAGCGGGCAATTCGCCGATTGCGTTGCGGGCACTGCAGGTAACGGCCGAGAATCAGGAACGCCGCAAGCGTTTCATCGAAGCGTATCATACCTGGGCCGAGATCGCCGCTCGATGGCCGACCGGCGCCGAGGGACGCGACGCACTGCTTCGGATGGCTCGAGCGCTGCATGCGTCGTATGACGGGCCGGATTATGATGAGTCGGTGCTGCGCGGTGCACAGAGTTATTTTGAGGACTATATGCAGCGTTATCCGCAGATCGCTGAAGAACTGAAGCTCTCGGAGACGCTCCGATTGATTACCGAGCAGTTGGCTTACAAGCAGTATGAAGTGGGCCGCTATTATGAGCGCATCGGCAATCAGGACGCCGCCCATAGGCATTATCGTCAGGTCATCGAGCAATGGCCCGATACCGGCGTGGCTCAAATGGCGGCCGAGCGGTTGGGGCCGGATGCCGAACCGGCGGTCAAACCGACTTTTCGCCGCACATTGTTTAATACGGCCGGCGGTTTTTTGGATAATTGGTTTGGTTTGAAGCTGCTGTTCGGATCATCCGAAGCCCAATCGAGCGGCACAAACGCAACGCTTAAATGAGTAAGGATTCAGTCTGTGAAACGACAACTTATCTGTATGGTACTGACGGTTTCAGCCGCGGCGTGGCTGACCGGCTGCGGGACAGGCGGCCTGGCAGGCTACCAACATACGTGGCTGCATCCGGACGATGTATCGAGTGTGTATGTCGAGATGTTTGACTCGTCCGGTTTTCGGCGAGGGTATGAGTTCAAGCTGACCGAGGCGGTGTGCAAACGCATCGAATCCCAAACGCCGTACAAGATTGTCTCGGACAGGAACCTGGCCGACTCGGTGCTCAGCGGAACCGTCGGCACCGGGTCGGGGGTGGTTGCCGGCGACCGTTATACCGGACGCGCATTGGAGCGCGAGGCATTGGTGCAGGTTCGCGTTACGTGGAAGAATCTCCAGACCGGACGGCTGATGCTGGATAACGAAGTCGTTTATGCGGCCGTCAGTTATTCCGACCTGCTCGGCCAGACGTTTGATTATTCAGCCGGTGCAGCAGTGAACAAAGCCGCTCAGAAAGTAGTAGAACTGATGGAACAGCCGTGGCAGCCGGCTCTCGTACAGCATGAGCCTGACGCAGGACAGAAATGACACCTTAAAACACACTTCAACACGGCTTTTTGATGTCAACCCCCGGACGGTTTGGATATGTCGATGTGAGATGCCAATATCGGTTTGGGATTCGGTTTTTTGAAAATGAATCAACGTGTCGCAATAAAACAAAATAAAAACGAGTTACCATGACAAAACAAATTCCTTCCAGACGAAAACAGACTCCGCCGCCTTCGGGGAAATTGCCCCCTCGCTATAATCGCGGTCCGTTTACCTGGCTGTTGATCGCGCTGGTGATTATGGCTGTTTTTATGTCGCTCAGTCAGCTTCACCGCACGGACAAACTGTCGCTTTCCGAGTATATCGACTATGTCAATCAAGGTTATATCGAGGAGGTGACATTCAAAGAAACCAATCGCGAGATTACCGGAAAGTTTAACGAAGTGGGCATTGCCAACCGTCCGGACGGCGCGCCGACGATGTTTCAGGTGCATTATACGCCGGAACTGCTGCCGGAGGGGCATTTTGACCGGCTGGAACAAAACGGCGTGGAGGTCAAGGTCGAACGAGACGGGCTTTGGATTCAGTTTTTAATGAGTCTGGTGCCGTTTCTCCTGATCATCGGGTTGATTTACTTTTTCTTTCTGCGCAATCTCAGGGGCGGCGGCGGAATGCTGATGAATTTCGGCCGCAGCCGTCATCGCCTGCGCGGCAAGGAAAAGAAAGTTACATTTGACGATGTTGCCGGCATTGAAGAGGCCAAAGACGAAGTGGCCGAGATCATTGAATTTCTCAAGAATCCCAAAAAGTTTCGGAAAATCGGCGGACGCATACCGCGCGGGGTGCTGCTGTCCGGCCCGCCCGGCTGCGGCAAGACGCTGTTGGCCAAGGCCATCGCCGGTGAGGCGGACGTGCCGTTTTTCAGCATCGCCGGAAGCGACTTTGTGGAGATGTTTGTCGGCGTCGGGGCCAGTCGTGTGCGCGATTTGTTCAAGCAGGCCAAGGAAAATTCGCCGTGCATTATCTTTCTGGACGAGATCGACGCCATCGGCAAAAAACGCGGCCCGGGTTTTGTCAGCGGTGGTCACGACGAACGAGAACAGACGCTCAACGCCATTCTGGTCGAGATGGACGGCTTTGAGACCAACGACCAGGTGATAGTCATTGCCGCCACCAACCGCGGCGACATCCTGGACCCGGCTTTGACCCGACCGGGGCGGTTCGACCGGCAGGTCGTGGTGCCGCTGCCGGATTTGCAGGGACGTACCAAGATTCTGCAAATCCACGCCAAAAAGATCAAGTACGATCCGGCGGTGGATTTTGAACGGCTGGCCCGCGGCACGCCGATGTTCACCGGCGCTGAATTGGAGGCCCTGATCAACGAGGCCGCCATCGGGGCGACGATGCAGGGCAAAGATTACGTGGAGATGAGCGACTTTGAAGAAGCCCGCGACAAGGTCCGCTGGGGTCGGGCCAAACGCAGTCGGGTGGTGGACGAGGCCGACAAGCGGCTGACCGCTTTTCACGAGGCCGGGCACGCCCTCGTGCAGGCTATGATCAAAGACGCCGATCCGCTGCACAAAGTCAGCATCATTCCGCGCGGGCCGATGGGCGGGGCCACCTTTGCGCTGCCGGAAAAAGATCGGCTGTTTTATTCCAAGAAATACTGTCTGGCTCAACTGCAAATCTGTTTCGGCGGTCGGGTGGCCGAGGAGCTGTTCTGTGACGACATTACCAGCGGCGCCCAGTCGGATATCAAACAGGCGACGATGCTGGCGCGCGGGATGATTATGGAATGGGGGATGGGCGAAGAAGTCGGCCCGATCAATTACGCCACCGACGGCAGCAGCGACGGGTATTTTGCCCATCTCGTGCCGGAATACTCGCAGCGAACCGCCGAGCTGATTGACCGGGAAGTCAAGAAGCTGATCGACTCGGCCTATGTCAAGGTTAAAGATCTCATTGAGGCCAATCGCGATAAACTCGATGCGTTGGCCCAGGCGCTGATCAAATATGAAACGCTCGACGCCGAAGAGGTGCAGACCATTATCGAAGGCGGGCAGTTTGACAAACCGACGGTCTCCGATCTGCTGGCGGCTGAACAGAAAAAAAACGTCAGCAAACCGAAAAAGAAAAACACGGCGGATGACTGGCTGTCGAATGATGATGACGATGACGACTTCTGGGACGATGACGAGGACAACGGCTCGACGTCGTCGGACGACGCAGATTACGATCCGCGCAAAGGCTGATACGGCGTCCCGACGTGCCGGGGCTTCATAAGAAGTTATTGGGCTGCTAATTCACCGCGAAGAACGTGGCGCGGCCGAGCCGCGTTCTTAGTTCGTCGTTTGTAGTTTAACTCAAAACTATTTTTCGTGGTTCAGATGACTTCAACCGATTGCGGGCCAAGCCGCTCGAGCCGCGACAGATGATTGCGTCCGAGCGTCGCTTCGATTCTCACGGTGTTGTCTTCGTAATGTTCTTTCAGATTGTCGCCGACGGTATGCAAAAAATGGCTCAGCTTGCCGTTGCCGGCGCCGGCGATGATGCGAACATGGACTCGGCCGCCGCGAATCTTCTCGGCAATGGCCCCGGCCAGTTGATCCAGTTGATAGCCGGTCTTGGCCGAGACACTCACGGCGCCGGGATAGACCGTCTGCACCGCATCAAACAGCGTGCGGTCGGCGATTCGGTCGGACTTGTTGAGTACGACGAGCATTTCTTTTTGGCCGCAGCCGATATCGTTGAGAACCGTCTCGACGCTTTTGATTTGTTCAAACACCTCCCGGCTGGAGGCGTCCACCACATGCACCAGCAGATCGGCGTTGACGGCCTCTTCGAGTGTGGCTTTGAATGAGGCGACCAGGTGATGCGGCAGCTTGCTGACGAATCCGACGGTATCGCTGAGCAGGGCCTCGACGCCGCCTTCAACGGCCCACTTGCGCGTTCGCGTATCCAGCGTCGCAAAGAGTTGGTCTTCGACATAGACCTCGGCCGCGGTCAATGCGTTCATCAGTGTGCTTTTTCCGGCGTTGGTGTAGCCGACCAGACAGATTTTATAAAAGCCCCGCCGCCCGTCGATTTCGCGGAGTTTGCGCCGGTCGATGCTGTCGATTTCGCGTTTGAGATCGGTAATGCGTTTTTTGACAAGCCGCCGGTCGATTTCGAGCTGTTTTTCACCCGTGCCGCGAGTACCGATACCGCCGACCGCCCCGGCTGCGGTGCCGCCGCCGGCGCCGGCGACCGTATCCAAATGTCCCCACATCCGTGTCAGTCGCGGATAGGTGTATTCAAGCTGGGCCAGTTCCACTTGCAGTTTGGCTTGTTTGGTCCGGGCGCGTGTGGCGAAAATATCCAGAATCAACTCGCTGCGATCCAGCACCTTGCACTTGACGATTTTCTCCAGTTCGCGGATCTGTGCCGGGGACAGATCGTTGTCAAAGATCACCACATCCGCCCGATATTCAGCGACCTTCTCGGCAAGTTGTCGGGCCTTGCCCGAACCGATATACGTTGCAGCGTGAACATCGCGAAGTTTTTGAATAAATCGATCTACGACGTTTGCCCCTGCGCTTTCGGCCAGTGCCTGCAACTCCTGCAACTCATCCTGCTGTGCCGCTCGACGTTCCTGCGGCAGGAACGCGCCGACCAGAATTGCCCGTTCTCGCTGAACGGTTGTCTGCTGACGTATGGTATCCAACGGCGATAATACCCTTTCAAAACAAATACGGTTGCTGTGAATACATGAATCATTGTACCGGAAAGGGAAACAAAAATCAAGGCCCCTAAACAGGCCTTAGTGGGTCTTAAACAGATAAAATTCCATCAAGATCGGCTCATCGGGATGTGCCGTTACCGATAGGGATGCTCCGCCAATAGGGCGAACCGGCCAAGGGTGTTTTATTGTATAAAAGCCTGATAAAATGTATCCGGTTTTGGGCCGAGTGTGTTGCTCAGGGTGCCGATATTCGCAATCGTACAGTCGATCACGTCGCCGGGTCGGAGAAAGCGATTCTCCGCCAGTCCCACGCCGTGCGGCGTGCCGGTACAGATGACGTCACCCGGCTCAAGTGTCATTAAATGGCTTAAAAAGGACACAATCTGATAGACATCAAAGGTCATTTGGCCGGTGTTGGCCTGCTGGCGTACCTGGCCGTTGACGGCCAGGGTTAGATCAAGATTGTGCGGGTCGGGTATTTCGTCCGCGGTTACCAGCCACGGCCCCAGCGGCAAAAATGCGTCGGCCCACTTGCCCATCAGCCAGTCAAAAAACGCATCACGCGGACGGTCGGAGCGTCCCTGTCGAAACGACACCGACCGGGCCGACAGATCATTGGCGATGGTGTAGCCGGCAATACAGGCGGGAGCCTGTTGCGGCGAGACGGCATAGGCCGGTTTGCCGATCACCACGGCCAGCTCAATTTCATGGTCAATTTCATCGCTGTAGCAGGGCCAGGGAATGGTCGCTCCGCAGCCGGCGGCCGCGGTGGACGGCATCAAAAACGGCCACGGATTGGTGCATTGGGCCTGCCGGTCAAGGGACTTATCCTGCCAGCGGGTTTCTTCAAGGTGTTTGGCGTAGTTTCCTGCCAGGGCCAGCAGTTTGCCGGGCCGGGGAATCGGGGCGCATAATCGAACCTGATCGAAGTCCAGCCGAGGAACATCAGAATCCGGCAGCGATTTGAGCCTCTCAAAGGCCGGTTTGCCCTTGATGAGGATTTCTTTGACGCTGTGAAGAGCGTAGTCTGTCGCCGTGGGGATGTTGATGATCCCGTCGTCGGTGACGATGCCGCAGGACGTGGTGTGCTGATAGAGATACGTTGCCAGTTTCATGGGTAGTCCGCCAAATAAAACATCGTCCTGTTCAATCCGCCGCTTAAGAGGCCGCACGATCAAGTGTGCCCCGAATAATATAAAAAGAAAAGGGTTGAATGCCAAGAACCAAATCGGTTTAATAGGTGTACCGGAGACGCAAAACCCTTGTACATAAAAATGTGGTTTAAGATGGGCGGATGACAATGAAATGTTTTTTCTCGAAATGGTTTGGCCGCGGCCGCAAATCGTCGAATGACAGCGTTCTAATCAAAGATTATTCCTCAAAATCCCATGAACAGCCGTCCTCACAGGTGGTTGCTTTGCATGGCTCCAAAGAGAACGCCGAGCAATCGGTCGCACGAAAAAAAGACCCGGCCGAGCGTTTCACCGAGTCGGTGGACAGACTGGTGGAGAGGCTGGAAGGGATAAACGACAATTTGGGTCGCCAAACAAAGCAAAACGAGCGGCTCGTGGAGAAACTGGAAGAATTGCCCCGTCTGCTTTCACCGGTTCCCGATGCGGTCCATCAGCAGCGCGATGCGCTGATGGAGATGGTCGAGCAGCTTCGCCGCAAGGCCGAGCACGACCAGGCGCTGGCCCAGGCGCTGTCTCGGCTGCCGGAACAGGCCGGACGACAGACCGAATCGCTCGAGGCGATTGAAGACCGACTTTCAACCGCTGCCGATGCCGATGAGAAACTGGCCGAGACGTTCAGACAGGTCTCCGAAAGTCTCGGCAAGCTTGACGCCGATGTGAACGGCGAGATCGAGTGGCTTCAAAAAATGAGCCGTTCGCTTTCAGAAAATGAAACCTTCCTCAAAGAAACACTGACCGCCCAGCAGCGAAAATTTTTCCGCGTGTTTGCCATTGCCGTGGGGATTTCGCTCGCGGCGATCACCGCACTGGTCGTTGTCCTGTTGATGGTGCTGTACCGGTAAAGAATTGAGAATTGAGAATTGGGAATTAAGAATTGAGGTATGTCAGCAGATCATAGAGGCGCGGTTTGAGCAGGGCGATGGCGCGGCCGCGATGGGAGATGCAGTTTTTGGTTTGACTGTCCAGTTCGGCGGCGGTTTTGCCCAGTGAGGGGATGTAAAAGACCGGGTCGTAGCCAAATCCGTTCTCGCCTTTCGGCTCACGTCCGATGACGCCGTCAATACAACCGGTGGTTTCCAGCAGAATGTTTCCCGGCTGGGCCAGCGCCACATGACACACAAACCGTGCGGTGCGTCGGGCATCGGGCACGGCGTCCATCAGACGCAATACTTTTTCATAATTGGCCCGGTCAATTACCTTGCGGTCGGTCGAAGCGGTTTCGTCGGCGGCAAAGCGGGCGCTGCGGACGCCGGGCGCTCCGTCCAGCGCATCGATGACCAGCCCTGAATCATCGGCCAGCGTCCAGAGGCCGGTCTGCTCGGCATAGCCCAGGGCTTTTTTGCAGGCGTTCCGGGCAAATGTCGCGCCGTCTTCGACGACCTCCGCCACCTCCGGAAAATCGCTCAGACTGACCCATTGGATGCGCTCAGCCGCGTCGGCCAGCATCTCGGCCAGTTCTTTGACCTTGCCCGGATTGGTCGTTGCTACAAGAATCGTTTGCTTCATATCAAGTCGTTCATATCGTTTTCGAGGGTCTCTTCGATAATCTCCAGCAAGCGTTTGAGCGTCGGTACGTCCATCGCCGGCGGCGGCATCAGGACAACGACATCGCCCAGCGGCCGCAGCATCGCCCCTTTGGGCCGCATCGCCGCGCAGACTCTGGCGCCGACTTGACGGCGATAGTCAAACGGCTGTCGGGTTGTTTTGTCCTTCACCAGTTCAATGCCGCACATCAGGCCGCACTGCCGCGCATCGCCGACATACGGCAACCCGGCCAGCCGCTCAAAGGCCGCGGCGATTAGCCCGATCTTTTCCGGCAGCGATTCAAGAATCCGATTCTGCTCGAACAAATCCAGACTGGCAATGGCCGCGGCGCAGCCCAGTGCATTGCCGGTGTAGGTGTGGCCGTGGTAAAAGGTTTTATAGATATCGCCTGGATCGAGAAAGGCGTCATACACCGTCTGCGTCGTCAGCGTCGCCGCCAGCGGCAGATACCCGCCGGTGATGCCCTTGGCCAGACACATCAGATCGGGCCGGACCGCCTCCTGTTCGCAGGCAAACATCGTACCCGTGCGGCCAAACCCTGTGGCGACCTCATCGACAATGAGCAACACCTCATATCGTCGGGCCAACTGCTCGATGCCTTTTAAGAACCCTTTGGGGTGCACCAGAATACCGGCGGCGCCCTGCACCAGCGGTTCAAGAACAATCGCGGCGATCTGACCCGCATGGGCCTTCAGCAGCGATTCGGCCATTTCGAGGCTGTATGCGGCGCACTGTTCGGGTGTGCCGTCAAAACGATACGGATGCGGGCTGGGCACAAAGTGCGTCTCAAACAGCAGCGACTTAAAGATGCCGTGAAACAAGTCCATCCCGCCGACGCTGACCGAGCCGACCGTGTCGCCGTGATAGGCCTGGCGCACGGCGATAAACCGAGTGCGTCCTTTTTGCCCGATGTTCTGCCAGTATTGATAGGCGATTTTGAGCGCGATTTCGACACTGGTCGCGCCGCTGTCGGAATAAAAGACCTTCTCCAGTCCCGCCGGGGCGATCTGTACGAGCCGTTCAGCCAGTTCGGCCGCGCGCGTCTGGGCCAGTCCCAGCAGGGTGCTATGGGCGATTTTGTCCAGTTGTGCGCGAATGGCCGCATCAATCGTCGCTACCTTATGGCCGTGCACATTGCACCACAGGCTGCTGACCCCGTCGATATAACGGCGGCCTTCGGTGTCGATTAAATAAAACCCTTCGCCGCGATCTATCACGACCGGCTCGGTGTTCAGCCAGTCGGCCATTTGCGTAAACGGATGCCAAAGATACTGCTTGTCCAGTTCGATCCAATGTTGTGTTGTGTTGTTCATCTTACCAGTATAATTAAAGATCAATGGTCATTTATGATCGAGGTGAGCGTCAGCTTGCCCAGTTTGACCCCTTTAAGACTGGCCATTTTGTCGGCCAAATTGCGGATTTCCTGCACCGGTCCTTTGAGAATAATCACTTCAAGGCAATGATGATGATCCAGATGCACGTGGACCGAGGCAATGACCTGAAGCAAATGGGTGTGCTGAAGCTGTATCAACTGCTCGGCCAGCTTCGAGGCGTGATGGTCATATACCAGAAACACCCCGCCGAAGCCGTGCGCCTGCGGCGATTCAAGGGCCGCTTCGCTCAGGGCCATCCGAATTAAGTCCCGAATCGCTTCGGAGCGGTTCGCATAGCCTTTGGAGCCGATCAACCGGTCAAACTCTGCCAGTAACGTCTTGTCCAGCGAGACGCCCACGCGTTCCAAATTACTCATAACATCCTGTCCAATAATCGGTTATGCGATCCTGTCCACAGTCCATCCGCGGCGCTGCGGCTCAGGGTTTCGGGTGTATTATGCGGCGTGTTTGTCCGGATGTAAACCGATTTTCGGCGGAGAATTTTTGAAAAACAACAAAACCGGCTTGACATCGTAGCATAAAAAGTTTATTGTCGGGTTTCGTAGCAAAAATAGAAAAAACGTATGCGCAAAGACGCTGTATTGCTGACTCAAGAAAGGCGGGTGGTGTATGAAACGACTGATGGCGATTTTAGGTTTGATGTTGACCGTTTTTTGTGCTTCAGCCGCGGCCGAGCCGACCGTTGCCGAGGTCACCCATTGGCAGCTTCAGGCGGTTGATGAAAACGGCATCGGTACTTATACGGCCGCGGATAAGGTTGTCATAAGGGGCATTATTCTCAATAACCCTGAAGAGATGCTCGATCCCACGCCGTCCGATGCGGGGATGGGCGGCCAGTGGCAAATCTTCATTCAGGGCGAAACCGATCCCAACGGTCGGCCCGACCACGCCGGCACCGCCGTTTGGTTCGGTCAAAATTACAGCAACGTCTCCAGTTCCGACGACTATTCCGATGCGGAATTGCTTGAAGAACTGTATCGTATCAACCGCGATCCGAACAGCGGGTATGTCTTTCAGGCCGGCGACCGCGTGAAAGTCACGGGATATTATAAATTTTTCAAGGGCAAGATTAACATCAACGAACAGCATGAGAAAGATCCGCAGTTTAACTTCACGATGGAGCTGCTCCAGCCGGCCGTCGGACTGCCGGCCCCCGAAGTCATCACGCTGGATGAACTGAAAGATGAGTTTGACAACTTTATTTTTGATCCGAACCGATTGACCGGTCCGGAGTATTATCAGGCGCGGCGGGTCCGGCTGAATAATGTGACAATCATTGACCCGGAAAACTGGAAGCCCAACGGCGAAATCACTGTGATGGATGAAAACGGCCTGACGTTTCCGGTCAAGCTGGGCATCGGTCGGGGTTTTTGGCGCTACGCCTGTCCGGACGGGCCGATGGATGTAATTGGAATAATGAATCAGGAAAGCACCCAGTTTTTTCCCTGCATTGACGGCTATCATCTCTGGGTGGTCAACTACGACGGCAACGGGCGGGTGCTGACCGACCGCGGACGGCCGCGCGGCAATCTGTCCGGCGATGTCAACGGCGACTATCGTGTGGATTTGCTCGACGTGGCCGAATTGGCCTCTGACTGGCTGGTCGAGCGGGCCGGTCTGACGCTGCCGCCGATAGCGGAGTGATATGAAAGCGAACCTTAAAAAAGCGTTCACGCTGATTGAACTGCTGGTCGTGATTGCGATTGTCGCGGCGCTGCTGGCGATTGTGACCCCGGCCCTGCGCCGAGCGCAGCAGCAGGCGACGATTGTCGCCGTCAATGCGGATCTGCGCCAGATTGCCCTGGCGCTGAACGCCTATCATCTGGAGCACAACCTCTATCCGCCCACCCGCGAGGACTGCCATACCGGTTCACTGGAATATCATCTGTTTCAGCTTCCGGATGAACTGGCTGGCGGACACTATTTGCCGGGTACAAGCCCGACCGAACCGATGTCCACGCTGATGGAAGATCGCTTTCATCCGGGTCGGACGTATAAATATCGCGCCGTCGGCCAATGTATTCGCGACCGCGGCAGGATTCATCCGACCATCCGCTCGCGTCTGTGGGTGCCCGATGGATTCCCGGCCCAAAGTCATATCGACCAAGACAAGGGCCAATGGTTCAGCGAGCCGGACCAGTCGCCGGTTCAGTGGACGCTGTTCAGCGTCGGGCCGCGGTTTGATCCGCAGGGGGTGCGTCAGACATTAACCAATCGCTATCCCGTGCCGCGGCAAAGCTGGTTCAATCCGGATCAAAAACAAGGCTTTATCGTGCGCATCCGGCTGAAAAACGGAAACGAAATCGGGTCTTTTGAGGGGCATCAATGACCGCGATGCTGCGATTTTTGTGTGTCTGTGCCGGATTGCCGGCGCTGGGGCTGCTGCTGACGGGCTGCGGCAAATCGCCCCATACGCCGCCGGCGGAGATTGCCGTGACCAATTCGTATCTGCATGCGATTGTGCGGGATTTGTGCGGACAAGAGATGGCCGTCTTCAGCGTCGTGCCGCCGGGGATGTGTCCGGGGCATTTTGACGTCAAACCGGCTGACGTGCGGCGGCTGCATCAATGTCGGCTGCTGCTGGCGTTTGATTTTCAGGCGAGTATCGCCCGGATTTTGCCCGACAACGGCCGCGGTCCGCGATTTGCTTCTATCGGTGTACCGCTCGGGATGTGCAAGCCGGACAGTTATCTAACAATGGCTCGCGATACCGCTGAGATTCTCATTGCCGAATACCCGTTGCGCGAGGCGACTTTTCGCAAACGCCTTACACAGATTGCCGAGCGAATGAAATCCCTTGAGGCCGAATGTGCCGCTGCGATGGAAACGCTGAAGCTGCGCAATGCGCCCGTGCTGACCAGCCGTCATCAGTCGGTGTTTGCCGAGTGGCTGGGACTTGAACCGGTTGCCTTGTTTTCCGGCGGCGAGGCCGAAACCGCTGCCAACATCAACGCCGCCCTTGGCGCCTCTCAGGGTCGCGCTCTTCGCTGCATCATCGCCAATCGTCAGGAAGGCACACAGCTTGCCGAGGCGCTGGCCGAGCGTCTCGATGTGCCGGTAGCAGTGTTCAGTAATTTTCCGGATACCCCGGACAGGGCCGCCTCAGTGCCCGCGTTCGATGCGCTTGTCCGCGACAACCTGCACCGACTGGCCGAGGCGACGCCATGACCGCCGGCGCGTCGATCAGTCTATCGGACGTGGCGATCACACGCTCTCGGCGGCGGATCCTTGACATCGACCGGCTGGAGATCGACGCCGGACAATTGATCAATCTCATCGGCCCCAACGGCGCCGGCAAAACCACACTATTGAACGTCTGCTGCGGGCTGATGCGGCCGGATACGGGCGTTGTCCGCTTAGACGGCGCTGCGCTGAACACCCTCAGCGCCTGGAGCAAAAGCCGTCTTCGCAAGCGCATCGGCTATATTCCCCAGCGCGCCGACTACAACGCCGACTTGCCGTTTACGGTGCGCGAAGTCGCCGTGATGGGACGAACCGCCCGCAAGCCATTGGGTATGCCGCTCAATCGCCACGATTTTGCCGTAACCGACCACTGGCTCGAGACGCTGGGCATCGCCGACCGCCGCGGCCAGACCTTTCGAAGTCTGTCCGGCGGCCAGCAGCAAAAGGTCCTCATCGCCCGCGCGATGGCACAGGAGCCGCATTTGCTGATTCTCGACGAGCCGGTCGCCAGTTTGGATGTGAGCTGGAAATTCCAGATCATCGACCTGATCACGCGGCTGCACCGTCAACTGAGGCTGACTGTGATTTTAGTTTCGCATGAAATCCAGTCGCTGCCGCCGCACGCCGACCGGACGATTCTGCTGGACGCCGGGCGAATCGTTGCCGACGGCCCGACGCGAGATACCCTGACCTCGCCTGCGCTGGCCAGGGTCTATCAAACCCGCGTCCGTTTTGTCGAAACCGATGCGCAGCCGTATATCTATTGTCAGCCGTTGACAGAGGACAGAGGATCGATGACAGAGGACAGAACGACGAACGACGAACGACGAACGACGAACTAAAAAATGGACGCATTTTTCTATCCTGTGTTGCTGGCCGGGGCGGTCTCCGGTGCGGCGGCGGCGTTTCTGGGCGTGTATATCGTCGGGATGCGGATGCCGTTTATCGGTACGTGCATCGCACACGCGGCGATGGCCGGAACGATCCTGGCCGTGCTGCTGGGTGTGAACCCCGCCGTCGGGGCGGTGGCGCTGTCGATGTTGACGGCGCTGTCGCTGGCGGCCATCGGCCCGCACAAGGCGCGTCTCGATACCAATGTCGGGCTGGCGATTGTCTTTTCGCTGATGCTCGGATTGACGTTTCTGGGGATGGGGCTGCTCGAAGAAGGGCGCGGCCAAATGCTGGCGATGCTTTGGGGCAGTATTCTGTTCGTGCGCAAAAGTACCGTCGTTGTTATGACCGCGCTGGCGCTGCTGCTGGCGATCTTCGGTCTGGTGTTTAACAAGGAACTCAAGGCGCTGCTGTTCAGCCGTTCCATTGCCGCGACGACCGGCATCCATGAACGGTTTGTCTATGCGTGTTTTCTCGTCTTGTGCGGCCTGACACTGGCGCTGAATCTGGAGATGATCGGCGGTCTGATGATTTTTTCGCTCATCACCAATCCCGCCGCCGCGGCCTATCAGCTCTGCAAAGGTCACAGCACCGTCGTGGCGGTTTCCGTGCTGCTGGGGATGGTCAGCGCGGTGGGGGGGTTTTTGCTGTCGTTTTATACCAATCTACCTACCGGCGCGTGCATTGTGCTGGTCAGCACGCTGCTGTTCGCCGCCGCGGCCCTGAGCCGCCGCATTCTGCCCGGTCGGGAAGAATGACCGCAAATCAACCGACGACGTTGGCGCAGCGAGCGCACAAATCCGGAGAATCCGCCTGTTGTCCGACCGTCGGCCAAAAGTTCCAGCACCGGGCACATTTGGCGTGGCGGCTTTTGTCGGCCTGAACGGTCAGCGCGTCGCCGTGTTCAATCGTCACCTCACTGACAATGCACAGCGCAGCGAACGTCTCTGCGCCGATGCGTTGAACCGCCTCAAACGTCGCCTCATCGGGCGTCGTGATCTGCACGGCCGCTTCCTGATTCGAACGGATGGTCTGATCTTTGCGCAGTGCTTCGAGCACCTTGAGCACCTCGTCGCGCAGCGCCATTATTCGCTGCCACATGGCCGCATCGGCAGCCGGATTAATCGCGGCGTCCGGCTCCGGCATCGCGGCCAGATGCACCGTCTCGACCGATTCGCCCTTGACCGGCAGCGCCGCCCAGGCTTCCTCAGCCGTATGCGCCAGCACCGGCGCCAGCAGCCGAATCAGTGCATCAAGAATGTGAGCCATCGCCGTCTGGCCGCTGCGGCGAGCGGGACTGTCGGCGGCCTCACAGTACATCCGGTCTTTGAGCACATCCATATAGATGCTGCTCATCTCCACCGTACAGAAGTTATACAGCAGCGAAAACACGCGATGAAACAGAAAATTGTCATACGCCTCGCGCACGCGGGCGATCAGTTCCTGCAATCGGTCCATTGCCCAGCGGTCGATGATGTGCATCCGCTCATACGGCACAGCCATCTCAGACGGAACATAATCGTTGATGTTGCTCATCAGATACCGCAGTGTGTTGCGGATCTTGCGATAGGCATCCTGCAGGCGGCCGATCAACTCGTCGCTGCACCGCATATCCTCCTGATAATTGACCGACGCGACCCACAGACGCAGAATATCGGCGCCGTATTTGTTGATTTCCTCCAGGGCGCTGACGTAATTGCCGGCGGATTTGGACTGCTTCATTCCCTTCTCATCCACCGTAAAGCCATGCGTCAGCACCGTCTTGAACGGGGCCTGGCCGACAGACCCCAGCGCCGGCAGCAGCGAGAGCTGAAACCACCCGCGATGCTGGTCAGAGCCTTCCAGATACAAATCGACCGGCACGGGCTGACCGGCTTTGGCAATGACACTGTGCCAACTGCAGCCGGACTCAAACCACACGTCGAAGATATTTTCTTCCTTGTGCAGATCGTCCCACGTGAACCCTTCCGGCAAAACAAAATCCTCGCCGAGGATCTCTTGAGGCGAATCGGTAAACCAACTGTCCGAGCCTTTTTGGCCGATGTGCCGGGCCGCAGCCAGCACCGACGCCTGGGTCAGCAGCGTTTCGCCCCGACTGTTGACAAACGCCGGAATCGGCAGTCCCCACGATCGCTGTCGGCTGATGCACCAGTCCGGACGTGATTCAAGCATGCCTTGAATCCGCTTTTGGCCCCAGGCCGGAATCCATCGCACGTGCTGAATCTGCTCCAGCGCCAGGTTGCGCAGACTTTTGCCGAATCGTTCGACCGGACGATCCACACTGACAAACCACTGCTCGGTGGCGCGAAAGATCACCGGCATCTTGCTCCGCCAGCAATGCGGATAACTGTGCAGAATCTGTTCCTCATGCACCAGCAGGCCGATTTTTTTCAGGTGGGCGTTGACCTCCGGATCGACCTTCAGCACGCTCTTGCCGCCAAGCCAAGCGGGCACAGTGTCATCGTATGTGCCGTCGTCGTTGACCGGCGAATAGATCGCCAGATCGTATTTGATCCCCGCCTGATAGTCCTCCACGCCGTGGCCGGGGGCAATGTGGACGATGCCGGTTCCGTCTTCGGTTGTAACATACTCGGCGTTGATGGCAAACCAGGCGTCCTTGTCGGTCGGATTGGTTTGGACAAACGGATGGAGATAGCGCAGACGCTCCAATTCCGCTCCGCGTTGAGGTTCGCTGACGGTGTATTGACCGTCCTGCAGGCCGGCGGCTTTGACGACGGCTTCAAGCCGGTCCTTGGCAATGATGGAGGTGAACTTGCGGCCGCCGGTTTCATACGTCAGGCCGACATACTCCAGCGCCGGATGCAGCGCCACGGCCAGATTGGCCGCCAGCGTCCAGGGTGTCGTCGTCCAGATCATAAAGCACGCTTGCGCATCATCGGGCGCCAGAGCCATTTGCCGCACCGCGGCCGCCGAAGCCTCGTCCAGCGGAAAATTCACATAAATACTGGCTGAGGAAATGTCTTTGTATTCCAGTTCCGCATCGGCCAGCGCCGTCTCGCAGCCAACCGACCAGTGAATGGGCTTGAGCTGCTTGTACACCAGCCCGTTACCGACCAGCTCGGCAAAGATTTCAAGAATGCCCTGCTCGTATTGCGGTTTGAGCGTCAGATACGGATGGTCGAAATCCCCGAACACGCCCAGCGACTGAAACTGTTTGGTTTGCAGCTTGACATATTTGGAGGCGTACTTCTGGCAGGCCTTGCGGATGTCGGGTTTGCTCATTGTCTTGGCCTTTTCGCCCAACTCGGCCATCACCTTGACCTCAATCGGCAGGCCGTGGCAGTCCCAGCCCGGTACATACGGCGCACAAAACCCGCTCATCGTCTTGTACTTGACGACAAAATCCTTGAGCACCTTGTTAATCACGTGCCCCATATGAATGTCGCCGTTGGCATACGGCGGCCCGTCGTGCAGGACATACAGCGGCCGGCCCGCACAGGCGGCCTGAATCGTGTCGTAAATCGTCGCTTTTTCCCAGGCTTTACGCTGCTGCGGCTCGCGCTGCGTCAGATTCGCCTTCATCGCAAAACTCGTCTTCGGCAGATTCAGCGTCTCCCGATAATTCTTCACGTCTTTGTTCGTATCAGACATAATGTATCCCTTATTGGAAAACCAGAAATCAATATCGTAGTTTCTCTGTCCGTTTGTGTCAACCCTGCGTTCAAAAATGCGCAGTGGTAAATGTTGCAATCGACAGCCTCTGCTGAGCGTGTACAATCAGGGGCTGATGTCTGTCGGGATTCGGCAGCGGTGAACAATAGACGATGACTTTATTTAGGAGACAAACTATGGCTCGAATTTTAACAATTAGTGTGCTCTGCGTATTGATTCTTGTGGGGGGGTGCCAAACCGGCAACACAAGGTCCGGAAAAGCCGACGGCTGGATCAGTCTGTTTGACGGCCAAACGCTCACTGGCTGGCGTGCCAGTGAAAACAAAGACACCTTCAGCGTTCGGGACGGTATGATTGTCGTTGATGGGCCGCGAAGCCACCTGTTTTATACCGGTCCGGTGATGGGGGCCGATTTCAAAAATTTTGAATTCAAGGCCGATGTCCTGACCAAGCCGAAGGCCAACTCCGGGATTTACTTCCATACCGAATACCAGGAAACCGGCTGGCCGGACAAGGGCTACGAAGTCCAGGTCAACAACAGCCATTCCGACTGGCGCCGCACGGCGGGACTGTACGCCGTTGATGACGTCCGCCAAGCCCCGGCCCGGGATGACCAGTGGTTCACGATGCATATCATCGTGCGCGGCCAGCGCATCGTCGTGAAAGTGGACGATCAGGTCATCGTCGATTATACCGAGCCGGACGGCGTCAGCGAAACGGGCTATCCCAATATGCCGGGACGCAAACTGTCCAGCGGCACGTTTGCCCTGCAGGGACACGATCCGGACAGCGTCATTTTTTACAAAAACATCAAAGTCAAACCCCTGCCGTAACAAACAAGATGGGTTGCGATAACGCCTGATTCGCACGGATTGTCAGTTCGACTTGTCGTGCGATTATCGGTCGTCAAACAGCAAACGCCGAACACCCGGCCTATGAATCCGGTGGTCGGCGTTTTGTAACCGTTCACAGAATTTTTTCATAAAAATCTGAAAATGTTAAAATAGGCAACTTGTGCATTTTCACGCCCTGTGTTATAAAGAGGTGCATGGACGAAAAAGATAAAATTATTGCTGAATTGAGACAGCAGATTGCAACGCTTCTCAAACGCATTGCGCAGTTGGAAGACGAGGTGGCTCGGCTCAAGAAGGATTCGCATAATT
>JBNRMN010000034.1:0-236553 GCA_050309605.1 Anaerohalosphaeraceae bacterium
CAGCCAGTTATCGGCCAGCATCAGCAGATCGAGCAGATCGACCACGCCGTCGCCATCAGGAGGCGGGGCGATGTCCGCCGACGGCGTGCCGCCGGCGCCGAGCCACTGGGCGGCCAGCACGGCAAAATCGTTCCAATCCACCCGTCCGCTCTGCGCCAGGTCGGCGATGTGGTATTCCCGAATGAAATCCACATAGTTCAGCAGGACGCTGGACGTGGTCAAGTGAAGTCGGAGGATCTGTTCGTCGCCGCCGGGCAGATAGACATTCGGCACCGTGCTGTTCTGGAACGTATAAAACCCGCCGGTGTTTGGCAACGCAAACGCCGCGGCCGTCTGTCCATTGACCGAAAGCGTCATCTGCTGGGGCGAATGAGAACTGCCGCTGCGAAATTTCAGGGTATAAAAGCCCGGCTGAACCGAACAGGTATATTCGAGCCATTCGCCGGCTTCGGCATAGACGGCATACGCCGCGCCGCCGTCGTTGACGAGCATAATATCCACCGCCTCATCGGGGCGGTACTGACCATAGCCGTTGACTCCGGAGCGGTCGTAATACGAAATCCACTGGCCGCCGATGTCGTAATCTTCAAATTCCAGCCGTCCGGGGATCTGAATCGGAGTGCCCCCGTACGGCATTCGGCTGGCGAACCGCAGCCAGTTCACGCGAAAGCCCGTGCCGATAAATTCCAGTTTCAGTTGAGCATTTTCCCGGTCGGGCAGGGGCAGACAAGGTGCCGAGACGGTCTGCCAGGTGGTCAGCGAGCCGGTGTCGGGCACCTCGACGGTCGCCAGCAGTTCCTCATCCAGCCAGACAAGAATCTGTCCGCCGGCCTGGGTGGAGGCCACGCGGGCAAAGACGTCGGTCTGGGCGGCTGTACTGTGAACCGTATAGACCAGCCATTCACCGGTTTCGACGTTGTCGATGGCGTAAGCAGCCGTGCCGTCGTTGATTGAGGCGACATCGACATTTTCCTCGTATCGAAAATCGCCGCTGGTGTTGTTGATGGTGGTATCGTAATACGCGACGCCCGGCCCGCCGATGTCATATTCCTCGGCCAAAATGCGGCCGGGGATCGGATGCGGCTGACCGCCCCACGGGCCGGGTTTGGAAAATTGAATCCAGTTGACCTCCAGCCCGCCGACCGGAAACTCCAGACGCAGCAATTGATGGTCGCCGGCCGTCAGCGGGACATCCTGGACTGAAAAAGTCCAAAAATTGTTTGCCGAGCCGCTATCGTGAACCATCACCGTGGCGATGATTTGATCATTGAGCGTGACGGTAACGGGGATGTTGTCGGTGGTTGCCGAGGCGCGAAGCGTCATCAGGTAATCTGCGGTTTCGGTGATATTGACTGTGTAGTTGAGCCATTCGCCGGCGTCGATCTGGAAGACGGCGTAACCACTGCCGCCGTCGTTAATCGACCGGAGATCGACATCGGCGTCCAGCCGATACTGCCCGCCGCTGTTGCCGGCGGTCGTATCAAAATAACTGACGCCCTGGCCGCCGATGTCAAACCGCTCGGCCTCGATCCGTCCGGGGATGGCTGTCGGTTCGCTGCCGAAGGGGCGTGTGGTGTTGGCAAGATAAATGTTCATCACCTCGTTCGCCGAAAGGGCGTAATCAAAGACTCGCACGTCATCCAAAGTGCCTTGGTAATAGGTGTCCGCCGACCAGTTGCTGCGCCCGATGTAATTGGCGCTGCGCAGGACGCTTTGCGGGATGGCGGTCGTTCCGGTTTGGATGAGCTGACCGTTTTTATAGATTCGGACGTTGTTGCTTGATCGGTTGCTGATGGTCACTGCAAAAAACTGCCAGGTGTTCAGCGCAATCGCATTGGACGCTCGGACAAGACCGCCTGCCGAGCCGCCGTCATAGACCCGTACCGCCAGATGGTTGGTGGTGCTTTCACGGGTTACGATGATGTTGTGGTTATTGGGGCCGTTGCCCAAGTCAATAAAGCGTGCCCAGTTTTTAACCGCTGTCGGGTGCGCCCAGAAGGCCGCCGAGAAGCCGTTGTCAAACTCGTCAAATCCGGCGGGCAATTCGATGTAGTCATTCACTCCGTCGAACCGGAGCGCATTGCCGATGATGCCGGAGACGGAATCGGTATCAAATGACAGGTCGTTTTTCAGCACGCCGTGATTTTGTCTGCCCGACAAATCTTCGGCGACAGTGCCTTCGCTTTCATCCAGACGCCAATATCCGATACATTCATGATTGGTGTCGAGGGACACGGCCATCGGACTGAGATTATCTCGATACACAATGCCTGCCGGGGTCAGACTGCCGCCGCTGATCAGCTCCCGATTGGTGCACCACTGATAAATCGCGTAGCGCTCCACAAACGGGGCACTGTCCATCATTGTGATTAATTCACTGATTTTGGCGGCGTTTTGTTCATACGTTGGATGCGGCGTCGTCCAATTGCACCCGTTGTTCCATTCGGTGATCCAGATCGGTCGTCCGGTGCGTAAATGAATGTTTCGCAGCCAATTGTACATCTGACCGGCCGACCAGTTGTTTTTATAGAAATGCACGGCGACAAAATCCACGCGGTAGTTTCGGGCGTCGGCCTCATCAATAAACGCATAGAGCCAGTCCAGCCCGGACGCCGCATCGCTGGGCGCCGGCGAGCCAAGCCGCAGCCCCGACGCCAGCAGATTGGGCCACTGGTCAATGGCCTGCTGAACGGTCATATTGGCCTGGTCGCTTTTGTCCGGTTCATTAAAGCCGAGGGCGTGGGTGACGTTGTACTTGTTGTTGATGTTGGAATAACTGTTCCAGTTGGCGTTGTGCCGCATCGGAACATATTCAATGTCCAGCGTGGATTGGGTGGCATTGTCCCAATCGTAGTGCCAGGCACTATTGACCATTCCCGCCTCACTACGGCCGCCGGCCCATCCCTTTTTGCTCGTCCATCGCCACGGGAAGACTCGTACAAAGGATACGGCATTGTCCAGTTCGGGCGGCATGACGCCGATTTGCAGATCTTGTCGGTCAGCGATAAAGACTTTGCTGATGCCGGCGCCATTGCTTTCTTGTGCGAAAGTAGCCATATAGCCGCGCTTCAGGCGGAAAGAACTGATGGCGTTGTTCATCGCGCCAAGTTGAGACGACCGGTAGTAGGTGTACAGTCCAAGGTTCATTGCCGAACCGCTGAAATGGATGCCGTTGTAAACCTGCAGCGGCTGGTATGCGGGTCCGTGCGGAATCACGACCGTTCCGACTTCATATTGAACAATGCGAACGGTGCTGTTGAGTACCGCCGCGGCGCCATTGACCCGAATTTGGTTCAAATAGGTCGAAGTGTTCACTGATGACGGCCGTAAATTCGAGAAAAACAGCCATGAATCCGGTGAATTCAGATGGACTTGACAGTCCGACAGCGGCGCGGTGCCAGCGGACAAATGCAGCTCCGAACGACCGGTCATAAGGACCGTGGTATTGCTCAACGAGGTGAAGGAGCGGATGTCATTATCGATGGTGATTGTGTCGGCATTACAGATGCTAAACATCCCGATTATGACACATAGATACACCGCATACTTTGTATGTCCCATCCTGTGATTCCTTAAAGCCGTCAACGATTTTTGGAGTCTGTGGAGCCAAAATGCCGATCACTCACACTCGGCCGGTCTTTATATCGTTCAATACCCCCATATACTTTGACAGGGCTGGCTAAAAACCTCATTGCCGTCTGTCCGTTGTGCCGGTTCTCAGTCGTTCAGGCCGTCCGGCTGAAATTTTCTTTTAAGTTGAGGCCGTTTGGGGTAGGATTTTAGCGCGCAAATTTAGAAAAAATGTTACTATTCCGGAAAAAAATGATGAAAAATGCCACGATGAAGGCTCAGATGCTCACCGCACTGCGGCGGATTGAATCGCGACAGATTGAGCGGCCTGTGATTCAGCTACCGACGGATGTTTTATTGAAGATCGAATATGTCGGTGTTTGCGGCAGCGATGTCCACTATTATGAGACCGGACGGATCGGCAGTCAGGTCGTCCTGTATCCTTATCAGGTCGGCCACGAATGCTCGGCGACCGTCGTTGAGGTCGGGTCGGAGGTGTCCGGACTTCAGACCGGCCAGACGGTGGTGGTAGAGCCGGCGGTGGCGTGTCATGCCTGCGACCAGTGCCGCGCCGGGCGGCCGCATACCTGCCGCGAACTGAAGTTTCTGGGCTGTCCCGGGCAGATCCCCGGCTGTTTGAGCGAATATCTGGTGATGCCGGCCGAGTGCTGTTTTCCGATCGACGGCAAGATCACCCCGCAGCAGGGCGTCTTGTGTGAGCCGTTCGCCATCGGCGTCTATGCGGTGCAGCAATCGGCTGTTGCGCCGCAGATGGCGGTCGGCATTCTGGGGGCCGGGCCGATTGGCCTGAGCTGTCTGGCCGCGGCCCGAGCCGAAGGTGTTCAGTCTGTTTATATGACCGAGATTATTCCGGAGCGGTTGGCGACAGCGCGCCGTGCCGGCGCCGATTGGGTCGGCAGTCCGCGAACCGAAGACGTTGTCGCCTCCCTTATGCGGCAAGAGCCGTACGGGCTGGATGTGGTCTATGAATGTGCCGGTCAGCAGGAGACCATCGATCAGGCCATTGACCTGCTCAAGCCCGGCGGTACATTGATGCTCATCGGTATTCCGCGGGAGAAAAAAGTCTGTTTTTGTCCTGACTTGATGCGGCGAAAGGAAATCAGCGTCATCAATGTTCGCCGGCAAAACCATTGCACGCAAAAAGCCATCGATCTGGTTGCAGACAAGAAGGTTGATCTGGATTATATGATCACGCATACCTTTGGGTTTGATCAAACCGCCGAGGCGTTCGAACTGGTTGCCGGCTATCACGACGGCGTCGTCAAGGCGCTGATCAAAGTGGAATAAATGGACTCTGAACTGACGCAAAGCGAATCCGTTTTTGGTGCTTTGATTGGGTAAGCGATGGACGACTGCTTGGGTGGGTTGGCTACTCTATTATCCGGCCGCTTGCGCGGCTCGGCTGTTGTATTGTAATCCGGCCGCTTGCGCGGCTCGGCTGTTGTATTGCAATCCGGCCGCTTGCGCGGCTCGGCTGTTGTAGCTGTTATGCCAATTTTTCAAAAGCCCCTGTCTCGGAGTTCCAGGCCAGCAGGCTGCCGGTATCCAGGTCGAAGTACCAGCCGTGCAGGGTCAATTGGCCGGCCTGAACCGCCTCGGCGACCCACGGAAACGTCATCAGATTTTCCAACGAGACGAGAATGGAAGCCTGTTCGCAGGCGCAGACCTTTTGTTCTTCATCTTGATCGGGCATTTCGCGCTCGACTTTTTGTCGTGCCGAGCGGGCCGTCATCACCCATTGGTCGATGAACTCTCCGCTGGGATGGTCGCTGTCGCAGTGCATCAGGGCGTCGATGCCGCCGCAATGGGAATGGCCCAGCACAATGATATGCTCGATATTCAGATGCCGCACCGCATATTCCACCGCGGAACTGACGCCGTTGTCCGGGGCGTTTCTCTCGTACGGCGGTACAAGATTGGCCACATCCCGCACTACAAATAAATCACCCGGTCGGCAATCGGTCAAAATCGCCGGATCCACCCGCGAATCACTGCATCCAATGACCAGTACCTTGGGGCGCTGGGCTTCGCGGAGTTGTGCATACAGTGAATTGCCCTCCTTGTAATAGCGTTTTTGAAACCGTTTGAAGCCGTTGATCAAGGCATCCGGATTCTGCATTATTATTCCTTATCATTGTCTGAAGCAATCGTGATTATGTGAAGCCGATAGTCTATCCGACAACACGACCTTGTCAAGTTGTTTTTGGAAGTTAAGACTCGACGGGACTTTTGGAACTCCTGACTATGACCGACACACGGGATGCGTAAGAATAATCGCTTTGCATTCGGGGGATCGAACCGATACAATAACGAAACGGAATCGACAACGAAATCCTATCCGAGGAGACTGCGCCATGAAGAGTTATCGCAAAGAGCTGACGATGCAAACCGCCCGCCGCCGTGAGATGATAAACATTACGCCGCAGGTGGAGCAGGCGTTGGCCGCATCGGGTATTCGGGAGGGGCTGTGTCTGGTCAATGCGATGCACATTACCGCATCGGTGTTCATCAATGACGATGAGTCCGGACTGCATCACGATTTTGAGGTGTGGCTTGAAAAACTCGCCCCGGAAAAACCGTATGACCAATACCGCCACAACGGCTATGAGGACAACGCCGATGCGCATCTGAAACGTACGATTATGGGGCGGGAGGTGGTCGTGGCCGTTACTGAAGGACGGCTGGATTTCGGTCCGTGGGAGCAAATCTTCTACGGCGAATTCGACGGCAAACGCCCCAAACGCCTGCTCATCAAAATCATTGGGGACTGACAGCACTCATTGGGTGAAACACAACCGTCATCGTACTTATTGAGGGGTTAGCTATGGCCATACAGGCGAGCACCGGAATCAGCGGTCTGGATGCGGCGATTTGTCATCTGCGTTTGGGCGACAATGTTGTCTGGCAGACCGACAGCGTGGAGGATTATCGCTCATTTGTGCGGCCGTATGTGGCCCGGGCACTGCACGAAGGGCGGCGTGTGGTGTACATCCGGTTTGCGGCACATCGACCGGTGGTTGAACCGATTGAGTCCGTTCGCCTCTGTACGCTGGATGCAGTGGAGGGGTTTGAGACGTTTTCCACGCAGATTCACAACATCATCTCCGAGGAAGGGGTCGGGGCGTATTATGTCTTTGATTGTCTCAGTGACCTGCTCTCGGCCTGGGCGACGGATTTGATGATCGGCAATTTTTTCAAGGTGTCCTGTCCGTATTTGTACGAGCTGGATACGGTGGCATATTTCGGTCTTTTGCGTCATCATCACGATTTTCACACCATCGCCCGTATTCGAGAGACCACACAGGTCCTGCTGGATGTGTATAACTTTGAGGGGCGATTGTACGTTCATCCGCTGAAGGTCTGGAATCGCTACTCGCCGACGATGTTTCTGCCGCATTATCAAAAAGGCGATGCCTATCTGCCGCTGACCAGCAGTATCGAGGCCAGTAAGCTGCTCTGGCATATCTCGCAAAAGGGGGCACACGCCGCGGCCCGTCGGCTGGACTACTGGGATCGGCTGTTTCTGGAGGCCGAGGAACTGCTGTCAAGGCCGCCGGAATCCGAGCCGGTGCGTGAAATGGTCGAGCGGCTGTGTCGGATTATGGTTGCGCGGGAAAAGCGAATTTGCGAACTGGCCGCCCGCACGCTGACGCTGGAGGATTTAATCAACATCAAAAGCCGGCTGATCGGCAGCGGCTTTATCGGCGGCAAGGCGGCCGGGATGCTGGTGGCGCGGCGAATCCTGCTGAATGATTCGTCCGCCGACTGGGCCGAGCGGCTTGAGCCGCATGATTCGTTTTATATCGGCTCGGATGTGTTTTATACCTATATCGTCGAGAACGGCTGGTGGAAGCTGTTTATGCGCCAAAAGACCCCGGAAGGCTATTTTGAGGCCGGCGCTGAATTGCGCGAGCAAATGCTCAACGGGCGTTTTGCCGAACCGATTCGCCAGCGGTTTCAGGAATTGGTGGAGTATTTCGGCCAGTCGCCGATGATCGCCCGTTCGAGCAGCCTGCTGGAAGATTCATTCGGCAATGCGTTTGCCGGGAAATATGAGAGTTTGTTTCTGGTCAATCAGTGCGACCCCGATGAGCGTTATGTGCTGTTCGAAAAAGCAGTGCGGCGGATATTCGCCAGCACGATGAGTCAGGACGCTTTGAGCTATCGGCGGCAGCGCGGGCTGGATGAGCAGGATGAGCAAATGGCCCTGCTGATTCAGCGGGTGTCTGGGGCGCATCAGAAGCGGTATTTCTTTCCGCTGATGGCGGGCGTGGGCGTGTCGTACAATACGTTCGTCTGGCGCCCGCATCTGGATCCGAAGGCCGGGATGATTCGGCTGGTGTTCGGGCTGGGCACGCGCGCGGTCAATCGCGTCGAGGACGACTATCCGCAGACCATTGCGCTGGATGATCCGCTGACGCGGCCGTATTCCGGCCGTAAGGACGCCAAGCGGTTTTCACAGCACAAAGTGGATGTGCTGGATGCGCAGGCGAATTGTGTGGCGACGGTTGACCTGCACGATTTGCTTGTCAACGTGCCTGAGGCGCGATCGGAGCTGGTGGTCTCGCGGGATTATGAGGCCGAAGATCAGATGCGGCAAATGGGGCGCGACGCCGGGCCGTACTGGCTGGTGGATTTCAGAAAGCTGCTGTCGGAAACGCCGTTTGTGCAGATGTGCCGGTCGATGCTTAAGACACTGGAGACGGCTTATGCTTATCCGGTGGATGTGGAGTTTACCGCTAATTTCGCAATGGACGGGCGGTTGAACATCAATCTCGTGCAGTGCCGTCCGCTCCAGACCAAGGGGCTGCGCGCCAATGTGCAGCCGCCGCAGACGATTCCGACAGACAGGATTTTGCTGTCGATCAGCGGCGGGGCGATGGGCGGCAATATCTCACAGTCGCTGGGGTGTGTGATTTATGTGGATCCGGCCGGTTATGTGGCGCTTCCGCAGCCGCAGAAATATGAACTGGCTCGCTGTATCGGCAGGCTGAATCAGACCGTCGCTGACCGGCACAGGCGTCCGACGCTGCTGATGGGGCCGGGCCGCTGGGGAACCAGTACGCCCAGTCTTGGGGTGCCGGTGTCGTTTTCTGAGATCAACCGTGTTACGGTCTTGGCCGAAGTGGCGTATGAGAGCGATCACCTCTCACCGGATCTTTCATTCGGGTCGCACTTCTTTCAGGATTTGGTCGAGAGCGATATTTTTTATCTGGCCGTATTTCCGCAGGCCGAGCAGACGGTATTCCGCAGCGACTGGTTTTTTGAACAGCCCAATCGGCTGACGGCCTTGGTCCCGCAGGCCGAGGCGTTCGAATCCATCATTCGCGTGTGGATGCCCGATGCGCCGCTGCGGATATTCAGCGATCTGATGCAGCAAAAGACGGTGGTGTTTTGCGAGTAGGCAGGCCTTCGGAAAACCGAGCAAAGCAGGCGGTCAATCAGAAGGACATCAAGTTGCCCAGATTGCCGTAAAGGGTCATATAGCCTTTGAAGATGTGAAAAATCATTACGACAGCGACGATCAGATAGACCAGTCGGGGCGTCCAGCGGGCGACGGCTTCGAATTCGCGTTCAGCGTTGTCGGCGTATATATATCCGAGGCGGTCGGCTGATTCATCCAGATCGCCGGTCTCTTCGCCGACTTGCCAGATGGCGACAAAATCATTCGGCAGACGTCGAGAAAATCCCATACTGACGTTTTCGCCGCGTTTGACCGCATCGATTCCTCCGCTTACGGCGCGGCGAAGGACGGCGTTAGGGGTGGCTTCGACAGCCAGTTCGGTGGTGCGAGAAATGGGCAGGCCGGCTTTGAGGGTCACCGCGAAGATTTTGCAGAAACGACTCAGAGACAGATCGCGTACCGCTGCGCCGAGGACGGGAATGCCGAGTACGAACGTATCCAGCAGCTTTCGCGACAGGCCGCGGCGCGGCGTCAGAAAGAGTGTGCCGAGGATGACGGCGGCGGGGATGTAAAACAGCAGCAGAATCCCGATTACACCGCGGAGGTATTGGCCGGTATCCCAGCCGCCCAGCGCAAAACCCGGCACCGGTGCGAACAGGGCCAGCGCGTGAATCAACAGGATCGGCAGAATTAAACCGGAACGGATGATCCGTCCCAGACGCTGGCGAAAGTCATACCACGTGCTGAGCATCTCGAAGACTTCTGCCAGTTGGCCGGTGTCCTCGCCGACGCGAATCAGAATCACATCGAGCGGTTCGAAATGTTTTTTGTGCTGTTCGACGGCTTCGGCCAGACTGCTGGAAGCGGCCGCCATCGAGGCGATCTGATTGAAGATGCGGCCGATTCGACCGCGTTTGTACACCGTCTGCAGCGCCCGCACGATCGGCACGCCGGCCGACAGCATGACGGACAGATTATGATACAGATTGATCCGTGGATCGGCCAATGGAATTCCTTCCCGCAAACACTCCAAAGACGCCTGCAAAGGCCGTCTGTCGTCTGAAATTTCCGTGTTCGCTACATTTCCAGCGCACCGGCGGCATACGTCAGTTCCTGTACGGCGACCATTACACCGGTACATTCAAACAAGCTGCCTGTAACCCCTTCGACGCGGCGAATGACCTCATTGCTGAGCTGCCGCTCAATGGTTGCGATAATGACGTGGCAGTTTGAGGCGGCGCCGTTTTTTGCAAACTCCGCGTACAGGGGAATTTGCGTCAGGTGGTTGCGGCCGTTGTCGGCGTTGCAGATCGCCAGCGAGATGCCGTCCAGACTGGCCACGGCCTCAAGTATTGCCTTAAATACAGTCTCGTCCTGTACGAAAATCTGCACCAGATTTCGCATCGCCGGTTCGAGCATCTGAATGTCCTGTCCGGTGGCCAGCACGAAGGCTTTTGCCAGTTGTTTATCGGTGTGGGCGTCGATCATCTGAGCGACCGCTTCGGTATTCTGCAACGTCTGCGAGAGGGCAGACAGCAGGCGAATGTGGGCGTTGCTCTGCTGATGGGGAGCGATGATAAAGACCAGCAGTCGAACTTTTTGTCCGTCGGCGGCCTCAAAGTCCACGCCGTGGGGTACTGTCATCAGGCCGACCACAAAATCGTGAACACCCTTGATGCGGCAGTGAGGCAGGGCGATGCCGTTACCGAACGCGGTTGAGCCGAGCGTTTCCCGATCCTGAAGGGCTTCGAGGATATCCTCTTCGCAGACGTTTCTGCAAAGCGGGCTTTTTTTGGCCAGCGCAGCAATCTCACACAGTGCCAGTGCTTTGTCGTCCGCCGAGGAGCGGGCCTTTACACACTCCGGTCGCAGCAATTCAGACAATTTCATTTATGTACTCTCAATGTTTGATGGCTGTAATCCATTCCTGAGCGATTGCCTGTCGGTTGTTCGCACAATGAAAAGGGAACCGAATCAGAGGCTGTTGGGGTCGGCGGCTGTTCCGGGCGCCGGCGCCGGTGTGGCGAAATCGCGTGCCTTGGCGGCTTCCATCTCCTGCTTCAGCGGTTCAAGCAGCCGAGCCATTTCGTCGCCGTAAGTGCGAACAAGCGCCTCCATCTCGGCAAGGTTTCGTTCGACCGCCGCGGCCTGCTGTTCCGGTTCGGACAGTCGCTTCCATTCGGTCAATCGCTGACGAATACTCTCGAAATACAACTCCACGTTGACCGGCAGGGCGGGCACATAGTCCAGTCCCCGATCGACCAGCCGGGCGATTTCCGAGTGAGTAAACAGCGACCCGAACTCCTGACCTTGCTCTTTGAGTTGGTCAAGATGTTCCTGGACTTGTGCGGCCAGGTCGTACTGTCCGACGGTATCGGCCAGATGCATCTTGCTGTAGAGCGCCAGAATGCGATTTTTGAGCACATTGCAGGCCGCTTCGCGTCCGCGTTCGGGGATGCGCCGCGCCCGTTCCATGGCGGTTTCATAAGCCTGATCGGCTTTATCAAACAACGCAACGACCGCCTCAAACAGTTCCGGCTGCCCATCCATATGCAGCGGCAGCCGTTCGGGCAAACCGCGGACAAGCGCCTCATCAACCGCATCCATAATTCCCGCTGCCTGCGAAGTGAGACGGCGAAGGAAGGAGATCTGATCGGCGTAAACCATTGCGGCGTACGCATAGCTGTCGGCTTGTCGAATCGCGGCCGCGACCGCATCAGCCGAGCGTACTTTCTGGTACTGTTCAGCGGCCTGCTCGAAAAGTTCAATTGCCTGTCGCGCCGTTTGTCGGTAGGCGTCCAGGCGGGAGTGAATGGTGTCGGTATAGGCGGCGATCTGTTCCTGATGTGCCGAGAGCATTCGGTCAATGTCCGCAATCTGCTCCTGCAGCATTTGTCGGTTCGGGTTGGTCTGAAGGGTCTCAATTTTTTCCGTCGTCTGCCGGATATGATCGGTCAGCGACTCGACGTGCAGTTTTGTCAGTGCGATGCGGTCGTCAAGGATGCCAATCCGGTTTTCCACGGCCTGTACCTGGACGTAGTCTTGCGTGCGTTCGAGCATAAGGTCGTAGGCTTGTTTCTGAAGCGCCAGTTTTTCGTCGCCTTTGGCCAAATCGGCCTGTCGCAGCAGGGTCTCGGAGCGGGCCTGGGAGTCGTCAATAATGGTCTGAATGTCGTTTTTTTGCTGCAGGAGCGCTTCCCGCTGTGATGTCAGTTCATTCAGTTCGCGCTGGGCCTCGGTCAGACGTGTCCGCAGGCCGGGCTGTTCGGCGGCGCCAGTCAGCAGGGTGTTCAATTCCGTGATTTCTTCATCCTGCAGCGCCAGCATCTTTTCGATGCGTTCTTTTTCGAGCAACAGTCTCTGAGAGCGCTTTAACTCCGAGGCGATGTCATCGGCGGCTTTGCGAAGGGGCAAGGTCTGGAGCATCAAATCGCTCCGAAGCGAAAGCCCCTGATCCAGCGCCAAATTGGCTGTTGCCAGATGGGCCGAATCCTGCGCCAGGCCCGTCGGGCGATGGGAGGCAAGGGCGGATTGAATCTGCTGCCGCGCGGCCGCCTTATCGGGTGCGGCCAGGGCCGCCTGAATTTGCTGGTGTACCTCTTTGGCGGCCTTGTCTTGAGGGTTGTCCTGACAGCCCGCCGCCAGCCAGATGATCGCCAGAAAGACCGAACCCCGTCGAATCGTCAGCACCTTATTCGTTTTTCGCACCGGCACACTCCGTAGTCTGTAATCTATTGATGAGGACCCATTTTTCACAACACCCTATCGTACAGGGCCAAGTCCGCTGCTGTCAAGAACTTTCTGCAAGGGGGATTGAAGGTTGGCGGTGGGCATAAACGTGTTTTTTCTCGAACTGAAAGAGGATTTTGGGTATAGTCATTGACGTTTGGGGTTATCATTAAGCATAAAGAGGTGATTATGGGCACAATGACTCGTGTTCTTGTTCCGTTTTTGATTATGTCGCTGCCGGTCGCGGCGATGTTGGCTTATCTGGCATATTATGCTCACGAAAAGCGAAGATTGCCGCCAACATCGCCGGTGGTTGAACCGATTGGGTTTGGCGGAGACCAATGGCCGGTTTTTCGGTCGGATACCGCATTGACCGGGGCAGTTGAGGGGCAGTTTCCTGATTCGCTTGTGTTGGCCTGGCGGTTTGAGACCGCCGATGCAGTTAAATCGACGCCGGCAGTGTCCGGCGGAATGGTTTTTGTCAGCTCGATGGACGGTCATTTGTATGCGGTTGATCTGGCGCATGGGCAGGTTCAATGGCGGTTTGAGGCGGATGATGCGCTGCAAGCCGCTCCGCTGATTGCCGACGGTGTGGCGTATGTCGGTTCCGAACGAGGGACGTTTTATGCGATTGATGCCGCCGACGGGTCAAAACGATGGACGTTTGCAACCCGCGGTAAAATCATCGGCGCAGCCAATACCTTTCAGGATGTCGCTACCGGAAGGCGGCGGATCGTGTTCGGCAGCTACGACAATAATCTGTATTGTCTTGATGCCGAGACGGGCGACAGGGTCTGGCAGCAGGAGGCCCAAAGCTATATCAACGGCGCCGCGGCCATTGCCGACGGCACGGCGGTATTCGGCTCCTGCGACGGCAGACTGTATATGGTGCCGCTGGACGAGCCGGAGCAGAGCCGTACGGTGGACATTGAAGCGTATATGGCCGCCTCGCCGGCGATTGAGGACGGCGTCATCTATGCAGGCAATTACGAAGGGCTGTTTCAGGCCGCCCGCCTGGAAGACGGGCATATCCTGTGGCAATTCCGTCGGGAGGGGGTTGGGTTTGTGTCCTGTCCGGCGGTAACGGCCGAGTTTGTGTTGTTCGGAGCGCGAGACAAAACGCTGTATTGTCTGAATCGGCAGGACGGCGCGCAGGTCTGGACGTTTGCGGCAACCGCCGGTATTGACAGTTCACCGGTGGTCTGCGGCGACAAGGTCATTTTCGGATCGGATAACGGGCGATTGTATGTCGTCGGGCTGAACGATGGACGCGAACGATTCAGTTATGCTTTGGGCGGCGCCGTCAGTGCTGGTCCGGCGGTGGCGGACAGTACCGTGCTGGTTGGCTGTGAGGACGGATCGGTGTATGCCTTTCGGGCTGCCCCGTAACTCGATAGAAACCGTTCGGGTTTTTTCAAAAAACTCCGTGCCAAATCGGTCGCAACAAACTAAAATCATCGTTATGGTGTGAAGAAACAATCCTGTTGTTTTATGTCTGAAACTGCTCTTATGAAGATTGTCATTGCAGGCGCCAAAGGCGCGGGAAAAAGTACGGTGGCCGGTCATGTGGAACGCTTGACCGGTTTAACGCTCATCGAGACGGATCAGCTCATCGAAGAGGCGTATTTCAAGCAGCACGGGCGGCACAAGACCTGTCGGGAGATTTATACGGAATGCGGCAGCGACGTCTTTCGTGAACTGGAACGGCAGGTTGCGGTGTCGCTGGAGTCGGCCGATTGGCGGCTGGTGGTCTGCGGCGGCTCGACGCTGCTGGATCCGGACAGCCGTCGGGCGCTGCGTAAGAATGCGGTTTTGGTTTATCTGAGGGCCGATGCCGAGACGATTTGGTCGCGACTGATCGGTATCGGACTGCCGCCGTGGCTGACCGGGCCGGACGGTCGAGACCGTCTTGAAAACGATGTGACCTATCGTGATGAAGCCCTTGTACCGCTTTCGGATATTGTGGTGGACGCAACCGGCAAGAAGCCCGAAGAGATTGCCGCGGAGATTTATGATCTGCTGGGGCGAGAATTGGCGGTGCGAATGACAGCGGCCAACACGTTCGGCGACATTGTGCGAATCACGACATTCGGCGAGAGCCACGGCCCGGCCATTGGTGCGGTGATGGACGGGGTGCGGCCCGGCATCGCGATTTGCCAGGCCGATATTCAGCGCGAGCTGAACCGCCGCCGGCCGGGGCAAAGCGATGTGACCACGCCGCGCGATGAGAAAGATCAGGTTGAGATTCTATCGGGCGTGTTTGAGGGAAAGACCACCGGCGCGCCGATTGCGATGGTCATCTTCAACCGCGACCACGATTCGACTAAATATGAAGGCATCAAAGATCTGTTTCGTCCCGGCCATGCGGATTTTACGTTTTATCATAAATACGGCATACGCGACTATCGCGGCGGGGGGCGGTCTTCCGGACGGGAAACCGCCGGTCGGGTGATGGGCGGAGCGATTGCACGCAAGCTGCTGGCGGAAAAGGGAATTCGCATCATTGCCCATTCGGTCGAGATTGCCGGTGTCGCCGCCGAACGATGCGATTACGATGTCATTGAGACCAATCCGGTGCGTTGTGCAGACGTCCAGGCCGCCAAGCGGATGCAACAGGCCATTGTCGCGGCCAAAGATGACGATGATTCGGTCGGCGGGGTGGTGAAGCTGGAGATTGTGGGGCTGCCGGCGGGGCTGGGCGATCCGGTGTTCGGCAAGCTCGATGCCCGGTTGTGCTCGGCGATTATGACGCTCGGTGCGGTCAAAGGAATCGAGATAGGCCAAGGCTTTGCCTTGACAAAAATGCGCGGCAGTCAGTCCAATGACAACATGGCCGACGGCGGGTTTGTCAGCAACAACGCCGGCGGCATCACGGGCGGCATTTCCACCGGTCAGCCGGTCGAATTGCGGATTGCCGTCAAGCCGACCTCTTCGATTGCCCGTCCGCAAACGACGATTGACCTGGACGGTCGCACAAGACCGATTGAGACGCACGGCCGACACGATCCGTGCATCGTGCCGCGAATCATCCCGGTCATTGAGGCGATGGCGGCGCTGGTGATTCTTGATTGTCTGGAGATTCAATCCCGGATTCGACCGAACGCATAAGGGGGTTGCGGATTTCAATGTCTCCTGTTGATGTCTCATTTTCAGGTGCTGATGTGTGGATGTTTTTATTGTATGCCGCGGGTTTTTCTTTGACGGGGGTGATGGCGCCGGGGTCGATCACTGCCGCGACGATTGCCCTGGGCGGACGCAGCCGCTGGGCGGGCACATGGATTGCCGCCGGGCACGGCCTGTTTGAAATTCCGCTGATTTTTCTGCTGCTGTTCGGTATCGGCGTCTATTTGCAGACGAGTTTAGCCGACATCATCATCGGTCTGGTGGGCGGGTTGTTTCTGGTGTGGCTGGGGACGCAGACGTTTCGCGACATGGCGCGATCTTCTTTTGATCTGAAAAACAGCCGCGGCCCATCCAACACCGCCGGCGCGCTGGTAACGGGGTTTGTGCTTACGGCGACCAACCCTTATTTTCTGTTGTGGTGGGCTGTCGGCGGATTGGTGATTGCGCAGAACGCTCTGGATTTCGGGGTTGGGACGCTGCTGCTGTTTGTGGTGCTGCACTGGAGCCTGGACTTGATTTGGCTGACGATTTTGTCGATGGCGACGTTTTACGGCGCGTCGCTGCTGAATGTGCGCAACCAGCGGCTTTTGATGGGCTTTTGCGGCGCGGCATTGCTGTTTTTCGGCGGGATGTTCATCGTCCGCGCCGTTCTTTTGGTCGGAACAGGCCCGGTATGACCGGCTGAAAACGGTCATCGAACAGGGCCGCGTGATCGCGATGTTCTGACGTGTCGAGTCGGAATCAGACCATCGGTTCATCCGGGTCTTCGAGGACTTCGGGAGGCGCCGAAGGCGTCGGCGATTCCTTTTTCCACGGGCCGAGCACGTCTTTAAGGGTGTGGCCGCTGAGCAGGTCGTGCACCTGCTGAAATATGACCGCGGCCTTGGGGTTTTCCGACTCAAGCGGCTGAGCAAAGCTGACCTGCGAGACGGCGTCATAAATGTCGGCCAGTGAAATGTGGGCGCCGTCGGTGGAGGGCACATAACCGCTGGTCGGTTCATTGGTGTGGCACAGCAATCCGGCCTTGACCATCCGGTCCAGCAGTTTTTCGGTAAAGTCTGCGGGAATATCCAGCCGGCCCGAGATTGCCTCGGCGGTCACCGGCCGTTCGTTCTTTTGTTCAAAGGCGTTCAGCACATACTCCATAATGCCGATGATCGTCTGGTCGTTGGCCATAAAGCAGATGTCGCTTCGCCGCAGCCGTTTCAATTCCGCCTCGTCCAGACTATGAAAGTTCTGCGTCGCATACGTCAGTTGCAGGCCGAACAGTACGATCACCCACATCACATAAATCCAGAACACCGACAGCGGGATCACACCGAGGATGCCGTAGATCGCCTGATAGGGGATGACCTTGCTCAGATACAATTGGAATCCGTATTTGGCCGCTGTCCACAGCAGCGTCGCAATGAATGCTCCCCACAGCGCGGCGAGGGGACTGACTTTGGTGTTCGGCATCATCGTGTACAGGAAAAACAGCAGCGCCATCATCACCAGAAACGGGAAGATCGGCCGTACATACCCCCAAAACCAGGATTCCATCCCGCCGCGCATCAGATATTGCGTGCTCAGGTAAATCCCCAGCGCCAGCAGAATCGGGCCGAACATCAATATCCAGGAGTAATAAACGATGCGATGAATCAGACTTCGCTTGACGCGAATGTGCCAGATCATATTGAAAGCGCGCTCGATGGTCATCAGCAGTCCCACCGCCGCCCAGATGACCACGGCGGCGCCCACGATGGTGATCGCGCCCGTGCTGACTTTGGACATATACCGCTCGACCAGCTCATCGATTTTATCGGTGATGGCAATGGTGGGCGGTTCCTCGTCCGTCTCCGGCGGGGCGGTCTGGTCGAGTTGGTCTTCCGAGGCGGGGTATTCAATTTGATGCAGATTGAATTGCTCGTATGCAAAATGTCGAATCTTATGCCCCAAATCGCGATACGCCGGGAACATCTGAAACACCATCAGCATCACAATCGCCAGCGGGACAATCCCGAACAACGTGTGATAGGCCAGGGCCGCGGCCTGAGTAAAGGACCGATTGGTCTGAAGCAAACGAAAGCACTGCCGCCAAATGCGAATCTGGGTCAACAGAAAGCGGCTCCACCGTCCCAGTTCATCCGTCGGCTTGAACAGGATGTTTTTCATTTTTTCAAACATAATGACTGCCTGCGTAATTGACCGCTGATTAAGGGAACGAAAACGTTAAAAGAGCCGACGCAATCCTTCCTGGATGAGGCGGTCTCTTTGTTGCTCAAGCTGCTGTTGAAGCAGCCGTTCTGTGTCAATAGCGGGTTTTTGCACTGTGCCGCCAAGGGGGATTTCAATCCGGTTGGCTCCGGCGTCCGCCAGCCGAACCGGTCGAAAATTCATACTCAACGGCAGTTTGACATTCATCGACAGCGAGTTGTCCAGACCGAGCGACCCGCTGAAATTCAACGGATAGTCGCCCAGCTCAATCGCCATATCCCGATAACTGACACGTCCCTGCTGAACGAGAAAATCCGTCGGTCGTACTTGAAGCTGCACCGTCTGACGCAGATTGATCAGCGCCATAATCTGTCCAAGGAAGTCGCCTGCCTGAAGGCGAACATCAGCAATGTTGACCGTACCGTCAATATCCAATTTGTCCGGATGGCCCGAAGACAGGGGCAGGACGAGTTTGCGGCAGGTCAAATTGGCCAGGCCGCTGGTGCGCACCGCGCCGGCGAAAATCGGATTGACATAGGTCAGCAGTTGCGACGAAATAATATCGTTGATTTGCACATTTTCCAGCAGGGCGGTCGGCTCGCTCAGACGCAGAAACATCGGCTCTTCGTTCAGATCAATCGTTCCGGCAAATCGCAGTTTGCCCTGATTAGCCGGTGTTTCGGGTATTGCCATGTTCACGACGCCCTGACGAATATCCATGGTCAGCTCAGTCGGCCCAACATTCAGCCCCGCATATTCGGCCCGTTCAAAGCCGAATCCGCCTGTGCCGTTGAGGTTGGCTATTTTTTGTTCGGGGGCGTCCTGCGGCCATTGGGACGACAGCACAAGACGATCTTTGCGTTTACCCCGCACCTTCAGTCCTTCCGGCAGAAAAGGAGCCGCAAAGCCTGAGATGGCCTGCAAATCATATTCGGCCTCGATCTCCGCATTCATTGTATTCGTTTGCTCATCGGTGGATTGTTCCACAGTGCCCTTGATGATTTTGATGAGGGTCTCGCCGGCGGCGCTTTGCATATCAAAGGCATTGATACCAATGGATTGGCGCGCCGGATTGAGCGTGATATCGGCCAGGAGGGACACCTGATCCTGCACAAACGGCTCGCTGCCTTCTTTGGCCACGTGCAGATTGCGGATGCCGGTCCGGTCGGTCTTGATGTGCAGCGTGTCGTCCAGTGTCTGCACCGAAAGGGTGGTATTCAGCAGTCCGGCCAGGGTAATATCAGCCGGGGCCTCGGCCAGGATCTGTGCATACGGCCAGGCTTTGGCCAAGTCCAGATCGGCCTTCGCCGTCAGAGAAATCGGCGGGGTCTCGGTGTGCCCCAACGGAATTGACGCATTGGCAAGATGAATCGTGCCGGGCAAAGCCTCCAGCATTGCCGAGGCGATGGTCAACTGCTGCTGCGCGTTGTCCATCGTAAAATCATAATTCAGCGACACATCCGTCGGCGGAGCGGCTGCGTCCTCTTTTCCGACCAGCAAGGTCTTGATCGTCCCTGAACCGGACGAGGCAACGGTGTTTTCGGCAATGTTGATGCGTCCGGACATATCCAGTTGACCGGCCATGGCGTAACCGCCCAGATCGGTGAACTGTTTCAGGAACGTCTGGGTTTGAGCCAAATCGGCCTTGACGGCGTAGTCCAGAGTCTCGGCATCGCCGCTGCCGGTTACCGTGCAAAACGGCGTCTTGACGTTCAGTGCGTCGATCTGCAGGGCGTTGTTTTTCAAGCCGCCCTTGGCCGAGAGGGTAACCGGCTCATCGAAAACCATTTTCTGGTCGCCGATGCCCTGTGAGAAATTCGCAATCGTTGCCTCGGCGGCCAGCGTCTCAAGGATGCCTTTTCGAATCTGCACCTGGGCCTCGGCGTTCAGGACGCCGCCGGTTTGTGCGTCAACGCCGGCCAGCGCCAGCAGGGGCGCCAGTGTGTCCAGATCCAGTTGCGAGATGGATACCTTAAACGTGCCGTCGGTGTCTTCCAGCGTCCAGCCCTTTTTCGGCGTCGTGACCTGGGCCTCGACCTTGACCGAACCGGCGGATTGACCATTGGCCACGTCCATTGTCGCATTCAGCCGTGACGTCTGCCCTGTGTCGTTAAGTGTTACCGTTGAAGCGATATTTTTGAAGGCAATGCGGCGGGTTTGAGCGTTGGCGCCCAACACTTCAATCACGGCGTCGCCTTTGAGCACTTCCAGATCAATCAGATGAACCGGAAGCACAAAAGGCGTGCCTTGGGAAGGGGCTGATGTTGTCGGGGCCTTCGCGGCGGGTTTGCGATCGGACTCGGCGGGCAGTTTCAGGTAGATTTGGGGGCTGTCGATGACGGTTTTGCCCATGTCCACGCGCCCGCCAATCAGCGAGGTATATTTGGGGTGCGATTCGATGCGTCCGACCCTGACCTGCGCAGCGCCGTCGCTGCTTTCAAAACTGAGATTGGTCAGTTTAACGCCGCTGAACCACCCAACGGACAGGGCATCTATGCCCACCTGACCGTCAACGGCACGATTGATGCGGCTCAACAGAAATCGCCTTCCGCCGGCCGAGGACAGCGCCGTCGGTGCAGTGAGCACGGCAAGCAGCAGCAGGGCGACGATCCCCAGAAGTATCAGCACAGCGACTTTGAATCGACGGTGTTTTTTGGGCGGCGTCTGCGGTGCTGCATCCGCGGATGTTCTCTTTGATTCCATAAAAACCCCTCATCTTGCATCTGAAGTGCCCCCCACGATTTAAGCACAACATGTCGTCGTTACATCTGACCGTTTGAGATTTCCCAAACCTGCTTGTCCGCCTCCATCCGGCGCTGACCGGCACCGGCATGGTGTTGTCTGCCTCTGTTATCGTCAATGTTGATGGTTAAATTGACATAATTTCATCGGCTTTTTGCTTGATGACCTCATCGATGGCATCGACATGCTTTTTGGTGATTTTTTCGATCTCTTCTTTTCCCTTATCCCGTTCGTCTTCGCTGATGAGCTTGGATTTCTCGGCGTCTTCAAGCTGTTTGATGGCGTCGCGCCGGATATTGCGGATGCTGATTTTGGTCTTTTCGCCCATTTGTTTGACCTGCTGAGCGACTTGCTTGCGGCGTTCTTCGCTCATCGGCGGCAGGTTCAGCCGAATCATCTTGCCGTCCACGATGGGCGCCAGACTCAGTTCACTGTTTTTGATGGCCTTTTCGATGTCTTTCAGGCAGCCGATATCAAAGGGCTTAATCAGCAGCGACTGCGGCTCCGGTGCGGCAATGGTCGCCAGGGATTTCAGCGGCGTCGGCGAACCGTAATAATCCACCGTCAGATGCTCCACCAGTCCGGGCGCCGCCCGTCCGGTGCGAACAGATTTCAGTTCATTTCGCAGAAACTCAACGGCTTTGTCCATATTCTTTGAATGTTCATCCACTATTTTTCGCGTCGGCATAGTTTGTGTTCTCCAGAAGACTATCAATCACTGATTACCGTTCCCACGTGTTCGCCCTGCAGGGCACGGGTGATGTTTCCGTCTTTGAATATATTGAGCACCACTATCGGGATATGATTTTCCCGACACAAACTCACCGCCGCCGGATCCATCACCTTGAGGTTCTGGCTGAGTACGTCCTGATAACTGATGTATTCGATGAGTTTGGCGTCGGGATTTTTAACGGGGTCGTCGGTAAAGACGCCGTCCACTTTGGTTGCTTTGATCATCAGCTCAGCGCCGATCTCCGCGGCCCGCAGCGCCGCACAGGTATCGGTCGAAAAGAACGGATTGCCCGTGCCGCCGGCCAGAATCGTGATGCGCCCCTTTTCCAGATGTCGAATCGCGCGTCGGCGGAGGAACGGTTCGCAGATTGCCGAGACCTCGATCGCACTGAGCACGCGTGTCGGCTGGCCGAGTTTTTCAAGCGTTTCCTGCAGTGCGCAGGCGTTCATCACCGTGGCCAGCATTCCCATATAATCGGCGGTGGTGCGGGGGATATGGCTGTTTTGAGAAAAGGCAGCGCCCCGCAGAAAATTGCCGCCGCCGACGACAATCGCCACCTGAGGTCCCCGTTTGGCCAGCCGGACAATCCGCTCGGCGATGGACTCAATGGCATCGCCTTCGATGCCGAATCCGCCGGGGCGGCAGAAACTTTCGCCCGATAACTTTAATATAATACGCTGATATTTGATATTTGACATAATCCGTATCTTTTATGTCTCGGTCTTATTCGCCGCATCCATGAACACACACGCATCAATGTGTTTACATTCAAATTGAAATGCGCGGTGTTTTCAAAAAAAAGGCACCGAAAACCGCCGCTTCCGATGCCTTTTATTATATCCCGGCGTTAGCCGATTTCAACTCTGACGAATCGTTTTATTTTGGCCTGTCCGCCGGCGTCCTTGGCCGCATTGGCCAGCGCCTGGCCGACCGTAACGCTGTCGTCCTTGACAAACGGCTGCTCCAGCAGGCAATTCTCTTTGAGAAATTTGCCGATTTTGCCCTCGACAATTTTGTCGATAATGTTGGCCGGTTTATCTTTGACCTGCTCGGCGGCGATGGCGCGTTCTTTATCCAGCACCGCCGGATCAATCCCGTCTTTGTCCAGCCCCAGCGGATTGATGGCGGTAATGTGCATCGCGATTTCATCGGCAGTCTGTTGGACGGCTTGGGCGACGGCGTCGCCGTCGGTTTCGACCTCCAGCAATGCACCGACCTTGCCGTTGAAGTGCACATAGCTGCCGAATGTGCCGCTGCCATTGAGCACGTAGCGGAAATAATCGCCGACTTCCACTTTTTCGCCGGTTTTGCTGATGGTATCGGTCAGCACATCGGCAAACCTGCGTCCATTGACCTGTGTTTCGAGCAGGCTCTCGGCGCCGCTGTCAGCGGTTGCCTTGAAGCCGCATTCAGCCAATAACTCCGCAGCCGCGATGAAATCCTCGCTTTTGGCAACAAAATCAGTTTCGCTGCACAACGAAGCGATCACGGCCGTCTTGCCGTCGTCGCTGATTTGACAGACCACCCGTCCCTCGGTGGTATCGCGTCCGGCGCGTTTGGCCAGCGTGGCCAGGCCTTTCTTGCGAAGCAGTTCCATCGCTTTGTCCAAATCGCCGCCTGTTTCGGTCAGGGCCTTCTTGCAGTCCATCATTCCCTGTCCGCTCATCTTGCGTAATTTTGCTACCGTTGTTGCTGTAATTTCCGCCATGGGTCTTTACTCCCGATGATCAAAATAAACGTTTCGTTTTTGTATGTCCGATAGTAAACGAAGTCTCTTTGCCGGTTTAGCCGTCGTTGTACAGCGACCGCCGAACTCTACCCCGCAAAGAGACTTCGCAAAAATATGCCAAACAAGAAATATCCGGATTACTGGGCTGTGCTTTCGGCCTGAGCCGGCTGTGAGGCTTCGTTTGCCGCCTCGTCATCGCTGCCGGTGTTGCTGTCGGCGTGCGATTCATCGTCGGAATCCTCATCCACGACAGTCTGGCCTTCAGCCGTGGCCAGGACGCGGCGGCGCGATCGGGTGCGCACCGGACGGGCGGCCGCAAATGTGTCTTCGGGTTTGGTCATCGTCTTTCCCTCGGCCGCCGAGGTCGCCAGTTCATCCAGCAAAATCTCAATCGCCTTGATCGAATCGTCATTGGCCGGAATCGCCACATCCACCGTATCCGGATCCGAATCGGTATCAATAATCGCCACGGTCGAAACCCCCAGCTTGCGGGCTTCACGCAGGGCAATATATTCCTTTTTGGCGTCAACGACGACGACCACCCCCGGCAACCGGTTCATTCGACGAATGCCGTCCAGATTGGTGCGAATTTTGTTCAATTCGCGTTTGAGGCGGGCGCCTTGTTTTTTGCTTTCGTTTTCAAGCTGCCCGCTGTGCTCCATTTCTTCAAGCTCTTCCAGTCGGGCCAGTCGGGTCCGGATCGTCCTGAAGTTGGTCAGCGTGCCGCCCAGCCAGCGTTCAGAGATATAATGCATACCGCATTTTTCAGCCGCCTGACGAACCGCTTTTTGGGCCTGACGTTTGGTCCCGACAAAAACGACATCTTTTCCCGAGGAAACCACGGTGGCAAGGAGCTTTTTGGCAATCAGCAGCCCCTTTAAGGTTTCCTTGACATTGATAATGTGGATCATACCGCGTTTGCCGAAAATGTATGGTTCCATCTTCGGATTCCAGCGGCTGGCCGCATGGCCAAAATGTACGCCCGCGCCGATTAATTCGCGAGCAAGTTCCTTATTCACAGAAACTTACCTCCATTTAACTGAACTCAATTCCCATTTGTGATAGACGCTCTCTGTCCGACCCACGCAGTCGGAAAGAGTGCACCTTACCGAAGATGTGAAATAATGTCAAGAATGAACCGGTGAAAAAACTATTAAAATCGACATATTTTTGCAGGACTTGTGAAAGCACATCCCTATTTACGGTCAAAGTATTGCTTTAATATGTTATTTTTGGTTTTCACGAATTCCGCTTTGTTCCCATTGGGCGATGGTATTGAGCCGGCGTATAATATCCAGATGCTGGGTGCAGGCCGTTTCGCAGCGGCCGCAGGCGATGCAGTCTCCGGCCGGCGGTGCGCCCACGAGCATTCCGTATTGTTTCTGAATGCCGAGTGTGTTGACCATTTCGCCGTCGTTTTTGCCCGTCAGCAACTTATCGTTGTAGTACTGCATATAACCGGCTACAGGAATCCCGACCGGACACAGCCCCATACAGTATCCGCAGCCGGTACACAGCGAATCCATGGTCCCCGAAAGACGGCTGTGAATGCGTTTGATATGTTCATCGGTGAGCGGATCGGCCTGTTCGGCGACACGGCAGGCGACGTCAATATGCTCGCGAGTTGAAAAGCCGACCAGGGTAACGGAAATGTGCGGACAACCGATGCAAAAGCGCAGCGCCGCTTCAGTGGGTGTTTCGCCGCTGTCGGCCAGAAATGACAGCGTCTGTTCATTTTGCGGAATGATGCCGCCGGCCAGCGGATTCATCGCCACCACGCCCAGACCTTGCCGGTGCGCGGCCGTGACGCCGTCCCAGCGATAGAGAAAATTGAGGAGGTTGACGCCCAGCAGCACGCCGTCGAATTCATTGTTCGACAGCAGCGTCTGTACGTCAGGCCCGCGCAGATGCGTCGAAACGACGATATGGCGTATCAAGCCGTCTTCTTTGCAGCGGAGCAATCCTTCATATTGGCCGCCCGGACGCATCGCTGATTCATATTCATCCAGCCGACGAATGCACCAGACGTAATAAAAATCAAGATAGTCGGTGTTGAGACGACGCAGAGACTTTTCCACCGCGGCGCGGGCTTTCCCGGCTGTGTCGCAGGCTTCGGGCATTCCCTTGCTGGATAGATAGACATCGCTTCGCCGAGGGCCTAAGTGCCGCAGGGTGCGGCCGAAAATGGCTTCGCTGCGGTCGTCGCAGTAACTCGGCGCGGTGTCCAGCCAGTTGATGCCCTGGTCCACGGCATACAGGACCAGATCGGCGTTTTCTGCATCGCTTTGCGTTGTATCAAATCGCATTCCGCCAAAGCCCACGGCACTGACGTCATAACCAAGATGTCCAAAGGGTTTATTGATCATCGGTATTTCTCCTGAGTCTTCATAGGGGTATTATAAGCAAAATCGCTTGACAGTACAAGGGCCAAGCAATGGGGCGGATTGTTCGGGGGAAATTGGCACACCTGACGCGCGGATGTTGTTTTTGATTTGGAAACAATCGAAACCAATCGAACACAAATGCAATGCTTTCTGTGCCGTCAAGGGTTTGACTTCTTGCTAAAGCCACGCTTCTCTGGCATAATACCGATTTACCGCAAGACTTATGAACGATCTGAAAGAATCGGAGGTGTCAGTTGCCCGAACAGCTTGAAAAACAACTGGACAGTTTTAATCCCGCCGAGCGGAAGACGGCCCTGAAACAGATTATTGCTGAATTGTCGGAAAAACGCATCAAGGTCAATCCGGCCGGACGGTTCGTTAATCTGCATGCGCACACCTTTTTCTCATTCAATTGCTACGGATACTCGCCGACCCATTTCGCGTGGCTGGCCAAAAAGGAAGGTTTGGCGGCGGCGGGGATCGTGGATTTCGATGTTCTGGATGGAGTAGATGAATTTTTGGATGCTGCTGATGCACTTAATCTGCGGGCCTGCGCCAGCATTGAGACGCGGGTGTTTGTGCCGGAATTTGCCGAGTCGGTGATCAATTCTCCGGGCGAGCCGGGTATCGCCTATCATATGGGCGCCGGGATGCCCTCGAGTGCGGTATCCGGTCAAGGCAAGGCCTTTCTGGACGAGCTTAAACTAACCGCCCAGCGCCGGAATCGCGAGATGATGGAACGGGTCAACGACTATCTCGATCCGGTTAGGCTGGATTACGAAGACGATGTCCTGCCGCTGACGCCGGCCGGCAATCCCACTGAACGGCATTTGTGTCTGGCCTACGCCCGCAAGGCGCGGGCGGTGTGCAACGGCGATATGGCCCTGATGGGCTATTGGAAAGATAAACTCGGCCAGTCTTTTGAGCCGAAAGATTTTCCCGAAAGCCCTGTTTTGCTTAATGCCATTCGTGCCAAGACGATGAAAAAAGGCGGCCCCGGCTACGTGGCGCCAGATGCGGGGGCGTTTCCGACGATGCAGCAGATGAACGAGTTTGTTCTGGCCGCCGGCGGCATCCCGGCACTGGCCTGGCTGGACGGCACGACCGAAGGTGAACAGCAGATCGAACGGCTCCTGAATGTTGCGATGGACAGGGGCACGGCGGCTTTGAACATTATCCCCGACCGCAATTTTAAGCCCGGAGTTGAGGACGAGAAGCTGGCCAACCTGCGGCAGGTCGTCGAACTGGCCGAATCGCGAGGGTTGCCGATTCTCGTCGGTACCGAGATGAACAGCTTCGGACAGAAATTCCGCGATGTCTTTGAAAGCGACGAATTAAAGCCGATGGTACCGATCTTTCTGAAAGGAGCTTCTATTTTGTATGCCCATTCCGTTTTGCAGCGCATCGCAGGGATGGGCTACCTCAGCGGCTGGGCGCGAAAGTGTTTTTGTGAGGTCGAAGACAAAAACAGCTTTTTTGAACGCTTCGGCAAATCCGTCGAGCCGCGGCAGATCGCCTCGCTGCAAATAGATCAAACACTGTCTCCGGATGACATCATCAAAATAATCCCTCAATAAACAAACAAACAAAAGAAATGCGAGTCAACTGATGTGTGAACTACCCAAAATGCAAACGGCTGTGCAATTGACCGCTCCGGATGAATTGACACTGAATACGCAAAAGCCTGTTGAACAACCGGGGCCGTATCAAATCGTGGCCAAAGTGGAAGCGGTCGGGCTGTGTTTTTCCGACTTGAAGCTGCTCAAGCAGTTTTCCGCACACGGGCGCAAAGGGCCGATTGTTTCCGGCATGGAGCCGACAGTGCTTGACGAGATTCCTTCCTATGTGCCGAATGAAAAACCGACCGTGCCCGGCCACGAGGCTGTGGTGCGTGTGGTCGCCGCGGGCGATAAGGTCAAGCAGGCCGCCAAGGGCGGACGCTATCTGGTGCAAACCGATTACCGCTGGCTGCCGACGGCGGCCTCAAATGCGGCGTTCGGGTATAACTTCGAAGGCGCGCTGCAGCAATATGTGCTGATGGATGAGCGCGTCATCACCGCGCCGGACGGCCGGTCGCTGCTGATTCCGGCCGACGATTCGCTTTCGGCCTCGGCGATTGCGCTGGTCGAGCCGTGGGCGTGTGTGGAAGATGCCTATGCGGTGCGGGAGCGTACGGCGCTGAAAATCGGCGGTCGGATGCTGATTGTGGCCGATGTGCCGTTCAGCGAAAAAGTCATCTTCAACTTGTTCAAGCGATACGGGACACCCGGATCGATTACCCTTGTCGCCGAGCGCAATCCCCTGACGATGCCGCTTGAGCGTGCCGATTCGATTTCCGCACTGCCGGACACGGCGTTTGATGATGTAGTGTATTTTGGGGCCAATCCGCAGACGCTCTCTGCGCTGTTTCCCAAAACCGCCAATAACGGGTTGATTGTTGCGGCTCAGTGCGGCCGGCAATTCGGCCAACCGGTCGAGACGGCCATCGGGCGTTTCCATTACGGCAACATTCGAATGATCGGCACGCCCGGCGACGATCCCGCCGAGGCGGTGCAGCGTATTCCCGCAACCGGTGAGGTTCGCCCCGATGATGCCATCAATGTCATCGGCGCCGGCGGACCGATGGGCGTGATGCATGTGGTGCGCAATCTTTGTCAGGGGGTGTCGGGCATTACGGTCTATGCGGGTGATTTGGATACCCAACGACTGACGGCATTGTCGGCGATTGCTCAGCCGCTGGCCGAACAAAACCACGTCGGCTATGTGCCGTACAATCCGACGGACAATCCGCCGACTGTCAAATTCAACTATTTTGCCATTATGGCGCCGGTGCCGAAGCTCGTTGCCCAGTCCGTTGCGGATGCGGCGCCGGGCGCGATAATCAATATCTTTGCGGGCATTCCCGCGACCGTCGGCGGGCCGGTGGATATGGACGCCTATGTTGAAAAGGGCTGTTACTTTATCGGCACCAGCGGCTCGACATTGGATGACATGCTGACGGTGCTCAAAAAAGTGCAATGCGGCGCTTTGGATACGAACATTTCCGTCGCGGCGGTGTCCGGACTGAAAGGCGCTATCGACGGCATTCGTGCGGTGGAACACCATCGGATTGCCGGCAAAATCATCGTCTATCCGGACTGTACCGATTTGGACCTGACACGGCTGGAAGAGCTGGCCGACAAGGCGCCTGCCGCGGCAGAGGCCCTTGACCACGGTCTTTGGAACAAACAGGCGGAAGCCCGATTGCTGAAGATGTGAAATGTTAAACATGAACCCTTTAGCGGAGTCTGTCTTATGCCACAGGATGCCGGTGTCAATGGAGTGGATATCCGTCGATTACCTGTCGTCTATAAACGCCGTTTTATTCCTGAACAAGCGGATTTTAATGACCCTGTACAGGTCAAACAGCTTTATGAAGCGTTGCTGAGCCGACCGCCTGTCGGCGCCGACGAGACCGACGCGTTTTTGCAGCATCGCAGCGAATTGGAAGCGGCGGTGCGGCAGCACCGGGCTGTTTTGTATATTCGCATGACCTGCCAGACTGATGACACGGACAGGGCGTCGGCTTATCGTCATTTTATTGAGCGGATCCAGCCGCTGCTGGACGATTATGAGCATCGGCTCAATACGATCTATCTGGATGCCCGTCGGCGCATCGGCGACGGTGATGCGTACTATGCCGTCTATGATCGCCATATTGAAGCCGATGCGGCGATTTTTCGTGAAAAGAACATCCCGCTTCAGACACAGGAAGCGATGCTCAGCCAGGACTACCAAACCGTGACCGGCGGTTTGACGGCGACCTTCGAAGGTCAGGACGTGACGCTCAGCAAACTCGGCACCTATTTGTATGAAACCGAACGCGACCGTCGCGAAAAGGCCTGGCGGGTGATGGCCGAATGTTATCAGCAGGTCGCTGACCGGCTTGATGCGATATTCGATCAGATGCTCGAACTGCGTAGCCAAATCGCCCGCAATGCTGGTTTTGCCGATTATCGGGATTACAAGTTTTGCCAATACCACCGTTTTGATTATACACCCGAGGACTGTGAAGCCTTTCATGACGCCGTGCAAGATGAGCTGGTTCCGCTTCAGCGGCTGATGTGGCAGCGCCGCGCCGCGGAGATGGGCCTGTCGTCTTTACGGCCGTGGGATTTGATGGCCGATCCAAAAGGGCGGCCGCCGCTCAAGCCGTTTGAGCAGCCCGAACAGTTTATCCCTGCGATTCGCACGGTCTTTGAACGTCTGGATGCAGACCTGGGGCGGCAGTTTGCGCAGATGCAGGAGCTGGGGCTGCTGGACCTGCTCAGTCGCAAGGGCAAAGCGCCCGGCGGCTATCAGTGCACGCTCGATGAATTTCGCAAGCCGTTTATTTTTATGAACGCCGCCGGCAGTGATGACGATGTGCGCGTCCTGCTGCACGAAGGCGGCCACGCCTTTCATTCGCTGGCCTGTGCTGCTTTGCCGCTGACGGACTATCGCCATGCGCCAATGGAGTTTTGTGAGGTGGCCTCGATGAGTATGGAACGGCTGGCCGGAACTCGGCTGGACGCGATTTACACCCCCGATCAACTGCGGCGGCGACAGCGGCATGTGGCCGAGATGACCGTTCGGCTGCTGCTGTCGGTTGCGGCCAACGACGCCTTTCAGCACTGGCTGTATGAAACGCCCGGCCACACCCCGCAGCAGCGCCGTGAAAAATGGATCGAACTGCAAGACCGCTTTGGCCAGAACGCACTGGATTGGTCGGGGCTGGAGCAATGGCGAGCAACGATGTGGCAGCGGATTCTGCATTTCTTTCAGGTGCCGTTTTATTATATTGAATACGGCATCGCGCAGTTGGGAGCGCTGGGGCTGTGGCGGCGCGCATTGAATGACTTTGACGCAGCGCTGCGCGATTATAAAACAGCGCTGTCCCTGGGCGGCAGCCGCCCCTTGCCGGAGTTGTTTGCCGCGGCGGGCTTGTCGTTTGAATTTTCGCGCGACGCTGTTCGACAGGCCGCTGAGTTGCTCAGCGCTGAATGGCAGGAGGCCGATTGATCTGCCGTCAATCAACGTCTGCCGATCTGATGGATTTGACCCATGTCCGAACAAGCATCATTTGATCGTTTTGATATTGTCCGTGGCCTGCTGGCCTGTCCGACAGCGCCGTTTCGCGAACAGCACGTTCGCCGCTTTATCGAGCAATTCTGTATGGACCGCGGCATCAGTGTCCAGTCCGATGAGATGGGTAATCTGATTGCCGTTTATGGCCGCGGATTGACCGACAGTCGGCTGGCGTTTTGTGCTCATATGGATCATCCGGGGTTTATCATCACGGCTGATGCCCGCGGCAAAACCGCCCGCGCCGTTTTTTACGGCGGGGTTGATGAGGTCTATTTCAAGGAATCCCGTGTGCGTATTTTTACCGACGCCGGTTCGGTACGCGCACAGGTTTTGAGTGTGCGGACCGACCAAGCGCTTCGGCGAAAATACGTGCGGCTGCGCATTGACGGACCTGTTCGGCGCGGCGATATTGGGATGTGGGATCTGCCGAGCTGTCGGATACAAAATGGACGCATCGTCAGTCGCGCATGCGATGACTTGGTTGGTTGTGCGGCTGTATTGGCCTTGCTGGACGCCTTGCATCGCCGCCGTATTCGCAAAAAAGTTGTCGCCTGTTTTACCGCGGCCGAAGAAGCAGGGCTGCATGGAGCCAAACATTTGTGTCTCAAGGGGACCGTGCCCAAAAAGACCTGCCTGATCAGTATCGAAACCAGCGCCGTTTTGTCCACGGCCAAGATGGGCGACGGGGTGGTCATTCGCGTCGGGGACAAAGCGAGCCTATTTGATCCGCAGGTAACCGCGTTTTTGCTCGATACCGCCGCAAAACTACAAAAGCAGAACAAGCCCTTCCCCTATCAGCGCAAATTGATGGACGGCGGAACCTGCGAGGCGACCGTTTTTTCACGGTTTGGTTATCGCTGCGGGGCACTCTGTATTCCGCTGGGCAACTACCACAACCGCAACACGCGGACGGGTCGAATCGGGACTGAATCCGTCTCCACGGCGGATTTTCAGAATATGCTCAGCCTCTTTGTCGCCGCCGTCAAAGCCGCGCCGATGGATACGGTCACACGCCGACCTCGTTATCACATTCGACAAGGTGATTTGGGTGAGCGGGTTTACGAGTAACGGCAAACGGAGAACGAAACAAACGGCCGCGGATGTTACAGGCAATGATGTCGCGGCAGCATATTGCATTTGAGCCAGTTTTCCATAAAGATGGCCAGATCTTCCAGATTGATAATGCAATCGCAGTTAAAATCCCCCGGCAGGCACTGCATACAGCATTTTTCATTGGGACTGCGGCCGGCCTTTTCCGTGCCGCCGTAGGCGCCGATGTTGATTCGGTCGCCGTGGCAGCGCAATTCATTGCGCACCTCCAACGCCGGATCACCGGCGTCAATACACGGACTGTTTTCGTCGTCGGTCGGGTCAAAGTTGCCCCCGTCATCCAGCACCCAGTCGCCCGCTGTCGGGTCCCATCGTCCCGCGGCGTTTTTGAGGTGGTAATTCCGTTCCTCTGCGTCGGCAAACAACGGGTCAGCGTCAAAATTTCCCCCGTCCCATTGGAGAATCGACCGGGCATCGACGAAATGCCCCTGATCCAGTCCCATCACATCGCTATAGCGGACCTTCAGTGTCGTTCGATTCAACCAGTCATCGATCAAAGCAAATTGATCGCCTTGCGGCTCGGCGGCCTGATTGTTCCAGACGATGCTGTTGTGAAGCTGTACAATACTGTCCATTGCAAATAATCCGCCGCCCAGTCCGCCGGTGCGGTTATCAGCGATGGTGCAAAACCCGACCGCCGGTGCATTGGGATCCGGGCCGACTGTTTCAGACAGGTGGATTTGCGGGGCCGGCGTTACCTCGTTGACATCGGCGGGGGTGCACTCATAGAAGAACAGTCCGCCGCCGGCCTGACCGGCGTAATTGCCCGCAATGACGCTGTTTTCCAGCGTGACGCGCGCATCGACCCAGGCATAGAGTCCGCCGCCTTCCATACCGGCGGTGTTGTCCAGGATTTCACATTCGGATATCCACGGTGAACTGTTGACACGAACACTGATACCGCCGCCGAAACTGCTGGCCGCGTTGTTCTGAATGCGACAGCGAAAAATCCGTGCATTGCTGTTGTACAAAGCGATTGCGCCGCCGGCTTTGCGATAACCTGCGGCGGTGTTGTTCTCTAAGACACAATTTTTAATGGTCGGGCTGCTGAAATAGCAATAGATCGCACCGCCGTTGTCCAGCGGATAGCCGTTGCGTATCGTCAGGCCGTTGACGACCGCATCCGGCCCTTCACCGCCGTCAAAGATAAACGCCCGGCCCGGCTGTTCGTTGGATCCCTGACAATCAATCACGGTGGCCGCGACAGCGTCTTTGTCGGCGGGGTTGATCGAGCGAATCGCGACCGCCTTGCCCGAAAACCGAATATTGGTGTTTTCCGGCCCGGTATAGACGCCGGGGGCGAGGATAATGGTATCACGATCCGCGGCCATTTGCATCGCCGCCGAAATCGAAGGAAACGCCGAGGGTACGTGCAGTTCGTTCGGTTCATTTTCGGGTGTAAGCATCGCATAGCAGGGCGCCTGGCCGACGTTGTTGCGTTCGTATTCGATCCGCATATAACCGTTTTCGCCCCATCCGGCGCCCCATGAATTGCGCAGGTACCAAATGCCTTCCTGTCCCTGCGTGTCGTCCCAGCCGACCAGTACGACGGCGTGATTGTTCATCCCGTTTTCGTGCGCATTAAAAATCCCTCCGATATAGCATTGAAACAAATCGTTGGCATAAATTGTTACTGCGACCGGCCCATAGGCCATAATTGCCTGTTTGATCGCCTCAATGTCCTGCCCGACGGCGCCCCATTGCGTAATGGAATACCGCACGGCCTCGGCGGGGACAGCGCAGTCCGCATCACGCGACTCATACGGATAGAGCACTTCCGGCGGAGCGCCGATTTTATTGATGTGGTCCGGTTGCGAGATCATATGGTTCAGCGCCGCGCCATACCATCCCCCGTCGCAGCTTCCGGCATCGGTGCAGCTAATCAGCCATTGTTCCGACAAATCCAGTTCGGCGCCGTCTCGGATTAAATACTGGCTTTCGACGATTCCCATTGCGGCAAAGGCCCAACAGGAGCCGCAGCCGCCCTGATTTTTGACCGGTGTACAGCCGTCCAGTTTTCGCCAGTCAAAAGCGGCAGGCAGCGGTTCCATGTCAGCCGGTTCCGCTTTTTTGACGCGCTGCGTAAAATCGGCCGGTACCACTGTACCGCAAAGGTCTTCCAAAGCGTGCTCTGTCGCCGGGTTCGAGCCGACCTCGAATGTATAGCCCTTATCGCGGACGCGCTGACGAACAGCTTCGATATCCGGTCTGCCCTGGGCGCTGACGGAAGACACATATAATCCTGTTGCGGCAAAAGCAACCCCGAAACCCCACATAAATTTTCGCATTTGTATTTCCTTACAAGATTACATAAGAATAGCAAAATACGCCTGAAAAGTCAATTATTATCGGAACATTTGTGGCCGCGGCCTGTTTTGAATAAACCGGAAAGGAAGAAGATGTTGTCGAATTTTCCGTTTTGAGTTCGTCCCCCTATGCCGCCGTGTATGCTCAGACTGCTTGCGAACGAATCGGGCCGAGCGCGTTGAAATGGGTCGGTCGCTGTTTGTGCGCAATGGCGAGCGGTTATGTGGTTTTTGGGAGCAATGCCGCCGCGGCGTCATCGACCAGCCAGTGTACGTTCTCCAGTACGGGCCATAAGACATACGCCGGATAACGCCCCGGATCGGGCGAACCGGAGATCAGATCGCGGAGAATCTCGGCCTTTTGCTCTCCTTGAACCAGGACGATTAGACGGCGGGCGTGCTGCAAGACCGGAGCGGTCAGGGTCACGCGATTGAAATGTGATTCATTGAACACCGGCCAGGTTAAATCGTCGGCAACCGACACGCCCGGATCGTTCGGCAGCAGCGAGGCAATGTGGCCGTCCTGTCCCAGTCCGAGAACAATCACGTCAAAACAGGGCACAGTGCCTTCTTCAGCGGCAAAGACATGACGCAACACCGTTTGATAGACATCGGCCGCGGTGACACAATCGTCATACTCGCCGTGGATGCGATAGACCTGTTCGGACGGAATGGGAACAGCCTTTAGGAACGTCTCGGTCGCCAGGGCGTAATTACTGTGAGGCGAATCCGGCGGCACACAACGTTCATCCGCCCAGAAGAGGTACGTAGCGTCCCAGGGGACTTGCCCGATGTTGTCGGGCCGGGCCAATTGCTCAAAAAACAGCCGGGGCGTTTGTCCGCCGGAAAGGGCGGCATAAAATCGACCTCGTTCGGCGACGGCCTGACGAGCCGCGTCGATAAATTCTTCCGCCGCCTTCTCAGCCAGCGCCTTGGGTGAGGCAAGCCGTATGATAGTGGGCCGAGCGTCGGGCCTCTGCGCCGAACGCCGCTGGTCCAGAAAGGATTGGAGAATGACCGCTGCGGCCACGGCGTCGCGTCGTTTTTTCTTTTGACCGTGGCTCATCTGTCCGGGGGGAAAAAGCGAATCGGCTTCGTAGCTGCTGAGCCGCTCATCAAAAAAATCGATCGGTTTGGAGACCAGTTTCGACAGCGTTTTCGCAAACGCGCGGACCCGTTTTGCCTGCGGTCCTTCGGTGTCGTCCATATTCAGCGGCAATCCGAGCACCACCGCATCGACGGCCAGGTCATCCACAAGCTGCGCAATACGTTCTGCCAGATACAGCTCATTGTCCGTCTCAATGACCGAGTGCGGATTGGCCAGCGTCGCATCGGAATCCGAAACGGCCAATCCGGTACGTTTATTGCCGAAATCAACGCCTAAAAATCGCATAATGGGTCTTATAAAAATGTGTCGCGTCCGTGCCGCTGAATCTGCTCCAGCAGCTCTTTGAGCCGATGGGCCTGAGTTGCCGGACAGACCAGTGTCGCATCCGGACTGTGCGCGACAATCATATTGTCCAGTCCGATCAACGCGATCAGATGCCCTTTGTCTTCTGTAACGATGATGTTGTTCTTGCAGTCCAGCAGTTCGCTGTGGCCGGCCACAACGATATTGTTATGATTGTCGGAGCGGATGATATCGCCCAGCGCCGCGAACGATCCCAAATCAAGCCATCGGCAATTTAAGGCAATGGCATAGACATCGTTTGCTTTTTCCAGCACGGCATAATCAATGCTGATTTTGGGCAGGCGTCCGAACCATTCTTTCAGAGTGATCTGCTGGTCGGCGGTTCCCCAATCGGTCTGAATATGGCGCAGCGGTTCGAGACATTCCGGCAGAAAATGGCCAAGCCGTTCAAGAATCGTTCGGCTCTTCCACACAAACATTCCCGAATTCCAGACATATTGATCGCTTTCAACATAAGTGTAAGCTGTCGCCTCATCCGGTTTTTCCCGGAAGGCCTCGACGCATCGCACCGCATCGCGGGATTCGGCAAAAGGCTTGACTTCGCCCAGCTTGATATAGCCGAACTGAGTACTCGGAAACGTCGGTTTGACGGCAAATGTGACCAGCGCTTCGGGATTTTCATTGACAAAGGATATCGCCGTGCGCAGGGCTGTTTCAAAGATGTCGGGGGGATCGAGAATCTGGTCAGCGGTGACCACCGCCATGGTGGAGTCCGGATCATATTTGCTCAACACCGTCGCCGCCAGACCAATTGCGCCGGCGGTATCGCGAACCGTCGGCTCGGCGATGACATTTTCTTCCGGCAGTTCCAGCAGATTTTCGCGCACTACATCGACAAATTCATGATTGGTCAGCACAAGGATATTGCGCAGATCAAAACTGCGCTGCAGCCGTTCAAAGCAGCGGCGCAAAAGGGTCTGTCCGTCCAGAATCCGAAGCACCTGCTTGGGACGTTTCTGGCGGCTCAGCGGCCAAAGCCGCTTGCCCGTTCCGCCTGCCAAAATAACCGCAAACTCCATACGTAAAGGCCCTCCGCGAAAAAGTAAAACTCCGATGCCGACGTTTAACTCATAAACGCCTTATCCATGGTGGCGAACGGTCGAATTTTCTCGGCCAGCGCCTCGCTGCCCGGTTTGTCCATCAGGGCAAAGGTCGCGTCTTTGCCCAATTCCACCGCCGGCTGGTCATAGGCATTGATATCAAACAGCAGCCCGGCCAGCGAGGTGGTCACTTCAAACAGATAAATGAATTGGCCGACGGTTCCGGCGTCAATCGCGTCAAACAATACCGTCAGACACGGCCGTTTGTCGTGCAGCAGGGCGTATTCGGTGGCGACTTTTTCAGCATTCAGCAATCGGGACATCGGTTGTCCGGCCAGGTAGCTCAGTTCCGGCGCGTTCTTCGGCGCCGGGCCGATGATCACATCCTGATTGAATTGATCCACCTGCAAAAAGGTAAACAGTTTGTCGTTCGGTCCTTCGCGATAAAGCTGTACCTGACTGTGCTGGTCGGTTGTGCCCAGGGCTTTGACTGGGGTGGGGCCGATGCAGACCTCATTACCCTTTAGGTCATTTCGCTTGCCCAGGCTTTCCGCCCACAACTGACGATACCAGTCGGACATATCCTTGAGTGAGTAGGAATAGGGCATCATCACCGAGATCGGCTTGCCGCGATGATAGAAATGCCGGTTGATTGCCGCGTTCAGCGCTGCCGGATTGTTGAAAAATTCTTCGCTGCTGCATCGCGCATCCATTGCCCGCGCCCCGGCCAGCAGCGCATCGATGTCAATCCCGCACACGGCCGCACTAAGCAGCCCCACGGGGCTAAGAACGCTGAATCGACCGCCCACACCGTCCGGTACTTCAAGCGTGCGCAGCGCTGCGGCGTCGGCGATTTTGCGAAGCGTCCCTTCCCGCGCGTCGGTGGTGGCGATGACCTGTTTTTTCAGTCCGTCGGGGCCGAGTTTCTTTTCGATCAGATCGAAAATGACCAGCATCTGTGCAGCGGTCTCGGCGGTACGTCCGGATTTGCTAATGACATTAAAGACGGTCTTGTCCAGCTTGTCAGCGGCCCATTCGAGAAAACTGCCGAATTGATGCGGATCTACGTTGTCGAATACAAACAACCGCGGGCCGTTGCGCTGTTTGTCATCCAGATTGTACATATACGGATTCAGCGCGGTTTGCAGAGCGATATTGCCCAGCGCCGAGCCGCCGATGCCCAGCACGACAAAAGTCTCACAGTCTTGGCGGACTTGCTGAGCCAGGGCCTTGACCTGCTGCGGATAGGTTTCATTGTACGGCAGATCGCGGTAGGGAGTCTTGCCGGCTTTGCGCTGCCGATTCAGCTCGGCGATCAGCGGTGCGGTCGTCTGCGCCAGCTCGTCAAACTGTGGTTTCGATATCCCGTGTTCGGTTCCGATAACGTCCGACGTTACGTTTTTGTAATACAAATGGATGTTGTGTTGCGTCACGTTCTTGTTCTCCGATAATCCGTTGCTCGCAGAAACGATCCGACAGGGTCGTTCTTTTTGTTACGATTTTCCAATTGCCGCGCCGATAGACAAACATAGGCTTCTATCCACCGACACGCTCCAGTTTGGCGTATTTTAGCATGAGCGATTTTGTCTGTCCAGAATTGAATCGCACCACGACAATACTGTCAGCACCCAGATCCAGGTATTCTTTGACTCGTCCCAGGCCGAATTTGCTGTGCTGAACCAGCTCATTGACCCGAAACGCGCCCGACGACGAAGTTACGCCTCCGGTGGGCTGACGGCCTCTTGCCGCCGACCGATTTGACGATACGTCTTCCTGTTCAGCGCCAAAGTCGGCATCCCAATCCTCGGCAAAGTCGCCGTTTTGTTCGCCTTCGAATCCGATTTCATACAAAAACGGCGACGGGGTAGATCGGATAAACTGCCCCCGCATCACGCGATGACGTGCATAACTCAAGTGCAGATATTTTCGCGCCCGCGTCAGCCCCACGAACAGCAGCCGACGTTCTTCTTCGATATCGTCCTTGCCGCCGTCCAGACTGCGTTCATGCGGCAGAATACCCTCTTCCAGACCGATGATAAACACATAATCAAATTCCAGCCCCTTGGCCGCGTGCAGCGTCATCAATGAGATGCGTCCGGCGTCCGGATCATAGGCGTCGGTATCACTGTACAGGGCTATCGTCTGCATATAATCGGTTAGGGACGGCGTGTCGGTGCGAGTGTCGTATTCGGCCGCGGCGTTGACCAGTTCATTGACGTTATCGATGGCGCTTTGGGCGTCCTGTGCGGCGCTTTTCAGGGCGTCGGCGTAGCCCGTCTCGGCAAACACGCAATCCATCAGCGGCCCCACCGGCCCGTCGCTGTCGCCGCGAAACTTTTCGATCATCGCCGCGAAGGCCTTCAGCCGTGTCTGGGTGGGGCGATTGATCGTTTGCACCCGGTCGGCACAGGCCGACGCTTCGAGCAGGCTCAGGCCCGCTTTTCGAGCAAAATCCTCCAGCCGCTGCACCGAGGTCTTGCCGATACCGCGGGGATGCGTGCTGATGGCGCGTTGAAACGCGATATCGTCTTTGGGATTGACGATCAGTTTCAGGTAACTGAGCATATCGCGGATTTCCTTGCGGGCGTAAAATGCCACCCCGCGGACGATCTGATACGGCAGGCGATCCCGAATCAGCGATTCCTCAATGGTGCGGCTCATCGAATTGACGCGAAAGAACACGGCAATTTCATTGGGGTCAACGCCCTCAGCAATCAGAGTCTTGATGCGTTCAGCCACCTGGCCGGTTTCGTGCTCTTCGTCTTCACAGGTCTGAATGACAACCGGTTCACCGGCCGGCCGCGTGGCAATCAAATCCTTGTGCTTTCGTTGGGTGTTGGCGCGGATAAGCCGAGAAGCTTTTTCAAGTATATTCGGCGTAGAGCGGAAGTTTTCTTCCAATTTGACGACCACCGCTTCAGGCCAGTCTTTTTCAAAGGCCAGAATGTTCCGAATGTCCGCTCCGCGCCAGCGATAGATCGACTGGTCGGGATCGCCGGTCACGCAGATGTTTCGATGTGCCAGGGCAAGCCCCTTGGCAATCTGATACTGGGCGTGATTGGTGTCCTGATACTCATCGACCAGCAGGTACTGAAAGCGACGACTCAGCTCAAGCCGTACATCGGGATAATCGCGCAGCAGAAACGCCGTCTTGAACAGCAAATCGTCAAAATCCAGCGCGTTGTTTTGGCGCAGCAGCGATTGATATTTGGCATAAATGCGAGCGGCCAATTTGCCGAAGTAATCATCCGCCCGCGCGGCAAAGGCTGCTTCATCTTCCAGATCATTTTTAAGTTTCGAAATCACATCCAGCATTCGCGCCGGAGTAAAATTGCCCGTATCGATCTGACAGGCGGCGATGGCCTCTTTCATGCACCGCTTCTGATCATCCACATCGTAAATAGTGAAATTGGCGGCGATGTCGGCCTGCTCGGCGTATCGGCGCAAAATGCGCACGCACAGGGCGTGAAAGGTGCTGACGTGCACACCCGATGCCGAGGTGCTCTGCTCGACGCGCAAACGCATCTCATCGGCGGCTTTATTGGTAAAGGTGATCGCGCAGATATGATACGGCGTTACGCCCGATTCAATCAGCGCCGCAATCCGGCAGGTAATCACCCGTGTTTTGCCGCTGCCCGGCCCGGCCAATACCAATAACGGGCCGGTTTTATGAAGGACCGCCTGTCGTTGAGAGTCTGTCAGTTGATCGATAGATACCGCAGGAGCCAAAAGCGCCTCCTTTATTCTTCTCTGAAACACCTCATCTTAATTTTGCTGTTCCTGTTGTTGACGGTGAAGGTCTTCGATGACCCGTTCTTGCTGTTGACGAAGCCGTTCAAACAGGTCGGGGCGTTCGATCTGGATGCGCGACAGCAGATTCTGCCGCATCTGCTCAGGGTACATCGGATCTTCCAAAAAGCTGATAAATGCGCCAAAGCGAAGGTGATCCAGCGACGGCAGGCCGACGCGCTCCTGCTCAAACTGCCCCATTTCACGTTGATACAGTTCATAGACTTCACGCGCCAGATTTTCCCGTCCGGCCGCTTCATCATCTTCAAACAAGGCATACCGAAAGTAACTTTCCCGCAGCACCGAGACAATAAATTCCGTCGCATCGTGAATGCTGATGCTTTCCAATTCCTCTTTTAGGCGATTGCGAACGAACGTCATCATGGGGACTTGATATTCCGTTCGGACAAACCCCTGATCGTCGTATTCGTGCTGCGTTCTAAGCTGTCGGTATATCCGCTCCGCTTTTCGTGTGTGGCCGGCCTGATAAAACATCAACACCGCATTTTCAAGAAAATTCTTATGGCCGCCGCGTACCGCCTTGGGGTTGCCGCCTTCAAATTCTTCATATTTTTGGATAATTTCCTGCCAAAACCTGTCGCAGACATCAAACATCCGCATATCCGGCAGCAGATAAACCGCCGTCCCCCAGTTCTCATCATCATACAGCACGACCCGTCCGCGACGGTACAGCATTTGAAGGCTGTGAAAGACGATGCGGTCGGTATTTTTTTCATCGACGCGATACTGGTCAGGGCGTCCTGCCGCTTTCAGTCCCATTGCTCCCCAGTAAAGGGCATGGGCCGCCGGATGCTCCCAGTTCACCGGATAGGTTTGATTCGGATCGTTGATGTCCACCGGCCCGAATTCTGTATTCATTTCGACCATAAAGTCGATATCAAATTTCCATTCATTGCGAAGCTTGGAGGCCCGGGCAAAATAATCAAACGCCTGCATCGCCTCGCTGTCGCGCCACTGGTCAATGACCGCAAACGCCGCTTCAGAAAAACGCGCCGGATTTTGACGCAGCGACAGATAATTGTCCACCAGACGGCTGCGATTTTCAAATGCCGAATCGGCCTGACGAAGCGCTTCAACAAACTCCCTGACTTGTGGCTCGGCCAGAATACCCTCCAGGGTTTGCGGAGTTGCCGCCAGTTTTTCGAACAGGGTGTTGTCGGGGCGCTCACCCAGTATCGCACGCATCGAGAGCGCCAGTTCTTTCTTGTAGTAGCGATGGCAATCGTCGGCGATATCGCCGATTTTATGCTGAAAAATCCACGCCAGCGAACGATACAGCAGAATGCTGTTCGGGTTTAACGGGATTGCGCGATCGCGCAGCAGTTCATAGCCGTTGCGAACCCAGCGCCATCGCTCTTCCGGCTGCGTATTGGGAATGGCCACGGAGATATTGTAGGCCATATTCCAGGCGTGAAAATCCCACACCGCCGCAAAACGCGGCTGCAGGGTGGTGATCCACTCGGCCAACTGTTTGGCGTCAAAAAATTTGCCTTCCTGCTTGAGATTATCCGCGCGAATCCAGAGAATATTGACCAGCAGTCCGCGAAACGCCCCCAGCGCGACGGTCGCGAAGGCCAGCGACGGCGGCGCATTTTCCAGCGCCGTCGTGGCCACCAGCCCCATCTGTTCGCGGGCGCTGCGAATATCGTCAAGCTGCATCGCCGCGCCGATTAAAAACGCCGCGCCCACGACTCCGCTCAACACAATGATAAATACATCCTTAATCCGCATAGGTCATTGGTACTACGTTATTTGAAAACAAGGGTTTCGATTTTTTTGAGTTTTATCGGCCGGCGTTGAACCGAACCGACCGGTGGTTTTACGCGACCGCCGTTTCCGACTCCTCCCGTGAGCCTTCAAACTGGACACTGATTTTCTTGCTGACGCCCTGGGTTTGCATCGTGATGCCATACAGGATATCGGCGATGCTCATTGTGCGTTTGGAGTGGGTAATGATCACAAACTGCGATTGTTCCTTAAATTCCTGAACAATCAGATTGAAGCGTTCATTATTGGCCTCATCCAGGGCCGCATCCACCTCATCCAGCACGCAGAACGGCGACGGTTTGGTCCGGAAGACCGAAAACAGCAGGGCAATGGCGGTCATGGTCTTTTCGCCGCCGCTGAGCAGGCTGATGGTGCGGGTTTCCTTGCCGGGCGGACGGGCAATGATTTCGATGCCGCTTTCGAGGATGTCTTCGGGAGTTTCCAGGATGATGTCGGCCCTGCCGCCGCCGAACAGTTTACGAAAGACCTGTTGAAAGTTCATCCGCACCTGTTCAAAAGTCGTCTCGAATTTTTCTCTGCTTTCTTTGTTGATTCGGGCGATTAGCTGTTCCAGTTGCGTCTTGCTCTGGTTCAGGTCGTCCACCTGCGCTGTCAAAAACTCAAACCGCTGTTCCAACTCGTCCTGCTGCTCGATGGCGTCAACATTGACATTGCCCAGCCGTTCAATCTTGCCCCGCAGTTCGGCTATCTCTTCCCGCACAAGCTCCCAATCCATATCCTCGTCGCGGAACGATTCATATGCCTCGGTCAAGTCAATTTGCAATTCTTCACGCACACGCTGGGTCAGGTCTTCATCCTTGACGTGAAGCTGACTCAACTCCAGTTCAAGGGAGTGAATTTGTTCCTCCACCGTGGACTGCTCTTCACGATACTGACGCAGTTGCGCCTCAGCGTGCTTGCGTTCGGCCATCAGCGTCTCGACCTGTTGATGAAGTGCTTTACTGTGCTTTTGGGCCTGTTCTTTTTCGGCAAACAGGTCCGACACCGACGCCTCCGTCGCCAGAATGGTCCGTTCGGTCTGCACGACCTGGTCATCGCAGCTCAGCGCCTCGGTGCGAGCCGATTCAATCGCCATCCGGCTGTGCTGAAGCTGACTTTGGATCGTTCCGATGCGCTGCCGAATGGATCGCTGCTGTTCCTGAATTTGACCCAGTTGAATGCGTATTTCCGTCAGTTCGGTGTTGCGGCTTTGCTGGATGCGGCGCTGTTCATCAAAGCGGGCCTGCAGCGATTCGATATGCTCGTTGCGTCGTTGATTGATGTCTTCGAGTTCTTCCAGTTTGCGTTGTGAAAGATGTTCTTTCTGAACGGATTGCTGGATTTCTTCTTCAAGCATCCGAATCTCGTCGGTGATAATGGGCTGCTCATCTGTGAGCCGCTTGATATTTGCTTCCAGCATTCGCAGTTGCGATTCGGCATCGACTTTTTCGGTATTGGCCTCATAAATGCTGGTGCGCAGTTCTTTGCACAATCCGGCCAGATGTTCGTTTTTATGGTCGGTTTCTTCAAGTACGGATTCATACTCTGTCAGGCGGCGATTCAGTTCCTCCAGTTCTTCTTCGAGCTGCAAGATACGGCTCTTTCGTGAAATCAGGCCGGCGTTTTTTCCGACCGGGCCGACGGTCAATGCGTATCCGCCGTCGAAAACCTGCCCGTCCGGCGTAACGAAACGATACTCCGGCCCCAGCCGACCGGCCAGTTCCATCGCCGTATCCAGCGACTGAACCAGCAGCGTCTTGCCCAGCAGGTGCCAGACCAGGGGGGCAAACCGGCTCTCGAAACGAACAAACTGGATCAGCCGCCCCAGCACGCCGGGACAATCCGACAGATTGGCGCAGTCGGTAAACGGCGGCATCCGGTCCAGACAGACCGCACGGATCCGACTGTCCGGCATGGATTGCAGGGCGCCGTCCTGTAAAAAAGCGCCGGTGCTGTTGACCAGCAGGGCGTCGGCGCAGTGCTCAACAGCGGCCTCAATCGCCTCTGCATAATCGGTATGGGCAAGGATGGCATCGGCGACGATCCCCTCGATATAATCCCGCCTGCCGTCCCGGACGGTCAGAATCTCCTTGAGCGACTGACTGAGTCCCTCTCGGCGGGCTTCCATATCCCGCAGCACATTCAGTTCGCTCAGAACAGCGCTGCGCTGTTCTTTCGTCGCGGCCATTGTGTCGGCCACCTGTCCGCGCCGGTCGCCGATGGCGTCCATCTCAGCCCGTTTGGCGTCCAGATTGCTTTGCAGTTCCGAGAGCACCGAGCGAATGTCTTCCAGTCGGGCCTGATACTGGGCTTTTTCCGTCAGCCAGCCGGAAAGCTGCTGTTCGGTCTGTGAGGCCTTGCCGCTGAGCCGCACTTTCTGGCCGGACAGGTTGTTGCGATACGTGCTCAGGCTCTGAATCTCATTGTGAAGCTGGGCGGTTCGACGCACAATATCGATAATTCCGGATTTCTCATCTTCCAGCTCCGCCTGCAGCTCGGCGCAGCGCGTGTTGATCTCGGAAATGGCCGCCTGCGCGCGTTCCAGCTCGGTTGTTTTTTCCTCAAGCTGCTGCTGATTGGCTTTCAGATCGTCTTGGCATTGCCCCATCTCTGTGGACAGTTGTCGGGTCTGAGCGGTCAATTTCTGAATCTGAGCGACGGCGTTCTTTTTGCGGTCGGCCAGTTCCTCAATTCGGCTTTTCAGAAAGCCGATGCGTTCAAGCTGCTGTTCAATGCGGCTGCGCGACGCGATTAAAGTGCTGTCCCATCGGTTGATTTGGTTTTCCGTATCCATAATGTCGCCTGTCAACCGGCTCAATTGTGTATCGCAGCGAGACACATCGGCCGCCGCCGTGCTGAATCGATCCTGCCACTGTGAAAGGGCGGCCTGGCGCTCTTTTCGATTTGTGATAATCTTGTGATATTCCGCCAGTGAATAGTTCACGCGCAGTTCTTTGAGCCGCTGGCTGTATTCGAGGTAGTTGCGGGCTTTTCCGGCCTGCAGCTTGATGCTGCGAAGCTGTTTTTGCACCTCATTGACGATGTCGGCCAGACGCAGCAGATTCTGCTCGGTGCGTTCGAGTTTGCGCAGGGCCTCTTTTTTGTGAGCCTTGTACTTGCTGATGCCCGCGGCCTCTTCAAAGATAACACGGCGATCCGAGGTGGAGGCCTTAAGCAATTGATCAATTTGTCCCTGTTCGATGATGGAATATGCGCTAACGCCGATGCCCGTGTCCATAAACAACTCGCGGATGTCGCGCAGTCGGCAGCTTTTTCCGTTAATCTGATAATCGCTTTCACCGCTGCGAAACAGCCGCCGTGTAATCTGCAGGTCGTCCTGTTCCAGTCCCAGACCCCGGACGTCCGAAAAATGCAGGCTGACCTCGGCCATCCCGCAGGGCTTTCGACTGCCTGAGCCGCTGAAGATGACATCCGCCATTGCATCGCTGCGAAGACTTTTTGGACTTTGGTTGCCCAGAACCCACTTGATGGCGTCCACTACGTTGCTCTTTCCGCATCCGTTCGGCCCTACAATGGCCGTGATCGGATGGCTTATTTTCAAGTCCGTTTTGTCGGCAAAACTTTTGAAGCCATTGATTACGATTTTCTCAAGTTTCATCCATCATCCTCAAAAAGCCCGAGCTGTTATTCTGTTGATCGTCATGAACAATGAAACGAACATAAAGGTTATCCGTTTTTATTATTATCGGTCTATGGGGCGTTTTTTCTGTACGCGGGTTTCGAAAATTGCAGCAAAAATCACAAATTTTCAAACATCTCCCCCACCGTAGTCAAGGGACCCTGCTCAAATCGCGCGGGAATATGGTTGCCGGCACACATTTTCTCAAGAATTTCGACAATCTGGGTATAAGATAACGCAAGTCCAGGCAGGGTGGTCGTGCCCTGTTTTTGTTCCGGCGACTCACCCAAAGCGCGAACCAGTTGTGAGACCTCGAACCCGGCTGACAGCGGTCCGACGACACGCGGCCGATTGGGATGGGTTCGCGATATGGAGATGAACCGGTCGCCCGGTCGGGCATTGAGCGTGACCTGGCCGTCGTCCGACCGGAGAAACAGGTTTTCGTTGCATCGAACCGGTGAGCCGAAAACGGCGATGCCCGGTTCGTTCTGTTGCTTGGCATAGACGACCTTGGGGCCGCCGCAACTGATGCGATCAATGAAAAAGTTACTGGTCACTGGAATTCGGGTGATAATCGGACTTTTGGCGGCCAGAGCCGTTTCATAGGCGACAACGCGAAGTGCCATATCGTCCTGAGCCAACACACGAAGCAAAATCGGCTCGGCGTCATTGAGTCGGATATTGCGTCCGATAGCGCGCAGCGCCTCTTGGCGATAAGGTGATTGCGGATCAAACACAAACTCTCGCAGGATCGGCAAAACGCGTGCGTCGCCGATATTGCTCATACAGCGGGCGGCATGAAAACGCACGGCCATGTCATCCTCTGATCTCAGAAGAGCAGCCAACTCATCCAATGCCGGTTTGCCGATGGCTTCCAGGGCTGCTTCTGCGGACAGTTGATCCGGTTCTGTCTTAAGCTGTTCGATAAGTTCGTCAATGCGACGCTCCTGAAGGGCGGGCTGGTTGACCAGATGGAGCCGACGAATCATCAGCAAAAACCGTTCTTTATCGTAGTGATACTTCGTAGGAATGGTCAACAGAATTTCGCCCGGAGAAACGGCATTGGCGATTCGTGGACCGAAACGCTCATTGATGCGATTGCGAATGGCCCCGGCAACCACAAAATCGGGCTGATTCAAAAGCAGCGAGACCTGGGTACTGGTCAGGGTGTAGCCGCCGCCGAGTACATACCACGACTGCGTATCGTCCTGCGGTCGGCCGGGAATGGAAAAAATCGGCCCCTGCGCCCGTGCAATGGTTTTGGCGTACTGGTTAAATTGAGTAATTCGGCTTAATTCTTTCAGATCCGTGGTATATAGATGTCCGCCTTTCAGCGAGGTAGTCTGAGTACTGGACAACGGACGAATAAGCACATCAAAACTTTGTCCGACCCTGGCCATCGGCGGGATGATGCCCAGCACTTCCACAACAGCGGTATCGCTGCTTTCAATAAAACGCCGCGGATTGAGGATATTGGCCTCAGGAAGCCGCTGCCAGATATATTTTTCCAGTTCCTGCCGCAAGGCGGGCGGGCATTCAGACGAACCGGTTCCAAACAGACCCGCCACTATCCCGAAACCGCGGACCGCAATAGCAGGCGACTCAACCACGCGGGCGACATCTTCAATGGTACTGTCCGGCGATATCGCCGGCGGCTGCTCCGGTTCCGGGGCAGACGCACACGACAGCAGAAACGTCGAACCGATGGAAAACAACAAAAACAGGATTTTTCTCATCTTATTAGCCCTCTAAGAGCCTTGCACAGTGGATGATAACGCATATTCAATCAGCCGCACAGCATACGCAGGGACGAATCGAACGTCAAGGATATTATGTTTGAATCGGCGGGGGCATGGCGATTAGCCGTCGGCAAAAGCCCAAAGTTCCCAATGCGCTTTCGACGGATGGTGTGTTATCATCAAAACCGAATACGAAAACCGTCGGTTCGAAGGGTCCGATGGCGGCAGCGAGGCTGTCCCGAACCGACGCGCTCGGAGCGTAAATCAGAAGGCATGCGTAGTTCTCGACCGCCGTTGTGATCATAGACGGTATCCCCTGCGGCCGGCCGTACAATCCGAAGAGATCCAGCCCATCGAAAACCGTGGCTTGTATGGCCTTCTCTAATTGTTTAGGCGGAACGTCAAAGACCTGCGCCAGGGCATGTCGCTGTGGGTCGGCATCGATCAGGAGCAGCGTTTGGCCCTGTTGGGCCAGTTCAATGGCGGTGTTGACAAAGGTGGTTACCGGCAGATCACGGACCTGTTCTGCAGCAAATACCACGATCCGTGATGTCTCGGCTGCCTTGGTCGTATAGGCGGCCAGTTGACGATAATACCCCTGCGGCGTATCGGCACTGAACCTCGGCGTTTCAATCGGTATTGAATTATGTTGCGGCTCGAACTCGGCCAGTTGTTCATGCGACGTATCGCCGGCGGTGGCTTCCGAAATGACCGTAAAATCAGGATTCAGCAGTTCAACCGCTTCGCCGCGGCCGGTGGTTTTGTCCACGAGGGTAAAGACCCGACCGACCTCGGCAGGCTCGTCTGGAACGGATCGCAGCGTCAGCGAGTCCTTGCCGGCCAGATAAGCGCCCGCCGCCGCCGAAAGCACTGCGGGAATCAGACTGACTATCGCCAGTCCGACCGCCGAGGCTGAGGCCTGCGCGATCCGTTCAGCACCGGAGCCAAACTCCGAACCGGCCCCCAAAAACGGCCAAATCAGACAAGCCAGCATCGCCGTAATCTCAATGGCCCCCTCAGTTCGCATCAGCAGCGATGCCCCGGACAATTGAGCAAACAGACGCGACTCGTCGCCGATCTTTTCGGCCAGCGTCTGCGCCTGGCCGGCGGTGAGAATGCCCATTTTCAAATCGGTTTCAATGCCGACACATTTGAGCGGCCCGATACGCCTCAAATAGTGCTTGCCCGCTGCGGCGATTTTCTGACAGGTCGCAAACAACACCCCCAGCAGCACGACCGCCGCGGCCAGTCCCGCCAGCGCCGCGGCCAATGGCCATATCACAGTAACGGTTTTTCCGAGTGCCGGAATCAGCAGCCCGCACGGCCTGCCTTGCAGCAGTTTTGTCCCGGCCGCACCGACCAGACCGATGCGCAGCAGGGCCGGAACGATAAGCAGCAGCGCAAAACCCTTCAAATCGGCCGTACTGGCCGCCGCTGGGAAGATCGTTGCCGCGGCAATCGTCAAACTCAGCACACACACCCACAGAATGTCCAGAAGGATGTCAGGGATGGGCACAACCACGCCTGCCAGCAAGGCGCCCGCCGCGGCCAGGAAAACCGTTTCACGCCGGCTCCAGACCGTTCGATTTTGCCGATTTTCATAGATTTTTCGATCGTTTATCGACATTATTTAAGCATAATCATTGTCGTAATTGTTGCGTTCTCTTGCAATGCGACACACACGACACAAACCCCGTGACGGCGCTGCAGTATCCGGTTCCCTATCGTAGCAAATAACCGCTGTACTGGGAACTGTTTTTGTCGGCCAAATCAGCCCGAACCTTCTCTGGCTTTGACTTGACTCAGAAGCGCTGTTTCGAATTTGCCCCGTGCTGGGCGGATTTTTCTTGACAATTCGTCCAAGCGGTGTATATAGACCTTGCAGACAAGCACTTAGGCGGGCGTAGTTCAGTGGTAGAACACCAGCTTCCCAAGCTGGATACGCCAGTTCGATTCTGGTCGCCCGCATTCATTTTTGGCCTGAAAATGAGGTTTTCAGGTTTTTTTACTCCATTTTTCCCGCGTCCGGGATATTCCCCCTTTGACGCTGCGGCCAGTGTATGTGGAGTCGATGAGCGGTGCGTACTGTGTTGGTTCCGGTTATGCCGGGTTAGGACGATGCTGACGGCCCTTCCTCTGGAGTCGGCGGGGGATTGTAGGAACCGAGCAGCATGGCCATCCAGCGGGTTTCCTTGTTGGTCTGCAGGGCAATCTTGACGGTCATTGTCAGCGGCACCGACAGCAGCATCCCCATCGGGCCGAGCACCCACCCCCAGAAAATTAACGACAAAAAGACCACCAGGGTCGAAAGCCCAAGCCGCTGCCCCATCAAGCGCGGCTCAAGGAAGTTGCCGATGGACACATTGATGATGACGTAGCCCAGCAGCGTCATGATCGCCGTAGCCGGACCGTGCTGCACCAGTGCCAGCAGAACCGCCGGAACCGCGGCGAGCAATGAGCCGATATTCGGGACAAAATTCAGCAAAAACGCGATCAACCCCCAGACCACCGGATAGTTGACCTTCAGCACAATCAGCAGCCCCATAACCAGCAGACCCGTGGCCAGACTCAGCGCGGTCTTCAGCGCCAGATACCGCTTGACATTGTTGGCGATTTGCGAGAGGTTTTCAAAGGTTTCCTCGGAGTTCAGCGCTTCACGAATCTTGCTCGGAAGAGCCGACGCCTCCATCAACATAAAGACCATCATCAGATAAATGACAAACCCGTTTTTCAGAAGCGTCCCCAACTGAGCCAGCAGTTCACGGACAAATTTAACAACGGCGCTGGCGTCGGGTTTGATCAGTTCCCGAAGGGAATCCTGAACGTCCACTCCTTTTTCATCCAGCCAGTTAATCAGCAGATTGCTGTTGTCTTCGAGTCGCTTGGCATATTCGGGCAGGGTTTTGGTAAAATCTGTAATGGACGCGGCCAGCAGAGAGCCGACCAGGATTCCGATAGCCAAAATGACCAGTGAGATAATCAGAATGGCGAAAAAAGTGGAAATCTTTCTTTTTTTCATCCAGAACAGGGCGGGCGTGCTGATAATCGCCAGAAACACCGCCAGCAAAAACGGAATAATGATATTGACTGCCGCCTGCATCCCGCCCACGATGACGACAAACGATGCGGCCGAGACCAGAAACTTGATCGGAGACGGCAGATGGTCCGACGGCGGCGTCGGCACACCTGAATCCGGTGAAGGTTGTGTTGTCGGCGAATTTGTCATCGTTGGCACATTGAACGAATTACCTTATTCCCACAGCATTAACTGCCTATTACCATATCCTTGAAGAGCTTTTCGGTCAACTGAATTTACCTCTATTTCTTGTCTTGTGCTTGACGGCAAGGGAGTTTTCTCTATAATGCGTCTTTTTGAGCCATTTTTCAGAGACAGGAATGTTGGTCCCGGAGTGATTGAATGACGAAAGTACGTAAAAAGTCCCCTAAAGCCTCAAATGCAAGAAGAAAATCAGCCGACAAAGTAACCCCGGCCTGCGTCAAGTGCAATGGCAAATGCTGCCGATATTTTGCGTTGCCGCTGGATAATCCGGAGGACTGGAGCGACTACGACGATATCCGCTGGTACCTGTGTCATGAAAACGTAACGGTATTTGTCGAAGACGGCCAGTGGTATCTGAACGTCAACAATAAATGCCGCCATTTATCCGAGACGAATTATCGATGTCAAATGTACGAACTGCGGCCCAAGATTTGTCGGGCGTATGAGACCGACGGCTGCGACCTGACCGGCAGCGGTTACGACTATGAGCTGCATTTTACAAACGACAAGCAAATGGAAGAGTACATGCGCATCAAGTTTGGTCAAAAGGTGTTTGACAAACTTCAGGCCCCCAAAAAGAAGAAAAAATCCAAAAAGAAGTCCAAAACAAAGTAAGTTGATATGAAAATCCCTTCGGTTAAAGGTACGCGGGACTTTTATCCCCCGCAGATGGCGGTGCGGAATTATATCACCGACGGCTGGAAGGCCGTGTCGCTGCGCAATGGTTTTGTCGAATACGACGGGCCGATTTTTGAGTATCTCCAGATGTATCAAATCAAAAGCGGCGAGGAAATTGTCGAGCAGCTCTTTCATTTGACCGACCGCGGCGGCCGGGAACTGGCGATTCGCCCGGAGATCACCCCCACGCTGGCCCGGATGATCAACCAGCGGATTAACGCCTTGCCGCGTCCGATTAAGTGGTTCTCCGTGCCGCGGCTGTGCCGGGCCGAGCGTCCTCAAAAGGGGCGGCTTCGTGAATTTTTTCAATGGAATATCGACATTGTCGGCGTCGATGACATTCTGGCTGATGCGGAAGTAATCTTTTGTACGCTGGACTATCTGCGGTCGGCAGGATTGACCGCCGCGGACATCACCGCCAAAATCTCCAGTCGAAAGCTGCTGGCGGCCTTGCTGATGCATCTGGGCATTGCGGAAGATCAACTTGAAACACTCTATCCGATTTTGGATAAAAAGGCCAAACTCCCGCCCGATACGTTTGCGGCGATGCTGGCCGAGGCGGTTGCCAACCAAGCGGCCGTTCAGATCATCTTGAAATTACTGGATATCCATTCGGTCGGCGATATTCAAACGCTGGTTCCGGATGTCGCCTCCAACCGGCAGGCTCAATCCGCCCTGGGCGAATTGCATAGGCTCTTTGACTTGTTGAAGGCGATGGGGGTGGCCGACTACTGCCGATTTGACATGAGCATCGTTCGCGGGTTGGCCTACTATACGGGGATGGTCTTTGAGGTGCACGATGCCGTGGGCGATTTGCGCGCGGTCTGCGGCGGCGGGCGATACGATAACCTGCTGCGCGATTTCGGCGGGCCGGCACTGTCGGCAACCGGGATGGGCATGGGCGATTGCGTATTGGAAATTCTGCTTCGTGACCGGGGGCTTCTTACTGAGTCGTTGTCCCATCGCCACGTGGATTTTTTTGTGGTTTGTATGGATGAGGCATTGATGTCCAAAGCCCTGGACATTGTGGCCCGACTTCGGTCTTGTGGAAAATCGACGGAGTTCAGCTACAAAACAGTCGGTCTCGGTAAACAACTCAAGCTGGCCGATGCCTGCGGCGCCCGACAGGTGCTCATTATCGGACAGGAATATCTCGACGAACAAAAAATTATATTAAAAGAGATGCAAACCGGCACTCAACGTGCAGTTGACGAAGACAGTCTGTTTGTTTTGGATTCCGACTGAGGCGCTTCTGCCTGACTGGCGGATCCCTGTTTTTTCGGACGACATGATGTCAGATCAAATACACCTCCCGAATTCTGCGGCTTGACAGCCTTTCGGCTTATTGCTACTATTAGGCGAAGTTATTTTTTATTGAATGAAATAGCGGTCAACATGCCGATATAGGCTAAAACAGGTCTCGAAACAGGCTGATTTATTAGCGGGTATGTGAAAGGACCTGTTCACAACAGAAAGGAACTCTGTAATGGCGACAAAAAAGATTCAGGTTACCCAAACGGATCATGAACGGTTAACGGCTCTGGTCGAGTCAATGCGTAATCTACCGTCGCGCGATCAAGCCTGTCTGGATAAACTTCGGGGTGAGCTGAATCGTGCACGGATTATTTCGACCAAGCGAGTCAAGCCCGATGTGGTGACGATGAATTCGACAGTGGCCTTGCGTGATCTGGATAATGGGCAGATATTTGAGTATCAATTGGTCTATCCGCAGGACGCCGATCCGGAAGAAAACAAGCTCTCTATATTGGCGCCGGTGGGCACGGCGTTGCTGGGTTACAGTATCGGGGATATCGTAGAATGGCAGGTACCGGCCGGAGTGCGCCGCTTTAGCATCGAAGGCATCACGTATCAACCGGAAGCGGCCGGCGATTATCATCTCTGAGAAAGGAGCGCAGATGTATGCTGCATACCGCACAGCCGATCAAGCCGCCAACCCTCTGGGAATCGTTTCGGCAGCGTTTTTTTCGGCGGCACGACGAGCAGGTGCGCATTTTTTCGGAAATCGATTATTATCGTTTTCAGGGCTTATTGACCAGGCAGCATCAGGTCGCTTATCCTTCGCTGGCCGCCCATTTGCAGCAGCTTCGCCGACTCATCCACCGCGGCTATTTATACCCGTGTAAAGCGGTTCCCGCCAATTTGGTGACGATGAATTCAGTGGTTTTGCTCCGGTCGCGTCGCGGCACGGCCTTTCGCGTCAGTTTAGTGTATCCGCCGCAGGCGAATCATCAGGAACGAAGGTTTTCGATTCTTTCGCCGCTCGGTCTGGCCATGATTGGACGGTCTGAAGGGCAGCAGATCTCTGACAATTTGATGATAGAAAAACTTCTCTATCAGCCGGAAAGTCTCGGCAATTACTACACTTAGACTCGCCGAACCCAGCTCTTGCATCACGCCGACCAAAGGATGCCGTTGGCGGTGATGTCATCGATTCGCCGCCCCCCTGCATTTCCGCAGGTTGTGCCCGTTATTGACGCAGGATAAAATGCTTGCATTCGCAGCGATTCTGCGGTTTATTGTCAGCCGGTATGGGTGCCAAACCAGACGGACAAAATGAATATGAAAAGGCGTTCGAAGGGTGGCTCTGTGAGCGGGGGATGCGTTTTGCCCGGGTCGATCAGACACACCGCTGTCTGTTCGAGGGACAGCCCCTCAAGACGTTTGATTATGTGCTCTATCCAAAGCAGGGCGGCTGCGTTTTGGTGGAGTTGAAGGGGCGCCTGTTTCGAGGGTGTTCTTTGGCGCGGCGAACAGGGCTGCAAACATGGGTTCTGGCCGAGGATGTCGCCGCGCTGGCGCATTGGCGCACGCAGTTTGACCGTCAGATGCCGCCAACAAGAGCGCTATTTGTGTTCGCCTACCGGATTGAGCAGATTGCGGCTGATTGCGACGGATTGGATGTGTATGAAGCCGACGGTCAGCGGTTTATATTTCTGGCGATTCGACAGGGGGATTATCAATCCTGTATGCGGCCGCGCAGCGGTCGCTGGAAAACGGTGTCATGTCCGGCAAAGGATTTTCGAGTATTGAGCTTTCCGCTCGAACAGATTTGGCTTGGAGAACAAAACACAAATGAATTCCACGATACATACATTGGCTGAGCAAATCCTGGCCGGCGACCTTTTGTCTGTCGAACAGACAAAGCGCCTCTCGGAGGCCTCCTGTGGCAGCCTTGATGATCTGCTGTACTGGGCCAGCCGGATTCGCCGGCGTTTTTTCGGCAACCAGATACGGATCTGTTCTATTGTGCCGGGACGTCTGGGCGGATGCAGTCAGGATTGTGCGTTTTGTGCCCAGTCGGTACGATACGAGACCGGTATCGACAAAACGCCGAAGGTGCTGACCGATGAGCAGATTATCGCCGCCGCCGCCGAGGCCAAGCGCAAAGGCGTGCCCAATTTCGGCATCGTATATAGCGGCAAGGCCGTCAGCGATGCGGAACTGGAGCGGCTGATTGCCCTGACCGGACGCATCAGGAATGAATACGGGCTGGGGGTGTGTATGGGGCTGGGCATTTTGAATGACCGTCAGATGCAGCGGCTGGCCCGGGCCGGCGTCGTTCGTTACAATCACAATCTTGAAACCTCCCGACGGCATTTTGCCGATATCGTGACAACCCACTCATACGACGATCGCATCCGCACGATTGAAGCCGCCGTGAAAGCCGGTCTGGGCGTCTGTGCCGGCGGCATCTTCGGCATCGGCGAACGTGAGCAGGATCGCCTCGATATGGCCTTTGAGCTGCGGCGGCTCGGCGTCGATACCGTACCGATGAACTTTTTGCATCCGATTGCCGGAACGCCGCTGGAACACGCTGAAACACTTAAGCCCCGCGAAATCCTTCGACTCATCGCTCTGTATCGTTTTATTCTGCCTCGCACTCATCTCAAGGTCGCCGGCGGCAGGGTGCTGAACCTGCGCGATCTGCAAAGCTGGATTTTTTACGCCGGCTGCACGAGTATCCTGTCCGGCCATTATCTGACCACGGCCGGCCGGTCGGTTGACCAGGATATGCAGATGCTGCACGATCTGGAATTGACCCCGGTCTCTGAAATATTGATCAAAGAACAAAACGCCGCTACGTCACAAACACAGGGAGTTGCTCAATGAACCGTTCAGTTAGTGTACCGATTGTATTTGTTGCAAGCCTGTTGGTCTCGGTCGGTTTGTGTCAGACCGCTTCGCCGCGGCGATATGTGCCGTTGACAACAGAGTGGACATTTCACAAAGGCGATGTCCCCGGTGCGGAAAAAATGACCTTTGACGACAGCCGCTGGCGAACTGTTACCGTGCCGCACGACTGGAGCATCGAAGGGCCTTACAGCGAGCAATGGGCCAGCGGCACCGGTTATCTGCCCGGCGGCATCGGCTGGTACCGCAACACGTTTCAACTGGACGCCGACGCTGACGGCAAAAGCGTCTATGTCGAATTCGACGGCGTGTATTGCAACAGCGAGGTCTGGATCAACGACCATTATCTCGGCAAGCGCCCTTACGGCTATATCAGTTTTTATTATGATCTGACGCCGCATATTCGTTATAACGGGGATGAGAATATCCTTGCGGTGCGCGTCGATCATTCCGACTATGCCGATTCGCGCTGGTACACCGGTTCGGGGATTTATCGTCCCGTGCGGCTGTGTATTACCGACAAGGTGCGGATTGCGACGTGGGGTGTTTATGTAACGACACCGAAAGTCACTGCCGAGCAGGCCGAGATTCGCATTGAGACGACCCTCGATAATTTGGATGCGGCCCAAAGCCAAATCGACCTGACCTCCTACATTATAAACCCCGACAACCTGGTCGTTGCCAAAGTATCCCATTCCGGCGGCGTCGTAGAGGCTCAAGGCCTGAAAACTTATGTCCAAACGGCAACCATCCGGGATCCGCAATTATGGTCGATCCAAACGCCGACGATGTACTCTGTGCTCAGCGTTCTTGAAACCGACGGACGCATAATCGATCAGGTACGCACGCCTTTCGGTATTCGCACTTTTCGGTTTGATCCGGACGAGGGGTTCTTTCTGAATGATGAGCATGTGACTCTCAAAGGCGTCTGTGTCCATCACGACGCCGGGCCGGTCGGGGCGGCGGTGCCGTCCGGAATGTGGCGCAGACGGCTCGAAATGCTCAAAGAAATCGGGTGCAACGCCATTCGGATGAGCCACAATCCGCCGGCCAAAGAACTGCTGGATTTGTGCGATCAAATGGGGTTTCTGGTGATGAATGAGGCGTTTGACGAATTTACGCCGCCCAAACGCAAATGGGTCGAAGGCTGGAACGCCGGAACCCCTTCTTTGAAGGGGTACGGCCAGGTCTTTGAACAGTGGGCGGTGCGCGACATTCAGGATTGGGTGCGGCGCGACCGGAACCATCCGAGCATTATTTTCTGGAGCATCGGCAATGAAATTGATTACCCCAACGATCCTTTTTCGCATCCCGTGCTGGGCAATGAATACAAGCCGACCCAGCCGCCGGCCGACGATCTGGTGCGCTACGGCAAGCCGCTGGTCGAAGCGGTCAAGGAGCTGGATACGACTCGGCCGGTAACGGCCGCGCTGGCCAGTGTGGCCATGTCCGATGCAGTCGGATTTACCGATTTGCTTGATGTCGTCGGTTACAACTATCAGGAACAGCGTTATGTTGACGATCATGCCAAACACCCGAAGCGTGTGATATACGGCAGCGAAAACGGCAAGCATTACGGCGCCTGGCAGGCGGTTACTGACAACGACTTTATTTCAGGCCAATTCTTGTGGGTTGGATTTGATTTTCTCGGCGAGGCCCGCGGTTGGCCGGTGCGCAATTCGCAGGCGGGACTGTTTGATCTGTGCGGCTTCAAAAAACCGATCGGCTGGTTCCGTCAGGCACTCTGGGCGCCGGCGCCGATGATCTATCTGGCAGCAAGCCCTCGTCGCGACGGTTCAGGCTCCGCGCGGCGCAACCTCGAACGCGGGATGCGCTCGCATTGGAACTGGCCGGAGCAGCAGCGGATGAGTGTGATTGCGTACAGCAATTGCCCGCAGGCTGAGTTGTTTCTCAACGGCCGGTCGCTGGGCCAGGGAACCCCGATGCCGCAGATGGGGCCGGTGTTCGTGTGGGACGTGCCCTTCAGCGCCGGCGAACTGAAAGCCGTCGGTCAAAAAGACGGCGGGGCGGTCTGTGAATATAGTCTCAATACCGCCGGCGAACCTCAACGAATCCATCTGAAACCTGATACCCGCTCTCTCAAAGCGGATGGCCAGGATGTCTGCCAGATTGAATTTTATATCGCCGACGATAAGGGCGTTCGCGTGCCGGATGCGGAGAACCTGGTGCGGTTCCATGTGAGCGGCCCGGCCCGGATTCTGGCGGTGGGCAACGGCGACCCGGCCAATCACGCCGATGAAACCGACGCCGTTCATAACGCCTGGCAGGGCCGGGGGCTGGCGATTGTGCAGGCCCTGTACGAATCAGGGACTGTGCGTGTTTCGGCCTCGTCGCCGGATCTGGACGGCACAGAGGTTCAGATTGAGATCAAGTAAGTGAGGCGCTATGCGAATTATTGCCGGCTCCAAACGCGGGATGAGGCTGCTGTCGCCGCCGGGACGCGATACCCGTCCGATTACCGACCGAGTTAAGGAATCGCTGTTTAATATCCTGTACAATCACGGGCTGCCCGAAGGCGCGGCGGTGGCGGATTTGTTCTGCGGTACCGGCTCGATGGGGCTGGAGGCCCTCAGTCGCGGGGCGGCGTGGGTGACGTTTATTGACAAAAACCGCAAAGTCATAGAGATCTTGAAGAAAAATATTGCCCGCGCAGGATTCGAGCGGCAGTGCCGGCCGATTGCAGCCAATATTTTGTCGGTCGGCGCAGCGCCAGCCGCTGAGCATGGGTTGTATGATTTGGTGTTTGTCGATCCGCCGTATGCAATGAGCAGATGCGCCGGTGAAGGCTCGGCAATCGCCGGTCTGATGCAATTGATTGACACCCAGGTCAACCCCGACGCCCTGATTGTGCTTCGAACCCATCAGGACGCCCTGATCTGCGATGAATACGGCCTGCTAACGGCAGTGGACACACGCCAATGGGGGGCGATGAAAGTGATTTTTTATCGTCCCAAACCGCACCATAAAGGACATGAATCCCACAGCACATAGGTCGTAAACCCTGTTTGTGTTCTTCATATCCTTTATGGTTGTGCGGGGGTATGTATTACAGTAAAGCCTTGTTCATCCAGTAATAGACTTCATTGAACCGCAGCTCTTTCTTGAAGTTGCGGATATCGGTCGTCTCGTCGATAACAACGGATTCGATGCCGGCCATATCGGCGAAGTCTTCCAGATGTTCGCTGGTCAGTGCCATTGAAAAACCGGTATGATGTGCACCGCCGGCCAGAATCCACGCGGCGGCTGCCACCTTCAAATCCGGCTTGGGCATCCAGACCACGCGGGCAACCGGCAGCTTGGGCAGATCGGCGTCCGGTGCAACCACATCGACCGGATTAATCAGCAGCCGGAAGCGGTTGCCCATATCAATCAGCGAGGCGTTCAATCCCGGTCCCTGTGCGACGTTAAAGACCAGTCGGGCCGGATCGTCTTTGCCGCCGATGCCCAGCGGATGCGCCTCCAGCGACACATTGCCGTCGGCGATGGACGGACACACTTCCAGCATGTGCGCCCCGAGCACTTTCATTGCCGCCGGATTCAGGTGGTAGGTGTAGTCTTCCATAAAGGACGTGCCGCCTTTCAGGCCGGCGGCCATCACTTTCATCGACCGCACCAGCGCGGCGGTTTTCCAGTCGCCTTCGGCGCCGAAGCCGTAGCCGTCGGCCATCAGTCGCTGGACCGCCAGCCCCGGCAGTTGGGCCAGGCCGTGCAGGTCTTCAAATGTGGTGGTAAAGGCCTTGAATCCGCCGTCCTCAAGAAAGCCGCGCAGTCCCGCCTCGATTCGTGCCGCGTCGCGGACATTCTGAAGATGCTTGCCTTTGACCTTCATATTGTACTGTTCTTCGTACTGCTTGACGAATTTGTCAACCTGAGCGTCGGAGACTTTATTGACGATCGCGACCAGGTCGCCCACGCCGTAGCCGTCCACCGCATAACCCAGTTGCTTTTGGGCCTCAACTTTATCGCCTTCGGTGACGGCCACATTACGCATATTGTCGCCGAAACGGGCGACTTTCATCCCCTGGGCGTCGTCCCATGCACAGGCCGCACGCATCCAGGCATCCAGCCGCTGCTGGGCTTCCGTGTCCTGCCAGTGTCCGACGACAACCTTGCGATTTTTGCGAAGCCGCGTGCAGATAAACCCGAATTCGCGGCCGCCGTGAGCCGACTGGTTCAGGTTCATAAAGTCCATATCGATGGTATCCCACGGGATGTCGCGGTTAAATTGAGTGTGGAAGTGGGCAACGGGTTTTTGCAGAATCTGAAGGCCGCGAATCCACATCTTAGCCGGACTGAACGTATGCATCCAGGCGATCACTCCGACACAGGCCGTGGCGGTGTTCGCTTCGGCGCACAGCTCAGAAATAGCGTCAGCGGTTGTCAACACAGGCTTGAAAACGACTTTACAGGCTAATTGACCGGAATTGTTCAGGCCTTTGACGATTTTTTTGGAATCGTCGGCCACCTGCTTGAGTGCCTCGGGACCATACAAATGCTGGCTGCCCGTGATGAACCATACTTCACATTGCTTTAAGTCGTTCATAAACTCCCTTTCCTAAAAAAAATGTTACAAGTCCGAACAATGAAAATGACATTCAAACGTCCCGCATCACGGTACGTAATTTGACAATCAATTTACCAAAACAAGATAGGTTCGACAAGCGATTTTCCAGCGACTGGGTGTATTTTTTACGAGAAAGAAAAAATTGAAACCCATCTTGATATGGGTGTTCGATTCGGGTTTTGCTCATTTCAAAGAGACCAGCCGAAGATGAAATCGGCTGCTCTGATCAAAATTTTAGTGTTGTTCAGGGATTTCCGCCGGCATACGCGTCTTGTGCGGGGCGGCAATGATGTAAATTTTGCTTGAATCCGGTGGGGACGTCTGCGATAATAAAAAGGGTTAAGGTTTTGACAAGACGATGGAAAGACCTTCTTTTTCGAAAGGGATTGTCCATGTCTGGAAGTTTAACGTTTTTGATTACTGCGCTGTTGATCGGCGTTGTCGGAATAGAGTCGGAAAAATCGACCTCTTACACGGTCGGTCAGTTCATCGAAGCTCAGGGACCCGAGTCCGTTGTCTGTCGATTGCGGGATTACGCCGGTCCGACCCAGGTGCGGTTTGTCGTGCGGATTGCCGACCTGGAGGCGCCGGAAGATCCGAATGCTGTTCAGCTTGCACGGGACTTTCTGCATGAGCGGCTCAGCCATGCGCAGATGATCAAATTGCGGAATGTGCAGGATCACGGCTATTTCCGTTTGACTGCCGAGGTCTATGCCGATGGGCTAAATGTCGGTCGGCATATGTTGAAAGCAGGGCTGATGCGTCCGAAGCCGTCGAAATCTGCTGCCGACACGAAGGATGGGTCGGCCAACGGCCTTGACCGCTTTCCCGATTTTCCCCTGGCGGCTGAACATATCCGCTCAAGGCCGCCTACTGCCGCCGCGCGGGGGCCGGATAGGCCAAAGCGGTTTGCCGGATTGGTGGACATGTCCCGTATCAGGCCGGACACGACGTTTCGAGAGGCGTTGTCGATCATCAGCGGACAGCAGCCGCGTCTGCCGATTTTGGTCTTGTGGAACGACCTTGAGCGTAACGCTTTTGTTGAACGCGACACGCCGGTCGGCATCGAAGGGTTCGGCAGAATGCGGGCCGAGGCGGCGCTGGATCTTGTGTTGCGTGCGGTCGCCACTTCTGGGATGCGATTGAGGGTCATCCCCGAAGGCGGTGTGCTGACGATTGCCACCGAGGCCGCCGATCTGGGAAAACCGACCACCCGGGTTTATCCCGTGGCCGATCTGCTTGCCAGGCCCTCCGAGCTGTATTGGTAGGCGAAAATTTTTGAGGCAAATCAGACGCAGGGAGCGTATAATTCAGCCCTATGACAGCATAGAAACGCAACTATTGAGATATACAATGGGTATTATCGGGCCTGCGATTGAATCCCTTATTGACCTTTTGTGTCTTTCTTTCAGGGAATCTGTTAAGACCTTTTCAATTCCAGCCGATGAAGTAAGAAGTAATTAGTGTCGTTTTTTTCAGAACAGGAATCGTATATGGCATCATCAATAAAATCGTCGGATAAGGAACCAACTAAGATGCACACCGTCAGGACATTTACGGTCAAGCCCTCGCTGCCGGAACCGTTGAAGGAGTTGTATGTTGTTGCAGGGAATCTGTACTGGTCGTGGCACTATGAAATCACGGAGCTGTTTCGCCGCGTCGATTACGACCTGTGGAAACAATGCGCTCATAATCCGATTCGTATGCTCGGCATGGCTTCGCAGGCCCGTTTGGAAGATTTGTCTCACAATGAAGGATTTTTATATCAATTGCGTCAAGCGCGCCAGAAGCTTGAAGAGACGCTTAATGCGCCGTCCTGGTTTGACAAGATCTACGCCCGTGAAGAGGCACGTCCGACCATTGCTTATTTCAGTGCCGAATTCGGCATTCACGAATGTCTGCCGATTTATTCGGGCGGCCTGGGAATTTTAGCGGGCGATCACCTCAAAAGCGCATCCGATCTGGGCGTTCCGCTGGTCGGTATTGGACTGCTGTATCAGAAAGGGTACTTTCGCCAATATCTTAACACGGACGGCTGGCAGCAGGAACATTATATTGAAAACGATTTTCACAATATGCCGCTTGAGTTGGTCCGAAAAGAAAGCGGCCACCCGCTGATCGTCAACATCCAGTTTCCCGGCCGCACGGTATCCGCTCAAGTCTGGAAAGTCATGGTCGGCCGCACACCGCTGTACCTGCTGGATACGAATCTGCCGAGCAATTCGACATTCGACCGGACAATTACCCAGACGCTGTACGGCGGCGATGCGGAAATGCGAATTTGTCAGGAAATCGTGCTGGGCATCGGCGGTTTGAAGGCCCTGTATGCAATGAACCTGGAGCCGACGGTGTGCCATATGAACGAAGGACACGCTGCGTTTATGGCGCTGGAGCGTGTTCGTCGGATTCGCAGCCGCTATAAGATGACCTACGAGGAAGCGTTCGAGGCGGCCAAGGCCAGCAATGTCTTTACCGTACACACGCCGGTGGCCGCCGGCAACGACGAGTTCCCCGTTGAGATGATGGACAAATACTTCGGCCATTACTACGGCAAACTCGGATTGAATCGCGAGCAGTTTCTGGCCCTGGGGCGCGTCCATCCGGACAACCCCGCCGAATCCTTCAAGATGCCTGTCTTGGCCATTCGCACCAGCGCCTATCGCAACGGCGTCAGCCAGCTTCACGGCGAGGTGTCCCGGACGATTTGGTCCGGCCTGTGGCGTGAACTGCCGACCGAAGAGGTGCCGATCAACGCCATCACCAACGGTGTTCACGCCAAGACGTGGCTCAGCGCCGAAGTCAACTTACTGCTCGAACGGTATCTCGGCGCTCGCTGGAGCGAAGAGATTGTTGATAAATCCATCTGGCACAACATCGACCAGATTCCGGATGAAGAATTGTGGCGGATTCATCAGCGCTGCAAAGAGCGGCTGGTCGGTTTCGCACGATCCCGACTCAAACGGCAGCTTCAACGGCGAGGCGCGTTCCATACCGAGCTGAGCTGGGCCGAGGAAGTGCTCGATCCCGAAGCGCTGACCATCGGTTTTGCCCGCCGGTTTGCTACCTATAAACGCGGCAATCTGCTGCTGCGTGAGCCGGAACGCTTGATTAAACTGCTCAACAACAGTGAGACGCCGGTCCAGTTTATCTTCGCCGGCAAGGCGCACCCGCGCGACACGGCGGGCAAGGAAATCGTGCGTCAATTGGTGCACTTTGCCACCGAGCATCCTGAAATTCGTCGGCGGCTGCTGTTCCTCGAAGATTATGACATTGATATTGCCCGGTATATGGTGCAGGGCGTTGATGTGTGGCTGAACAACCCGCGTCGCCCGATGGAAGCCAGCGGCACCAGCGGAATGAAAGCCGCCCTGAACGGCGTGCTGAATATGAGTACGCTGGACGGCTGGTGGTGTGAAGGCTACATTCCGGACGGCGGCTGGATCATCGGGGCCGGCGAGGAATACGACGATCTGTCCTATCAGGATCAGGTTGAATCGCAGGCGATATTCAATCTGCTTGAGCAGGAAGTCGTGCCGCTGTATTTTGCCCAGTCCAAAGACCGACTGCCGCGGCGGTGGATACGCCGGATGAAAAACACGATCAAGTGGTGCGCTCCGCGGTTTAATACCAGCCGGATGGTCGCCGAATACACGCGCAAATTTTATACCATGGCCGACAGCAAGTGGCGCGAACTGACAGCCGATGACAGCGCTCGTGTTCGTGAGTTGGCGGCCTGGAAGAATTCGGTCCGCCACGCCTGGTCGGACCTGGACATTCAAAATGTGGAAGTCCAGACCCGCGACGGCGAAGTTTTTGCTCACTGGAACGGCCGTCATCCTGAGTTGCAGGTGGGTTCGGAAATCAAGGTGAATGCCAAAGTGCGGCTTGGCCGGCTCAATCCCGACGATGTGTCCGTTCAGATTTTCCACGGTGCGGTGGATTCGTCGGGACACATTGAAAATCCACAGATTGCCGAGATGCAGTTTTTGGAAGGCTCGCTGGACGAGACCAAAACCGCCTCGTTTGTCGGTTCCATTCCCTGCCACAGTTCGGGCAAGCATGGTTTTTCACTGCGCGTCTTGCCGCGGCACAAAGATTTGGTCGAACCGTATGAGCACGGGCTGATTTTGTGGGAATCCTCCAATTAGTCGCGAGGGCGCAAGACAGAGAATGGGGTGATGTTTTTCGTTCTCTGTCTTGTGTTCGTCGTGTGCCGGTTCATCGGTTCAGCAGAAACAGATACGCAATATAGCCGCAATAACCGGCAAACAGCAATGCCCCCGCAGGCCGACCGATACGCCGCTGCGTAAAGGCGATCACCGCGAAAATCAGCGAGACTGTCGCCATCAGCCAATAATCTGTTCCTGCCAGCCGACTGCTGATCTCAAACGGCCTGACCAGACCGGCCGTGCCGGGTACCAGCAGGGCGTTAAAGATGTTCGAGCCGACCAGATTGCCGATAGACAGGTCGTCATGCCCTTTTACGGAGGCAACCAGGCAGGTACTCAACTCCGGCAGCGACGTGCCGACTGCGACGATGGTCAGGCCGATAACCGCCTCCGAGATACCTGCGGCACGTCCCAGCACCGAGGCGCTGAGCACCGTCAGATGTGCTCCGGCGGCCAGACAGCCCAGCCCCACAGCAAGCAAGATGACCGACAGCAGCAACGATCGAGGAATATGAGCTGCCGCTTGCTCGATCCGGGTTTCCAGTTCGCTTAAGACCTGGCGGTCGGCCAGTGCCCGAAGACGTTCGGAATGAACCATCAGTGCAAGGATGCCGCAAAACAAGAAAATCAACATCAAAGACTCAATCCGAGACAGACGGGTATCAAAAAAAACCAGCCACAGGGCCAATGTCGCGGCCAGCATCAAAGGCAGATCGCGCCGCAGTACGGCCCGTTGGACGACAATCGGACGTATCGCGGCGCATAACCCGGCCACAAGAGCCAGATTGGCGATATTGGAGCCATAGATGTTGCCCACGGCGATGTCGCCGGAGCCTGACAGGGCAGCGGCAATGCTGGCGGCGACCTCAGGCGCTGAGGTGCCCATAGCCACAATCGTCAGGCCGATAATCAGCGGCGTCATTCCCAGCCGTTCAGCCAAAGCAACGGCGCCGTCCACCAGCCAGTCCGCCCCCTTGACGAGGACGGCGATGCCGACCGGCAACAGCACGATGGCCCAAAACAGCGACATTGTCAAAACTCCCGATTAAAAAAACTCCGACCGTTCGGCCGGTCCGACCGTTCGGCCGGAGTTCTAAGATGCGTTTAATCCAGAAACTGTTGCAATTAAAAACTCTCGGTCGGGCTACACCTTTCCGATGACCAGGCTGCAATTGTGGCCGCCAAATCCCAAGGAGTTGCTCAGCACAAAGCGGACATTCGCCGAGCGTGCCTCTTTGGGGACATAATCCATTTTCGGGTCGCAATCCGGAGCGATTTCGTCGAGATTTGCCGTCGGATGGATAATACCCTTTTCCACCGTTTTGCAGCAGGCGATCAATTCAATAGCGCCGCTGGCGCCGAGTGTGTGCCCGACACAGCTTTTGGTTGAGTTGACGGCCAGCTTGTAGGCATGGTCGCCGAAAACATGCTTAATGGCCAAGCACTCGGCGGCGTCGTTCAATTGCGTACTGGTTCCATGGGCATTGACATAATCGATCTTTTCAGGATCCAGTCTGGCCTGATCCAGGGCAAGCTGCATGGCTTCGGCCGCGCCGGAACCGTCCTCAAGCGGGGCGGTGATATGATAGCCGTCGCCGGTCGCCCCATAACCGAGCAGCTCGGCGTAAATCTTCGCGCCGCGTTTTTTGGCGTGTTCGTATTCCTCAATAACCAGCACGCCGGCGCCTTCCGAAAGAACAAACCCGTCGCGGTCTTTGTCAAAGGGTCGCGATGCGCAGGTCGGCTCATCGTTTCGGGTGCTCAGGGACCGCAGGGCGCAGAAGGAAGCCAACCCGATCGGGGTCAGTGCCGCCTCCGAACCGCCGGTGATACACACATCACTGCGGCCGCTCAGCACATTCCAAAACGCCTCGCCGATGGCGTGACTGGCCGAAGCACAGGCTGTCACCACGCATAAGTTCGGTCCTTTCAGCTCGAATTGAATGGAGATACAGCCGCTGGCGGCGTTGCCCATCAGTTTCGGTACGCAAAAAGGCGAGACCTTTCGCGGGCCTTTTTTCAGCAGTCGAATGTGCTGATCCTCGATTTCCTTGATGCCGCCGATACCCGTACCGATAATCACCCCGATACGTCGGCGGTCTTCTTTGTCGAAGTCCAATCCGCTGTCCCGGACGGCCTGAATCGCTGAGGCCAGAGCCATCTGCGTAAACCGATCCATCCGCTTGCCTTCGCGCACCCCGGCGTAGTTTTCGATATTGAATTGTTTGATTTCACCGCCGATTTTAACCGGATACTGTGCGGTATCAAACGACTCAATCACGGAAATACCGCTGCGGGCCTGACAAAGCCCCTCAAACAGCGATTCAGCCGATTCAGCCAGCGGCGTTACACATCCCAGGCCTGTTATAACAACACGACGTTCTGTCATAGCGGTCCTGTGTGATTATTGTTTTTCCTGCTGGCTTTTGGCAATTTCGACAATGTAGTCGATGGCGGCGCCGACGGTCTGAATCTTCTCGGCCTCTTCGTCCGGAATGCTCATATCAAACTCATCCTCGAACTCCATGACCAGCTCCACCGTATCCAATGAGTCGGCGTTCAGATCGTTGATGAACGACGTTTCGCGCGTAATCTCGGACTTGTCCACGCCCATTTGTTCGCTGACGATCTCAATGACTTTTGCCTCAATGGCTTGAACATCTACATCTGCCACTTTTATACTCCTTAAAAACGTATCCAGGTTTCTGTTTTTAATCCGTTAAATTCCGCTAAAGTGTGATTTCACACGGGTTTCGGCGGTACTATACAGGCCGATTGAGCCGTTTTCAATCATTTTTTAACAAAAATATTGCCAAATTACATAGCCATTCCGCCATCGACACAAAGCACCTGACCGGTAATATAGCCGGCTTCATCGGAGGCCAAAAAGGCCACCGCACGGGCTACTTCTTCAGGGGTGCCAAAGCGTTTGACCGGAATGACCGCCAGAGCGCCTTGTTTGACGGCATCGGGCAGGATCTCCGTCATATCGGTCATAATAAAGCCGGGGGCGATGCAATTGGCGGTGACGTTCTTTTTGCCGACTTCGCGGGCGATGGATTTGGTCATCCCGATCAATCCGGCCTTGCTGGCGGCGTAGTTGGCCGAGCCGGCCTGTCCCATTACGCCGGCCACCGAACTGATATTGATGATCCGACCGAATTTCTGCCGTACCATTGAGCGGGCCGCAACGCGCGTGGCGACAAACGCAGCCCTCAGATTGACGGCGATGACCTTATCAAAGTCGTCATCATCCATCTGAATCATCAGCTTATCGCGGGTAATACCGGCATTATTGACCAAAATACCGATGCCGCCGTGTTCATCAGCCAGACTGTCGAGTGTCTCGGTCAGTTTGTCGGTGTTTGTAATGTCCACACATCGTGTCAGCACGCTGTGGCCGGCTTCTTTCACAATCGTTTCCAGTTCGGCCAATTGCTCGACATTCAAATCCAGCCCGGCCACCGTACGACCCTGCTTGAGCAATTCGAGCACGATGGCCCGCCCAATGCCGCGTGCGGCTCCGGTTACAACAGCTAAACGTTGCGTCATTTTAACCTGTCCTTACTTAAATCCGATTTACCACGTCTATTAGTCTTTTAATAGATCGATTTACTTCTGTAATTGCCGCAGCGCATCCCATGTGCTGAGATTAATGATTTTGGCGCGTCGATGAATTCGTTTCATCAGTCCGGTCAGAACGCGCCCCGGCCCGATTTCGTAAAAATCCTCAACGCCGTCGGCCAAAAGCCGCTCCATGCACTTATGCCAAAGGATCGGCTGAACGAGCTGGCGAACCAGACCGTCGCGGATGGCCTCGGCGTCGGTATAATAGTCGGCGTTGATGTTGGCGATGACCTTGGGTTCCGTTGGGGATTGAATGGGGCACTCGGCCAGTGCCTGCTTGAGCTGCTCGGCGGCCGGCGCCATCATCGAGGTATGAAACGCGCCGGCTACTGCCAGCGGGACAGCCTTCATCGCGCCGTATGACTCGGCACGCTGTTCGGCCCGCCGACACGCCTCGACCGTTCCACTCACGACAATTTGGCCGGGGCAGTTGAAATTGACCGGCTCCAATACTTCGCCCTGTGCCGCGTCCTGGCACAACGCCCGTACTTTCTCCTCGTCCAGTCCGAGAATACTGACCATTGAACCGGTTGAGGCGTCCGCGGCGGCCTGCATTGCCCGGCCGCGTTCCTGGACAAGACGCAATGCGTCCTCAAAGCCCATCAGACCGGCCGCGTACAGGGCAGAATATTCGCCCATGCTCAGGCCGGCGGTTACGTCCGGTTTGAGTTCAGGATGATCCTGCTTAAGAATCTCCATCATACACGCCGTGACCACGAATATCGCCGGCTGAGAGACCGTGGTCGCGTTCAACTGCTCTTCGGGGCCGTCAAAGCACACCCCGCGCAGATCGTAGCCGACAATGTGGTTGGCTTTCTCAAACAGCGCCGCAGCGGCAGGGGACTGCTGAACAAGGTCTTTGCCCATACCGACGACCTGAGCGCCCTGACCCGGAAATAAAAATGCAGTTTTCATCATCAATTCAACGATTAAAACTCAAAATGAAGGTTTTGCCTACAATTGTATGACGTTCGCGCCCCACGTCAAACCGCCGCCGAACGCGACCAGCAGGACGATATCACCTTGCTGGAGTTTGCCGAGACGTCGGCATTCATCCAGCGCGATAGGAATGGAAGCGGCGGACGTGTTGCCGTATTTGTCAATGTTAATAAAAATCTGTTCATCAGAAAAATTCAGCCGTTTGCCGACGGATTCAATGATGCGGGCGTTCATCTGGTGGGGGATGAACATCTTGATTTGATCGACATTGAGGTCGCATTTTTCAAGGCATTCCTTCACCAGTTCCACAATGCGGCGAACGGCCAATTGATAGATTTCGCGTCCCTGGATGTTCATATAGACCATTTTCGGGTCGGCAAGCGGTTTGCTGACGGGATTGCGCGAACCGTAGGCAAGGCAATTCAGCGAGGTCCAGCCCCGTCCGTCTGAAAAGGAGGTGCTGTACATCAATCCCATCGATCCGGACTCGGCGGCCTTGACGACCACGGCGCCGGCGCCGTCACCGAACAAAATACAGCTTCCGCGGTCGCTGTAATCGGTAATTCGGCTCAGGGTTTCCGCTCCCATCACCAGTGCGGATTTATATCGTCCGGAACTGATAAATTGCTGTGCGATAGACAGGCCATAGACGAACCCGCTGCATGCGGCCGAGAGATCAAACGCCCAGGCGTTGACCGCCCCGATCATTTCCTGTACAAAACAGGCCGTCGCCGGAAAGACCATCTCCGGCGTGATGGTGGCCGTAATAATCAGCTCGATCTCCGAGGCATCCATCCCCGCATCCGCCAGAGCGTTGCGGGACGCCTCGGCAGCCAACGTGGCGGTGGTGTCTGTGTCGTCGGCAATATGCCGGACTTTGATGCCGGTGCGCGTGGTAATCCACTCGTCGGAGGTATCCACAAAGGTCGTAAAATCTTCGTTGGTCAGTACCTTTTGCGGAACGGACGAGCCGGTGCCCGCGATAATGGCTCGATAGCGTGCCTCCGATTGTAATGTGGGATTATTCACCATTGTTCGACACCGATGTTTTGGAAATTGCACTGACGATTTGCGTGTTGATTTTTTTATCATAAAACCGTTTGCAGGCGGAGATGGCGTTTTTAATGGTTCGGGCCTTGCTGGAGCCGTGGCAAATAATCGCCGTTCCGTTGACACCCAGCAGCAGTGCTCCGCCGTATTCATGGTAATCATATTTTTTGAAGATGCTCTTGGCTACAGACTTAAACCACAGTGCCAGCAGCTTGTTGCGCGTCATCAACTCGGCCTTGATGGCCTTAAAAACCATATTGGCCATGCCCTCGGACAATTTTAGAATGACATTGCCGACGAAGCCTTCACAAATCACCACGTCGCACTTGCCCTCGAACAGATCGCGTCCTTCCAGATACCCGATATAATTCAGATTCGGATCGTTTTTCAGCAGCAGCCGCGTTTTTTTGATCAGGTCGGTTCCTTTGGCGTCTTCTTCGCCGATGTTCATCATTCCGATGCGCGGCGATTCGATGCCGAACATTTCACGTGCATAAACCCCGGCCATGATGGCATATTGGTACAAATGAATCGGCTTGCAGGCGATGTTGGCGCCGACGTCGCAAATGGTAACCGGCCCGCCATATGTCGGCAACACGACGGCGATGCCCGGACGCGATACCCCTTCCAGCGTTCGCATTCGAATCTGACAGGCCGCGACACAAGCGCCGGTATTTCCGGCCGAAAGCACTGCGTCAACCTGGCGGTGCGATGCAGCGTGGGCCATGACGGCAATCGAGCTTTTGGGCTTGCGCCGCAGCGATTCAATCGGCGACTCATTCATTCCAATCACATCGGGTGCCTGGAATATACGAAAGGTGTCCGCCGGCATTTTCAGCGCAATCAATTGGTCGCGGATCACGGATTCGTCGCCGACCAATACGATTTCATCGTCTTGACCGAGGACATCCCTGCCCTGCAACGCCCCGGCGATAATTTCGCCGGGAGCATAATCGCCGCCCATAGCATCGATTGCGATGCGCATCGTTAACTTTCGGCCTCCTCAGCGAACTTCAGCGTAATACTGTCGTTGAGGTATCCGCACTGGCCGCAGGCTGCGTGCGGCAGCTTGGCCGAGCCGCATTGCTTGCACAGTGAATAATTGACCGGACGCAGTGCGTGATGAGCACGACGACTGCGCGTCTTGGCGCGACTGAGTTTCTTAACCGGAAGCATAGTTTCTGTTTACTCCACAAATTGTATAACGCGGTTATTGGTACTGTCCGTTCGTCTTAATGGGTTTATACTCCTTTTTTGCTGTACCGGACGATGTCCCCGGAACGGCCGAAAATCAAAAAAAGCCCGCCTGGAAGTCCTATTTCTATATCAGACCGGGGGCTTTCCGTAAAGCAAAAACCACATAAAAAAAAGAATCTATAACGTCTCGAACCCCCGCTGTCAAGACAATAACGCAAAACATTCCACAAAATATGGAATTTATTTGAAAGATTCCGATTGAAAAGCCGTAAGAAATATTGTAGATTACAGACCTTTGGGACTGAGCCGCGGAGCTGATATGCAGGGTGATGACGCCGAGAAACGGATATATCGGACTTACTGAAGGGATTGTTTGAATTATGGGTCGGCAAGCAAATTTTTCCGAACTGCGGGATGCCATTCGGCAGGGACAAGCCAAGATCGCACAGGGGCTTAAAACCGGCCAAATGCGTTCGGATCGAGACAAGGCAGGCGCCGGCCGCGTGCCCCGGCTTGATCCTGCCCACGAGGTGTTGGGCCAAAAGCCGACGTTGACGGGAAAAGCCGCCATTTTTCAGGGGCGAAAGAAACCCCGATTTCGGTTTTCACTGCCGAAATTGCCGACAATTCGAATTCAGCTGCCGCAGATGTCGCTGCTGCCTATGCGATCTGTCGTGTCCGGTATTGCGGCGGTTCTGGTTGTGGGGCTTGTGGTTTTTGTGGTGTTTTGGATTGGAAAGGTCCTGGTTGGGTCAGGGACGACGCCCCCGGTCGCTGAGGTCGATCCGGCGGTCCAGCAGCCGGCCGTTGCGCCGGGGCCTTCTGAGCCGGTTCTGACAGGGCGGCAACCTGCCCCTGTTGAGCGTCAGTCACCGCAAGAAACCGCAGCGGTGCGGACTGAGACGGTTCAGCCTACACAAACGCCGGCGGTTTCAACCCCAAGTACCGGCAATAATGTGATCGTGATACAGGGTATTGCGACTGCACGCGAAAATGAACTGCGCTCTGTGCAGGAATTTTTTGCTCGCCACGGCATTGAGACGGAAATTATCCGAGGCGGCAATAACTACAGTCGTTTGGTGACGAAAGGCCGATTTGAAAATCCCAATCGGCCGGGTACCGACGGCTATGAGATGAGAATGAAAATCAGGAATGTCGGGAAACGGTATCCGGCCGAAACCGGTGATACGAAGTTCGGTACCGAGCCGTTTCAGGATGCGTATGGTCTATTAAGACAGTAATTTTTTGATATGCAGGAGAGTTGATAATGTCAGTGGATCCTTCGTTAAAAGTGAAAAGTGCGTTGATGCGCCACCGCAATGTGTTGTCGCGCGAAGAGCGGATCAAAGTTCTCCGGTCGGAAGACCGCTGGAAAGAGGGCGATAAGGTCATGGGACTTCCCAAGGTCGCCCACCGCAAAATTACGTAATCCGGAGTGTGTCGGAGTGCATCGGTGCCGCGCCGTGCGAGACGGTGTTCTCCTGCGGGCGGCATTCTGTTGCGCCCTGCGGCAGTTGACCCTGAAATTTGCCTTTGTTGTCGAGTGAACGGATGAAGACTTATCTTGCAGAGCGAACGAAGCTGATTGATGCCAGTGGTATCCGCAAAGTATTTGCCCTGGGCGCGACGCTGAAAGACCCGATTAATTTTTCGATCGGCCAGCCGGAGTTTGATGTGCCTGAGGCGGTCAAAGAGGCGGCCATCGGGGCGATTCGCGATGGACAAAACCGCTATTCCCAGACCGCCGGCGAGAATGCCGTGCTTGAGATGCTCCGTCCCCGTGTCAAAGCCGACACGGGCTGGGATGCGCCGCAGGTGATGTTGACCAACGGCGTCAGCGGGGGGTTGTTGCTGGCGTTTATGGCGCTGATTAATCCCGGCGATGAGGTCATTGTGCCGGATCCTTATTTCGTGATGTATAAACATCTGGTGCGGATGCTGGGCGGCAAATGTGTGTTTGTGGACTGCTATCCTGATTTTACACTGCCGGTTGAGAAGATCGCGGCCGCGGTGACGGACAGGACCAAGCTGATTATTCTCAATTCGCCGTCCAATCCGACCGGTCAGGTCTATAGTGAACAGGAGATCAAGGCGGTTGTCAAGATTGCCGAGGAACGGGATATTCTCCTGCTCAGCGACGAAATCTACGAGCTGTTCAGCTACGAGCATCCCCATTTATGTATCGGGCGGTATTACGACAAGACGCTGCTGCTGAAAGGCTTCGGCAAAAGCTACGGCATGACCGGTTGGCGGATGGGCTATGCGGCCTGTTCGGAGGCGCTCAAGCCGCTGATGGAATCGATGCTGATGATTCAGCAATATACGTTTGTCTGTGCGCCGACGCCGTTTCAATTGGCGCTGCCGACGGCGATGGACTACGATATGAGCAGTTATGTGCAGGCGTATCGAACCAAACGGGATATGCTGTATGACGGGCTGAAAGAGACGTTCACTGTTCACAAGCCCGGCGGGGCGTTTTATATGTTCGCCGAAAAGCCCGAACGGTACGCCACGGCGACCGATTTTGTCAAAGATGCCATCGCCCACAATGTGCTGATCATCCCCGGCAACGTCTTCAGTGAGCATGACAGCCATTTCCGGATGTGCTATACCACCACCGAAGACAAAATCCGCCAGGGCATTGACATCCTCTGCCGTCTGGCGAAAGGGTAAAACAGAGGCATTCATTGCCCCTCATCATAGCCCCCGTGGAATGGAATGGATTGAATGCAACAAGAACATTGTCGGCGCGTCTGAAATAAGCGGACGCGCCGTTTTTTTGTTGTATTATCAGATTTTTGGCTATACGATTGCTTTTATGGATGGACTGACGGGTTCAATTCGGATGGCTTGGCTGGCGGCTGCGGCGGCAGGAGCGGTGCTGGCGGCGGGGTGGGTTTCAAGCGGATATGCCGTGTCGGGAAATGGAAGACAGATTGCCGACGCCAACCTGCCGGCGCTGACGTCGTCACCGAAAATCGCCGCCGTGATCGACTGCCATGGAATGATCGATGAGGGGCTGTATCAGTCCATTGTTCGCCGCAGCGAGGAGGCGATTGCCGCGGGGGCGGACTACCTTTTTTATGATATTCAAACCTACGGCGGACGGGTTGACAGCGCCGATGAAATCAGCAAGTATCTCATTCACGACGTGAGGCCGATGGCCCATACGGTGGCGTATATCAGCAAAGAGGCCATTTCCGCCGGCGCTATGGTCAGCGTGTCCTGCAAAGATATTCTAATGCGCAGACATACGACCATCGGCGCCAGTGCCCCGATGTCGATGGGCGGGACACTGGAAGGGGTCGAGCGTGAAAAGATCGAAAGCTACGTTCGTTCGGTGTTCAGCCGGGCCGCCGAGGCCAACGGCTACCCCGAAGCACTGCTCAAGGCGATGGTCACCCGACAGCTTGAGGTCTGGCAGGTCAAAAATCGGACCACCGGACAAATGGAATTTTTTGAGACCGAGCACCTGCCGACCGACCCCAATACCTATGATTTGAAGAACAAGCATCTGATTGTCAAAGATGATGAGATTCTGACGCTGACCGATTCCAAAGCGTATGAGTACGGCATTGCTCGGGCGGTGGTTGAGAATTTGGATGAAGCGCTGGCGTTTCTGGCCGAGCGCGACGGGGTGGTTTTTGACCCCAAGGTGCTGTTCTTTAAACCGCTCTGGTCTGAACAAATGGTGCGGTGGATCAATTCGCCGGCGGTCGTCAGCGTCCTGGTGCTGGGGATTTTGCTGGGGATTTATGTGGAAATGAACACGCCGGGACTGGGGCTGCCGAGTCTGTTGGCGATCCTCTGTCTGGTGGTTCTGGTCGGCAGTCGGTATTTGACCGGTATGGCCAACTGGATTGAGATTGCGATTTTGGTGATCGGCATCGTGCTGCTGCTGGTTGAGTTTTTTATTCTGCCCGGTTTCGGCGTGGCTGGATTTTTGGGTATTACGTGCATTTTGATCGGTTTATTCGGAATGCTCGTACGCACCGCGCCCGGGGAGATTCCCTGGCCCAAAAATCCGGCGGCCTGGCAGGAGTTTACCGACGGACTGATGGGCATTGCGGTCGGTTTTGCGGCGTTTTTGGTCGCAGTGCTGGTGTTGTCTCGGTATATGGATCGAATTCCTCTGTTTCGGTCGTTTGTGCTCAGCAGCGCCCTGGACAGGCCCGGCCGCTCAGATGCCGCCGTTGCATCGAAAGAAAACGCTGCCGTTCCGGCCGCGACTGCGCTTGGGCCGGGACAAATCGGGCGAACGATTTCGGTCTTGCGTCCGGCAGGCAAGGCGCGATTCGACGACACAATCGCCGATGTCGTTACCCGCGGCGAGTTCCTGGGCAAAGATATTTCGGTCACGATACTTGAAATCCGCGGCAACCGAATTGTTGTTGCGGCCGAACAGTGGGAAACCTGAGTCGAGGCGAACGAATGCTCATGGATATTGCCCTGATTGTGTTTGCGTTGTTTTTGTATATCGTCTGTGCCGTACTGACGGTGATGGAGATCTTTATCCCCAGTTTCGGATTGCTGACGCTGCTGGCAATCGGAACGTTTGTGTGGGGGGCGTCCCTGTTTTTTCAGGTCAGCACGGCGGTCGGCTGGTTTGGTGTGTTTACGGCGATGGTGGTGATACCCACGTTTTGGGTAATCACCTACAAGCTGTTTCCGAAAACCTCCATCGGACAGGCGATGGTGCTGAAGAATGTCTCGCGTTCGGCCGGCGATGCCATCGCGGACAAAGATGATCTGGCGCGATTGTCAGGCAAGCGCGGCAGGACGATGGGTCCGCTCAGGCCGGTGGGGGTTTGCGAGATTGAGGGCAAGCGGGTCATCTGCAGCGCCGAGGTGGGATTTATCCCCAAAGAGACTGAGATTGAAGTCATCCGTGTGGAAGGCAACACGATTACCGTGCGAACAAAAGAAACACATATTTAATTTCGAAAGGAGTCAACAATGATCGAGGCATTGCTGCTTGCCAATGTTGTCCAGGTCGGCTTTTTTATCGTGATCGGCCTGATCTTACTGCTCTTTGTGATGCTGGTGATTTTTTACGGGAATTTGTGGCTTCAGGCCCGATTCTCAGGCGCTCCGGTCTCCTTTGCCGAACTGATCGGGATGTCGCTTCGCAAGGTCAATTCCCGCACGATTGTTGTGAGTCGAATTACCGCGGCCAAGGCGGGTTTGGAGCTGACCACGGCGCAGCTTGAAAGCCATTATCTTGCCGGCGGACGTGTGCCGAATGTCGTCAGTGCGCTGATTGCCGCCGACCGAGCCAATATCAATCTGTCCTGGCAGGTTGCCACCGCGATTGATCTTGCCGGACGCGATATTCTCGAAGCGGTGCAAACCAGCGTCAATCCCAAGGTCATCGACTGTCCCGATCCGCGCAAAGGCCGCGAAACCGTCGATGCGGTCGCCCAGGACGGCATTCAGCTCAAGGCCAAGGCCCGCGTAACGGTTCGTGCCAATATCGAGCGACTCATCGGCGGAGCAACCGAGGAGACCATCATCGCGCGTGTCGGTGAGGGAATTGTCACCACCATCGGCAGCGCGGTCAACCACAAAAGCGTGCTGGAAAATCCCGACCGCATTTCACGAGCGGTGCTCGAAAAAGGCCTGGATGCCGGCACGGCCTTTGAAATCCTGTCCATTGATATCGCGGATGTCGATGTAGGGCAAAATATCGGCGCCCAGCTTCAGGGAGCACAGGCCGAGGCCGACAAACTTCGCGCCAAGGCCGAGGCGGAAAAACGACGCGCCATGGCCGTCGCGCGCGAACAGGAAATGCGTGCGCTGGTCGAAGAAAATCGCGCCAAAGTGGTGCTGGCCGAGGCGGAAATCCCGCTGGCCATGGCCGAGGCCTTTCGCAAGGGCAATCTCGGTGTGATGGATTACTATCGCCTGAAAAATATCAAATCCGATACTGAAATGCGCGAATCCATTGCCAAAGGTGACGCCAAGCCCAAGTCGGAGGACTGATTGTGTCGATGGCAGCCTATACAATGCCGCCGGCAAACGGCGATTGGCTGGAGTTGCTTTTCCCCATTGTGCTGATGGTGGTTTACTGGGCTGCGGCGGTGGGCAAGGCATTTATGGCGCGCGCAAAGCAAAAAGATCAGCAGGCCGAGAGTGCTTCACGATCGGATGTGCCGGAGCGATCAGCGCCGCGGTTTAAGCCGCTTGATCAAGCCGCTCGCTCCCGTCAACAGACGCCGCCGCAGCGAACGCTGCCGTATGCGCGCACAGCATCCCGAAGTTCCGGTCTGCCCTCGGAGCCGTCCTATGCCGATCAGGAGGCCCGACGGCGCGCCGATCAGGAACGTCAACAGCAGATCGAACAACGTCGGCTTCGACACATCGAGGCGTTGCGCCGTCAGCAATTGCAGCGAAAACAGTATATGCAGCGTCAGCAGCAGATTCAGCAACAAGCGTCACAGTCGGTCAAGGCGGCTCAAACCGTCGGACAGCGGGTCTTGCGGTCGCCGGGCAGTGTGTCCAAGACTCCGCAGGAGGCCTTGAGGCAGGCGCGCACCGGAAAACCGGTCGGCGTCGGGGCGGCCGCTGCACGTCCGGCTGCAGGCAAGGAGCCGCCTCAAGTCCGCCCAGCAATACGGCAAGAGCCAATCGAAGCGGGCGGCTCGTCCGCGGCCGAATTGCGCCGAATGCTGCAAAAACGCGGAAGTTTGCGTACGGCGTTTGTGCTGAAGGAAATCCTTGATTTGCCGATGGCTTTGCGGGACGGGTAAAACCCTGTTTTACCGCGGATTGACTGCTGCATTCAGTCGATTTGGCGAAATATTTGCCGGATATTAGTCGTCTGTTTGTCGCCGGGCGGCCAGAATCGCTGCGCCCAGGGCGCCGGTAAACTGTGGCGATTGACAGACCTTGACCGGTTGAGCCAGGACGGTTTCAAAGGCCTCGCGCATTCCCGAAATCAGCGCTGCGCCGCCGGTAAAATAGACGGGGCTTTGGATCAGGCCGCCGCCCATTGCCGCCAGTCGGCGTACGATGGCGTTTTGCACGCCGGCGATAATATTTTCGCGCGATTGGCCCTGGGCGAGCAGGCCGACGATCTCGGTCTCGGCAAAAACCACACAAATGCTGCTGACGGCTGCGGGGGCATCGCTGCGGCGGGCGTAATCACCCAGCTCATCCAGCGGCACATCCAGCCGGTCGGCGACGACTTCCAGGAATCGCCCGGTCCCGGCGGCGCAGCGATCGTTCATCACAAAATCCCGCACCTTGCCCCGGCTGTCCAGTCGAATGAGTTTGCTGTCCTGTCCGCCGATGTCGATGACGGTGGCGACGTCCGGGTGCAGATGGGCGGCGCCGACGGCATGGCAGGTGATTTCGGTGATCGTCGTATCGCTTACATTCACGAGCCTGCGTCCGTAGCCGGTCGCGGCCACAGCGGCGACGCGACTGCGATTGATCTTTACCTCATTGAGGAGATCATAAAACAGGCGTCGAGCGCGACTCTGCTGATCGGCGCCCTGGTCGTCCAAGCGGCGGGCCAACACGGTTTGCTGTTGACTGTCCCACAGCACGGCCTTAAGCGTGCGCGAGCCGGCGTCAATGCCTGCGGTAATCATATTGCTCTCCTGCTTTTTGCGGTTTCGATTAAGGCTTCCAATCGCGTTGTCAGCGATGATTCATACGGGTCAATCAGCGTGGGAATTTCGATATCCAGAACGGCAAGCGCGGTGTGGTTTCGAATGCAGTCGGCAATGAGTCTGCCTTCTGTGGCGCAGTGGCTGGCGCCGGGGATGCGGCTGAATACGACCGCCTCGGCGCCGACGGTATGAATGCTGCGCAGGATACCTCCTGCTCGTCGTTGAGCTGAGCCGGCCATCGGATCGGCCAGGGCGGCTGTGGCCAGGGCGACAAACGGGTCATCGGTTTCATCGATGGACATTAAAGCGTGCGGGAACATCAGCTCCGTGCCGCAGAGCCGTCCGCCGCACTGTTCCATCAGATTCATTGCATAGACATCTGCCGGCGGATTGACCCAGAAAACACGTACCGGTTCATTTGAAAGGACGCCGAGGTTGTTTTCGACGCGGCGGTTCACCTCGTTCAGCAGGCCGGTCAGGACGACCTCGGTCTCGTTCGGATCGGAACAAAAGTGAATCGCCAGCATCTCGGCCAGCATCATCTCCAGCGCCGGCAGGGGACATCGCGGTGCGGAGAACACCCTCATTTTCAGGGTTCTCAAAAGCTTCCGGATGCGATTGGTTTGACGGATCGAAGTTCTGAGTTGTTGATGATCAAGCGGCCGGCCCGCAACCTCTGCGAGATAGTCGGCCACACGCATCAACTCACATCGCACATAATCGATTTGTTGTTCCGATGCCGTCAGGCCGTTGGGTCGAACACGGGCTGTTTGGCCGTTGTGCGGGTTGCGGTAATGGGGCATTTCCCACCAGAAGATTTCAAATCCGAGGCTTTCCAGCCGTGCCGCGGCGATGGAAAAATCGTCGCAGGTGGCCCCGACACTGCACACGAGGGCGTCGGGAATCGGAAAATGCTGTCCGTTGACAAATGCCCCGACCATGGCGCGGACCGGACAAAACGCAGCGTCCAGTCCATATTGGTCGGCCAGCTCGAACAGGCCGTCTCGCTGCTGTTTGAAGCAGGGAATCCACCAGGCCGCGTCAGGATAAAACGCCGTCAGATTTTCAAAGGCGTATGCAATGACCGGTATCGTGCCGAGGTCTTTCATTGTGCCGATGATTTTGTTGCCCTGCCGGCGCCACAGCCGCAGGCGGTCTTCTTCGGTCAGTATCAAGTTCCACAAGGCCAGCGCCGCCGGCGCGTTGTCAAACCGCAGCCGGTCAAGCCGTTTGTCGCCGGCGTTAAAATGACGCTGCAGCGGCCCGCCGTAAAAGCGTTCTTTCAGGTCGGCCTCGCAAAGCTGTCGGTAGCGCTGCTGCCACTGGTCAAGCGTCAGTTGTGCAGGCGGTACGTTCATCGCTCCCATTGCTCCAAAAAAGCGTCCAGCCGCGACAGCGAAGCTGCTGACAGACGTGCGCAGGAATCGGTTTCAATGCAGATAAGCGGTACGGTAAGTCGCTTGCGCAGATCGAATATCGCCGCCTTCCAGTAATCACAGAACGGATGCCGGATGACCATCGCGCCAAGAACCCGACGGCGATGGATCGCCTCGCTGAGCCGGTCGAAAAACGGCTCAGCCGGACGCCGCCAGATCGCAGGCGTTGTCAGATAATGGTCGGCCAGCGCCGCAAGCGGAGGGCTGTTGCCCGCTGTCGGCTCGAAGGGCGTTCGCAGATTTTGCCATGCCGATTCGGTGCCGTTGAAAACAATCGGCAGACCGCGTGCGGCCGTAAGTTGAGTCAGATCGAAAAAATCGCACTCAAACAACGGCCCGCCGATCACGGCAAGCCCCTTGTCCTGCGATTCGACGGTTTGGGATGCTGAGTGATTCATTGGATCGGTCAGGAGGGCGGGATTAGTTCGACCGCCGTCCAGCTCGACCAGACCGCGTTCCAGCCGTTCAAACTCGTCGCAAAGGATGGTGCGTGCCGTCGGGCTGCCGGTTTTGGGGATGTTCAGCAAAAACGCCGGTTTGTCCGATTGAAGGGTGTGTCTCTCATACATACGCCTCATCTGGTCGCAGCCGGTGGTAAAAACCGCCGCATCGACCTGTCGGACCGCAGCGGAAAAGGCGTTTGCCCACGCACAAAGACCTTCGATCTCGTCGCGTCGTTCCGGCGTTGGTTCGGGACGACAGGGCGTGTGGCCGCAGGCGGTAATCAGCTCAATCGGAACAAACGGACAACAATAACCGATTCTTGCCATCGTATCAGCCTGTCCTTTCGCGCAGCGTTTCGATGAGCGCTTCGATGCGCACCGACAGCCGGGGCGAATCCGACGGCGCATAATCGGTCACGATTTTCAAATAGCCCAGACCTTTGCGCTCGGCCAGTTGACGCACATGATAGGATTCCACATCGTATGTCAGACAACCCTGCCAGACGAGATCGATGATGCAGTCGGCGCTGTAGTCCTCGGTCAATTGATCGAGCAGCTCAAGCCGTCGCGTATTCGGCGTCATCACCGAGCAGGGCAGATGGAAATACGTCTCGGCAATCGCCTCCAGCGGATCGATGGCCTGTTCCTCTACATCGTCAAGAACGGGTTTGATGCCGGTACAGTTTTCCATACACACCACCCGTGCACCGGTGTGTTCGATTAAATCAACAATACGCTCGGCGCCGTGGACAGTCGGCACGCCGGTCAATAACACACGAATGCCGCTGTCGATGGTTGAACCGGCTGTGTCGGCAGATTCAAGCAATCGCTCATATTCATTCAAATCGTCCTCGATGCCGGAGATGATGCTTTTGAAGTCCAGCAGCCGTCGGCCTGTCCACGGCGGCCGGGGGCGTTTCATTTGCTCGGCCAGTTGCCGCCGCAATGCGCGTTCGCGATTCATTCGTTTGATGGCGCTGCGCAGCGCGTCGTCCGTGATACGGCACGACAGACGGTCTTCGAGTACTGCTTTGAGTTTTCGCACCTCGGCCAGCCAATGCGTTCGGGCATTCGGGTCGTCGGCCTTTTGCGGCAGTTCAAGGATGTGCATCGGACGTTGCTGTGCCATTAGCTCGAACATTTTCTTCTTGCCGTCGCAGGTGGTCTCAGCCACGATCAAATCGGCCATAGCCAGAAAGGGGTTGCTGTCGGTGATGTGGTAGCCATAGGTGGATTTAATCAGGGGGCACAGGCCGGCGGGCAGGTCCTGTTCGGCCGGGGCAATTGTTTCCAGCGACCCGCCGCACAGACACACCGGCACACCGCCGGCGGCAAGAATCAGTTCGCGCGGTGTGTATTCGCACATAATCCCGACGATGGGACGACCCTGGGATTGGGCGGCTGTCGCAAAGGCGTAACAGTGTTGAATCATTTGATCGAAGCGGCATTGTATCTGCGGGTTTTGGTTCTGTGTCATTTGAATGTTCCTCTGACGATCAGGGGCTCAAATCGATTCTTATGCGGTTTTTACCGCGACGAACAAAGCCTGGATGATTTTGCCCTCGCGGGCCAGTTTTTCCATGGCGGCCATCTCTTTGCCGATGGTGTTGAGCAGGGTCTGGTCAAAGCCGATAATTTTCAGGGCGTCATACGTAAGCTGCGTACCGACCATTTTTTGATAGAGTTCCACATGGTCGGCAAAGCGGCCGGTGTCTTCCAGGTGCTTGACGGTGCAGCCGCTTTGTTCAAGCAGAGCGGCGTATCCGCTGCGGCTCTGAAGGTTGGGGAATTTCATAAACGCCAGTGTCCGCTGCAATTCCTCGGCGGTCATCGGCACATCGCCGAGCACCCAGTCGGTAAAGGCAATCGTACCGCCGGGGCGGACGATGCGGCAGGCCTCGGCAATCATCGTGTCTTTGTCTTCCACATAGCACCAGGCGTCCTCGCCCCAGACGAAATCGGCGCTGGCAGCGGCAAGTCCGCTATTGCAGACATCGGCCAGGACAAACTGAATCTTATCGTCAGAATGTTCTTCCTGGCAACGTTTTTTACCCAGTTCGACCATCGCTGCTGTGGCATCAACGCCGGTCATGGCGGCGACGCCGCAGAACCGCACGAGGAAGCGCATCCCTGCGCCGCTGCAGCAGCAGAAATCCACGCCTTTGGTACCGGGCTGAATTGCGGCCTTCTTGGCCAGATCCATCGACGAGGTCAATCCGCCGATATGAATCTGCTCGCCCATGAGCAATTCCCAGAGTTTGCCTTCGGGGCCGCTATAAACCGTTTGAACCGCTGCCAGCGGACTGTTTGATTGTTGTGCTGTTTGCTTCATTGTGTAATCCGTTGATAAAAAAAGCGGGCCGAAACTGTTTTTCGACCCGCCGATACTTGCTCTGTTGTGTGAGGACTGCTTATCGCGTCAACTCCTCAATCGAATACCATCGGTTTTCCTGGTGGACGGTAAACGGTCCGGAATCGATGTCGATTTCGATGCGGAACCGCCTGCGGAAGTCCTCTGGCACTCGCCACGAGTACCGGCAGGTGCTGCCTCACCCATACTCCATAGAGCCGGTGCGCAGGAAACCGCCGTCTTCAAGCCGAGCTGTTTCGAAGTTTGTATAGAAAAACGAATAGCCAGGAGATTGCGAATGTTTTTTTTCGATTCCCGTCATGACTCCGATTCCAATGTGTCCGTCAATTCTTTAAAGACGTTTGCCGTACGACGGTGTTACGAAGATTTTTGTTATTTTTTACCGTTTTAACAGAAAAAAAGCAAGCGGATTCAACGACATTTTTGTATTGTACAAAAAAAGCACAAAATGTCTTGAATTTAAGTGTCTTGGCTTGCTTTTTGGGCGGATCGGCGTACAATAACATCGCAGGCAGGGACTGATTGATCGGACTACGAAAGGCGGCTTATGGAAGCACAGATTCAGGCGCAGCTTCGGCAGATTCCTTCGGTGGATGCGGTGTTATCGCAGATTCAGGCACATCCGGCGGCCCGGCGTGTGGGTGCGGCGATGCGGACGCAACTGGTGCGCGAGGTGATTGAGACAATCCGCCGGCAGGTGCGGGACGGGACATTTTCAGCCGATGCCGATATGGCCGGGGCGGTGCGGGACCGGATCGAGCGGCGACTGGAAGCGGTGGCGGGGGTGTTTTATCGACGGGTGGTCAATGCGGCCGGGATCATTCTGCACACCGGACTGGGACGGGCGCCGCTGGCGGGTGAGGTCCTGGAGCAGATCAGCTGGCAGTTGGGCGGGTATTCGCTGTTGCAGGTGGATGTCGAGGCGGGCAAGCGGTCCTCGCGAGATGGACGGATTGAAGACTTGCTCAAACTGCTGACCGGCGCCGAAGCGGCGACCGTGGTGAATAATAACGCCGCGGCCACGGCGCTGGTGCTGAACACCATTGCCGCAGGCAAAGAGGTCATCGTGTCGCGCGGACAGCTCGTCGAGATCGGCGGGGCGTTTCGCCTGCCGGACGTGATGGCCTTTAGCGGGGCCAGGCTGGTCGAGGTGGGTACCACCAACAAGACGCACCTGCGGGATTATGAGAATGCGATTACCGAAAACACCGCCGCGATTTTGCGGGTGCATCCGAGCAATTATAAGATTACGGGTTTTACGAGCGAAGTGCCGCTGGAGGAGATGGTCAAGCTGGCCCACGCCAACGGCCTTTTGCTGTTTGATGATGTCGGGGCCGGGTCGCTGATTGATTTTTCGCGATTTGGATTTGAAAAAGAGCCGACGTTGATGGAATCGGTCGCCGCCGGGGCCGATGTGATTACCTCCAGCGGCGACAAACTCATCGGGGCCTCTCAGGCGGGGATCGTCCTTGGCCGTGCCGAAATCATCCAGAAGGTGCGCAAAAATCAATTTGCGCGGATCGTGCGGGTCGATAAGTTTACGCTGGCGGCGTTGGAGGCGACGCTGAAATTGTTTCTGGATGAGGCGGCGGTGTTGGAAAAGGTGCCCGCCTTGCGGCTGATGCTGCGTTCGGCGGAGGAGATTCAGCGGCAGGCCGAGCGCATCTGCGAACGGGTGCAGAGGGCCTGCCCTGATGCGTGCGTCTCACTGCTGCCGGGCCAGTCGCAAATCGGAAGCGGCTCACTGCCCGGACAAAACCTGCCGACGACCCTGGTGGCAATTGCGTCGCCGCATCAATCCGCTGCGGCACTGGCCGACACGCTGCGGGGCGCTGCGACGCCGGTCTTTACGCGCATCGGCGATGATCGTGTGCTGATTGACCCGCGCACGCTGCTGGACGGCGATGAGGCGATTTTGATTGAGACGCTGGTTGAAATTCTGCATTAAAACAAACCATGAAGATCGTTTCAAGACATTATGCTCCGAACTAAGAACTACGAACTAAAAACTCCGAATTATGACCCAAATCAACATCACTCTCGGCACCGCCGGGCATATTGACCACGGCAAGACGGCGTTGATCCGCTTGCTGACCGGCTGTGAGACCGACCGGCTCAAGGTCGAAAAACAGCGTGGCATGAGCATTGAGCTGGGCTTTGCCCCGTGTCTGCTGGGGGATAGGGAGGTGGGGATCGTCGATGTCCCCGGACACGAACATTTCATCAAGACGATGGTCGCCGGCGCCGCGGGCATTGACGGAGTGCTGTTTGTCGTGGCCGCCGATGACGGGATTATGCCTCAGACGCGCGAGCATCTGGAGATTTTGACCCTGCTGGGCGTGCGGCACGGCCTGACCGTCCTGACCAAGATCGATCGTGTTTCGGAGGAGCGCGTCGAGGCAGCGATCGATGAACTCCGAACGTTTTTGTGCGGCACGTTTTTGCATGATGCCCCGATTTGCCCGATGTCCAGCATCACCGGGCAGGGATTCGACGGATTCTATACGGCGTTGAAAGATGTGGTCGCTTCCATATGCCCCAAAAGCATTGACGGGGTGTTTCGTCTGCCGGTGGAACGGGCGTTTTCGGTCAAGGGCTTCGGCACAGTGCTCAGCGGCATCCCCGCCGCCGGTTCGGCACAGATCGGCCAGGAAGTCGTCCTGCTGCCGAGCGGACAAACCGGACGCATCAAGGCGATACAGGTTTACGGCAAGCCGTCCGAATACGTGCGAAGCGGCCAGTGTGCGGCGCTGAATATCCCGCAGATGGATTATCGTACTATCCGACGGGGCGACGTGTTGACGGTAGAGGGGTATTTTTCTCCGACGCAGTGGTTTTTGTGTGCCGCCGCGGTGCTGCCCGGTCAGTCGCTGCCTGTTAAAAACGGTGCTGAGATGAGGTTCCACACCGGCACGGCGGATGTTGCGGCCAATGTTTATCGTGTTGAGCGAGACGAGTACTTTGCCGACGGCGACTTCCTGCTTCAGATTCGTGCGCATACGCCGCTTGTGGCCGCCCCCGGCGACCGGTTTATCCTGCGGTCGCTGTCGCCGATGCGTACCGTCGGCGGGGGGCGCATCCTTCAGGCGATGTCATCGCGTCTTCGGTATGCTCACGGGCGGGGGCCGGCCTATGCCAAAGCACTGGCCGAGGCGCAGCGGAATGAAACGGCATTTGTCGCTTTTGCGGTGGAATCGGCGGCGTCCGGCGTCGCACGGCTTGATGATCTCACGTCGTTTACCAAGCAGAAGCCTGAGCGGGTGCGGCGGCTGCTGGCGGATTTGCTGCAGACACAAACCGTTGTCGCTTTGTCCGGCGATGTGTATATCCACGCCCGAAAACTGTCGGTGATGTGCCGGCACATCACCGAAACGCTTGAGCAGTTTCACGCCGACCATCCCGAACGGCCGGGCATGGATGCGGAAGCTTTAGCCGAGCGGCTTGAACTGGGCAAAGGCGTTTTTGATGCCCTGCTGGAAGTTGCCCTGAAACAAGGGACGGTCGTGCGGCGTCTGGATCGGCTGGCACTGCCGTCGCACACCGAAACCTGCAATCCGGCTCTGGCAAAACGGCTCCGGCAAATCGAAACAGCGTTCCTGAAAAACCTGTTTGCTCCTCCCGGCCTCAATGAACTGACGGCCGAGTCCGGCCTGACCCCATCACAAATCCGGGAGGCCATTACGATTTTGATCGAACAGAAAAAACTATTTTATGTGGACCGAACGATGGTATTCCACGCCGAGGCCGTAAAGCAGGCCAAACGCCGTATTGCCGAGCATATTCAGGGCCAAGGGCGGGGCCGTCTGGAAAGCGTCGCATTCAAATACTTGATTGATACGACCCGAAAATACGCCATTCCGCTGCTGGATTATATGGACAAAATCGGCTTTACCCGTCGGGTCGGCAATACACGTTACTTGAAATAAGTCTGCTTGAATCCATCGGCAAAAAAGGATATATTGGTCAAGAGAGGTGTTTATGCGATACGGTGCAATTTCTGCCAAACTGTTGGCGCTGGGGGTGGGCAGTTTCGTCGTGCTGGTGGTTCTTCAGCCGGGGTGAGGCAATCCCTTTGGAGTGCTTGGAGCACTCCTGATGATGGTTAGTATGCCGCTGGCGCTGGTCTTCGGCGTTATCGGCGTGTTTCTGGACAAACCCCGCTGGCCGGCGATCATTGCCGCGCTGATTGCATTGCTCTTGCTGTTGCCGGTCGTGATGAACCTGGCCGGCTGGTGCTAAGGTCAACGGCTTTCAAAGGTGCGCCCGCCGGAGCCGACCGATTCAATGACCCACCAGCCGTCCGATTGGACGGCCTCAGTCGGTTTGCCGTTCATCAGCACGGCCGGGCGGTCGCTGTGCTGAACGGGCAGATATACCTCTGCGGTCATATTGGCCGGCAGGGTGATGTCCAGTTCAAAGGTCCCCGCCGTATCGCGAAAGGCCGCCTCGATAGTCCCCCGAATCGTCGGAAGCCTGAGCTGTGCCCATTCCAGCCCGCCGGTTTGCGGACGGATGCGAATGCGACCGTAACCGGCCTCGATCGGTTCAATGCCGAACAGTCGGCGGGGGATGATATTGAGCGGGGCACTGGCCCATGGGTGGGCATAGCTCATATTGGGCTTGCCGGACGGATCCCATGACTCAGTGGTGATAGTCGCGCCGAGGTGATGGATCATATGATGCCAGGAATGTTTCTCGGTCGAGGTCATCAGTGCCAGCGCCGCATCACCGCGGTCGGCGTTATACAGCGCATCGAGCAGGTATTGCGCCCCATACACGCTGCAAACCATTCCTTTCTCGATCAGAAACTGAGCCACTAACTTTTTGCGTTCCGGCGGCGTGACCGTCAGCGCCAGCGGAAAGAAGTTCGCATGAGCAGCGCTGTGGGCGCTGTCGCGTCCGTCGCGATAGATACCGGATTGTGCATCGAACAGATGGGTGTTTATTGCATTTTTGACCTGCTCGGCTGCGGCGGCGTAACGAGTTGGGTCGTTGGTTTTATCCAATACGCCGGCGATGCGGCTGAGCAGCTCCACGGCCTTATAATGAAAGGCATTCGTTACGGTGTTGATCGGCGTAAATTCATAGCCGTCGCGATAATACGCCGGCCAATCCACCAGCACGCGGTCGTTGTCGCTGTCGTGTTTTTCGACCAGTCCCTGTTCATTGACAAAATCGCACAGCGTTTTGGTCGTCAGGATATCATAGTGTCGGCGAATGGATTTTGCGTCGCCGGTGGCCATATAATCGGCCCAGGCCATCAGCAGGCAGGTTTGCTTGTACTCGGTCGGCCAGGTCGGGCGATGATACAGGTATTCGTTGGTATAACGGGCAAACGCATATTCACGATCCGCCGCGTAATGGGAGAGCATATTGATGTAGGCGTCGCCCTCATACGGGCCGCGCTCGCGTGTCGGACAGTCCTGATACAGGTCGATGTTGGTCGCCTTGATGCTGTAATGGCATAAGTCCCAGACTTCATTCAGGATGGTACTGGAACTGTCAAAGGCCGCCGCGTCCTGATCAAACGGATACTCAAGCGTCACAGTGCTCAGCACGAAGTCATCCGTCGGCAGGTTCAGCAGCTCGCCGTAGCGAAACCCGCGATAGCCGAAGTTCTCGATCACTTGCAGCCCGTCGCGCAGCGTCCATTTCTCGGCATAGGTAACGCCCGTGCGGGCTTGGTGACGAACGGTCTTATCGCCGTCCAGCTCTTCGCCGAGGCGTACTTCGATCTGTCGTCCGTTCGTGCCTTCAATGGACAGACGCACACACCCGACAATCTCCCTACCAAAATCAAAGAAATAATGCCCTTCGCTTTTTTTGTGCATCAGGACGGGCTTGACCTCTTCCATTTGCACATTGCGAATCGGCTGAGCAACCAGTCGCTCGGCATAATGCGGTACGGTGCGCACCGAACGCCAGCCGCTGTCGTCAAAGTCGGTCCTCAGCCAGCCGTGCGGTTCATTGCGGGCGTCGATATGTTCCGGGCCGGCCTCGTAATACCAAAAAAACTTCGGCCCCATATTATAATAAGGATCGGCGTTGATCCCCCGCCACGTATCGTCTGTGCCGAATGTGCCGACGGCGTCGTCTTTGTAGAAGACTTTGATCTCGGCGATAAAATCTTTGGCGCGACCATTGGAAAAACAGATGGCCCCCAGCACATGACTCGTTCCGGCGGTCAAATGCTCAGTGATATCGAAAACGTTGTAGGGCACCTTGCCGTCGTAGCCTCGCGCCGGCCCAATGCCGATGGGTGTGTCGTTGACATAGAATTTGAAGACATACTGGCGCGACGGATGGGTATCGCGCCCGCTGACAAATGCGAACGCCTTCTCGATGGGTTTGTCAGGCAGTTCTATCGTATCGCGCAGGAACACATATTTATTTTCTGCCGCTGCCCAGATCGGACGGGCGGACCAGGTGTCTTTCAGTGCCGTGACGAACAATTGCGGCTCGGCATACGGCCCCGGCTGGTTTCTGTTGTTCCAGGTCCGAACCGTCCACCGGTACATCCGCCCGGGTTGCAGTTCCGGCCCGGCATACGGCACGGCAATCGACCGCGGCGAAGCGACTTTGCCGGAATCCCACACCAGCGTCCGCTTGCTGCTGAGGCCGGTATAGACCTGAATCTGATAAGCCGTCTGCACGGCGTCAGGCTGCGGGTCGTTGACAATCCAGGAAAACGCCGGCGTAAAATCCTCAATTCCCAGCGGCTCGGGGTTTAAGTCACACAGCAAACCCGTCGGTTGTTGCGGCGGTCTGGCACACCCGCAGGCCGCCAACAGCGTACCGGCCAAGAGAACCTTACAGCAGTGTCTTAAGTTCATAAAAAACCTCATTGTACATCTTTAATCGTAAGTCTTGATTGCTTTCAGAGTATAACGCAAAAATCCTGTGGTGTCCAATGACTCGCACGCACCGCCGGTTCTTTTCAAAAAGTCCAAACGGATACCGCCGATACCGCGTCAGCCGGACTGGGAGGTGGAATCTGATTATGGGACGATGTTAAAAAAGTTTTGTTGCACAGCGGCCCCAAAGGGCTTGTGGATGGATCTTTTATCGGAAGTAAGTTGGCTTATGTCTTTTTTATACAGCAACTTGTATATTTTTTCGAAAAGTGTATCACGGTTGTTGATATGTTTAAGTTAGCCCGAAGACCGGTTTGACCGATACAACGGCGTAACGTAATTTTTACGAAGGGAAAGGTCTCGCAAGCGTGTCTTGAAAGTCGATAACAATGAGCCGAATGAACTGGACAATTCTGGCATTGATGCTGATGATCCCCGGTGCAGTGGGTCTGGGGTGGGGGACGATGCAAAATCGCCAAGCCGCCCGGCGGATCGTTCAAGCCGCCGGGACGATTGAGCAGGCCCCTTCAGCCGACGAATATCTTGCTATGTATGCCCAGTGGTCACAGCTGTCGCCTGCGGAGAAAGCTGAAAACCCTTGGGGGCAGGGTCCATACGGCGGAGCCGACATACAAAAGCGGCTGCGAGAACATCAGCAGCCGCGTCTTGAGGCGGATTTGCCCGATCTTGACGCGGGACTGAAGACATACCCGCCCCAGCTTGCCGATGTGTTATACGGTCCGGGCTGGGAGCAGCGGCTGGCCGATTTCCAGCGCGCGCGTGAAATACGCAATCTGGTGACGACCGCATCAGGGATTTTGTTGTTTGCGGGGGGGTTGCTGTTTTGCGGCGGACTGGTCCGATATGCGGTCGTACGAGTTCTGTATAAAGAGCAAACCGAGCAGATGTCAGAGGAAATCCAGGCATTTGAGGATACCGAGATGAACAATAAGGGCGTCAAAGAACCCGCCGGCAAGGGGTCGGATCGTCCATCCGCTTCGGCCATGGCGCAAACGCCGGACGCTCCGGTCAAACCCGCCGTGAAGTCCGCTGATAGCTGCGGCTATTTTGAATCCACGGAGAACCATCAAAAACAGGCCGTGAAGTCCGCTATGTCCACACCGATGCCTGCTGCCCAACCTTCGGGCGACTTCGCGGCGTCGGTGTCTCTGGTTGATTCGTCTTCGGCGCCGCAGAGCCGGTCGTATTTTGGCTGGGAAATGGATACCCAGGAAGAGGATCCGGCGATCTCGACGCTGATGACGACACACCCCGTTACTCATGAACTGACGGAGTTGACCGAAGAAGTCTCGGCCATTCGTCAATACGCCGCCGCTCAGCAGGATCAAATCCGTAAGTTCCAGGATGGGTATGACTGGATGATCATCCGTCGGTTTTGTATGCGGATCATTCGCTGTATTGACAATCTGGACGACCGGCTGGCCAAACTTGACCCGGAAGAACAAACCCTGCAAGGCTGTCTGGAAGACATTCGGGATGAATTGATTTTTGCGCTGGAGTCCAGCGGTGTTGAGCAGTTCAGTCCCGATGTGAAGACGCCTTTCAAAGGGCTTGAAAAATACGTCGAGGCAGTGCATCAGCGGGTTCCTGTTTCGAATGCGGATTGGGCGGGAACCATTGCCGAGATTGTTCGCCCCGGCTATCAATATCTGATCAACGATGACGAGGTAAAAATTGTGCGTTGTGCACAGGTCAAACTGTACGACGCAGCGGAAACTGAAGCATAAAGGAAACAGCCATGGGAACGATTGCAGGAATCGACTTGGGAACAACATTTTCAGCATTGGCCCGATTGAATGAGATCGGTCGGCCGCAGATTGTCCCCAACAGTGAAGGCGAGCGCATTACGCCCTCGGCGGTGTATTTTGATGACGAAGAGGCCGGCGCCATTCGTGTCGGTCTGGAAGCGTTGAATTGCCGTCAGCTCAATCCTGAACGCACTGTTCGTTGGGTCAAGCGGTATATGGGCGATTCGAACTGGAAAAAGAGCATCGACGGGCGCGAGTGGACGCCTCAGGAAATTTCCAGTCTGATTCTCAAGAAACTTTGTCAGGACGGCGCAATTGAAAACGGTCCGATTCAGGATGTGGTAATTTCCGTGCCTGCGCATTTTGACGAGGTACGTCGCAAGGCCACCATGGACGCCGGAACGCTGGCCGGGCTGAATGTGATCGGCATTGTCAATGAGCCGGTGGCCGCAGCGCTCTATTACGCCACCACGCAGACTGTCAACGGGCGCGTGCTGGTCTATGACCTCGGCGGCGGGACCTTTGACGTGACCGTTCTCGATATTGACGGGCGGGATATGAATATTGTGTGCAGTCAGGGCGACCATGCCCTGGGCGGCGTGGATTTTGACCGCAAGCTGCTGGAGGTGTTCGAGCAGTTATACCGGGAGGAATACCATACCGACTTGATTCAGTCCGAGCAGGATCGCGCGCGGTATGAAGATGAAGCCGAAGATGTGAAAAAGACACTGTCGCGGCGTCCGACGGCCCGCCGCATTTTGTACGGACCGGCCGGCAGCCTGCGGATTGAAATCACCCGCGAACAGTTCGAAAAAGCCATTGAGCCGCTTATTTCACGAACCGAGATTTTGATTGAAGTGGCGTTGGAAGAGGCCAAATCCAAGGTCGGCCAGATCAATCAGGTGCTGTTGGTCGGCGGCAGTACGCGGATGCCCGTGGTGCACAAACGGCTGACTGAAAAATTCGGCTTTGCCCCGGAAAATGCCGTCAATGTCGATGAATGTGTCGCGCTGGGAGCGGCCATTCATGCGGGACTGACGCTGCTGCGCGATGAGCCGAGCAAGGTTTCGGCGGGAATAACGGCGGGGCTGCGCGATGTCAAACTCAAAGATGTCTGCAATCACAGTTACGGAACGATTTGTGCCCCGATGGACGAAGAAACCGGACGTCCGACCATTCGCAACACGATTCTTTTGAAAAAGAACACGCCGCTGCCCTGTGAGGCGACGCAGACGTTTTATACCATGGCCGAAGGCCAAACCGAGCTTCAGATCATTGTTACGCAGGGCGAAGATGAGGACCCTGAATTTGTCAATCGGATTGCGACGGAAATCTTCGAACTGCCGCCGGATCGACCGGCCAATCGCCCGATTCGCGTGCGGTACAGTTATGATGTCAACCAGCGGATGCACTGTACCTTTCTGGATGAAGATTCCGGTCGGTCTCTTGAGGTCGAATTTTGCGTCGGCGAGAAAGGACGAATGAAGCGGGCCAATGTGGAACAGACCGCCGAAGAATTGAATACCTATAAGGTGCAGTAACAATTGATTGTTGGTAAATTGACTGAGATCAAAAAGGACAAGGCGTTATGACAGTGGAATGGGTAGGCAGGCAGATGACGTTGGCGGGGCGGCTCGGCTCTGCTGCGCTGCGCAGGCTCATCCGTTGCCGCTGGCCTTCGCTGCCCGGAACACGTTTCCACTGTCGGGCGGAACAGATTATTGATGAGTCCTGTCCGCCGTATGAAGATCGCTTTTTATGTGTTCAGGTTTTTGGGCGTTTTGTTGTGCCGCGTGAGCGTTCGGAGACGGACGTCTGTGTTGAGTTGCTGGATATAACCGACGGCGCCGGTCAGGCGGAACAGGTTCTGTCGGCTGCGCCTCAGTGGCAGCGCCCCGATTCACCGGTGTTTTATTACCGAGCGCATTACGGCGCCGTCGCAGGCAAGCGGTTTGTGCTTTCAAAACCGATCACCATTGCAAAAATCCCGCTGCACCTGCTTCGCTTTGCCCGACGCGGACGCCGAAAAATTCAGGTGTTGGCGGGCATGATCGATCGTGAAAAAGGGCAGATTCTTGCGCGGGCCGATACCTGCATGGAATATGTCGCGTGCGGAGAAGGATACGCCGAGATTCAGGAACGACGGGAAGCGGTATTGCGGGCCTGCGTGGAGCTTGCCTGCGCGGTGGCGACTGATGAGCCGTTTATCCCATCCGTTGCCGAAGTCATCGGTGACTGGATCGCGGATAAAACGCGGCGTTTTACGCCTCGAAGCGATTTACTCGAACCGCTGAGCCGCCTTGAAGCGTCCAAAGGAACATTCGATACCGCCGGGGCGTGTGAGGGTATCCTTGCTTGGGGACAAAAAGCCGATACCATCGAGGCGATGGATCTTGCCCTTCAGGTTGCCGCGCTGTATGCGTCGCCGTCCGCCCGACAGGAACAGTTGCTTTGGGAGCTGTCCGACGGTCTGGAGCTTTCACAGGAACGATTCATCGCGCTGTGCCAGAAACAGCTGCTGACGGACAATTGTTCGATTGAGCGATGGCGGCTTCTGTTGGGAGTTCGCCGGGAACTGGCTCCTGAACAATTGCGGCGACTGATCAATGAAGAATATCGCAAGTGGAACGCCCGTATCACACACGCCGATCCGCGGATACGTCACCAGGCCGATATCATTCTCTCTATCATTGCTGACGTTCGCAGCCGACAGCAGGCGGTTTCCTGTTCATAACGCGACTGTCACTATTCATCTGATTGCCTTCTGTTTTTTTAACATGGCCTATTCGGCCCTGCGTTTTGCACATTGCGTTTGATGGATTTGACTGCATAGATCGCAGAGCTGATCGACCGCAAGCGTCAATTCCTGCAAAGACGATCCGCCCTCTCGAAGAGAACCCAGCATCGCGTCTGCTTTTTCGGTCAATGTGCTCTGGCCGGTGGTTTGACCGATCTCAGAGAACAATTCGGCAAATCGTGCCAGCAGTTCCATATCCGAATGCATCAAGACCTCACGAGCGCCGTTTGCCAGCTCCGGCAGTTGCTTGAGCAGTGATTCGACACAAGCCATATCCTGTTCCGATAGCTCCGAGTCTTCAAGAGCAGGGCGGGCGGGACTTGTTTGTTCAGGAAGGTAATGGCTGATGACGGTATAAAGCTGATCGCGCGACAGCGGACGACTGATGCATTCATCAAACCCCATCTGTTGCCACGGGTCAGCCGGTTCGCCGTCCCGGTCCGAGACGAGGATGAGAGGAATTTCAGGCCATTGATTCCGAATCGTATGCACCAGCGTTTTGACGTGCTCAAATCCCAGTCCCTCATCCAGAAAAATCAGATCAAAATTCTGTTCATCGAGACATTCAAGCACCTGTTCGGCTGTTCCGGCAAGCTGGACGTCCAGTCCGAACCGGCGCATCATCAGTGCCAGGGTCAACTGACTTGGGAAGGCTTGTTCCGCCAGCAGAATATGTCCGCAGGCGGCGTCGGCATCCTCGTCTCGCCGCATCGGCCGCAGGCCCAGTGAGGCCGGGCCGTGATCAGCGGTCTTGGGCACAAACAGCGGCAGCGTCAGCGAAAACGTCGATCCTTGATCGGCTTGACTGACCAGGCGAACATCGCCGCCGAGCAGTCCGGCCAGCCGGCGCGTGATCGCAAGCCCCAGCCCCGTTCCGCCGTATTGTCGGCACGTGGCAATATCCGCCTGTGCAAACGACTTGAAGATGATGTCCTGTTTGTCCGGCGGAATGCCGATGCCCGTGTCTTCCACATCAAAGCGAACGCAGGGCTGTCCGGCACGATTGTCCGACCGAACGCGCAGGGCGATATGTCCTGTGTCGGTGAATTTGATCGCGTTGCCGATCAGGTTGATCAAACATTGTTTCAGTCGCGTCGGGTCGGTAAAAAATGTCTTCGGCAAACAGTCATCCACCTGGATGATAAAGTCCAGCCCCTTTTTCCTCGCCTGCGTTTCCATCATCACGCGGATTTCCTGAACAAGCTCTGCGACAGTGCAGGAGATCACTTCGATTTTCAGTTTGCCGGCCTCGATCCGCGAAAAATCCAGAATATCGTTGATCAAATCAAGCAGTCCTTTGGCGGCCTGATGAATGGTTATAACATACTCCTGCTGTTCTTCGTCCAGCGTGGTGTCCATTAAAATTTCGGTAAAGCCAATGATTGAATTCATTGGCGTGCGAATGTCGTGGCTGGAACTGGCCAGCAGTTCGCTTTTGGCCTGATTGGAGCGAGTTGCCTTTTCCGCCAGCAGACGCGCCTGTTCGGTGGCGGCCTTAAGATGACGATTGGTTTGCTCAAGCTGGGATTTGGCTTTGAGCAGATCATCTTCAGCGCGTTTCTTGTCCGTGATGTCTATCGCAAATACCATCACCCCGGTAATGCGTCCGTTTTCATCCCGCAGAGGAATACGATCCACCAGTGCCCAGCGTTTCAAGCCGTTGTAGGCGGTAAATGAACGCAATTGTCCCAGCAGCGGTCGTCCGGTTTCCATGACCTCAAGATCCTGCTGCAAGGCCCGTTCGGCGCCATCGGGAAACAGGTCATAGTAGTTTTTACCCACCAGACTGCGGATGCTCATACCCACCGAGTCGGCGGCACACTGGTTTACCTTTAGAATCCGACCGGAACGATCGCGATACCAGATCATCGCCGGCACCGAATCGAAAATGGCCAGATATTCCCGACGTGTTTTCTTGAGCTTCTGGATAAGCTGCTGTTTGCCTTCAAGCGACTGTTTGAGAGTTTCCTGTGTGTCGCTCAACGCTTGCTGCAATGTCTTGTCCGTCGTTGTTTCAGAGTGTTTCACCCGCATATTCCCTCAGCATCAATTGTTGCCGGGCCGCACAAGGCGGCGTTTTAATTATTGTCTGTCCTGAACAAGTACAAAAAGGAGCGATTCAGGGATTGAATCGCCCCATTCTGCATATACATAATCTGTACACTTTTTGAAAGGAGACTGCATTATTCCTAAACAATCAAGCAGGCGGCGCTTTGCGCGGCGCCTTGGTTACATTGTTCTGTGTATATTATCGGGAAGGATCGCGGCGGACATTAGTGGGAATTTTACCCAATTTAGCAGGAAAGATTACCCATCAAGCGGGAATGGCTAACATATCGCCTCAGGGGGTTGTCAAGCCTTCACGCATCGCATATTTTGTTAACCCGGCCACATTACGGATGCCCAGTTTTTCCATAATATGCTCGCGATGCGAATCGACGGTTTTGGGGCTGAGATGGAGAATTTTTGCGATTTCTTTGGTCGTATGTCCCTCGGCTACCAATTGAAGGACTTCACGCTCACGGCTGCTCAAACCGTCGCTTTCGACCGCTTTTGGATTAGTGAGCATATTAATATAGTCGGAGAAAACGACTTTAGAGATTTGTCGGCATAAAAATACTTGTCCCTGGAGCATTGTGACAATGCCTTCTTTCAGTTCGGAAAAGGCCGATTCCTTGAGCATATATCCGCTGGCGCCGGCTTTGATCATTTTGGCTACAATCGTGCCGTCGGAGTGGGTGGACAAGGCCATTATTTTGAGAGCGGGCCGCTGCGTCTTCATTTGGCGCGTGGCCTCGATGCCGTTGAGATTCGGCATTCCAATGTCCATAATGACCACATCCGGGTCCAGTTGTTCCACAAGCTCAACTGCTGCGCGACCGTTGGCGGCCTGGCCGACGACTTCAATATCTTCACATTTACGAAGCAGTGCGCACATCCCTTCACGCATGATTTCGTGATCATCAACCAGTATCACACGTACTGCCATAGGTCTTCCCTCAAAGAATCGTTTCAGGATTCTGTTCGTATTCCAATCTAACGAATCGGCTTGGTGTTTTCAAATCAAATTAAGGATTTGATATAGTAGTTCTATAGATATATGTCATTTCGTGACAATTATCCGAGATTTTTCAGATTTTTTCCTGCAACAGCCCTGTTCTTCTTGTGGCAAGAGGAACACAAAAGGGGATAATAACTATGCTGACAAAGCACTATCCAGTGAATCACAAATCGGATAACACGGCGATCGAATCTTTGCAACATATTCATTAATAAAGACTTATGAGACTCGGAGAGACAGGATTTGAACCTGCGACCTCTGCGTCCCGAACGCAGCGCTCTAGCCAAGCTGAGCTACTCTCCGCCAATGAAAAATGAAACTATACATAAAAAAAACAAAAATGCAAGCCGCAACATGCTACAAAACGTAAATTGGGTCAATATCAGGCTGAATGCGGACGGCCGGACGAATTGGCGGCTGACGGCGCAACTGCTCAAAAAGCCGCTCGAAGGCCGTCGGCGTGGGAGATTGCAGGATAATCTGCATCCGATGTTGCTGCTGAATCCGTTCGATGGGGGCGGGCATTGGGCCGCGGCGTTTGATTTCAAGTCCAAGGCTGTCTACAAAATGGTCAATTCGCAGCCGCATTTGCTCTGCTGCGGCGGTGAGGCGGTCGTATTTGGTATCCCGAATCTGAATTATCGCCAATCTCCAGTACGGCGGCAGCGAGCAGGTTTGTCTGTGCTTTAATTCTTTTTCTACAAAGGCTTTATAATCGTTTTGCAGAGCCAGTTGAATGGCCGGCTGCTGGGGCAAAAACGTTTGAACGATAACCGTGCCGGGTTTTTCGCTGCGTCCGGCCCGACCGGCCACCTGACTGATGAGCTGAAACGTACGTTCATTGGCCCGAAAATCCGGCAGTGAAAGGGCCGTATCGGCACTGATGATGCCGACCAGGGTAACATTGGGGAAATGCAGCCCTTTGGCCAGTATTTGTGTACCCGCCAGAATATCGATGCCGCCTTGCGCAAATTCACGTAAAATTTGATAATAATCCTGCCCGGCCATGGCATCGCTGTCGATTCGCCGGATACGGGCGTCAGGGAGTTTGGCGGCGACTTCTTCTTCCAGTCGCTGCGAACCGAGGCCGATCATAATCATCCGCGTATTGCACAGCGGACAGCTTTGCGGCACAAGCGTCTTGGCCAGACAGTAATGGCAAATGGCATAGCCGCCGAGAATGTGTTTGCCCAGACTTGTTTCGCTGAGCTTGTCCAGTTTGGGGCGTTTGTGAAATGTCAGTGTCACATCACAGTTGCGGCAATGCAGACTGTGCCGGCAGGACGGACAAAACACATAGTTGCTGTACCCGCGTCGATTCAGCAGCAAAATAGCCTGTTCTTTTCGCTCCAGCACGCCGCTGAGTCGGTTGACCAGCTCCGGACTGAGCAATTGGACGCCTTTGTGCCCAGCATCGCTGAAGGCCGCGGCCATATTGACCAGACGCATCTCCGGCATCGGCAAATCACAGACCCGACGGGGCAGTTCGATGAGCGTGTAATGTTTTTTGGTTCGGCTGTTGTACAGACTTTCCAGCGACGGTGTTGCCGAACCGAGCACGCAGTGTGCCCCGGCAAGATGTGCCCGCTTGATGGCGACGTCGCGGCCATGATAACGCGGCGCGGTGTCCTGCTTGTAGCTGGGTTCATGTTCTTCATCGACCACAACCAATCCCAAGCGCGAGAGCGGGGCAAAAATTGCCGAACGAGCGCCGATGACCACATCGGCCTGCCCGTTGCGGATGGTTTGCCAGTGAGCGTTACGCTGCGGGGCGGTTTGCTGCGAGTGCAGAATCGCCAGGCGTTCAAAACGGGTATGAAACCGCTGGACGGTCTGCGCGGTCAAGGCAATTTCCGGCAGCAGGACAATAGCCTGTCTGCCGAGGGCCAGGCACGCTTCAATCGCGCGAATATAGACCTCGGTCTTGCCGCTTCCGGTAACGCCGTGCAGCAAGGTAACGCCGAAAGCGCCGCTGTTGATTTGGCGGGTGATATGTGCCAGTGCGGTTTGCTGATCGTTGTTGAGGACAACCGGCCCGCTGTCAAGCGACAGGCCGTTGGGGATCGACGGCAGCGTCTGTAAGACCGCCCGTCGCGTGATGACCGCCAGTCCTTTTCGGACAAGCTGCTTGAGAGGGGCGTCGGTGCAATCGGCCTCTGCAAGCAGAGTTTCTTTCTCAAGAGCGGTTTCGGGGCTGTCGGCGTTGGCTTGGCGCAGGAGATTGACCAGTGCTTTTTGTTGGGCGCTGGACAACGCGGCGTTTTCATCGAATGTCCTTGACAATGAGACAAACATGCGTGTCCGAACGCCGGCGTTGTGCTTGACCGCGGCCGGCACCATGGCCGCAAAGACCTGACCCAACGGACAGACATAATAGCGGCTGATCCATTGCGCCAATTCAAACAACTCGCCGGCAATCAGCGGCTGATCGTCAATAATACGCTTGATGGATTTAAGCCGAATGCGGCGCTGGGAGGTCTTTGCGTCCGGCTTGGGCGATGTTTCCACCACGAACGCCTGATGCAGTTTGTTGCTTTTGCCGAAAGGCACCTGCACACGCTGTCCCGATTCGACCTGCCCCAGATGCTCCGGCAGGCGATAATCAAACAGCGCATCGGCCCCCGTCTCCAGGGCGACCCGTACCACCGGCCCGTTGTCTTGCGGCATCGGCTGCGGTTCATCCATTCCGGCGAATAAATTGTCTTGTGCTTCATTTTTCACGCGGGCTATTGTACCGCTTGAAACGGTATTCGAGAAGTGAAAAAGCATGTCGGGTGGCTGGCCTGCTGAAAGGCTGAGGATATTATTCGTCGTGCAAGTCGAATTTGTAGCCGAAATTCCTCACGGTCAGAAGGTATTGAGGGTTATGCGGATCCGGTTCGATCTTGTTGCGCAGGGTCGTGATGCAGCGATCCACGCTGCGGGGCGTGACAAAGCAATTATACCCCCACACGTGGTTAAGCAGGGTGTCCCGCGTCATCGCCCGGCCGGGGTGTTCGGCCAGACAGCACAGCAGGCGGTACTCCTTGGGCGTCAGCTTGACCGGCTCGCCGTCGCGGCTCAGGGTGCAGGCGGCGGTGTCCAGCGTACAGCGGTCGAAAGTAAAGATGGTTTTTCGACCTTCGCGCTTGCGCCGCAAAAAGGCGTTGGCGCGGGCCAGCAGTTCCTTGATACTGAACGGCTTAGAGACGTAGTCGTCGGCGCCGAGGTTCAGCCCCAGCACGACGTCGGATTCTTCGCCCTTGGCCGTGAGCATGATGATGGGCATATCGAGCTTTTCGGCCCGCACCAGCCGGCAGATCTCATAACCATTGACCTTCGGCAGCATAATATCCAGCACGATAAGGTCAGGCGTCGCCTCCAGCGCCGCGGCCAGCCCTTTCTCCCCGTCGTCAGCCGTCAGGACGGTAAAACCCCGCTGTTCGAAGTTATCCTTCAACCCCCGCAGCATCGACGGGTCATCTTCAATGATTAGAATCGTTTCCATTATTCTTTCTCTTCATGTGCTTCAGGGTTAAATCGCCGGTACAAACACTGTAAATACGCTTCCTTTGCCGGGTTTGCTGTCCACCGTGATCGTCGCGTTGTGGGCGTCGAGGATGTATTTGACGATGGACAGGCCCAGGCCGCAGCCCTCGGCCCGGCGGGCCAGGCTGGTGTCGGCCTGATAGAACTTGTCGAAAATTCGCCTTATCTGCCGCCGGGTCATGCCGATGCCATTATCCGTGACCGAAAAGCACACGCCGCCGTCCTGCTCAAAGACCCGCAGGGCGATTTCCTTATCGTCGCCGGAGTATTTGCAGGCGTTGTCCAGCAGGTTGACCAGCACCGTGACCATCGCATCCTTATCAACCCTTACAGACGGCAGGGGGGCGTCGGCCGTTACGGAAAATCGGCACTTTTTTTCCTGAAATTTCGTCTGCACGGCCTCGGCGGCGGCCTGGGCGATGGCGACGGGGTCAACCGCTTGCATTTCGAAGACCTGTTTGCCGCGTTCCATCCGGGAAAACGTCAGGAAGCTGTCAATCATCCGGCTGAGGCGGTGGTTCTCGCGGCAGATAAGCTCCAGATATTCGCGGTTCTGTTGTTGGTCGGTGCAGCCGCCGTCCAGCAGGGTATCGACCAGCAGCCGCATCGACGATAGGGGGGTCTTGAGTTCGTGCGTGACTGTCGCGATGAAATTGTTTTTGAGGGCATTGAGCCGAATCTGCCGCCCGACGGCCCGAATCGCCACGATCCCGGCCAGCAGCATCAAGGCCGCCACCAGCACCCCCGTCCATGTATAAATCGCGGCCTGACGCTCGGCGGCGGCGAAAAACGGATCGTCGCTGTCAAAATACAACGCCAGCGACCAGCCGGGCGAAAAATCGTCAAGGGCGATCGTTACGAACGGATCGGCTTGTCCCGGCGGCGTGCCGTAGATCAGCCGTCCTTGGTTGTCAACCATTACCAGCACTGTGCCGCGAATCGGAAAATCGGCCAGTACCGGCTCAAACGACGATGCAAAAGTATCCTGTGTTTTTAGAAAGAAAAGCTCATAGTCTTGGGCAGAAACACGCAGGCAGTACAACGGCGGTTCTGTCGGTATGGCGTACCACATTCCGGCGACACGTTGTTTGAAGGCCGGCCGGGCGTCGAGAAAGTCAGTTGCCGTCATCGCCAGCGACTCGATGCGGATCGTTTTTCTGAGCCATGCGATCGGTGCGCCCAGACTTTTATGGAGGTTGTCATAATCGCTGATGGTTTCGGCGACCGTGAGTATTTTACCCAGCGCCCAAACTGTCGTTGCGGAAGGATAGCGTTCCGACGCCCTGTACCACGCCTCAAGGTCATCGAGCAGCCCTTTTCCGGGATAGATGTTCCAATGTGCCGCCAACACTTCATATTCCATCACTCGCAGCATCGCAATCTGTTCGGGAGACCATTTCTCGCGATGTGTGTACAATACGGTGTTAAATAAGGGACTCATCGCATGAATCTGACCCAGTTTTTCCAGGCATCGCAGTTGTCCGGCATAAGCGGCAAACAACTGTTCGGACGGCAGATCGCTTTCGGCAAGCTGCTGATAGACGGCCAATGCCTCTGTGAAATTCCCCGCCCGCTCGAATGCAAATGCCGATACGAACGGCTCGTAATACGACACAGCCGTTTTTGTTTCAGGCACAGGAAATACCGCTTGACCGTCCTGATCATAGATGACCACACTGTCGGCATCCTGCCGGATGACTTGTGCCCCGACGATACGCATCGCCTGGATATTCCCATGGGTTCCGGCTCGCCGATAGTCCCTTGTGTGAGCAGCGGTGGCCTTGACGAGGTCTTGCTGCAGGTCTTGGACGGCTTCGCTGCAGATATCCAGCAGTTTTTGCCGCACGGCCAGCCGCTCGTTCCTGACTGCCTGGGTCATAAACCAAAGCAAACACACGGTGGGCAGTATCACCGCCGTCGCCAGCAGCAGCACGACCGGCCGCAGTGAATCCGAATTGGATTGATGTTTCAAATTCATTTTTTAACTACGAAGAACACGAAGCACACGAAGTTTTTAATTTTCAGTTATACTCATCGGCATAGTCCCGAAGGGACGCTATACAAAAGCCGAGCCGCGCAAGCGGCCGGATAGCAATACATATGCGGCCTCGCATTATCGGGCAGCTTGCGCTGCCGCGCTTTTGTTCTTAATCGGCAATAGAGTCCCGACGGGACGCTATACAATGGCCGGCGGTTTCGCTGCGCTTCACTGCCGGCTATTATAGCACGTTCCGCCGTGGCTTGACAGCAGCTATATTGTTTGTCTGACTCTTCGGGCGAACACATAGGTTCGTTCCTACGCGATCGAATCCCCGGCCTTTCAGGCCGGTGAAATTGCATTTCATTGTTCCATTTCCGCCAGCGATTTTCTTGCCTTTTCCAGTCCGTCTTTGGCGTCCTGATTGTTCGGCTCGGCCCTGAGCCACATTTGGTAATAGCGAATCGCATTTTGATAATCCCGACGCTCCATATAGACCTGCGTCAGGCCGCTCAGCGACGCTGTGGCGCCGGGTTGTGCGGCGACGGCCTTTTCCCACCAGCCAATCGCCTCGTCTTTGTTATCCTGACCGTGGGCAATCCAACCCAGTCCGTTCAGCGCCGCCGAATTCTTCGGGTTCAGTGAAACACACCTTTCAAATGAAAGTTTGGCGTTGGCGCGTTTGCCCTGATTGAGCTGCGCCCAGCCCAATCCCTGATACGCTCCATCACTGGTCGGATCGGCGGCGGCCGCTTCTTCAAACATCTTTTCCGCTTCGGCCAGCTTCCGCGCCTGCCATAGCGCCCAGCCTTCGGCGATTAAATCTTCGGCGCGCAGTTTATCCGGTTTAGACGGTTTTGCGGCAACGCTGTCCAGTTCGGTCAACTTTGTCAGCATCGTGATGGCCGCCTGGGCGTTTTGTTTGACAAGATCCTCTTTATCCTGCAGTGCCTGTTCCAGTACGGGCAGGGCTTTCGAATCGCCGAGCAGTCCGAGGGCATACGCCGCGCAGCGGCGGGCGTAGGCGTCTTCATCGTGCAGGGTCATCCTGGCAATCGCGTCATACGCATCGGAAACCTTGCTGCCGCCCAGGGTGATGGCGGCCATGCCGCGGGTGAAATTTTCCGGATGGCCGCACAGTTCCAGAAGGCCTTGTTCGGCTGCCGAGATGTCCGAAAACTCACCCTTCCAAAGAATGTAAATCGCCGACCGCCGAACGGTTGGCGATGCTTCGTCCAAGTAGGCGCTGACCGCTGCGGTTACGGCCTCATCCGGAAGACCCTTAAGCGAGTCGAGCGATGTCTTTACCCTCGGATCGGTCTCGGCACACGTCGAAATCGTCAAAACGGCTTTTTCTACAACCGCTTTCAGTTTTTCATCACTGTAAAGATAGACCCCGTTTTCATCAATTCCGAAAGACAGTTCCACCGGGCCAAGCACATCGGCAAGCGCCTGGGCGGCGGGTTTGCCGGCAATGCGCAGCGGTGCGATATACCGGGTTCGCTGCGGATGGGCCAACTGGGCGGATTTGTCCCACTGATACGGCACGCCGGCCTCCTCGGCAATGGCAATCGCCGCATATTGAACCGTCAGCCGGTCGCCGTCAGGGCTTTGGGCCACATTGACCGTGATGGGTTGTTTGAGTTTCTGTCGATACGCTTCTGCTGTGTATTCAGGCGATGCAATTTGTATTAGTGCTACTTCTACTTCATCAAACCATACCGTTCCCGGCCCGTACATTTGCAGACCGATGACAATGGTCTTTGTTTTTTCCGGGATATCGACCGTGCCCGCATACTTTTTCCAATCGTGGTCGGCAGGAGGGTCGCCCGGGTTTTTCGCTCCGATATAGGCTGCCCATTGGTGCTTGATCCATTCGTCGTTATCATCCAGAAACAGCACATCCAAAACAGCCTTATAGGCCTGTTGGGCTCGCACTTTGGCGGAAAATTCGATTTGGCCGGTATCGCCGACGTACTCAATCCTTCGCGTCCATTGGGCTATCGGGAAATAGCGTTCCGCCGTTTTCCTGAAGCCAAGGCTGGCTTTTCCGTCGCTGGCGACATGTTTGTCCCAGATATACTCCACGCCGTCGATGAACGCGCCTTTCTGCCAGCCGTCGGGTGCGCCATTGCCTTTTTCAAAACTGTCCTGCACGATGATGTGCCGAATCAATTCCGTTGTGTCCGGAGCAATGGCCTCAAGCTCTTTGGCGGCCCGCTCGGCCAGCGTTTTTTGAGAGGGAAACTCGTTGACGACTTTTTGGTAGTACTCGGCGGCCTTGGCGGTGTCGCCTTTTTTCTGGTAGCAGACGGCCAGTTGGAAGGCGGCGCGAGCCGCCAGCCGCTCGACTTGGGCCGCCTCGGTCATCACTTGGCCGTACAGTTCGATGGCTTTGTCGAGATCGCCGGCGGTCTGTTCCTGATACTGGGCCTCCTGCAACAGGGTCATCAGTTCTCTGGTCGGCCGGGGTGATTGAGCTAAACAGACCGCTGAAACAATCAGCAGCCCCACGATGAGCTGTTTTGTCTTTTCCACGATACGTCTCCTTTCGCACACTTAAGTAACAAAAACGGTTGATACTGAACAGCAAAATACCGCCTGTTTGTTACCGTTGTGTTACCAATTTGTCCTTTTTTGTGGAAATTTTCTTTTTTTATTCCGGCCCGGCAGCGAATTCAGCCGCGAAAGAGTTTACGCAGCAGGGCCAGCAGGGTGGGCGGTTCGAAATAGTTTTTCTCCAGGCGCAGGTGGACGGTGCGGGCATCGGGGATGCGGACGGTGCCCGGCCAGCGGGCGAACAGGTCGGTTGCGTCGGCGCCGTCGGCAAAGGTGAAGATCACGTCCGGTTTTTGTACGATGATGCTCTGGATATTCCATCGGCTGGCCAGCAGACGAATGCGGGCCAGTTCAAGCGTCAGCGTCACCTGATCAGGCGCCGGACCGAACAGGTCGCGCAGCTCACGATTGAGCTGATCGATATCCTGGGGCCGCGGCGCCGTGGCCAGGCGGCGATACACTTCCATTCGCTGGCGGTCGGAGTGGATGTAACGCTTGGGAATATAGGCGGCAAAGCCCGGATCAATGAGGGTCTGCGGCTCTTGTTCAATCGGTTCATTTTTCAGTCGCTTGACCGCCTCGCTCAGCAGCTTGCAATACAGCTCATAGCCGACGGTGTTGATATGGCCGGATTGTTCGGCGCCGAGGATGTTGCCCGCTCCGCGAATCTCCAGATCGCGCAGGGCAATGCGAAAACCGGCGCCAAGCTGGGAATATTCTTCAATCGCCTTAAGCCGTTTGCCCGCCACCGGCGAAACCGATCGCGCTTGCGGCAGCAGCAGCCAGGCATAGGCTCGATGCTTGTAGCGCCCCACACGGCCGCGAAGCTGATGCAGTTGGGCCAGCCCCATCCGGTCGGCCTCGCAGATGATGATGGTGTTGGCGTTGGGGATGTCGATGCCCGATTCGATTATCGTCGAACAGACCAGCACATCGGTGTCGCCGGTCACAAAGCGAATCATGGCGTCTTCCAGTTCATGCTTGGGCATTTGTCCGTGCGCGACATCGATGCGAATGCGCGGGTCGCCAACGATTTCACGCAGCTTCCAGGCGGCTTGTTCGATGGTCTGGACACGATTATGCAGATAGAACACCTGTCCGTCGCGGGCGGCCTCGGTAAGAATCGCCTTGCGGATAACATCCGGATCAAAACGGCAGACCCGCGTCATGACGCTGCGGCGATCCAAAGGCGGCGTCGAAAGCGAGCTGATATCGCGCAGCCCGATCAGCGACATATGCAGCGTGCGCGGGATGGGCGTGGCCGTCAGCGTCAGGATATCGACATTGACGCGAAAGCGTTTGAGCCGTTCTTTATGTTCAACGCCGAAACGCTGCTCTTCATCGATAATCAGCAGTCCCAAATCTTTCAATCCCACATCATCGCTGAGCAGGCGATGTGTTCCGATGAGAATATCAACTCGTCCCTGGCGTGCGGCTTCCAAAATCATCTGTGTCTCTTTGGGCGTGGTAAAGCGGTTGAGCACTTCCACACAAACCGGAAAATCGGCGAACCGCTGACGAAAGGTCCGTCCGTGCTGGACGCTGAGTACCGTCGTCGGCACAAGAATGGCAACTTGCTTGCCGGCCTGTACCGCCTTGAAGGCCGCCCGCATTGCCAGTTCCGTCTTGCCGTAACCCACATCGCCGCACAGGAGCCGATCCATGGGTTTATCGGAAGCCATATCGCGTTTGATGTCCGCGGCGGCGGTGATCTGATCAGACGTTTCCTGATAGAGAAATGATTCTTCAAACTCCTTTTGCCAGAGCGTGTCCGGCCCATAGTTAAATCCGCCGAGCTTGTCGCGTTTGGCCTGTGTGGCCAGCAGTTCGGCCGCCAGTTCTTCAACGCCCTGAGCGACCATTTGTTTTTGGCGTTCCCAGCGTTTGCCGCCGATTTTGCTCAGCGGCGGTCGCCTTGGCCCGGAGCCGATATATTTCTGCACGAGATGGATGTTGGACACCGGCACGTGAATCTGTATCTTGTCGGCGTATTCGAGCGTCAGATACTCGGCCTTCGAATCGCCCTTGTCCATCGTTTTCATTCCGATGAATTTGCCGATGCCGTGCGTGATGTGTACGACGTAGTCGCCGCGCTGCAGATCCAGCACGTTGTCCACGGGCGAAACGCTGCTGATCCGCCGGACGCGACGCCGCACGGAAACCTGCCCGAACAATTCGTGATGGGTAATCAACGCGGTGTTCAGCGATGTGATGATGAACCCCTGCCGGACAAACCCTCTTTTCAGATGCAGGGTGTCGGGGAGGTTGCCGTGTTCTCGCAAAATTTCGCGGACGCGCTGCATTTCGGCCTGATTTTCACAGTACAACAGCACGGTATGGTCCTGGGCAAAGGTCAGCAGTTCATCCAGCAGGGCGTGTCGATCCTTCCACACCGCGCCGGCCTTGTGCTCAAACTGTTGGGCGCTGGTCACGCCCAGATGGATATCGCAGTCGGCGCCGGTCGAAAACCGGCTGACCTCTAATCGAGCGAATTGATCGGCGGTCTGATAGATGGCTGAGAACGGATACAGCCCCCGCGGATCATCCAGCCGATGCAAAAAGACATCCGACACCTCAGCCGCTTCAACGGGTTCCTCGAAGAACAGAATCGTATCCGGCGGCAGCAGATTCAGCATCAGTTCCGTTCCTTCCGGCTCCAGACGGGGCCGAGGAGCGACGACGGCCACCTGCCGAATGTTTCGGGCCGAACGCTGCGTATCCAGATCAATGATGCGCAGACTTTCAATCTGATCGCCGAAAAATTCGATTCGCACCGGCTCCGGCTCAGTCAGTCCCGGCGTGTCAAGATCATCGTCAGTCGAGGCGGCCACGGGCGAAAAGATATCAATGATCCCGCCGCGATGGGCGTACTGGCCCGGCATATCCACGCTGTCAGTTCGCTCAAAGCCCTGGTCGTTCAGCCAGGCAGCGACCCGTTCCGGCTCAATGGACTGGCCGACGGCCAATTCGAGCGTTTGTTGATGGAGCATTTCGACGCGGGGAATCGGCTGGTTCAGCGCCTGGATGCAAGTCGAGAGCATAAACGGCTCCGTTCGTCCGGTCCGGCGCATGGTATCGAGCCACATGGCCAGTCGAAGCCGCTGGGCGCCGATCTCATCGGTTGCATCGGACGGTTCATTTTCCCCTTCCCAGACTGGAAACGTCGGTACAAGCCCGCCGGCAAAGACCTGCAGATCGTCGGCGACATTATCTGCGTCGTCAATGTGCGGACTGATGTATAAGATCGGCCGATTCAGCGTGTGGCCAAGGTGTGCCGCCAGCAGGGGCGCATACGATCCCCACGTCCCGTCGGCTTTAACAGCGGGTCGGCGGTCGCTTTTGGCAGTCAATCGCTCAAGGATCGACCGCACCGCGGCATCCTGCTCCAGGCAAATCGTTGCGTTGTGTTTGTCCATTAAAACAACAAGGATAATTCATCAGGCAAAGATATTCAAGAGGGCGACACGGCAAGAACAGTCTCAGGACAAGTTCTGTCTGAATAAATACAAATCGGTCGTCAGAAATCCGGAAAAGGAGTCGTGCATCAAGGTGTTAGTCTCTCTGCTATCGCCGCACAAATAAATTGCCTGCAAGCTGTTTGACCAATCCTTTTAACTGTAAGCTGACCGTCGCGGCATAAATTGTCCCGGCCGGCAGATCGGTTCGAGCGATCAGTTCTTCCAGATGCAGCGGACGGCCGTCAAAACACGCATAGACTTGACGTTCCGGATCACTGAGATTCAAATCGGATACATCAAACAGTGTTTTTTGTGCTTTTTTTTCTGCGATTTCAGCAGTCTGGACGGCGTGTTTTTTCAAATCCTGACCGATACAGCCCAGTGCGTCCATTAACTCCTCGATGCTATCTATCAGCCGCGCACCCTGTTTAATCAATTTGTGCGAACCGGCACAAGATGGATTGTCAATCAGTCCGGGAACGGCCATCACTTCGCGATTATTGTCCAATGAGGCCTGCGCTGTAATCAGCGCTCCGCTGCTCAGGCCGGCTTCGACCACCAGTGTGCCCATGGCCAGCCCGGCGATAATGCGATTTCGTCCGGGAAAATTCTCTGACAGCGGCTCATAGGTCAGCGGCAATTCGCTGATGATGGCCCCGTTTTCGGCGATTTGCTCAAACAACGGCTTGTTTTCCGGAGGAAAGACGTGTGCCAATCCGCACCCTTGCACGACGATCGTGCGTCCTTTGGCCGACAGCGCGCCGCGGTGGGCGGCCGAATCAATCCCGCGAGCGCCGCCGCTGACCACCGTAAAGCCGGTACCGGCCAAAAAATGGGCAAACCGATTCGCCTGTTCCAGCCCGTATTGACTGCACCGCCGCGAGCCGACCACTGCCACGGCCAGACCGTCCTGACGCTGAACGGTTCCTTTGACATACAGCACCGGCGGGGGGTCGTAGATTTGCCGCAGCGCCGCCGGATACCGCGGGTCGTCCAGACACATCAGCCACACGCCGTGTTTCGCGGCCAGATCCAGTTCCTTGGCCGTGTCAAACTGATCCCGCGAGCGCACGATGCGCTCGGCGGTTTTTTCACCGATGCCGTCCACTTTGGTCAGTTGTCGGACCGATGCGCCGAGTACGGCCTCGATTGAACCGAGTGTCTCGACCAGTTTGCGAAAGTTAACCGGGCCGACGCCGTCTGCGCGAATCAGCGAAAGCCATTTTTCGATGTCCGGTGAATGAGTTTGAGTCTGCAACGCCATATCCCCTTCATTTCAGGTCTTCAATTTCCCGAAAATGTATCGGTTTGACCCATTCCTGTCAATCCCAAAAATCAGTCGAACAAGAGGTTTTCTTTTGGCGTGGTCTCAAGTATGATAGAGTCTGTCGGGTATGGCGGCGATTGAAAAGGGCATGCAGCGATGAAACAGATTCGACAACGATTTGCGACAAACTGGGTTGGTTTTTGGGAAGATTGGAAGGTCTTGATGTTTGTGTTTTTCGTCGCATTGCTGGCCGATGCGGTCAGTACGATGCATTTTATGCGATATGAAGGTGTCGAGGCCGAAATGCATCCCATCGTCAACCTGGTTTCCCGTTGGGTCGGACCGGTGTGGGGGCCGCTGATCGGGGCGCTGTCCAAAGCGGCGGCCGGCGTTATTGCCGCGGTCTATTTTCGACGGATTGCCGGATTTATCTTCGGGCTGAGCAGTCTCATCTCCGTCTGGGCGGCATGGTTTAACCTGTGGGGCTATCGCATGTATGAGCCGAATATTTATGTCTGGTGGCCGTTTTGACGGCGGCTGATCAAGCCCTTTGCCGCAGCGCTGAGAATGCAGCAGATAGTCGTTTTTGGAGGTCGAAATATAATAATTGTGCTGACTGAACGTGAGTGTTCCATTATTGAAGAACAAAGAACAACTTTCCATTCTGTTTGAAAACGATGATATTATCGTGATCAATAAGCCCACAGGCGTGTCGGTAACCGCTGATCGCACCGGTGCGGCCGATGTGCTGCAACTATTAAATGCTCAGCTTCAGCCGTCCGAACCGATTCGGCTGGTACATCGTCTTGATAAAGAGACATCCGGGGTGATGCTGCTGGCCAGACATCGCGACGCCCAAAGCCGCTATTCGCGGTTGTTCGCCAAGCGGCTTGTCCGTAAACTGTATCTGGCGATTGTCAACGGTCCGGTCATTTCCGCGTTCGGTTCCATCAAAGATCCCATCGCCCGCAGCCGTCGCAATCCGCGTGCGATGCACATTCATCCGCGGCTGGGCAAGCCCGCCCATACCCTTTGGCGCCGACTGGCCGATTTCGGCGGCCCGACGCTTGTTGCCGCCCAGCCGATTACAGGTCGAACGCATCAAATCCGCATCCACTTTGCCCATCGCGGAATGCCGCTGACGATTGACCCGATGTATGGTCAGACGGCTCCGCTGATGCTCTCGGCCTATAAACCAGGCTACCGCGGCAAATCGGGCCGTCCCGAATCGCCTTTAATTGACCGTCTGACGCTGCACGCCTACCAACTGGCGGTTCCCATCGGCGAAGACGAGGACGCTGCTTCTCAGGTCTTGGTCGCGCTGCCCGACAAAAAATTTCTGGCCGCCGTCAAGATGCTGGCCAAACACACCGGCTCGGCCGGCCGCGACGCGGCCTTTGATGACCCCCGTGATCTGGATCATATCCTTGCCGGTCGGCCTCTGGATTTCCTTGATCGGTGAGAGGGGCACTTTTATCCTTTGTTCTTTGTCTGTTTTTGTTATAATCATGGACGATGCGACTGAAATTTATTACCTGCAAGGTGCTCCAGAAAGAGGCCTATTGGTGCGCGTCCCGGAGTGCCCATATCGTTGATGTTGTGCTGATGCCGCAGGGTTTGCACAACACGCCGGACGTGTTGCGCCGTGAGGTGCAGTGTGAATTGAACCGTTCCGCCGACCTCTCAGGTCAACCCTATGACGCCATGCTGCTGGGGTACGGCCTGTGCAGCAACGGGGTGGCGGGCTTAACCGCGTCCATTCGAACGGTTGTGCCTCGCGGTCATGACTGTATTACGCTGCTGCTCGGCTCCAGAGAACGCTACCAGACGTATTTTGACAGTCATCGCGGTGTCTATTGGTACAGCTCCGGCTGGATCGAAACCGGCACGATGCCCGGCAAAGAACGCTGCGAGCGGCTGCTGGCCGAATACACCGACAAATACGGCCCGGACAACGCCCGCTACCTGATGGAGGCCGAGCAGACGTGGATGAAGGAATACAACTGGGCGACCTACATTGATTGGCATCTGCCCGGCAGCGACGAGCAGAAGGCCTATACCCGACGCTGTGCGGATTATCTGGGGTGGCGGTTTGATGTGATCCAAGGCGATTCGGATTTGATGCAGCGGCTGGTGGACGGCCGATGGGACGAGCGGGATTTTCTCATTGTGGCTCCCGGACAAACCCTCATAGACGACCTGACAAGCGCCTGTCTGATGCGGGCACAAAAGTAATGAATATGAATTCTCCGTATGCGACAACCCTTCCGGTGATGATTCTGCTGACGGCGGCAGGGACGGTGCTGCTGTTTGAGGGGTATGTGCTGGGGCGATGGCTGTGGCTGACATTTCATCGCAAAACAAAGCCGCCCATACGGCGTTTCCATGTGCTGATCCATAGCCTCGTCCTGACGGGGCTGATGTGCGTGCTTTACGCGGTGCTGATCGAACCCTATTGGCCGCAAGTTACCGTTGTTCGGCTGGAAACGTCCAAGCTGCAAAATACCGTTCTGCGCATTGTGCAGATTTCCGATTTACACTGCGATGCCAAACCGCGGCTCGAGCCGCGCCTGCCGGAACTGGTCAACGGGCTGGATCCTGATCTGATTGTCTTTACCGGCGATGCGGTCAATTCGCGTGACGGTCTTGAATTGTTTCAAAAGACGCTGGCCGCGATGACCGCGCCGCTGGGCAAATTCGCCGTACGCGGCAACTGGGATTACCGTATCACGGCCGATCTGTTTGACGGGACCGGCTTTGAGCCGCTGCCGCTGAAGGCCCTACGGCTGGAAAAGGACGGCGAGGCGGTGATGGTGTGCGGGATTGACTATCACTTCGGCCGTGTCAGTCAACAAGCGCTCGGTCAGCTTGATTCGGATACGTGGAATGTCCTGCTTTATCACAGCCCCGACCTGATTGATTATCTTGATAATCAGCCGGTCGATTTGTTTTTGTCCGGCCATACGCATGGCGGACAGGTGGCCTTGCCGTTTTACGGCGCGCTGGTGACAATGAGCCGTCATGGTAAGACCTATGAAGCGGGACGTTATACCGTCGGCGATATCACACTTTACGTCAATCGGGGAATTGGAATGTGCGGCATTGGCCCGCGCGTTCGATTCTGCGCCCGTCCGGAGATTACCCTCTTTGAAATTTATCCGGCTGACACTATGCCGTCTGAAACGGATGATCCCTTACATAAGTGAGTATGTTTGAACTGCTGACTATTTCCGGCATTGGTATCGGCCTGGCGATGGATGCGTTTGCGGTGTCGATTGTCTGCGGGGCGGTCTTTCGCCGGCTGGGTGTTCTGCACGCGCTGCGAATGGCCTTGTTCTTCGGTGCCTTTCAATCGCTGATGCCGCTGTTGGGATTTTTCGCCGGCAGGGCCTTCGAAGGCGTCGTTGGTGTGTATGATCATTGGGCTGCTTTTGTGCTGCTGGCCCTTGTCGGCGGGAAAATGATTTACGAAGGATTCAAGATTGAAGAAGTCGAAAAAAAGCCCGCCGATCCGTCCAGCCTGTTGGCCCTGTTGGTCTTGAGCATTGCCACAAGCATCGACGCCCTGGCCGTCGGTGTAACCCTGTCGCTGCTGACGCATTCCATTGGGCTGGCCGTGAGCCTGATCGGTCTGATTACCTTTATCCTGTCCTATGCAGGTTACGTCATCGGCAAGCGGGCCGGCCATTTTTTTGAGAACAAAATTGAAATTATCGGCGGCCTGATTCTGATTCTCATCGGGTGTAAAATTCTGCTTGAGCATCTCTTTTGACGATAACGTCTTTCCGCAAATCACTTCTTTCTTGTCGAAAATATGCTTGTTTGCGGCCTGGTTGTGTGTTATAAGGCCTTCTTTACGCCGGTTGTTCACCTTTTCACAGGAGATTTCGCTATGCAGTCAGCCATTGAGAAAAGCGATTTAGAAGTTTTTGATATTATTTGCCGCGAACAAGAGCGTCAGGCCGCCTCTTTGCGGATGATTCCGTCTGAAAATTATGTTTCCCAAGCGGTGATGGCAGCTACGGGAAGCTGTCTGACCAATAAATACGCTGAAGGCTATCCCGGCAAACGCTATTACGAGGGACAGGAATATACCGACCGCATCGAGAATCTGGCCCGTCAGCGGGCGATGGCCTTGTTCGGGGCCGAAGGCGCCAACGTCCAGCCGCATTCCGGTTCCCCGGCCAATCTGGCGACCTACTGCGCATTGGCCGAACCCGGCTCGACGATCATGGGGCTGGCGCTGCCGCACGGCGGTCACCTGACACACGGCTGGAAGGTCAGTTTTACCGGAAAGTTCTTCAATTCCGTTCAGTATGAACTGGACCCCAAGACCGGCCGGCTTGACTACAACAAAATTGCCGATTTAGCCAAAATACATAAACCCAAAATCCTCATTTCCGGCGCCAGCGCCTATCCGCGGGCGATTGATTTTACGGCGTTTCAGGAAATCGCCAGGTCCGTTGGGGCCTGTCACGTCTGTGATATGGCCCACATCGCCGGACTGGTCGCCGGCAAGGTCCATATGAGTCCTGTGCCGTATGCCGATGTGGTAACGACGACGACGCACAAGACCCTTCGCGGGCCGCGCGGCGGAATGATTTTGTTCCGGAAGGAACACGAAGCGGCCATTAACAAGGCCGTCTTTCCCGGAATGCAGGGCGGGCCGCATATGCATACGATTTCAGCACTGGCCGTGGCGCTGGGCGAGGCCGCCACGCCGGACTTTGAGGCCTATGCCAAACAGGTCGTCGCCAACGCCAAACGGCTGGCTGATAAACTGATGAATTTCGGCTTTCAATTGGTTTCCGGCGGCACGGACAACCATTTGATGCTGATTGATCTGCGCAACAAGGGACTGACCGGCAAACCGCTGGCCAAGGCGCTGGATCGGGCCGGTATTGTCTGCAATTATAATTCGGTACCGGGGGATACTGCCGGTCCGTTCAATCCCAGCGGCCTGCGGCTGGGAACACCGGCGCTGACTACGCGGGGAATGAAAGAAGAGCAGATGGATCAGGTCGCCGAGTGGATCAATACCGTCGCCGACAACATCGATAACGAAGAAGTCATCGCCAAAGTCGGCCGCGCGGTCAAAGATGTGTGCACTCAATTTCCCGTGCCGGAACTGTTTGTCAAACGAGCGAATCAGTAAGCATGCCGTAGCGTAAAAAATATCCAGCCCTGTCCTCGACACAAAGGACAGGGTTTTTTTATCAATTCCCAGCCGTTTTTATGGGTGGGGGTTTTGTCTATGCAGCCGTATGGCATTGAGCTCTCGCTCAATCGGCCATTCGCAGAATGCCAGGATCAGCAGTGCAATGAAATTGGCAATGGGAATGAACATCAGCAGCCCCATGGCCCAGTGGAATCCGGCTTTGGAAAAAATTTTGCAATAAATGGCCACAAACAAGAGGACGATGGCCAAGACAACAACAATACCGAAACAGCCGCCCAGCAACTGGACGGTTTGCGGAATATGAGGTGCAGTATGCATTTCGCTCTCCTTGTCCTTAAAACAGGTTGATCTTTTCCACGGCGACTCGATTCATACGATCAGACGCCGCCAACACAGAAGTGTTGCAGGTCTTTTTTCGATTCAGCATGATGCTGTTGCAGCGGGCGGTATGGTGTGAGCAGTCAATTCCGATTTGTTGTTTCCGGCAGTCGGCTCAGCAGCACGTCCACCTTGATCGACAGCGCAAATAACCCCAAACCCACACAGACCGCACCGATCAAAAAATGCTGCAAAGCCGCCAGAATCGGCCCGCACAACAGTAAAAACGGCATCAGATATCCCAACCACTGGCCAAACGTTCGCATGAGATACTCCCAAAATTAGACTGTCTTCGATGTAAACCCGGTTTGAGAAATTGTATTGCTTCCATGCAGGAATACATATATCCCGCCGCCCAAAAGAAAGATGGGCAAAACGCACAACAAAAAGAGTTTTTTAATAGCCACTTAAGTCTCCAGCGTTTTTCCGTCGAGGATGTGCCAGGGCAGGCCGTAACGGTTCAGGTCTTCCATGAAGGGGTCGGGGTCAAATTGCTCCATGTTAAAGACGCCTTTGCCGCGCCATTTGCCTTCGAGCATCATCTTGGCGCCGATCATCGCCGGCACGCCCGTCGTGTAGGAGACTGCCTGTGCCTTGACTTCTTGATAGCATTCGGCGTGGTCGCAGACATTGTAAATCATCATTTGCTTGCGCTGTCCGTCTTTGAGGCCGTCAAAGATCACGCCGATACACGTCTTACCCTTATAATTAACGCCCAGCGAGCCGGGATCGGGCAGCAGGGCCTTGAGGAACTTGATCGGCACGATCTTGTGTCCTTCAAACTCCACCTCGTCGATCCGCGTCATTCCCACATTCTGTAAGACGCGCAGGTGCGTCAGATACTCGTCGCCGAAAGTCATCCAGAAACGGATGCGCTTTAGCCCCTTGATGTGTTTGACCAGCGATTCCAGTTCCTCATGATACAGCACATACGACGCCCGCGGCCCGACCTGGGGATAGTCAATCTCCTTGCGAAGGCTCATCGGTTCGATCTCGACCCATTGACCGTCCTGCCAGTAGCGGCCTTTTTGAGTGATCTCGCGAATATTGATTTCCGGATTGAAATTGGTCGCAAATGGATGGCCGTGCTCGCCGGCGTTGCAATCCACGATGTCGATGGTGTGAATCTCGTCGTAGGAATGCTTCTGTGCGTATGCGCAGAACACATTCGTCACGCCCGGATCGAACCCGCTGCCCAGCAGGGCCATAATCCCCTCGGCTTTATAGCGGTCATGGTAGGCCCACTGCCATTTGTATTCGAATTTCGCCTCGTCCGGCGGTTCATAGTTGGCCGTGTCCAGATAATCTGTGCCCGTTTCAAGACAGGCGTCCATAATTGGCAAATCCTGATAGGGCAGGGCGACATTGATGACCAGGTCGGGGTTGTGTTTGTCAATCAGTTCAACCAATTGTCGCACATTGTCGGCATCGACCTGCGCGGTCTGCACGGGGCGAGAACTGTTTGCGGCGATGGCGTCGCATTTAGACTTCGTTCGACTGGCCAGGATGATTTCTGAAAAGACCTCCGGCACCTGGGCACATTTCTGCACGACCACGTTGCCGACGCCGCCGGCTCCGATTATCAAGACTTTTTTACTCATCATAGACTCCCCAATTCAGATACAAACTCACTCTATAAGTTGACAAATAAACCATTTCGATTTATTGTACACCCAAACCGCCTCCAATAAAACCCTTTTTGGGCGGTGTCCGCTGAGATGCCCAATACCGCACCATATAAGGCTGTCGAGGCAATCGATTGTCGATTGACGCATAGCATAAATAACGACTTGCATTTTTTGGCGGTTGGTCTATAATGGGACAACTGTGACAGGGGAGCGGCGGATTTTGCCCCGTTCGCTGAGAGTTCGCGATGTGCGAGTACCCTTTGAACCTGATCCGGCTAATACCGGCGAAGGGAGGCACAAGAACAAGATAAATAAGATTTGTTTTTTAGCCTTCGCCGTCGGCGGAGGCTTTTTTATTGGATGGTTTGGGAAACAATGACAGTACGACTGAAAATCAACGGCACCGATAAGCTGTATGAACCGGCCACGATGCCCGAGACGCTGGCGGATTTGCTGGCGACGATGAAGATTGATCAGGCGACAGTGGTGGCCGAGATTGACGGCGCTATCGTGCCGCGGGATCAGTTCGCCGCGACCCGTTTGGCCGATGGAATGGTCCTTGAGCTGGTGCGATTCGTGCCGGGAGGATAACTTTGACGGATACACTTCAATTTGCAGATCATACGTTTGATTCACGGCTGCTGGTTGGTACGGGAAAGTTTGCGTCCAATACCCTGATGGCTGAGGCCATCGCCGCATCCGGGACGCAGATCGTAACGGTTGCCCTGCGGCGGGTGGATATCGAAAACGAAAACGACAATATGCTTTCTGCGATTGACCGCACGAAGTATCTGTTGTTGCCCAATACCTCCGGCGCGCGGGATGCGGCCGAGGCGGTGCGGCTGGCGCGGCTGGCACGCGCGGCCAGCGGCATTCACTGGGTCAAGCTGGAAGTGACGCCCGACCCGTATTATCTGCTGCCCGACGGTGAAGAGACGCTCAAGGCCGCTGAAACGCTGGTCAAAGACGGCTTTGTGGTGCTGCCGTATATGAACGCCGATCCGATTCTGGCCAAGAAATTGCAGGACGTCGGCTGCGCGACGGTGATGCCGTTGGCCAGTCCTATCGGTTCCAATCAGGGGCTTAAGATGCGGTCTTCCATCGAAATCATCATTGAACAGGCGACCGTGCCGGTGGTCGTCGATGCCGGATTGGGCGCACCCTCACATGCGGCTGAGGCCATGGAAATGGGCGCTGATGCCGTGCTGGTCAATACCGCGATTGCGACGGCCGAAAATCCCGTTGCGATGGCGACCGCCTTCAAGCTGGCCGTTCAGGCCGGGCGACTGGCCTATTGTGCCGGTCTGGCGGCATCAAGCACACAAGCCAGTGCCTCCAGTCCGCTGACGGGATTTTTGCGAAACGAATAACAGGCCCGAAAGGCAGAAAGTAATTAGCCGGAGACATAAGGCTCCACGAAGAGATCGTAAAGAAATAAAATGAGTGATTGTCTCTGTTCGGGGTATTTTGTGTTTTAATAAAATGGATCAACACTACGACATACTTTCGATTCTCGCCGACAAGCACTTGGACAAAGACCGTTGCCGGTGGATCGACGTAATTAACGGCGTGTCTGCTGCGCAAGTCGAGCAGGCACTGGCGCAGCCGCCCGGCCGTTACCGTTTTGAGCGGATGCTGACCCTCCTGTCGCCGGCAGCGCGAGCGTATCTGGAGCCGATGGCGCAACAAGCGCAGCGGCTGACGATTCAGCGGTTCGGGCGGACGATTCAGCTTTATGCGCCGCTGTATGTGTCCAACGTCTGCGTCAATAGCTGCCGCTATTGCGGCTACAATCGCCAAACCGATGTCAAGCGCACCCGGCTGACCATTGAGCAGGCCCTGGCCGATGCGCACGTGATTGCCGGCGAAGGCTTTCGTCATGTGCTGCTGGTCAGCGGCGAAGACCGCCAGTTCATCACCCTGGAGTATCTGACCGAGCTGGCCGATAAACTGAGGCAATATTTCTCCTCGATCTCCATTGAAATCTACCCGCTCAGCCGCGACGAATACGCCGCGTTATTTGCCGCCGGCATCGACGGTGTGGCGCTCTACCAGGAAACCTACGACCGCGCTATCTATGCCGATTATCACATCGCCGGCCCCAAACGCGACTACGACAATCGACTCACTGCGCCCGACCGTTTTGCCGCCGCGGGGATGCGGCAGCTTGGGCTGGGGGTGCTGCTGGGGCTGGCCGACTGGCGGCTTGACACGCTGGCGATGGCCGAGCACGCGGCCTATCTGATGAAACGTTACTGGAAAAGCCGGATTGATTTTTCGTTTCCACGCATTCGCCCGGCGGTCAATGTGATGCATCGATGGCCGTATGCCGTCTCGGATGAAGACCTTGTGCAAATGATGCTGGCGCTGCGATTGTGCTTTGCCGATACGGGGATTGTGCTCAGTACGCGCGAATCGGCTTCTTTTCGCGACCGGATGATGAACATCTGCGTGACGCGCGTCAGCGCCGGCTCCAAGACCAACCCCGGCGGCTATGCCAGTGAAAAAGATGCTGTCGAACAATTTACCATCGCCGACGACCGCAGCCCCGCCCAGATCGCCGTCGTCATCGCCCAACACGGCCTGGAACCCGTCTGGAAAGACTGGGACGCAGGATTCATTGACGATGAATTAGAAACCCCAAAAGACGGTTAATATGGGAATATAAGAGTTGATACTTTGAAGTGAAATAGTATGATGATAAAGAGTGCTTGATTAAGGTTGTCCCCATGCGCTGGACAGAAACACCTTTGCGTTAAGGTGGAACTGTTCACACAGGTCACGGTTAGCCGGTTCTGGGCGAAGGATCCCGGAAGGCGACCGAGACCAGAGCCGAGGTGTCGGCGGACCGCCCGCCATCTGTCTTTATTGTATCAACATCACTGCCGTTTGCAATACCATAAACCGGTCGCCGGCATCTTGCGTTCCAGCGACCGGTGGCGGCGGCGTTCATTGTAAAACGCAAAATAGTGCCCCAGGCCCAACCTGGCCTTGGTGGGGGTCGGATAGTCCCGAATATACACTTCCTCATACTTGACTGTCCGCCAGAGACGCTCAACCATAATGTTATCAAACGCACACCCTACGCCATCCATGCTGATGGCAATGCCGTGTTGCTTCAGCGGTCTTGTAAACGCCTTGGACGTAAACTGGCTGCATTTGGTCGGTGTTGAATATATCGGGCCGCCGGCCTGTCGCCAACGCCCGCTGGTGGGCTTCTACGCAATGAAATTTAGCTTGTTAAGCTACCAGACGCTTGAGACGGCTGTTTTCTTTTTCCAGTACCCGCAAGCGACGCACTTCCGGCACGGCCATCTGGCCGAACTGCTTCTTCCAGCGATACCACGTCTGCTCCGAAACCCCGTATGCCTTGCAGACCTGGGCAACCGTCTGTTCGGACTGCTCGGCCTGACGCAGCATCCCGACAATCTGCTCTTCCGTAAACCATTTCTTTTTCATGCGATTTCTCCTGTAATTCTGGATTCATTTACAGGGAAACCCTAACATTGTCAATGGCCTAAAAATAGGGGGATGGGCCATAAGGGTTTGGACCTATTTTTCAAGGCGTCGTTGAATTCGGCGATGGGGGCGATTGTGCGGGTGTGTCGTGGGAACGGTAATGGCCGGATGTTACCGTAATCAGTTTTTTTGATAATAAAAATTGAATATATTTGACCACTTCGTTTCGGTGTAGTCCCAGGCCGTTTTCGATATCCTCAATGGTGCAGGGACGTCGTGTCAAAAGCGTCAAGATGTCTTCTTGCTGCGACGCGCTTTCATAGTGTTCACTTACAGCCCTGTAATCTGCGATCGCCTCAGAGTTCTCGAAAAGCCGCAACGCAATCTGCTCCAATTGAGTAACAGGGACCGGCTCGGCAAAATGTTCCGCCGGTGGGCGCGTGACAGTGTTGATCTGCACCTTGTCCGGCTGTATCAATGCAATAGCCGATTTGAGATTCTCGATTTCCTTGTCCGTTGTGGACAGCCCGGCCGTCAGAAAGACTTCCAGCCAATATGGGCCGTGATAATCTTTCCGAAAAGCAATCAAGCCCTTGAGCATTTTTTCAAATGGTATTGCGGCATGCGGCCTGTTGATATAGCGAAACAAAGTATCGCTGCCGGCGTCCAGAGAAGGGATCACCAAATCGGCACGTTTGAGCGACTCCCTGACCTCCGGCATCCACAACAGCGAGCCGTTGGTTAATACGGCAATTGGAATGTTCGTGATTTGTTTGATGTGGTCAATCAGTTCACCGCATCGGGAATACAAGGCCGGTTCACCCGATCCGGAAAGTGTAATGTAGTCCGGCCGCAACGATAATTTATTCTCCAACTGGCGCAGGAGGACATCCATCGGATGCCATTCTTTCCGTTCGATGGTCTTGTTTGTTGTGCGGCCTAATTGACAGTAGATACAATCATAACTGCATGTCTTAAAGGGGACAAGATCAATGCCCAGCGACCGCCTCAATCGGCGCGATGGAACCGGGCCAAAAATGTATTGTTTGTTCGTAGTGTTCACTGTGTCTGATCTCATTTTTTGGTGGTTTCCGTCCTGATGTCCAATTGGATATCCAGCGGATTGTACTTGCTCATCATACCGGCCTTTCCGATCAGTTTTAAATGTATCTGGGGTTGCCCGTTTCGGTCTGTGAAGCGTTTGATACGAGTACTGTACCGATAATGGACAACCATACTGTTCAGTTCATCCTGGAGCCGTACTAAAAGACGATCAACGTCAAGTCTGTTGTACTTTTTGAATATTCCTTTGAACGTAAATGTTCTGTCTTCAAACTCGTGAATGCAGCAAATCGCGGAGTTGATTCCTTCGCATTCGATTTCGATGACGTCTTTTCGCTTTTTGATCAAATCAATCAATCGCATCAGTCATCCAATAGAAACATGGCAATGGCGACAACCGTTGTCCACAGTCCTTTTTTTCCTCTTGCGGTTTGTGTGATATTCGATGTTCGAATAATCAGGCCGCTGGTTTTATAGACCTGCTCTTTTTCAGACCAAGCCTTGTCGGGATCCACTTCCAGCCCCAGCGTGGTTCCCAGCATATCGGCGGCTAAATCCTCGGCCATGTCCGCCGCCTGCTGCCGGTTCATTCCGTGGCCGTGTACCTCGCTGATATAGCCCCATTGGCCGCGATCTTTAGGGACGGCGATTCCGACGGATGCGGCGATGAGGCGGCCGTGTTCGTGACTATCCGTCCGTGCCATCACGCAATAAGAAATCCGGCCGGGCGTCATCTGTTTTAGACCCTCGCCACGGCTGATCATCGCGCAGTGCGGCGGCAGGATGGACGAGACTTGCACCAGGTTCTGCTGGGCGACGCCCGCCTGACGCAGGGCTTCTTCAAAAGACTTTAACTGGTATTTGTGCCGCCCGACGCCGCGGGTCAAAAAGACTTTGTGAGGAACAAACGATTGCATCAAAGTCTCCGGTAGAATGCCGTATTGGATTTTATAAACACAACCGTGAACCTGCCCCGAAGAACAAACAACGGTCGTTAAAGGTGTCTTTAAGCTGCCGCATTGCCGACGAACCGGTGCAATGCAGCGGCGCAATGTATTGAATGTCATATCGTTGAAACGCACGAATCGTTTCGTTTATGCGATTTGAATCGGCATGAACAAGGTGCATTCCGCCGATGACCGCATAGAAGGCCTGTGCGTCTGTCCATTGCCGGATTGCATCGAGGATATTGACCACGCCGGAGTGGGCACAGCCCAGAACCACCACCAGTCCCTTCTCGGATTCAAAATACAACGACTGATCATCGGTCAGATCGTCCGGGCAGGTACACCCGGCGTCCCTGTAAAAATGCCCGCCAGTATCTTCAAACGGGGTATGGCGCGGCACCGGACCGGTCAGCACAATACGATCACCTATTTCCGTCCGACCATTCACAAACACAACGCCGCCGGCAAGATCTTTTTCGGCCACCGCCAATTGCCCGTCGCGGGATATGCCAATGGATCGGCATGCACCGCTTTTGAGGCTGTATTTCGGTTCCATCGCCTTTGGGTGCAGATAGACAGCAGCGTCCGGCGCCGATTGAACAGCCCTGGCCAGTCCGCCGGTGTGGTCGTAATGGCCGTGGCTCAGCGCCATGACGTCGGCGGTACGGACATCCACGCCCAGCCACTCGGCATTGTCAAACAGCCTGTCGCTTTGTCCGGTATCCCACAAAATACGCTTGTCGCCGACCTCGATCCACATCGACAGGCCGTGTTCGGTCTGCAGGGACGAGTCGGCAGCGTTGTTATCCATCAGAATCGTTATGCGTGCCGGTTTATTCATCATTTCTCGGTCGGCGTTGTGCCAATTGAGGTTGGTCATAAAACTTGCCCTTGGCGGTCGCCTTGACCTGTCCATCCTGAACAATGTCGGCCTCCAGGAGATACAGCGGAGCGGCGTTTCGCACCAGCCGGGCATTGACGGTCGCTTGTCTATCGATATAGATCGGATGCCGAAATCGCGTGGTCATCTCGACCGTCACCGCTGCCTGTCCTCGCGCGAAAAGGCAATTGCCCATCGCGCCGTCCAGAATCGTCGCAATGATGCCGCCATGTAGGATCCCCGGATACCCCTCACAGGCCCTATCACATTCAAAACGGGCGAACACGCCGCCATTTCCAGTCTCAAACTCCAGATGCAGCCCTTTATCATTCAGCAGGCTGCACGCGACACAATACGGATGAGCCTGCTTTTGAATACGGCAATATTCATTTTCCAGCGTATGCATTATGCGTGATGACCTTTCCGGGCACCGGTGTGAACATAATTCAAGATCGCCTCCTGAATCGCCGACATGGAACGGATTGAAAATGCCTCAATCGCTTTGTCGGAAGAAAACATCATTGTACCTCGGCAGTATTCGTTTTAATGGTCGCAGATATTGACGCCGGCCTGAAGCGCTTGATTATGATAGGCCGTCACCAGGTTTTCGGGCGTATCGACCGGCGCACCGACGATAACGTCAATGTCATTTTGCACGAACAACTGCTGGGCACGCTGCCCCATCCCGCCGGCCAGAATGACATTAACGCCCTGTTCATGCAGCCACCTGGGCAGCACGCCCGGCTCATGGGGCGGCGGGGCCATATCCGTGCGACCGATGATCGTACCGTTGTCGGTATCAATTACGGCAAACAGATCGCAATGACCAAAATGCGGACACAGTTTTCCGTCAGACAGGGGAATTGCAAATCGCATCGTCGCATGTCCTTTCAAATCGGTTTTCGTGTTCGGTTTTTCAAGTTCCAGGATGGGCCGGACAACCTCGGCAAAACAGCCGGCGGTCTTACTGTCTTGATAGACTTTGACATAGGGATTGCCCGAATCGCAGGCGTCCACGATCTGCGGATCGAGCGGGATACGGCCCAGGAAGGAAACGTTCATTTCCAACGCCATATTCTCGCCGCCGCCGGATTTGAATAGATCCATGTGTTCTCCACATGTCGGGCAGGCAAACCCGCTCATATTTTCAATTACGCCCAGGATCGGCAGGTTCAGTTGACGGCAAAATGAAATACACTTCCGCACGTCCGTGACCGCGACCTCCTGCGGCGTTGTGACAATGACCGCGCCGTCGGCGTCGCCGATCAATTGAGCCACTGACAGCGGTTCGTCGCCTGTGCCGGGCGGGGCGTCCACAATCAAAAAATCCAGATCGGACCATTCGACGTCTTTGAGAAACTGTTTGATCATTTGATACTTCATCGGCCCGCGCCAGATCACGGGGCTGTCCGGATCGGGCAGGAGAAAACCCACCGACATTGCCGAGAGGTTATCCATCACCGCGATCGGCTTGATGGCCTCGGCCAGGCTGACGGGTTTTTGACCTTCCAGTTTGAGAATCTTGGGCACGCTCGGCCCATGAATATCCACATCCAGAAGCCCGACCTTCCTGCCCGCCAGCGCCAGCGAAACCGCCAGATTGACCGCGACGGTGCTTTTGCCGACGCCGCCTTTACCGGACAGGACAAGAATCTTATGCTTGATACGGCTCATCCGATGACGAACCTGAAGCCGCTCCTGGTCAACCTGAACATCTTTTTGTCCTTCAGAATACCGCGTCATAGTGGTTTCCTTAATCAATCGTAAGTATGCTTTTTTATTCAGCCTGCGGCATACACGACCTGCCGCCAGAGGGTTTTAATCTTATCGGCAATCTCACCGCCGGTATATTCGATGAGGGTTGCTTTCATAATCTGGGCTTTGGTAAACGCATCGTCATACGGCAGTTGGCCGATCATGGTCAACCCTTGTGTTTGAGCCTGTTCGGCAATCTGATTGCTCATCTGCGGGTTGATGTCCGCCTTGTTGATGCAGACCAGTGTCTTGATGCCGAAGTTTCGGGTCAACTGCCCGACACGCTCCAAATCGTGCAGCCCCGACAGCGTCGGTTCGGTGACAATCAGCACCACATCGGCGCCGGTGATTGACGCAATGACCGGACAGCCGATACCCGGCGAGCCGTCCACAATCAAAAGGCGTTTATGCTGTTCTTCAGCGATGTGTTTGGCTTCTCTGCGAATCAGTGTTACCAGCTTGCCGCTGTTTTCCTGTGCGATGCCCAGTCGGGCGTGAACCATCGGGCCGAAGCGCGTCTCGGAAACAAACCACTGCCCGTTGATCGCCGGTTCAAAGGCAATCGCGCCAACAGGGCAAAATTCCACGCACACCTTACACCCTTCACAGGCAATCGGATCGACGCGATAGGTCTTGCCGGCAACGTCATTACCCGGCCCGTCCAGCGTAATCGCGTCAAACCGGCACAGCGCCGCGCACTTGCCGCAGCCGGTGCATTTGTGCGGGTCAATGGCAGCCAGCCTGCCGCCGGAAAAATCGGATTGGCGGGCGATCTTGGGGTCTATCACCAAATGCAAATCCGCCGCGTCCACATCGCAGTCGGCCAGCACGGCGTCTTGGGCCAGCGACCCAAACGCTGCGGTAAGACTGGTCTTGCCCGTACCGCCCTTGCCGCTGATAATGACTATTTCTTTCACTTAATTATCCTCATCGTCTGTTAAAACGTAATGATCTTATCTGCTTGGATAACCCACTGTGCCAAATCGGACATTGTGGCTTCTTCGGCGTCTTGGTAATAAGGTTCTCCCTTATGGATGCCGCAACGAGCTTTGCAGGTTCCGCAGACCTTAACCCGTACTCCCTGAGCGATCAAGTCCTTTAACATCTGAACCAGGTCAAAATAGTCTCCAGGGGGCTTTGTCGTCTCGCGCGCCAAATCCACCGAATCATTCATCAAAAATATTTGAACACGGCTATTGGTCTTAATCAAATGCTCAGCAAGGCGAAGTCCGTTCCATGTCACATCGGTGCCGTCATAAGGAGTTCTGTTAAATACAAGAAGGATGTTTTTTGCCATGGGATTTACCTTTTTTGTTTTCCGGTTCAAAAAATTTGTCACGCCACCACAAAAAATGACCCCAGGCGTTATCCAGCTTATATCTTTCATTTTCTTCAAATCCGGACCACGATGCAATTTCTTGGGTCAGTTGTTCGCACGGCGTGCCGAATGCCAGCAATTCATACGCACACTTAATCAGCACAAATCGTTTGTTGGCCTCCGGCGTATTACCGTTATGATCCGGATGATAACGACTGGCCGCCTTTCGATAGGCCTTTTTCAGTTCTTCGAGACCGGCCCACTCTTTGACCTCAAGCAGTTTTGATGCGACATTGCGCGCTTCGCAATCCTGCGTTATTTTGATCATAAAATCAGGGTCATGCTTCATCGTTAATCATCCCTTTGTGTCATAAAATGGCTCAAAAGGTTTATACTGTTTGGCGGCTTGTTTTGTTTTTAGAATGAGTTGACAAAACGGCCATTGAATCGAAGAGATGAATAAATTTTTTCCGATAGTCTGTCATTACGTTGACCATCATGTCGCCGCGCGAGTAGGCCTCGGCAATCCGACGGTCATTGGGGATTTCCAGCAGCACGGCAATACTTTCATTTCGACAGTATTTTACAATGCTGTCATCGCCGATATCGCAGCGATTGATCGCAACGGCGAATGGAATGCTCAACTGCCGTGCCATTCCGACGGCCAGTTCAAGATCATTAAGGCCAAACGGCGTCGGCTCGGTGACCAGCAGGACAAAATCGCAGTCTTTGACCGCTTCAATCACAGGACATGATGTGCCGGGCGGCGCATCGAGAAGGACAATTCCGCGATCGCGTATGCCCTTTTTCAGATGCCGAATGACCGCCGGGCTTTGGATGGCGCCAATGTCCAATACACCCTGCCCGACTGCGATGCCATCGGATACGCCGTATTGCACAACACCAATCTTGCGCGGCACTTCCCGGATCGCCCCCGTCGGGCAGACCGCTATGCAGCCGCCGCAGGAATGACACAACTGCTCAAACACCATCGCCGCACCTTTGACGGCCACAATCGCGCTGTACTGACATAACTGTCCGCATTTGCCGCAGCCGTTGCATGTGTCCAAATCCACCTGCGGCACACCGACCGTGACGTCTTCGGTGCTGTCCCAGTGGGGCTTGAGAAAAATGTGCCCGTTCGGCTCCTCGACATCACAGTCCAGATACTGCACCGCGCGCCCGTCGTGCGCCAGTGCCACGGCCAGATTGGTCGAAAGCGTCGTCTTGCCCGTGCCGCCTTTTCCACTTGCAATGGCTATTTTCATTGTTGCCATAAATTACACAGTGCTGCTGAATCAGTTTGAGCCAATTATTTGCTTTCGATTTCTTGAATCCGTTGATTGACCTGATTGAGGCTGTTTTGCAGGAATTCGGCCTGCTGCTTCAATACGTCAATTTCGGACGCGGCGGGGGCTGTCGGGCCGACGGCTGCGCCGAACCCATAACCACCTCTGGCCCGGCCGGGAAGACCGGTGGCATAATACCAATGCCGCCAGCCTCGTCCGCCGCCGCGACCGCGGCCTCCACCCCAAAATCCGCCGCCTACCGGGTTCATATATCCCGGAACGCCGTAACCTGCACAAAAACCGGCCGCTCGGCCTGTCATCGGGCCCAATCCTGCAGGGCCTGTTCTGTCTCCACCTGGCATAATCGTGTCCTTTCAAAAAAAAGTTAAGCTCATGTCATTTGTGTTCTGTTAAATCCCGGCATTTTCTTTATCCTCTGTCAAAACAGTTGTTTTCTGAAAAATCATCCGGCCGATCTCGCAGCCGATGTGTTCGGCGATCACCGGACATTTGACCTTCAATAAAAAATAGAGCGGTCTGTACGTCTCGCTTAAGGTTTCGTAGTTGCCTTGGCCTTTGGCAATGATCAGATCGGCGTTTTCAAATATATATCGAAATGATTCCGAACAGCAGCCCAGCAGCGTCCCCGGAGTGTCCGAGCCGTTATCAATAACTTCAACCAAAGATGTCAAACCGACAGCCTCGGCGTCCGCCATGGTTGCGTCATTGATGACCGGCGACCCTTTCACTGCAACGGTGACTTTTTCAAGCGGCAGTTGTTCAATCAACAGCCGGTCAAAGACGATTTCACCGGCATTGTCGGCCAAAAACAAAATACGCCCGGCCGACTGAATTGCCTCCCTGAATTCCTCGATCGCGGTCGTATCAAAATCATCCTCAAGACATCCCTCAATCGTCTTGTCCAGATCGCTTTGGCGGACGCTGCCGAACACGCCTAAATCAATGATATTGCCTGCAATCGCCAGACGAACAGCCGTCTCAAGCGGATTGTCGGCACGATTGACCCGCTTGCGCAATTCAGGATACATCGCCAGGGCGATGCCGTTAAATCTCTCTTTAATCTGACGATACGGGTCCGGGTTGCCGGACAGATTCCGCACCCACCGGTGAATTTGCCCTCCGATAGCCGGCGGGCTTTGGTTCATATCCATATCGCTTGCAAAACGTAATACCCGCCTGACGACCTGTTTATGCACGTCAGGATCATCACTGGCCCGGCGAACCGCCTCCAGCGATTGTCGAATAAAACACGGCATACAGTCAATGTACGTTCGCATGGTTATTCTCGTAAATGTTACCAATGCCCTTCGACGTTCGCGGCGCTGACCTGTTTCAATTCACCCTTTTTGAAAAGCTCCACAGCATCCTGTACCGAGTGCTGATCGGCCAGATAGATTTGTATCCCGGCCGCGTTGAGGGTTTTGAAGGCGTTTGGGCCGACATTTCCGGTAATGACTGCCTCAACGCCTAAGTCCGCCATATTTCGGGCTGTCTGGATGCCGGCGCCTTGTGCGGCATTGAGATTAACCGTGTTGTCATGGGCGGTGCAGTCGCCGGTGTCCGTATTGACCACAATGATATAACCTGCTCTGCCGAATCGCGGATCGACCGCATCCGTGGGCTTGTCGCCTTGCGCTGTAATTGCCAGTTTCATTTTTGTCATCCTTTGCTGTCATTAACCTGCGTTTGTTCGATTGCTTGCTGCCATCGCCGTCCGTGTCGGCCGCGTTGCCTGACCGAACAGCCGCGACGCCTGCCGCCGCAGCCCGGCAAAACAAATTGCGGCTGATGCAGCGATCCGGCCAGATACGCCGCCACAATCTGCTCGGTCGGGCCGGTCACAAACGGCACAATCCGAATACCCGAACCGTTCAGCCACGCCGCTGACGTCCTGGAAATCGCTCCGCAGATCAGGACTTCAACGCCAATCTGCAACAGAAACGCCGCTTTTTCAATGCCCGACCGGCCATCCAAGTCGATGGAACGGCGAGCGATCTCCTTGCCTTGTTTCGACTCAACCAGAAGAATAGCGCCGGCAAAGTCGAAGACATTCGAAACCTGATTTTGCCATATCGCGATTGCGATCTTCATAGTGAAGGAAAAAGCAAGGGGTGTGCCAGACGCTATTGCTCTCAACTGGTTTTATCTAACTTCTTATAAAAAAAGGAATTAAAGAAGCCTGAAGAAAATGGGAACGAGGAAGATAGCTTGCGTTATGCAATGAATGGGTTTTCCTGGTCATTGCAAAATACAAGGGAAGCTGGCTAAGCGGACTCCATTTCCACATCGAGTTTTTTGAGTTTGCGGAACAGGGTACTGGGGTCGATGCCCAGCGCCCGGGCGGCGGCGGTGCGGTTGCCGTTGTGCTGTCGCAGAGACTGGACAATCATCATCTTTTCCATCTGTTCCAGTGTCTGAATGCCTTGGTTGCCGGCTGCGGCATGTGAGGAAGGGTTCAAAAACGGCGGCAGATGGGCCGCCTCGATGATATCACCCGAACACAGAACAAAACAATGCTCAATGATATTTTCCAGTTCGCGGATATTGCCGGCAAAGTCATACGCCAGCAGGGCCGCCATCGCCTCGCTGCTGAACCCGCAGATGTTTTTATTGTAGCGTGCGTTGAATTGGCCGATAAAATGCTCGGCCAACAGCGGAATGTCTTCGCGGCGTTCCTTCAGCGGCGGCAGGGAAAGCTTGACTACATTGATGCGATAGTACAGATCGCTTCGAAATGTACCCTGCTTGACCTGCTCATCCAGGTTCTTATTCGTGGCGGTAATGATGCGTACATCGGCTTTTTCGGTTGCAATGCCGCCGACCGGCTCATAGGTCTTTTCCTGAAGGACGCGAAGCAATTTGACCTGCACCGCCGGCGAAACGTCGCCGATCTCGTCGAGAAACAGTACCCCCCCCTCGGCCAGCTTGAATCGCCCCGGCTTATCCTTTTTGGCGTCGGTAAACGCCCCGGCCTTGTAGCCGAACAGCTCCGACTCCAGCAGCGTATCCGGCAGCGCACCGCAGTTGACCGCAATAAACGGCTTATCCCTGCGACCGCTCAGACTGTGAATCGCGCGAGCAAAAAGCTCTTTACCCGTTCCCGTTTGTCCCTCGATTAATACCGAACAGTCGCTTTGGGCAATCTGCGGCAGGACATGGAACAGCTCCTGAATCCGGTGATTCCGACTGACAATGTCCTCAAAGGTATATTGTTTCCGGAGCTGTTTTTGAAGTTGTTCAACCAACGTCATATCGCGGAATGTCTCAACGCCTCCGATGACATGGCCGTTTTTATCTTTCAGCAGGGCCGTGGAGATGCTGACGGCCTTTTGTCGGCCTTCGACATCGATGATATGCACCGGCCTGTTCAAGACGGGACGACCGGTATCCATTGTTTCGCGTAACGCACACCCTGACTCACAGACGTCGGCCCGCAACACCTCCCGGCAAGGCCGACCAATGGCCTGCTCACGAGAAATCCCCGTGATTTTCTCCGCGGCAAGGTTAAAATAAGTCACCTTCCAACCAGCATCTACGGTAAACACGCCTTCCGTAATCGAATCCAACACGATATCTTTTACAACCTTGTCCATAAATGCATAATACATGAAACTATTGCAAAATGCAACAGCCTTTTGGGCCAGTGCGGACGCAAAGGCCTTTCACCCATCATGCAACCTCAAGCCGGCTAATCTTTATACAAGCATAGCTCGTTGAAAATCCTCTCTGCGGTCGGAAATGAGACTGAGGCGTTGTACCACAGGCCGGGGCGGTTTTTACGATAGACAAACCAGCCAATAGTCGCCACGTGTTCTTGTCGGTTCAGTGCATAAGGATAGTATTCCGGTACTCCGGCAGTGTTCAATTCAGCCTGCTTGAGAATCCCTTCCAGCTCGGCCGGATCGTTTTCCGCAAATTTGCCCAGCAGGCGCACGCCGTCGATGTCGATAAACCAACAGTGATAATACTGCACTTTCTTTTTTTCGCCTTCAGGTAAGCACTTTTCGCCGCGGCCGATGTGGATAATCCGCACATTCGTCAGCCGTCTCGTCCAGTCAAAATCGGGATGCAAAAGCGCATTCAATCGGGCGGTCTGTTTCTTTCGACGTTGGGCGGTCTCAAAGTCCAGCACCGCGGCGGCTTGTTTCATTTGTCGGCGACGACTATCGATGGCCTCGGTGAGGTTTCCGTCGGCGGCCCAAACGGCCTGATCAACGTGTTGAGCATACGCCGCGCGCCCGTGTCCACGGCAGCACAGTCCGTGACAGGTCCGCATCTGCCGATAGGGACAGCTTTCGGGGTTGTCGCTGTCCAGCAGGGCGGGGTTGCGGCACAGTTCAAAGGCAAAGTTCAGACTCTCACAAAACTGAGTCGCCGTTCGGCGATTGGCAAACGGGCCGAACACGTCAACCGACTCATCAGACTCGACAGCACCGGTTAAATAAAAATAGGGGAACGGTCGTGTCCTGTCTATTGCCGCAAAGACTCGCCGCGGCAGGGCGATCCACTTTTTCCACTGTGTGCCGAATACCGCATGAGTCAGCCGCTGATATAAAAGATGGCGTTCGAAATCATTGGCACAGCAGACATAATACACCTGCCGTGTTACGGAGGCCATATCAGCCCTGCGATGCGGGGTGTCGTCGCCGCTGTCGGCCAAACGCGAGCGGCTCAGGGTCCTTAGATTGGCGGTCTGGATAAGCTGGATCGGCTGATTCAATGCATCGGCAAAGAGCAAAACACCCCTGCGGGCAGGCAGCTCCGCAAGGGTGTCAACGTCAGTGTGTTCAGCCGAAAGCGTTAAAGAACCCTCAAACAGCGATTCCCACGCCGCCGCATCCATCAGACCCTCATACCGCTTATGACCGTATCGAAAACCATTTTGTCATCAACAACGCCCTGAACTTTGGCGGAGAACTGGCGGCTGCGAACTTTATGAATGTGCCCCAACAGATAAAGCCGATCGCCCGGCACGACCGTCTCACGAAATTTGGTTTCGTCAATGCCGGCAAATCCGATAAACCCATCCAGGCCGTAAATCCGCTTCATAAAAAAGCTGCACAACTGTGCGGCCGCTTCGACCATAATCACACCCGGCATAATCGGCCGGCCGGGAATATGACCGCGAATCCAGAATTCTTTATCCGTAACATCCTTGTACCCCAGGCACAACATGCGGGGCAAGTCATACCACACAATCGCATCAAGCTGAGACATCTCATACGATTGCGGATTGACCTGTGCAATTGCCTGACGGTCAAATTCTACCTTATCCAAGTCCAGATCCAACAAATCAAACAATCGGGTCGGGGGCATGCAGTCCTCATTTCCACTCAGGTTGTGTTAGGTTGTGTTTTATGCAGTACGAAAGCCTAACGACAGGGAGTATCTCCGCAGTTATTATTCGGTCGAGCGAATCTCAAGGATATTATTGCGAACATCCTGAGCCGCTTGTTTGATCAGTTGCATTTGTTTGCGGACACGGGTCCCGGCAGCCTTATTGCCGCCCTCGGCCTTTTGTATATCCGATTCAATCTCCGCAACGAGAGTCTTCAGTTTTTCGTAAGCTTGCATGAATCATACCTCCCAAGCAGTCATAAAATAGTATTGTTTTATAGTGAATTCCAATAACAAGTTGGCCTTTTTACCGGTTTGAGCGGCATTTTGCAACCTTTTTTTGACCTGCGGCCATATTTTACCCGAATAGTTTAGTGGCCAGCTCCGCGATGCGCTGCCCGCGTCGGGCACATTGGCTCAGTACCCGGTCATCGGGCTTGCCGATGGACACCGGTCCGTAATGGTCGCCCTGCGGGTCGCCCTGGATAATCATCCCGTGGATCAACATTCGGTGAAGAATGCCGCAGACGGTTGTCTCATTGCCGCCGCCGATGTTGGCGGAACTGGAGAAGGCAGCACCGATTTTTCCGTCTAATTTGCCGTGCTTGCTGACGGATTCGTCAAACATTGCTGCTATTGGAGCGGCAGCATGTCCATAATAAGTCGGCGAACCGACGACAATCGCGTCGGCGGCCAAAAGATCATCAACATTGACTTCCGTTGCGCTTTTGCATTTGGTCGGAACACCGGCTTTACCCATTGCCTCGGCGATTGCCTTGGCCATGGTTTTGGTATTACCGCTGCGCGAGTAATAGACTACCAAACCGTTGGCCATAATCAGTCCTGTCCTTTCAATTGAGGTTCCCGCTTCAGTGGTTCTCTATTTTTACGGAAATGGGTCGGTGTTTCAATCGTAAAAGTCTGCTTTTCCATTTTTTTATTGATCTGGATAGTGGAAAAACGGATGTCATAAATGTCGTCCTGAGTCGAAAGGGCACGAACACGGCGTGGCAAGTAAAGACTATTGTCAATCCAAAAATCTATCTTTTTGTAGTCCTTGTGGTATCGCGAATCCTCGCGCACATCCAAAACCAGATGGATGAGATTGGGGTCATCATCTTCGTCAGCCTCTGCAATCTGCACGTCAAACTCCGAATCAAACTGTTTGCTGCCTGAAAAGCCCACCAGCGGAAAACGATGGCTGATATAGTCAAGCGCATCAATGGGTTCATCTTCCGGAGCCTGCTGAACCATCTCAATTTGTTCAAGAGCAAAATCGATCTTCGTCAGCCAAACACCGTCAAATAAATAGACCTCGCGACGCTTTTCTTCTTCAAAATCGTCCTGTTTGACCGTATGAAACTCGATTCGCACCCGCGAGCGGCCGTCGCTTTTCAGGTAGAACAGTTGGCCCTTGCGAAGGGTGTGGGAACCCAAAAAATCAGGATTTTCGATAAACAAATACTCGATTTGTGAGGTGCAGGACGTCAGCCCCAGGGCATTTTTTTGCAATCGGCTGAGGATTTTCTCGAGCGGCGAAGCCGCAGACGGGTCAGCCGAGGCTTGTGCTTCATCTGCCGAAGCACAGCACGATGTATCCTGAGTTAGTGCGGTTTCCACAAGCCCCACCAGCAGGGCGGCAAAACAAACCCATATCAGTCGCATAACCATCCTTTCAACGGTCCTGTTCCATTTGATCAATCAGCGGCAGCACTTCGTCCAGCCGATGAATCACATAATCGGCCAAACATTCAAAGGTATCCGCTTGTGCGTGATTTTTCAACAAAATTGCCACGGCGCCGACATTTCGTGCCGCTTCGAGATCGTGTTTGAAATCACCGATAACCAGCGTTTGGTTTGGTGCTGCGACGAATCGTTGGCATAAAACCGCCACGCCGTATCCGTCGGGCTTGGCGGGGCCGTCTTCCCGACAGATCATCGCATCAAAACGCAAATTATGCTTTTGGGCAACATAAACCGCATTTTGGCGGGTATTGCGTGTCAAAACGCCCACCGGGATTTGGCGCGCCCGCAAAAGGTTCAGCAGTTCGGCCGCCCCATCGTTGAGCGTTGAATGTTCCGCGGCGGCCTGTTCGTGAGCTGTCAAAATCGCCTCGGCCTTTTGCCGCTGAGTTTCCGGCATGGCCGAAATCGCCTCCAATACCCCGATACCTTCCGGCTGGATGCCGATCTCACGACGTATCACATCAAAATCCAGAAACGGCTCGGTCAATGTTCCGTCCAAATCGAATATGACAGCTTGTATCTTCATAACTCCGATTCGAAATCCTTGCGCAGCAGTTCAAGCAGATACCGTGCGGCTTTGACTAAGTGTTTGTCTTTGCGTATGATAATACCGGTAGGGCGATAAAAGTGTTCATTGGTAAACGCCACCGCTTTCAGGGTGCCGGCCGCCAGTTCGCTTCGAAGACAAGGCTTGGGAAGAATGCTGATCCCCGCATTGATTTCAACCGCTCGTTTGATGGTTTCAACGTTATCAAACTCCATCAGGACGCGAACCGGAACATTGTATTTTTTCAGAATGGTATCCACGTGTCGTCGGGTTGGAACTTCGGCGGAAAAAGCGATAAATTTTTCTCCCTGAAGCTGATGAATATCAATTTCATATTCCTTCGCAAAAGGATGTTCCGGCGCACAGACCAGCAGCAGCGTTTCATTTTCAAACGGATAGACCTCAATGTTCTTGTCGCGATGCGGCAGGGCGACCACGCCGATATCAATACCGCCGCGAAGCAGCCGATCATAAATATCCTTGGCGTTTTGATATTCTATGGATAGATTGACATCCGGGTAAATGCCCATAAATTTTTTGACATACGGCTGAAGGGTGTGCATGCCGATACTGAAGATGGCCGCCAGATGAATTTTACAGCTTTGACGGCTAAGCTGAACAATCTCACTGTTGAGCCGCTGATAGCGTTCAATGATATCCCGACAGGCCTTCAGGAAGATTTCCCCCGCGGCGGTCAGTTCAATGGGGCGTTTTTTGCGATCCACCAACTGAACATTGTATTCCATTTCCAGTTGAGCGATTTGCTGTGAAACCGCCGATTGGCTGATGCCGTGTATCTCGGCGGCGCGAGAAAAATTTTTCAATTCCACTACATCACAAAAAAGTTTGGCGGTTTCCAGATTCATAATAAGATTTTCTAATTCGAGGTATTCCAAAAGATAATTTGTGATAACCACGTTCTAAAATTATTATAAGTTACTTTAATTTTACTGTAAACAAAAAAAATACAAGCACGGCTGCAGGACGTGTTTTAGAGAAAAAGAGATGTGAAAGCCCCTGATTTTGTCATCTATACTTTGGGGGTTTTCGGACAACTGAATGGCTTTTAGATTTGAAAAATCGGAGGTTAGTTTATGTCAAGCGCAACAAGTTACATTCAATCGATAATGGACATCGTTAAAAGTAGGAATGCCGGTGAGCCGGAGTTCCTTCAGGCGGTTACCGAGGTTCTGGAGTCACTGTTGCCGGTACTGGAGCAGACGCCGAAATACCAGGAACATAAAGTCCTCGAACGCATTGTCGAGCCGGAGCGCATCATTATGTTTCGGGTGCCGTGGATTGACGACAAGGGACATGTCCAGGTCAATCGCGGTTTTCGTATCGAGATGAACAGCGCGATCGGTCCTTATAAAGGGGGTCTGCGATTTCATCCGAGCGTGAATCTGAGTATTTTGAAGTTTCTTGCTTTTGAGCAGGTCTTCAAGAACTCGCTGACGACGCTGCCGATGGGCGGCGGCAAGGGCGGCTCGGATTTTGACCCCAAGGGCAAATCCGATAACGAAGTGATGCGGTTCTGCCAGTCGTTTATGACCGAGCTGAGCAAGCATATCGGGCCGAATACCGACGTACCGGCCGGCGACATCGGTGTCGGGGGCCGCGAGATCGGCTATATGTTCGGCCAGTACAAGCGGCTTCGCAATGAGTTTACCGGTGTCCTGACCGGCAAAAATATCCGGTGGGGCGGCTCGCTGATTCGTCCGGAAGCGACCGGTTACGGCAGTGTCTATTTCGCACAAAATATGCTGGCGACGCAAAACGACAGCATTGAGGGTAAAGTCTGTACTGTATCCGGCTCCGGCAACGTGGCCCAGTACACCGTGGAAAAGGTCAACCAGCTCGGCGGCAAGTGTGTTACGCTGTCTGATTCTGGCGGAACGATCTATGACCCGGCGGGCATTGACGATGAAAAGCTTGCCTACGTGATGGAGCTGAAAAACGTCCGTCGCGGCCGCATTAAAGAGTATGCCGAGAAATTCAAAGGGGTGGAGTATTTCGAAGGCAAACGGCCCTGGGGCGTCACGTGTGATTGTGCGTTTCCGTCGGCTACGCAGAACGAAATCTCCGAAGAGGACGCCAGGACGCTGGTTAAAAACGGCTGCAAGCTGGTCAGCGAAGGAGCCAATATGCCGACCGAGGCGGCGGGCGTGGAAGTGTTCCTTGAAGCGAAGATCCTGTACGGCCCCGGCAAGGCGGCCAACGCCGGCGGGGTGGCGGTGTCCGGCCTGGAAATGGCCCAGAACGCGATGCATACCAACTGGTCGCGCGAGGAAGTGGATGCGCGTTTGCAGTACATTATGGAATCGATTCACACCCAGGCTCGAGAGGCCGCCGAACGGTACGGCATGTCCGGCAACTATGTTGCCGGCGCGAATATCGCCGGTTTTGTCAAGGTGGCCGATTCGATGATTGATCAGGGTGTTGTCTGATTGGTGCGTGATTGACGGATAGACCAAAGCCCCTTTTCGACATGTCGAAAAGGGGCTTTTTACATTTCACGATAACAAATTGCTATTTATGCGGATTTGCACGTCGAAAATCAAGCATTTCCTTAAAAAAATGCGCTCAAATCAGTTTTACCCATTGCCGTTTGTGTTACGAAATTGTAAAATTCGGCATTATGAACAACAAAATTGTATATTGCTCTGGGGACTCATTTCGTCCTGAAAGGCTGTATCATGGCTAAAAAACTTGCACGAGAGGTGGAACTGCTGGCGGATGTCGCCAAGGCGTTTGCCGAGTCGCTGCATTTGGAAGCAACGCTGGAGTCGATCCTCAAGGCCCTCGAAATCCACGTCAGCCTCGAGCGCGGGGCGATTACCCTGCTGGATGCCGACAGCGAGATGATCACCATCAAGGTTGCGCACGGTCTGAGTGAAGAGTCCAAAAAGCAGATTACCTATAAAGTTGGTGAAGGCGTAACCGGCCTGGTGGTCCAAAGCGGCAAAGAGGTGGTCGTACCGGACATCAGCAAAGACCCGCGATTTCTGGCCAAAACCGGACGGCGAACACGAACCAAAGGCCAAAAAATCGCTTTTTTTTGTGTCCCGATCAAACTGGAAGGTAAAACCATCGGTGCAATCAGCGTGGACCGCAAGGTCCGCAGCGGCGACGATTTCGACGCCCATGTTCGGTTGCTGGAAGTCGTGGCCACGATGATTGCCCAAGCGGTCAAACTGAACAAATTGGTTGAAAACGATCGGATGGAACTGCGGACCCAGAACGAACGATTGCTGCGCGAATTAAAAACCCGGTTCAATATTCATAATATGATCGGTACCAGCAGCGCCATGGTTGAGGTCTATCGCTTGATTGAGCAGGTCGCCAACAGCAACGCCACGGTACTGATTCGCGGCGAAAGCGGCACCGGCAAAGATCTTGTCGCGCACGCCATTCATTACAACAGCTACCGGGCCGAAAAACCGTTTGTCAAGGTCAATTGCACGGCCCTGCCGGAAAACCTGCTCGAAAGCGAGTTGTTCGGCCACGAAAAGGGGGCCTTTACTGGTGCGGTCGAACGCAAACCGGGACGATTTGAGTTGGCCAACGGGGGCACCATCTTTTTAGATGAGATCGGCGATTTTTCGCTGAATCTCCAGGTCAAGCTGCTTCGCGTCATCCAGTTTAAGGAATTCGAGCGCGTCGGCGGTTATGAGACCATTAAATCGAATGTTCGCATTATCGTGGCCACCAACAAAAACCTCGAAGAAGATATCAAAAACGGCCTGTTTCGCGAAGACTTGTATTATCGTATCAACGTGTTCCCGATTTATATGCCGCCGCTGCGCGACCGGAAGAACGATGTGATGCTGCTGGCGGATTTCTTCCTCGAAAAGTATGCGCGCGAAAACGGCAAAGGCATTAACCGGATTTCCACACCGGCCATTGAGATGCTGACCAGTTATCATTGGCCGGGCAATGTGCGCGAACTGGAAAACTGTATTGAGCGGGCGGTGCTGTTGTGTGATGAGGATGTGATTCGCTCCGATCATTTGCCGCCGTCGCTGCAGATGGTACGCAAAACGCAGCCAAGCGATGGCTTGACCCTGCCCGAAAAGGTAGAAAATCTTGAACGTGAAATGATCGTTGACGCCCTGAAAAAAACCGGCGGTTGTCAGCGGCGTGCTGCGGTGGAACTGGGGGTTACTCAGCGCATCCTCGGCTACAAAATCAAAAAATACACCATCCTTCATCGCGACTGAGAAGATTCAGTCCGTAAATTACAAAATTGTCCCAATAATAAAAATGTTTTACATTATTGTAACATAATCTCTGTATGTCCGCGCCTCCCTGTCCTTTTTTTAACTCATTGTATAAAATGAGTTTATGATTTTTTTATTAAGACTCCCCGCATATGGAACACGCCTTGCTATTTCCAGTATCGTGCTTTGATTGTGAAACAGGCCTGTTCACGCACGATCGTATGGAAACAATGTAAACAATGAAAACAATGAATCAGGAGAATGTAAAATGAGTGTCAAAAAAACAGCGATGTTGAGTGTACTGATGGTGTGTGGGGCGTGTGCTTATGCCGAGTCCGTCGAGATTGATGTAACGGCGGATTTTTTCGGCAAGTACATCTGGCGTGGACAGAATCTGAATAATTCAACGGTCTTTCAGCCGGGTGTGGGGGTATCCTATGCCGGCTTGACCGGCGCAGTCTGGGGGAATCTGGATATGACCGATTCCAACGGCGAGCGCGGCGAGTTTACAGAGTGGGATTTTTCGCTGGATTACACCGTCGCGCTGCCGGGCGCAGAGGGGGTGGATGTCTCGATCGGACTGATCCATTACCACTTCCCAAGCACTCGGCCGAGCAATACCACCGAGGTGTATTGGGGATTCGAGTTTGATCTTCCGCTTACTCCGTCGATTACCGTATATCACGACGTAGATTCGTTCAACGGGACGTATGTCTCGCTGGGCGTCGGGCATCATTTCGAAGAATTGTTCCGTCTGAGTCCTCAGATGCCGGTCGGCCTGGATATCGGCGTTAGTGCCGGATGGGGCAATGCGCAATACAACGGCGATTACTGGGACGTTAAAAACAGCAAACTGAACGACTTGACGGTCTCGCTGGCCTTTCCGATGGATGTAGCGGGCTGGACGGTCTCGCCGAGCGTCAATTATGTCACGCTTTTGAATAACCGTATTCGCGCGTCGGATGAATACGCTCAAAAGAGCGATTACCTGTTCGCGGGATTAAGCGTGTCCAAAAGCTTTTAGATGAAACAAAACGAGATGAGCACATAAGGAATGTATAAAATGAATGACATCCGAGAGAATAAAGGTTGTGGTCGTTCAGGATTATGGACGGTGGTGTTGATGCTTGCGATAGGTTCTTCAGCGGCGTCGGCGCAGGACGTGTCGGCGGTCGCAGACATCGAAGCGGTACGCGATGAATTGCAGTTGAACCTGGATATAGTCTGGACATGTATTGCCGCGTTTTTGGTGTTCTTTATGCAGGCCGGCTTTGCAATGGTCGAGAGCGGTTTTACGCGGGCCAAAAACGCCGTCAATATCATTATGAAGAATCTGATGGATTTTTCGGTCGGTTCGCTGGCGTTTTATTTGGTGGGTTTCGGGCTGATGTTCGGAGCCACCAACGGTCTGTTCGGCACGACGCTGTTTGGACTGAACGGCATCGAGCCGGGAACGGATTGGAACTGGACGTTTCTGATATTTCAGACGGTTTTTGCCGCCACCGCCGCGACGATTGTTTCCGGCGCGATGGCCGAACGCACCAAATTTATCAGCTATCTGGCGTACAGTGTCTGTATCACGCTGTTGATTTATCCGATTTTAGGGTCCTGGGCGTGGGGCGGGCTGCTCGACGGCGGCGGCTGGCTGGAAAATCTGGGCTTTCTGGACTTTGCCGGATCGACCGTGGTTCATTCGGTCGGCGGCTGGCTGGCCCTGGCTGGGGCCGTTATCCTTGGCCCGCGCATCGGAAAGTATGGCCGAGATGGAAGGCCCAAGGCGATTCTGGGCCACAATATTCCGTTGGCGGCGCTGGGGGTGTTTATCCTGTGGTTCGGCTGGTTCGGCTTTAATCCCGGCAGCACCACCGCCGGCGACGGTTCCATCGGCTATATCGCCGTGACGACCAATCTGGCTGCGGCCGCGGGGGCGGTTGCCGCGATGATTACCTCGTGGATTTTACTGAAAAAGCCGGACGGCTCCATGGCCCTCAACGGGGCGCTGGCGGGACTGGTATCCATTACCGCACCATGCGACGGCGTCACCCCGACAGGGGCGATTCTAATCGGATTGATCGGCGGTGTATTGGTCGTATTAAGCGTCTTGTTTATTGACCATATATTGAAAGTGGACGATCCGGTCGGGGCGGTCAGCGTCCACGGCGTTTGCGGCGCGTGGGGCACACTGTCGGCGGGGTTGTTCAATATGGAAACAGGCCTGTTTTATGGCGGCGGAATCGGACAGTTGGCGATTCAGGCTCTCGGCGCGGCGGCGGCCTTTGCGTGGGCGTTCGGCCTTGGTTTACTGATGTTCTGGACGATCAGCAGGACCATCGGTCTGCGTGTCAGCCCGGAAGAAGAAATGAAGGGGCTGGACATCGGCGAACACGGGATGGAAGCATACAGCGGATTCCAGATTTTCAGTTAATCCTAATCCCTCAGATGATCGGAGTATGAACGATGAAGCTTATCATTGCCTATATACAGCCGCACAAGCTGGACGATGTCAAGAAGTCGCTGACACAGGCGGATGTCGGGAAAATGTCAGTGACCAACTCCCTCGGATGCGGCGCGCAGAATGGCTACCATGAGAGTTATCGCGGCGTTGAGTTCGATGTCAACCTGCTCAAGAAGATTCGTCTCGAGATCGCCGTCAACGAAGAGTTTGTGCTGAAAACGATTGATGCGATCATCACGGCGGCCCGAACCGGTCAAATCGGCGACGGCAAAATTTTCGTGCTCGACCTGGTCGAGTGCATCCGAATCAGGACGGGAGAACGCGGGCGGGCAGCCATCGGATAGCCCCGCGTCATTGAATCGGGTCGGAAAACACGGAGAAGTTACAAATTTGTCGTTAAATTGTACTGGCGCTACATAAATGTTGAATTTCTCGTGAAAATTCGACCCGATCATTTTCATCATAACCTTATTTTATAAACAGGCTTATGAAACGAACAGCGGCGGAATCAGTGACTGGCATACCGTTTGCAAATGTGACATGCAAGGTTTCTGCCAACGTTGGTGGTACGTGAGTGGGTTTCTGGACAACAGGAGAATGATTTGTGAGCGGATTACGAACAGCAAAAAAAACGACTCTTATGCGGCTCATCGGGGTGGGTTTTCTGTGCCTGATGCTGTCCGGCTCAGCCGCATACGCATCGGAGGACCCGGCATTGAATCTGGCGGAATTGCAGCAGGGATTAGATACGGTGTGGGTCTTGATCGGGGCGTTTCTGGTGTTCTTTATGCAGGCCGGCTTCGGCATGGTCGAGGCCGGGTTTATTCGCGCCAAGAACACCTGCAACATCTTGACTAAAAACTTTCTGGATTTCTGCATGGCTTCACTGGGTTTTTTTCTGGTCGGCTATGCACTGATGTTCGGCAACGGCAACGGCTTTATCGGCACCAGCGGATGGATGCTCATCGGGCTGGAGCCATGGGTCGGTACTGTGCCGCTGTTTGCCTTCTGGCTGTTTCAAGCGGCCTTCTGTGGTGCGGCAGCGACGATTGTGGCCGGTGGTATGGCCGAGCGGATGAATTTCAAGGCGTACCTGATTTATTCTTTTCTGATCTCGGCGCTGGTGTATCCGATCATCGGCCATTGGGTCTGGGGCGAAGGATGGCTCAGCTCGATGGGATTTGCCGATTTTGCCGGTTCGACTGTTGTGCATACGACCGGCGGGATTGCGGCGTTGATCGGAACGATGATGCTGGGACCGCGCTACGGCAAGTACGGCATCGACGGCAAGCCGCGTGCAATTGCCGGACACAATATCCCGCTGGCGTCGCTGGGCGTGTTCATTCTGTGGTTTGGCTGGTTCGGATTTAATTCCGGTTCTACGCTGGGTGTCGAAAGCGGCGGCCTGGACATCGCTCGTGTGGCGATCAACACCAACCTGGCCGCGGCGCTCGGCGGCATTGCAGCCATGGCAACCGTTTGGATCCGGTTCGGCAAGCCGGATTTGTCGATGGCGATGAACGGGGCGTTGGCCGGACTGGTCGGGATTACCGCGCCGTGTGCGTTTGTCGAGCCGTGGGCGGCCTGCCTGATCGGTCTGTCCAGCGGTGTGATTGTCGTCTTCGGTGTCGAATTGCTGGATAAGCTGCAAATCGACGATCCGGTGGGTGCCGTGCCCGTACATGGCCTGTGCGGCATCTGGGGCACGCTGTGTGTGGGTATTTTCGGCAAGGCCGAGTTGGGGCTGACGTATCCGGGTTTTGTCTATAGCGGCAATCCGATGCAGTTTGGAATCCAGATGGTCGGCAGTGTGGCAACGGTGGTTTTTGTGCTGGCCACAATGGGCATAATTTTTAAGCTCATCGATTTGACCGTCGGTCTGCGGGTTAACCGTACCGAAGAGCTGCGCGGTCTGGATATCGGCGAACATGGGATGGAAGCCTATAACGGATTCCAGATTTTCAGCACGATGTAAATACAACTTCAATACAACGGAGTAACAAAATGAAACTGATTATTGCTTATATTCAGCCGCATAAGCTGGACGATGTCAAAAAGTCGCTGACCAAGGCCGATGTCGGCAAGATGTCGGTCACCAACTCGCTGGGCTGCGGTGAACAGATGGGCTACGAAGAAAGTTATCGCGGCATACGCTTTGAGGTCAATCTGCTCAAAAAGGTGCGGCTGGAAATCGCTGTCAACGAGGATTATGTTCAGCGCACGATCGACGCCGTCATTGAGGGCGCGCGCACCGGTGAGATCGGCGACGGCAAAATCTTCATTCTTGATCTGGCCGACTGTGTCCGGATTCGCACAGGCGCACGCGGCACCAAGGCCATCGGGTGAAGCGGACCCGACATTGATGTTACAATTTTGTTTTGTCGGCCTTACTTTCTTGACAATTTTGTAATATTCGTGGATGCCCCGTATTGCTTTAAGTGTGATGTAAGCTTTTGTAAATTAAGGTTTTAAGCTAAAAATAATTGAATTGAACGCAATGGCACACAAGTTGCTCTATAGATTAACCGACATTAGCAAAGAAATAAACCGGGTGTTTCGAAAGGTGCGCCATGCAACGAGGCACCCAACATGATAGCGGCGATTGTGTCGGCGTCGCACTCGGATACGGCATTCGCAGAGACACACTTGCGAGTGCTTATGAAAGAAAGTATAATTTACCCGTTTATGGGGAATAGCCGCTGCTCAATTCGGCTTAAACCCATTTCATGAGATGATCAGATGACCAGGAGTGAAAATGAGTAACCAAATCAAATTAAATGAGATTTTCGGGGTTAATGTATTTAACGATGCCGTGATGCGGCTGCGGCTGCCGAAAATGATTTATCGTGATTTTGTCAAGGTTCGCAACGGCCAATCGGAGATGACGCAGTCCATTGCCGATATTCTGGCCAACGCGATGAAAGACTGGGCGCTGGAGCACGGGGCCACTCATTATTGCCACTGGTTCCAGCCGATGACAGGGCTGACCGCAGAAAAGCATGATTCGTTCATCTCGCCGTCTCCGGACGGACGCACCATACTCGAATTCAGCGGCAAAGAACTGATTAAGGGAGAGCCGGATGCGTCCTCTTTTCCCTCCGGCGGACTGCGGGCAACGTTTGAGGCGCGCGGCTATACGGCCTGGGATTACACGTCGCCGGTGTTCATCAAGGGCAAAACGCTTTATATTCCCTCGGCGTTTTGTTCTTATACCGGCCAGGCGCTGGACAAGAAAACGCCGCTGCTGCGCTCGATGGAAGCGCTGAACAAGCAGTCGCTTCGCGTTTTGCGGGCACTGGGAGAAACGGCCGCGGGGTATGTCAACGCCACGTTGGGGCCGGAACAGGAATATTTTCTGGTGGACCGCGCATTTTTTGAGAAACGTTTGGATCTGCTGCTCAGCGGCCGAACCCTGTTCGGGGCGCCGTCGCCTCGCGGCCAGGAAATGGAAGACCATTACTTCGGCTCGGTCCATGAACGGGTTTTGGCGTTTATGAACGATGTGAACCAGGAATTGTGGAAGCTGGGCGTTTCGGCCAAAACCCAGCATAATGAAGTTGCACCGGCCCAGTATGAAATAGCGCCGATCTTTACCACTGTTAATGTGGCGACCGACCACAATCAGATTACGATGGAAACACTGCAAAAGATCGCCCGCCGGCATGGGTTCGTGTGCCTTCTGCATGAGAAACCGTTTGCCGGCGTCAATGGCTCTGGCAAACACAATAACTGGTCTCTGGTAACGGATACCGGGAACAATCTGCTTGAGCCGGGCAGCACGCCGCATGATAACATGGTGTTTCTGGTGTTTTTGTGCGCTGTGGTACGTGCGGTTGACAAATACGCCCGGCTGCTGCGTGCGGCAGTGGCCAATCCGGGTAATGAACATCGGCTTGGCGCCAACGAGGCGCCGCCGGCGATTGTGTCGATCTTCCTCGGCGATCAGTTGACGGATATTTTCGATCAGCTTGCCGCCGGCGGTGTAAAAACCAGTCGGCAGGGCGGAAGCCTTAAGCTGGGCACGTCTCTGCTGCCGCCGCTGCCAAAGGACTGCACCGATCGCAACCGAACCAGCCCGTTCGCTTTTACCGGCAACAAGTTTGAGTTCCGTATGGTCGGGTCAAGCCAATCCACTTCGGGGCCGTGTTTTGTGCTCAATACGATGGTGGCCGATGTGTTGATGGAATTTGCCGATGTGCTCGAAAAAAGCAAAGATGTTAAGGGCGAAGCACAGAAACTGCTTAAGCGCGTCGCTACCGAACATGTGCGGGTCATCTTCAACGGCGACAACTATTGTCAGGACTGGGTCCAAGAGGCCGAACGTCGCGGGCTGCCCAATATGCGTTCCACGGTGGAATCGCTGGATGTGATCCTCAACAAAGAACATGTTGAGTTGTTCAAACGGCACGGCGTGCTCAGTAAGCACGAACTGCACGCCCGCACTGAGATATTGTACGAAAACTACAGCAAAACACTGAACATCGAGGCCGGCGTAACGCTGGAAATCGCCAAACGGCAGATTCTCCCGGCCTGCATCCGGTACGCAACGCGATTGGCCGAGTCGGTCAACAAATTGGCAGAGACGGGAATCACGCCGGCCGTGCCGAAACGAGAACTGGAAAAGGTCAACAGTCTGATTGAAGACCTCAGCAGCGCCATTGATGCACTCGAAACAGCGGTCGGTAAGGCCAAGGCGGTTGACAAGGCCCCGGATAAGGCCCGAAGTTTTCGGGACGATGTGATCCCGGCGATGGCTGAAGTGCGAAAGGCTGCCGACACACTCGAAACCATCGTGGACGCTGAGGTGTGGCCGCTGCCCAGTTACGCCCAGATGCTGTTCCTGCGATAGCCGCCGTTTTTAATATGCTCAAAAAGTACCCCTCCTGCCGGGCGTAATTCTCATGCTCGGCAGGTTTTTTTGTGTCTTTTTAACATAAGTCGATCTAATCGAAAAATAAATCGTAGTAATAAATCATTGACTTAACGGGACAAGTTAATTACACTTGCGATGAAATGAAACAACAAGACAGATCTATTTATTATGGACAGACAATCAATGTTATCGGTACCGATAGAATTCGGCCTCTATGAAGCCCGTCGGGAACATGACGCCTGCGGAATCGGGGCGGTCGTCAATATCTCCGGTAAGCGTGATCACTCGATCATTGAATACGGCAAGCAGATTCTGCTGAACCTGCATCATCGCGGCGCAGCCGGAGCAGACGATGTTACCGGCGACGGAGCGGGGATATTGACGCAAATTCCACATCCGTTTTTCTCTGATGAAGTCAAACGATTGGGGTTTTCGCTGAACGCGCCGGGGCAGTACGGCGTCGGGATGGTTTTTGCGCCTCAGGACGCCGAGCTTCGCGGCCAATGTATGCGCCTGCTTGAGAAGGCGGTGTCCGACTATGGCTTAACGCTGCTTGGGCGACGGGATGTACCGACCGATCATTCCTGTTTGGGTGATATTGCCCTGTCCGCTGAGCCGACGAGCCACCAGATCTTTATCGACGGGGCGGGGCTGTCCGATGAAGCGCTGGAACGACGGTTGTATCTGATTCGCCGACGTGCTGAACGACTGGTGCATGAACAGTTTGGACAAAAGGCTGAAGATTTTTACATCGTCTCGCTGTCATGCCGAACTATTTGCTATAAAGGGATGTTTATGGCCTGGCAGTTGTTTGCTTACTATCCCGACCTGGCGGATAAACGGTTTGTTTCGGCGCTGGCAACGGTCCATCAGCGATACAGTACGAATACTTTTCCGAGCTGGCGTTTGGCCCAGCCGTTTCGCTGCATTGCTCACAATGGCGAAATCAACACCCTCAGCGGAAACCGCAATTGTATGCGAATGCGTGAAACACGTCTGTCCAGTGCACTGCTGGGCGCGGATTTGTCGGATGTTGTGCCGGTGCTGGACGACAACGACAGCGATTCGGCCTGCTTTGACCGAATGCTTGAATTGCTGGTTCGCGCCGGACGAAGCCTGCCGCATGCGATGATGATGCTGATCCCTGAAGCGTTCGGCCCCAAGTATCATATCAGCGCCGACAAACGGGCGTTCTATGAGTATCATTCGACTATTATGGAGCCGTGGGACGGCCCGGCGGCGATGGTCTTTACCGACGGGCGGCTGCTGGGCGGCACGCTGGATCGCAACGGGCTGCGGCCGAGCCGCTACACAATAACCACCGACGGGCTGGCGATTCTGGCCAGTGAGACGGGCGTGGTGGAATTTCCGCCGGAAAAAGTACGTCAAAAGGGACGTCTTCAGCCCGGCAAAATGTTTCTGGTTGATACGGTCGAGGGACGCATCGTAACCGACAATGAAATTAAGAGCAAGGTCTCCCGGCAAAAGCCCTATCGCCGCTGGCTCAATGAGAATCGGATTGAGCTGCGCGGGCTGTTTGATACGCCGCATCTTGAACCCGGTGATCCGGCGACACTGGCTGCGCGGATGCGGCTGTTCGGCTATACGCGTGAGGAATTGCGAATGGTTCTTGCCCCGATGGCGATCCACGGACAGGAACCGGTCGGTTCAATGGGCAATGACGCCGCACCGGCGGTCTTGAGTGACCGTCCTCGGCTGCTGTATGACTACTTCAAACAGTTGTTTGCCCAAGTGACCAATCCGCCGATCGACCCGTTGCGCGAGGGGCTGGTGATGAGTCTGATGAGCTACACCGGCAAAAAGCTGAATCTGCTCGACGAGTCGCCGCCGCATTGCCGACAGCTAAAGCTGCCGCATCCGATTCTGACCAATGAGGATATGGTCCGATTGCGCGCGGTCAAACGCAGTGATTTCAGCGTACAGACCCTCGATGCCGTCTTTGTACCTGACCCGTCTGATGGCACACTGGGACTGGAGCAGGCTATAGCGCGGCTGATTAACGACGCGCAGCATGCGATTGAGCAGGACGGCGCATCGCTGCTGATTCTCAGCGACAAGGCCGCTGATGAACACAGGATGCCGATTCCGGCCCTGCTGGCGGTGTCGGCAGTGCATCACGGCCTGATCGAGCGCGGGCTGCGCGGCGAGGCCGGATTGATCGTCGAAACCGGCGAGGCACGCGAGGTGATGCATTTTTGTCTGCTGTGCGGCTACGGCGCCAACGGCGTCAATCCCTATTTGGTTTTTGAAACGCTCAATGAACTGCACCAAAGCCGCCAGCTTCCGCCCGAGCTTGACGCCACGCAGATTGCCGATAATTATATCGCCTCTATCAAAAAAGGTATCCTCAAGACCATGAGCAAAATGGGTATCTCAACGCTGCGCAGTTATTTCAATGCCCAGCTTTTTGAGGCCATCGGTCTGCACAAGCAGTTGGTTCAGCGCTACTTTACCGGAACCAGCTCGCGCATCGGAGGAATCGGCCTGGAACAGATCGCCCGGGATATCCAGGCACGCCATCAAGCGGCGTTTTCGCCGCCTCGGCCGGGATCGCTTGATTTGGATTTCGGCGGGGAGTACCACTACCGTCAGGACGGCGAGCGGCACTTGTGGAATCCGGAAACCGTGGCCCGGCTTCAGCACGCCGTGGTCAACAACGACGCCGATGCGTATGCACAGTTTTCCCGTGCGGTCAATGACCAGTCCGAAAAACTCTACACACTGCGCGGATTGTTTGAGTTCGTGCCCGGTGAATCGGTGCCGCTGGACGAAGTGGAGCCGGCCTCCGAGATAGTCAAGCGGTTTTGCAGCGGGGCGATGAGCCATGGTTCAATCAGCAAGGAAGCCCATGAATGTATGGCGATTGCGATGAATCGGCTCGGTGCGATGAGCAATACCGGCGAAGGGGGCGAAGACGAAGAGCGGTATGTTTTGGAGCCGAACGGCGATTCGAAAAACAGCGCGATCAAACAGGTCGCCAGCGGTCGATTCGGGGTCACCATCAACTATCTGGCTCACGCGCGGGAAATCCAGATCAAGATGGCCCAAGGCGCAAAACCCGGCGAAGGGGGCCAGCTTCCCGGCAAGAAAGTTACCGAAGAAATCGCTCGTCTGCGGCATGCCACGCCCGGCGTAACCCTGATTTCGCCGCCGCCGCATCATGATATTTATTCCATTGAAGATTTGGCGCAGTTGATCTACGATCTGAAGTGCAGTAATCCCGATGCAAAAGTTTCGGTCAAGCTGGTCTCCGAGGTCGGCGTCGGGACGATTGCCGCGGGGGTGGCCAAGGGCAACGCTGACGAGGTGCTCATCAGCGGGCATGACGGCGGCACCGGTGCCAGTCCGCTGTCGTCCATTAAACACGCCGGCTGTCCCTGGGAAATCGGACTGGCCGAGACCCAGCAGGTACTGGTGATGAATCGTCTGCGTGATCGCATTCGCGTCCAGACCGACGGGCAGCTTCGCACGGGACGGGATATTGTCATCGCGGCGCTGCTGGGCGCTGAGCAATTTGGTTTCGGCACGGGGATTCTTGTTACGATGGGCTGTACGCTGCTGCGCAAGTGCCATGAGGGGGCGTGCACCTACGGCATCGCCACACAGGACCCCGAACTGCGCCGGCGGTTTGCGGGAAAGCCCGAATACATTGAACGCTATCTGTTGTTTGTGGCTCAAGAAGTTCGGCGCATCATGGCTGAACTGGGATTTCGCACTGTCAATGAGATGGTGGGGCGATGGGATCGGCTTGGTATGCGCAAGGCCATTGAACATTACAAGGCCAGGGGTCTGGATTTCTCGACGGTGTTTGATCAGCCGGTTCCGACAGACCCCCGACAGCGATACAATTCCGGCGCTCAGGTCAGACGTCTGGACGATCATTTGGATTGGAACATTATGAAAGAAGTTGAATCGGCCGTTCAAACCGCCCAGCCGACGGCAATCGAGATGCCCATTAAAAATACCAACCGAACCGTCGGAACCATTCTGAGCCATCGAATCGTCAAACAACACGGCCAAAACGGCCTGCCGGATGATACGATCCAACTGACTTTCCGCGGCTCAGCCGGACAGAGCTTCGGTGCCTTTCTGGCATCAGGCGTAACACTGCACCTGATCGGCGACAGCAATGACTATCTGGGCAAGGGACTTAGCGGCGGTCGCATCATCGTTGAGACCCCGCCGGGGTCAATGTATATGGCCCACGAAAACATCATCGTCGGCAATACAGTGCTTTACGGTGCGACAAGCGGCGAAGTTTTCATCAACGGGATGGCCGGCGAACGATTTTGCGTCCGCAACAGCGGGGCAACCGCCGTCGTGGAAGGCGTCGGCGACCATGGCTGCGAATATATGACCGGCGGCCTGGTCGTGGTGCTCGGCAAAACCGGCTGCAACTTCGCAGCCGGGATGAGCGGCGGCATTGCCTATGTCCTGGATGAAATGCAGTTGTTTGACACGTTATGCAATTTGGATATGGTCGATCTGGAGAGCGTCTGGCGTCAGGAAGACAAAGACCTGCTGTATCGGATGGTGCAAAAACATGAGCGGCTGACCCGCAGCACCCGCGCCCAGCGGATCCTGAGTTCCTGGCAGGATTCGGTCAGTCGATTCGTCAAGGTCATACCGATTGACTACCGCAAGGCCCTTGAACGTATGCGGCAGGCCGAGGCACGCGATACCGAGACGACTCCGGCAACCGAGGAGGTGTTCCATGGCTAAAATCAAAGGCTTTCTTGACTATCGCCGACAGCCGGTCGGGTATCGTCCGATTGACCAGCGCGTCACGGATTTTCGGGAAATTGAGATTCCGCTGACCCCCGATGCGATTCAGCAGCAGGCCGCTCGTTGTGCCGACTGCGGCATTCCGTTTTGTCATAGCGCATTCGGCTGTCCGGTAGCCAATCGTATCCCTGAATTTAATGATATGGTGTACCTGGGACAGTGGAAACAGGCCTGCGAAAACCTGCATTCAACGAACAATTTTCCTGAAATTACCGGTCGGGTTTGTCCGGCGCCGTGCGAGACGGCCTGTACGCTGGCGGTCAACGATGAGCCGGTTTTGATACGGCATATCGAATTTCAGATTGTCGAGCGGGGATTTGCCGAAGGCTGGATCGAACCGCTCAAACCCGCACACAAAACCGGCAAACGCATTGCAGTGATTGGTTCCGGACCGGCGGGACTGGCTGCCGCTCAGCAGCTTGCCCGCGCCGGGCACAGCGTAACGGTCTTTGAACGCGACGACAGGCCGGGCGGTCTGTTGCGGTACGGCATCCCCGATTTTAAGCTCGAAAAGTGGGTTCTTGACCGTCGTCTGAGCCAAATGGCCGACGAGGGGGTGGATTTCCAGACCGGTGTTGATGTCGGCCGGGATATTTCCGCAGCGTATTTGTGCAAGCGGTACGATGCGGTGTGTCTGGCAACGGGAGCTACCCGACCGCGCGATTTGGCGGTGCCGGGGCGGGGATTTGAAAATATTGTGTTCGCAATGGAGTTTCTCAAACGGCAAAATCAACGGATTTCCGGCGAGATCACGGAGACCGAATCGAGCTTGAATGCCCGCGATAAAGATGTTATAGTCATTGGCGGCGGTGATACGGGCAGCGACTGTGTCGGCACGGCGCGTCGGCAGGGTGCCAAGTCGATTACCCAGCTTGAGATTCTGCCCAAACCGCCCGAAACGCGACCGACGGATACGCCCTGGCCGACGTGGCCGCGGACGATGCGAACCAGTTCCAGCCACGAAGAGGGGTGCCGGCGGATATGGAGTGTGATGACGACGCGATTTACAGGAACCGAAACCCGTGTGAGTCAACTTCACGGCGTACAGGTCGAGTGGGTCAAAAAGAACAACCGGTGGGCGGCGGTTGAAATGCCGGGTACGGAATTCTCTTTGCCGGCGGATGTGGTGCTGCTGGCGATGGGCTTCGTACACGTCGAACACGAGCCGCTGGTATCGGATTTGGGACTGGAACTGGACGACCGCGCCAATATCCGGGTCGCGGATTATCAGACCAGTAATCCCATGGTTTTCTCGGCCGGCGACGCGGTACTGGGCGCATCGCTGGTCGTGCGGGCGATTGACGGCGGACGACAGGCTGCCGCGGCGATTGATAAATGGCTTTCAAGATAATGATGAAAACTACGAACTACCTTGCGTTTAGCATTGGCCCAATTAAATGTAACGGTCGGCGATCTGGCAGGCAACCGGCGCAAGATGGCCGCTGCCGTCGCGGCGGCCGCCGAGAAGCACGTTGACCTGCTGGTCTTTTCCGAGCTGGCGCTGTGCGGCTATCCGCCGGAAGATTTGCTGTTGCGCCCTCGGTTTCTTCTGGATTGCCGGCAAATGCTGGAAACGCTGGCCAAAAGCATCGGCCCAATGACCATTGTCCTCGGCTGTCCCGACGGCATGCCCGGCGATTGCTATAATGCCGCGGCGGTGTGCAGAGACGGACGGATCATTTCAATGTACCGCAAGGGTCGGCTGCCCAACTATGGTGTGTTTGATGAAAAACGCTATTTCAAGGCGGGAACGGAACCGGTCGTCGTGGACATTGCGGGCAGCCGGACGGCACTGACGATTTGTGAAGATCTGTGGGATCTTCAATGGCTCACCGGTTTTTTGGGCCGATCCGGCCGTCCGATGGATTTGATTCTGAATATCTCGGCTTCTCCGTTTCATATGGGCAAAATCCATCAGCGCAAAGAGACCCTGTCACGCTGTGCCGCTCATTTCCACTGTCCGACAGCGTATTGCAATCAGATCGGCGGGCAGGATGAACTGGTTTTTTCCGGTCGCAGTATGATTGCCGATGCCGCCGGCAGGATCGTCGCCGAGGCGGCGGAGTTTGAGGAAGACCTGCTGATCGTGGATATTGAGAAAAACCCCGACGTGCCTGCGACGGTACGTCCGCTTTCTCACATCGGCGAAAAAACGTATGATCCCGTGGAGGAAGTGTATAAGGCGCTGGTGCTGGGAACACGTGATTATGTTCGCAAAAGCGGCTTTTCCAGAGTCGTCATGGGGCTAAGCGGGGGCGTAGACTCGGCATTGACCGCTGCTGTGGCGACCGCTGCCCTGGGAAAAGACAATGTTGTTGGCGTAACGATGCCGTCACGTTTCAACACGGCCGAGACTCGCAGCGATGCCCAACGGCTGGCGGACAATCTGAGTATCGCCTTTCATTCGCTTCCAATCGGCGATCTTCTTGAGTCGTTCAGCCGGGTTTTGTCTTCGGTTTCTGGCTGGGATGAGAAAGGGATCGCCTACGAAAACCTCCAGGCACGCTTGCGCGGCACGCTGCTGATGAGTCTATCCAATCAGTTCGGCTGGATGGTACTGACCACCGGCAACAAGAGCGAAACAGCGGTCGGTTATTCGACGCTCTACGGCGATACGGCGGGGGGCTTTGCCGTGCTCAAGGATGTACCCAAAACCATGGTCTATCGTCTGTGTGAATGGATCAATGCTCACGCCGGTCGTGAACTGATTCCGCAGACGACGATTGACCGGATTCCCTCGGCTGAACTGCGCGAAAACCAAAAAGACAGCGATTCACTGCCGGCCTATGACGTGCTGGACGCCATGCTGAAAGATTACATCGAAAACGACAAGTCGCCGATGGATTTGGTGGAAAACGGCTATGACCGGGCGCTGGTACATCGCGTCATTCGAATGATCGACCGCAGCGAATACAAGCGCCGACAATCACCGCCGGGCATCAAAATTACCCCCAAGGCCTTCGGGAAAGACCGTCGTATGCCGATTGTAAACCACTACGTGCCCTGACGATGTCAGCCAATGGGTCCCGGCGGCATAAACGGCTGGGTATATTCACTGTGCCAGGGCGGCGCGTCCGAAAGCGTCAGGGCGATATCGATCAGGGCAATATGCGAATACCCCTGCGGAAAATTGCCCAGCAGCCGTTTGGTCTTGAAGTCCATATCTTCGCTGAACAGCCCCAGATGATTGGCGTGGGTAAGCACATCTTCAAAAAGGCGGGTTGCTTTTTCCTGCTCGCCGATTTGATAGAGACTTTTAATCATCCAGAACGTACAGACGGTAAAAGACGATTTGGGTTTGCCGAAATCATCCGGTTCGCGATAGCGATACATCAGCCCGTCCACACACAAGTGCTTATATGATTCGTGCACCGTTTTGACATAGACCGGATCGTCGGTATCCAAAAAGCCGTAATGGGCCGCCAGTAAATTGGCTGCGTCCATGGAGCGGCCGCCATAGTACTGCGTCAAGGCGCCGGTCTTCGGATCGCAGCCTTTCTCAAGGATGTCCGCTTTGATCTCTTCCCGCAGTTTGATATAGCTCATCGCTTCCGGCAGCTTGTCCAGAAAAGCGGCAATCCGGGCGGCGCGGTCCATCGCCACCCAACATAAAATTTTGGAAAATGTAAAATGGCGTCGTTCAGTTCGGAACTCCCATATCCCCGAATCCAGTTTATACCAGTTGTTCCGCACATGCCGCGTCAGGGTTCGCACCAATGTCCAAAGATCTTCTTTGTTGTCAATCGAATTACTGAACAGGACCAAACTCTGATAAATCGCATCCATCAGCACGCCATAAACATCATTTTGCTTTTGCTTGACCGCGGCGTTGCCGACACGAACGGGTTTTGAGTTTTCATATCCTGATAACCACGGCAGTTCGTATTCAGTGGTCTTGCGTCGGGGGTTAATACTGTAGAGAATTTGAATTTTTTCGTCTTTGAACGGGACAATATCCAAAATGAACCGCAGAAACCGACGCGCCACGTTGTAATGCCCCAGCCGCGTCAGAATATTGATCGTCATTGAGGCATCACGAATCCAGCAATATCGATAATCCCAGTTGCGCTGTTCGCCGATTGTCTCCGGAAGACTTGTTGTGGCTGCGGCCAGAATTGCGCCGGTTTTCTGATAAGCCAGCAGCTTCAACACCAAGGCGCTGCGTTCGATCTGTGCCGGGTATTTGGTCAGCAGATGGGTCTTGGCGGTCCAGCCCATCCAATAAACCTTGGTGCGTTCAAACTCCAGTTCCACCCAGTCAATGGCGGGTTGAACCAGTTTTTGATTGTAGCTGACCAGAAGAAAACAGTCTTTCTCAAGTGTGATTGGCTCCCGCTCAAGAATATCCTCAAACGGAAGGTCGGAATACAAATAGAGTGATTCATATGTGCCGGCGGCGGTAAAATGTTTGACAAATTGCGACGTCACCTGCACTTCAGTCGGATGCTCGGCGTAGTTGGGACGCGGATTATAGTGGATACAAACGCGGGGACGACCGGACAAAATCCGAATATAGCGAATAATATCCGGCGGACAGTGGTAGCTCCGCTCCTCGGTGAGGTACCGCGGCATAAAATCAAGAATCTCAAAGCTGTCGCCGCTGCGCGTAAATCGCGTTCTCAGGATGTTGGTGCGGTTCAAATAGGTTTGCTCAATGCGGTAACGACCGACCGGCACAATGCTGAAAAAACCGCCATTGTCTTTGTCGAGGATGTGGGCAAAAAATGAGCCGGAGTCAAAATCCGGCAAACAGCACCAATCAATGCTTCCGGTTCGACTGATCAGCGCAGCGGTTTTGCAATTGCCGATGATTCCGTAATCCAGATTGTTCATAGGAGGCGTTGCGGTTTTCATAGGTGGAGGGGATTCAAATTATTGACGAGAGTTTGGTTTGGGTTTCGAATTGGCCATAGCCGTCAGCAATTCGCGAAAATCGCCGACGGTATTCAGACGATATTGAGCGCGGGACGGCCCCGGACCAATCTTGCAGGTAAAGGCGTTTTCGGGCATAACAGCGAACATGTCCTCGTCGGTATAGTCATCGCCGGCGACAAAAATAAACGGCCACTGCTGCCGACTGACCCAGGGCAAAACCGCCTGTCCTTTGTTGACGCCGATGTGTTTGACTTCGACGATTTTGGCCCCTTCGAAAACGCCGATATTCAGGTTGGCGGTCATCGCCATCAGAGCATCTTTCAGTTCCTGTGTACGCAGGTTGGCAAGATCCGGCTCGCTTTTGCGGCAGTGCCAGACCAGCGAGAATGTTTTTTCTTCGATAAACGCCCCGGGCGTGCGATCCACATACAGCTCGAGCATCGGACGGATGATCTCTTTCCACTCGTTGTCCGGTTTGACCTGGGCACTCCAGACGCCCGATTCGTCTCGCATATACGCTCCGTGTTCGGCGATTAACGTCATGTTCAGATTGCCGAACCACTGGGTCAGCGTATCCCGGTCGCGCCCGCTGATAATAATGACCGTATTGGACGGGTCGGCAATCAGTGAGCGCAGTGTCCCAAGCAGCGTTTTGTCGGGCATGGCATCTTCGGGCTGTTTGACATAGCGAACCAGCGTTCCGTCATAGTCCAGCAGAATCAGACGCTGACCGGCGGCTTTGTATTCGCTGAGCAGTTTTTTGCGAATGGCGCCGGTCAGAGGGGCCGGGCCGTGAATGTGCTGCTTGGTCTTGACTTGATCGAGACTCTGAAGAAAATCGCCGGCCCATCGGGCAACGGTATAGCGGCGCAGACGTTCCTGCATCATTCGATTGCGTTTGAGCCGTTCGGCTTGAGGCATCTCAAGGGCCTGTCGCAAGGCCGAGGCGATGGACTCCTTGTCGTGCGGGTTGATGACGATGGCCTCGGCCAATTCACTGGCGGCTCCGGCCATTTCGCTGAGAATCAATACACCCGGATGGTTTTTGTCCTGTTGACAGGCGACGAATTCCTTGGCCACCAGATTCATCCCGTCGCGCAGCGGAGTGATCAGGGCCACGTCGGCAACCGCATACAGCGCGGTCAATTTTTCAAACGGCAGCGACCGATACATATACGATATCGGCGTCCAGTCCAGTGTGCCGTATTCGCCGTTGATATGGCCGATAATTTGCTCGATTTGCTCGCGCAGTTCGTTATACACATCCACTTTGGTGCGCGACGGAACCGCCACCACGACCAGCGACACCCTTTCGCGGTATTCAGGGTACTGACGCAAAAACCAGTCATACGCCTCAAGCCGCTTAAGAATGCCCTTGGTGTAATCAAGTCGATCCACCGAGATAATCATCCGTTGTCCGGCAGGATGATGAATCTTTTTGATTTCTTTGGTCACTTCGGGACGCCGGCTGCTCTCGGCAAAACGGTGATAATCAATGCCCATCGGGAACGCATCGACCCGCACCAGACGGTTTTGCACCATCAACTGGCTCAAATGCGGCTCATAATCCGAGATGCGATAGACGCTGCTCAAAAAGTGACGGACATATTCGTATTCGTGAAAGCCCACCAAATCGGCGCCGAGTATGCCTTCCAGCAGTTCCCGCCGCCAGGGCAGCAGCCGCAGCAATTCAAACGACGGAAACGGAATATGCAGAAAAAAACCAATATGCGATTCGGGCCGTTTGGCGCGCAGCATTCCCGGCAGCAGCATCAACTGGTAATCGTGCACCCAGATTTTGTCATCGGGCTTAATCTGCGGCGTGATTTCACGACAGAAATGCTCGTTGACTTTTTTATACGCCCGCCAGTAGGATTCGTCAAAGACGGTGTAATGGGAAAAGTAATGAAATAACGGCCAGATGGTGCGATTGGCAAACCCGAAGTAAAAATCGCGCACTTCGGCACTGGTAAGAAAGACGGGTTTGCAGCCGTGCTCTTGGACGCCTTTGGCGATTTGATGCTTGTGCTCGCTGCTGAGCCGGTCGGAGGCAATGCCCGGCCAGCCGAACCAGAGCCGCTGTTTCGGCTCTTCCAGCGAGGCGATACCGGTGGCGACACCGCCGACGCTCGGCTGAAACGACAAACTGTCGGCCTGTCGTGTGACACTGACCGGCAGCCGGTTAGATATGATTAACAGTCTGCTCATTTCTGACCCAAAATTCAATTGTTCGCTTGATATGTCTTCTATTGTATGCAAAAGTGTACCTGATGCAAGGGGTTAGTCAATTTCTGGCCAAACGGGGATATTTTGAGGCGAAAATGGAGACAATTGTGCAGAAATAGGCAATGAGGGTTGTGGATACGGCGGCGTGTGGTATAATACGGACCGGCTTTTGTTGAAGGAAAATCGAGAAAACACCTTGGAATTGTGACGGAAGAACGAGTGAGTCGTTCAATAATAGGTAACTGTCCCTATTATAGGAGATAAGGCTATGAGCAAAACGTTTATCAAGAAGTCGTTTCGATTAACCGCGATGATGGTTGTCTGGGCCGCATGTTATGCCGACAACCCGATTATTCAGACCAGTTTCACCGCCGACCCGGCCCCCTTGGTCTATAATGACACGGTGTATCTTTATACCACTCATGACGAAGATGTTTTGGTGAATAACTTCTTCACGATGAATGACTGGCTTTGTTATTCGTCAACCGACATGGTCAACTGGACCGATCATGGCTCTCCGTTGTCGTATAAGGATTTCAGTTGGGCAAGCGGGGACGCCTGGGCGGGTCAGTGTATTTATCGAAACGGCAAGTTCTATTTTTATGTTCCCCTGAAGATGAAAGTCGGCGGCAAAGCCATCGGCGTGGCGGTCTCAACCGATCCGACCGGGCCGTTCAAAGACGCTCTCGGACATCCCCTGGTGGGCGATGACGGCAGTTGGGGCGACATCGACCCGACGGTCTTTATCGATGACGACGGCCAGGCGTACATGTATTGGGGCAATCCCTACCTGCGATACGTCAAATTGAACGAAGATATGATTTCGTATTCCGGCGATGTTGTCGATGTGCCGCTGACCCCGGAAAGTTTCGGCGTCCGCAGCAAAGACGACCGGGCCACCCAGTACGAGGAAGGCCCCTGGCTGTATAAGCACAACGATTTGTACTATATGCTGTTTGCCGCCGGGCCGATTCCGGAGCATATCGCCTATTCGACCGGCCCCAGCGCTACCGGCCCGTGGACGTTCGGGGGCGTCGTTATGCCCACCCAGGAGAAAGGCGCCTTTACCAACCATCCGGGAGTGTGCAAATTCAAGGGCAACTGGTACTTCTTTTATCACAGCGCCGAGCTGTCAGGCGGCCAGGGGTTTCAGCGTTCGGTATGCGTTGAACTGTTTGAGTACAATGAAGACGGGACAATCCCGACCATCATGATGACCAAAGAGGGCGCGCCGCAAATAGGGCATTTCGATCCTTACCGAACCGTAAAAGCCGCAACGATTTGCTGGTCGTCGGGGGTCAAGACGGAACCGTGCAGCGAGGGCGGGATGAATGTCTGCAACATCGAAAACGGCGATTACATCAAGGTCAAAGGGGTGGATTTCGGCAAAGGGGCTGCCTCTTTCGAGGCCAGGGTCGCCTCCGGCTCAGAAGGCGGCAACATTGAAATTCGCCTCGGCAGTCCGACCGGGAAACTGGCAGGCACCTGTGTCGTCCCTGGCACCGGCGGCTGGCAAGACTGGAAAACCGTTACCTGTACGGTTGACGGTATCGAAGGCGTACACGACGTGTTTTATGTTTTCACCGGCGGCCAGGGCTTGCTGATGAACTTCAATTGGTGGAAATTTCATCCGGCCCAATAGGGCAACATGACCGAAAGCGGCCGGCGGCCGTAAAAATGGTGTAAATGATCTGTTTGACATTATAAAATTGAGAGGATAAACAAGATGATGCGAAAAATGGTTACCAACATATCATTTCGATCAACAGTGATGATGCTTGCCTGCACGGTATGCTATGCGGCGGATCCGATTATCCAGACGAGCTTTACGGCCGATCCGGCCCCTCTGGTGCATGACGGCGTCGTCTATCTTTACACCGGCCATGACGATGACAACGCCCCTCCCGGCCAGAGTCGATTCCTCATGCGTGACTGGCTATGCTACTCGTCCACGGATATGGTGAACTGGACGGACCATGGAACGTTCGCCTCCCTCAAGACGTTTCCGTGGGCGGTGCAGGAAAACGACGCATGGGCCTCTCATGTCATCGAACGCAATGGAAAATTCTACTTTTATGCCTCCGTTAGCGTGCCCGGTTGGCCCAAGAATGTGATCGCCGTCGCGGTGGCCGATCATCCGCTGGGGCCTTTCAAGGACGCGCTTGGCCACCCCCTTATCGACAAGAAAACCGGATACATCGATCCAGCAGCATTCATCGACGACGACGGTCAAGCCTACCTCTATTGGGGCAACCCACATCTTTGGTACGTCAAGCTCAATGAGGACATGATTTCCTACTCCGGCGACATTATGCAGGATCCCACGAGGCCGGACAACTACCAAGAAGGCCCTTGGGTGTTCAAACGCGACGGCTGGTACTACTTGGTTTATGCGTCCACCTGCTGCCCGGAAGGCATTGGGTACGCCATGAGCGACAGCCCAACCGGCCCCTGGGACTACAAGGGCTATATCATGCGGCCGGACAGACGATCCACCGGCAATCATCCGGGCGTCATCGAGTATAAAGGCAAATGGTACGTGTTCGGGTTCAATTTCAAATTGAACTTTGCCCTGACGGATCAACACCACGAACGGCGCTCGGTCTGCGTGGCGGAAATGAAATTCAACCCGGACGGCACGATTCAACAGCTTCCGTGGTGGGAAGAGGCCGACAGCGTAACCCAGATCGGCACGCTTAATCCTTATGTCCGCACCGAAGCGGAGACAATAAACTGGAGTTCGGGTGTCAAAACAGAACCCTGCAGCGAAGGCGGGATGAATGTTTGCAATATCGAGAACGGTGATTATATTCGGGTCAAAGGGGTGGATTTTGGCAAAGGGGCTGCCTCTTTCGAGGCCCGGGTCGCCTCCGGCTCTGAAGGCGGACATATTGAAATTCGCCTCGGCAGTCCGACCGGAAAACTGGCAGGCACCTGTGTCGTCCCCGGAACCGGCGGCTGGCAAGACTGGAAAACCGTTTCCTGTGCGGTTGACGGTGCCGAAGGCGTGCACGACGTGTTTTATGTTTTCACCGGCGGCGAGGGCTTGCTGATGAACTTCGATTGGTGGAAATTTCATCAATGATTATCAGTTTTGTATGATGGGCTTTAGCCCATCATGAATACCGAATGGGTTGCAGTTTATTGTGGGCGAAACGGCCAAAGGACGTAAGAGGTGAGGTAATTGGTGGGCATGGCCCACCCTGCGCTGGTTGAGGAGCAACAGCTAATGAAAGAGCTTGAGAAGAGAAATAGGTTGCATTGGATAATCATTATCTCAATGGCTAATGCCGGAATTCTCGGCTTGTTTTTGACTAGGGTTTTTAGCTGGGTATTCAGTGTTGAGCTGCAAGATAACCTTATTCTTTTCATCTTCATGATCGCATCGATGGCGCTGTTTTTAGGTGGGTTGATGTTTTTTCTTCCGGTGCAGGTGCTCTATTTCGAACGAAAAGCAAGACGCAATAAGCCGCTCATGAAAATGTCGGGCGGCGATCTTGTCGGTTTGCCCTTTGGGGCATACAATCCCGAGGCGGAAGTACCGAAATGGATCTCCATTCCAGTAAAACTTCTGTTGTGGCTTCTTGTCGGGATTATTGCATTGATGTTAATCGGGGCGGCACTTTCCTTTGTACTTATGTTATTCTTGCCGGAACAAGCCTGAGAATAAAATGGTTGTGGCCCTGCGGCGACAAAAACACACATCCTGTTTAATCCTGTTCATCCTGTCTGAAAAACCGCTAATTCCGTCAAAAAATCAAAACGTTCTTGCCAAATACCCGTGCTTCGGTTAGAGTTACGCAAATTTTGTGCATACGAGGAAAGCGGGTGCGTTAACAGCGTCCAAAAGCATAAGCAATGGCTTATGCGAATCAGAAGACGGGCCGATTTTGCGGCTAAAGAATCCAGCAATAAGCAGGGACAGAGCAGATGCCGAAGCGTAAGGACATAAAAAAGATACTTATTGTCGGCTCCGGGCCGATCGTGATCGGTCAGGGGTGCGAGTTTGACTATTCCGGTGCGCAGGCGTGTAAGGCACTGAAGCGCGAGGGATACAGGGTCGTGCTGGTCAACAGCAACCCGGCCACGATTATGACCGACCCTGAGCTGGCGGATCGGACGTATATTGAGCCGATCACGCCGGAGAGTGTGGAGCAAATTATCAAAAAAGAGCGGCCGGACAGCCTGCTGCCGACACTGGGCGGCCAGACGGGGCTGAACACCGCCGTCGCGCTGGCCGAGGGCGGCGTGCTGAAAAAATACAACGTCCGCCTGCTGGGGGCGAATCTGCAATCCATCAAGCGGGCTGAGGAACGGGATCGCTTCAAAAAGATCATTACCGACATCGGCCTGGAAGTCCCGCAAAGCGGCTATGCCCACGATATGAAGGAAGCCCGAAAAATCATCGAACGCATTGGTTTTCCGGTCATTATTCGACCGTCTTACACACTCGGCGGTATGGGCGGTAATGTCGCCTATAATACGGAAGAATATGAAAAATATGTACAATGGGGGTTGTCGCTCAGCCCCAAAAACCAAATTCTGATTGAAGAATCGGTCGTCGGCTGGAAGGAATACGAACTGGAGGTGATGCGCGACCGCAGCGATAATGTCGTCATCGTCTGTTCCATTGAGAACATTGATCCGATGGGCATCCACACCGGCGACAGCATCACCGTTGCCCCGGCCCAGACGCTGACGGACAAAGAATATCAGATGATGCGCGACGCATCGCTGAAGATTATTCGCGCCATCGGTGTCGAAACGGGCGGCTCAAACATCCAGTTCGCCGTCAATCCCGCCAACGGCAAGATGTATGTCATCGAGATGAACCCGCGCGTGTCGCGCAGTTCGGCGCTGGCATCCAAGGCCACCGGCTTTCCCATCGCCAAGATCGCCTCGCTGCTGGCGGTCGGCTATACGCTTGATGAAATCGCCAATGACATCACGCAAAAAACCCCGGTCTGTTTTGAGCCGACAATTGACTATGTCGTGACCAAGTGGCCGCGGTTTACATTTGAAAAATTCCCTCAGACCAGCCCGGAACTGACCGTGCAGATGAAATCCGTCGGCGAAGCAATGGCTATCGGTCGGACGTTTCGCGAATCACTGCAAAAGGCGATTCGGTCGCTGGAAATCGACCGCTATTCGCTGGATGGGCGGCACATCAAAGCCGATTTGAGCACGGCACAGATCAAAGAACGGCTGCGCAAAAATGGCTGGGACAAACTCTGGATCGTCGCCGAGGCCTATCGGCGGAAATTGACCACCGAACAGATTCACGAATTGACCCGGATTGATCCGTGGTTCCTTGAACACATCCATCAGATTGTATTGATGGAACGCCGGCTCAAGACCACACCGCTTGAGAAAATGACTCCGGCGTTGACCCGGCAGCTCAAGGAAAACGGCTTTAGCGACCACTACATCGCCGGGCAGGTTGGTGTTTCCGAAATGCAGTTTCGCCGACACCGCCAACAGCAGGGCGTTACCTCGGTTTACAAGCGGGTCGATACCTGCGGCGCGGAGTTTGAGGCGTCCACGCCGTATCTGTATTCGAGTTATGAACAGGAATGCGAGGCCGAGCCGACGAGGCAGCGCAAAATAATGATTCTCGGCGGCGGGCCGAATCGTATCGGACAGGGTATTGAGTTCGATTACTGCTGCTGCCATGCGGCCTTCGCCCTGCGCGAAATCGGTATCGAGTCGATTATGGTCAACTGCAATCCGGAAACGGTCAGTACGGATTATGACACATCCGACCGGCTGTACTTCGAGCCGCTGACGTTTGAAGAGGTAATGGATATTGTCGAGACCGAAAAACCGGACGGCGTGATTGTTCAGTTCGGCGGACAAACCCCGCTGAAGCTTTCGTGGGCGCTGCATGCGGCCGGCGTGCCCATCATCGGCACCTCGCCGGACAGCATCGACCGGGCCGAAGACCGCAAGCGATTTAATCAATTGGCCAAAAAGCTCAAGCTCAAACAGCCGTTCAGCGGAACGGCCCGAACCTTTGAAGAAACGCTCAAGGTTGCCAAACGCCTCGGCTATCCGCTGCTGATTCGTCCTTCCTTCGTGCTGGGAGGACGGGCGATGGATATTGTCTATAATGAAACCAGCCTGCGCGAATCGGTTCAGGAAGCGCTGGAGGCGTCCGGCGAGCATCCGATATTGATTGACAAGTTTCTTGACGATGCAACCGAACTGGACGTTGATGCAATCTGCGACGGCAAGACCGTCGTCATCGGCGGGATTATGGAACACATCGAAGAGGCCGGCGTGCATTCCGGCGACAGCGCCTGTTCACTGCCGCCGATGTCGCTGCCTCGGAAGATCATCGACGAGGTCAAACGCCAAACGCGGCTGTTGGCGCTGGAACTGAATGTCAAAGGATTGATCAATATCCAGTTTGCCGTCAAAGATGAAGATGTTTATATCCTGGAAGTCAACCCTCGTGCCTCGCGGACAATTCCCTTCGTGAGCAAGGCCATCGGCGTGCCGCTGGCCAAGCTGGCGGCCAAGATTATGGTCGGTATGACGCTGGATGAACTGGGCTTTACCGAAGAAGTTCAGCGGCCTTATTATGCCGTTAAAGAAGCGGTTTTTCCGTTCCTGAAATTCTCCGGCGCCGATATTATTCTCGGCCCGGAAATGCTCTCGACCGGCGAGGTGATGGGGCTAAGCGGCGATTTCGGGACGGCCTTTGCCAAATCGCAAATCGCCGCCGGCAACACCCTGCCGCTGCGGGGGACGGTCTTTATCAGCGTGCGCGACCAGGACAAGCCCCGAGCCATGCTGGTGGCCAAAACACTGCACGAGCTGGGCTTCAAGATCCTGGCCACCGCCGGCACCTGTATTGAGTTAATCAAACACAATGTGCCCTCGGAATTTGTCCGCAAAGTGGCCGAAGGACGCCCGAACATCGTGGATATGATGATCAACGGTCAAGTCGATATGATTATCAACACCACAGTCGGCGAACAAACGATTAAAGATTCATTTGTGATTCGCCGAACCGCGCTGGATCGACAGATTCCTTACGCGACGACCATTCGCGGCGCCGCGGCGATGACCCAGGCTATCGAAGCGTTGCAGAAAAAGTCCATCCATGTCAAAGCGATTCAGTTATATTACAAGTAAAACAGTAAACAAAGCCCTGAAAGGGCGAAAGGGTTGCATCGTGTCGCCCCTGCGGGGCTGGCCGCTTTGACGTGCGGACATTTTACGAAAAGGTAGATCAGACAGAGGATATAAATGAAAGCGGTATTATTACTCGAAGACGGAACCGTGTTTGAGGGAATCTCCTTTGGCGCTGAGGGGATTCGATGCGGCGAGGTGGTATTCAATACCTCCATGTCAGGTTATCAGGAAATTCTGACCGATCCGTCATATCATGAACAAATTATTACGATGACCTATCCGATGATTGGCAACACCGGCAGCAATCCGCTGGACTGGGAGTCGCGACAGGTTTTTTCAGCCGGTTTTATTGTCAAGGAACATTGTCCGTTTCCCAGCAATTGGCGAAACACACAGTCGTTTAGCGACATGCTCAAAGAAAACGATGTGGTCGGGCTTGAAGGCATCGATACCCGAAAGCTTGTGCGGCACATTCGCACGCAGGGGGCGATGCGGGGGGTTCTCTCCTCGGCTGAAACCAAAATCTCCGCCCTTCAGAAGCAACTGGATGCCTACCCCGGACTGGTCGGACGCGATATTGTCCAATCGGTTTCTTCAAAAAAACCTTATCTTTGGGATAAGGGCGTCGTGGACGTCCTGACCAATTCGGAGCTGCGCCCCGAGACCCGATTCAAGGTCATCGCAATTGATTACGGTATGAAAACCAATATCCTTCGTCTGCTTCGCTCGCACGGATGCGCCGTTGAGGTGGTTCCAGCCACAACCTCGGCCGCGGACATCCTCCGGAAAAAACCCGACGGCGTTTTTCTAAGCAACGGCCCCGGCGATCCGGCGGCGGTCTTGTATGCCATTGAAACCGTGCGGCAGTTACTGGGCAAGGTACCGATTTTCGGGATCTGCCTGGGGCATCAACTGTTGGCGCTGGCCCTGGGCGGCCGTACCTACAAGCTGAAGTTCGGCCATCGCGGGGCCAACCATCCGGTCAAAAATCTGGACACCGGCCAAATCGAAATCACCAGCCAAAACCACGGGTTTTGTGTGGATATGGACTCGCTCAAGGGTCAGGATGTGGAATTAACCCACCTGAATCTCAATGACAATACCGTCGAAGGCATCCGCAGCCGCAATCGGATGGCCTATTCGGTGCAGTACCACCCCGAAGCCTCGCCCGGCCCGCATGACGCGCGCTACCTGTTCGCCCAATTTACCGACTGGATGGCCGGCAAGGGATAATCTCTGCCATCGGCGGCTTGTTTTTGTTTGACAGCGGATTCATTGGGCTTATAATGGGGAAATCTTTTGTGGATAATGGGCGGTTGGTTTTTTAAGTGCTGAATTATAGATAAGTTATGAATATCGGGGGGACATATGGACTTATTGTTTTGGAGAGTGTCGATGCGGAATAAAAGAGTTTTGACGTGGGTGGGGTTATTGGTTTTGTCGGCGGCGGGACAGGTTGTTGCCCAAAGTCTGGAAGAGGACTGGGGGTCTTTTCTGCATTATACTGCCATCGGACGCTTCGAACTGGCCAAAGGGTACGGCCAGCGCATTGTGGCTCAGGATCCGGACCCGACGGCACTGCTGGATTTGGCCGAGGCCAATGAGCAAGGCTATCGGCTGCTGTTGAAAATGCATGCCGACAGTGACGTTTTACGCGACGTCAGCGGACAGATCCTCGATATCATTGAGCAGGGGCGGTATATTCGTCGCACCGATCCGAGAATCATCAATCAGGAAATTCGACGTCTGAGTACCACCATCCGAGGACGCATCGCAGCCGAAGAACGCCTGCGCAATGCCGGCGAATACGCGATTCCGTTTATGCTCTCGGCGATGGCCGATGAATCGCGAAAGAACGAATTTGCGTTTATTACCGATGCGCTGCCGAAAATCGGCCGCTCGGCGATTCGTCCGCTGACGGCCGCCCTTCAAATGGACAATGTCGCGGTCAGGGCCGAGGTCATCCGTGCCTTGGGCAAGATCGGGACTATGGAACCGCTGCCGTACCTGAAATTGATTGTCGAGCAGGATGTTTCCGAATCCTGTCGAGCACTGGCAACCAGCGCAATTGAACAAATTGACAGCGCTGCGATGAAGATTCCGGCTGCGGAACTGTTTTTCCGTTTAGGGCAGGCCTACTATAACCGCCACGATGTGCTGGCGCCGCCTGCCGAATACGATTTTGCCAATATCTGGTTTTGGGATGCGGATCGACAGGCGCTGATTCGCGAAGAAGTCAGCAAAGCCTATTTCAACGAGTTGATGGCGATGCGCTGCTGCGAATGGACGTTGAAGGCCGATGCCGGCATGGGCAAGGCCATTGGCTTGTGGATTGCCGCGTTTTTCCGGGCCGAATCGGCGAATATCCCGATGCCGGAATACTTTGGCCCTGGACATGCCGACGCTCATACCTATGCCGTTACGGCCGGACCGGAATACCTGCACCAGGCGCTGGAACGGGCGTTGAAGAACAACGAGGCGTATGTCGCTTTGGGTGTGGTCGAGGCGCTGGCGATCAATGCGGGCGAAAAATCGCTGTTGTATCGCGTCGGTGCGTCTCAGCCGCTGGCCGAGGCGCTGAGTTTTGACGATCGCAAGGTGCGGTACAGCGCCGCCATTGCATTCGCCGAGGCCGGGCCGGTGTCCTCATTTGTGGGCAGCGAGTTGATCGTTGAGCATCTGGCGGCGGCGCTGCTCGAGCAAGGCGCAGATGAACTCGGCGAGGAATTGGCACGCGAATATGCCAAGCGTTCCGTGGAGGCGATGTATAAGCTGGCGTTGTCGCGCAACCAGATCGTTGATTTATCGCTGGCCCAGCCGGCATTGATTACCATCACCGGTCGGGAAGAACCGTCGATGCAGACGGCTGCCGGACAGGTGCTGGCGTATTTGTCCAGTCCCGAGGCGCAGCGAGCGCTTGCCGATATGGCATTGAACGCGCAAAACATCAAAGACGTGCGGCTGTCGGCGTTTTCATCGTTGGCGCTGTCTGCCAAATTGAACGCCAATCTGCTGTTGAGCGAACATATCGACGCTCTGTATGAGCTGATCAGTTCAACGGAAACGGATCCGCAGCTGCGAGCCGGCGCCGCCGGCGCTTTTGGGGCGTTGAATCTGCCCAGCGAACGGGCCAAAACCCTGATTCTCGATCAGGCGCGATCATAGTCAATTGTAAATCAAAGCCGCGGAAAGACGGTCGATGTCCGTGAGCAAAAAAAAGCGATTTGCTGATAATGCGTACTATCGCGGCGCCTTTCGCTGGATGGGGGTGGGCATCGAGTTTTGTCTGGTTATCGGGCTGTTCTGTTTGATTGGCTATGGTCTGGATCGATGGGAAGGAACCGCTCCGGGGTGGATGCTGATTGGATTTTTTGTCGGTTTTGCCGTTATGCTTTATATCATCATCCGGCGCGCCAGAATCACGCAGGACGAGATGAATGCTGACGATGAAGACGCCGAACGGCGGGAAAATTCGAAATAATCGAAACGACAATACGTGGCGGCCTCCTTTTTTTATGCGCTTTCCGTGGGGACGGGTTGCCGCCGGTCTGGTCGGGCTGTATCTGGCGTGTATGTTCGTCTATCGGATTAGCCACATTGGCGGGCAAAGCGTCTCACGGGCGTGTTTTGCAGCGATGTTCACCGCGCTGGCCGCAGGGACGTTAAGCGTCTGTCCGATTGCCAAATGCTGGGGACATACCCAGTGGCGCATCCTGCTGGGATTTTTTTTGGGTTTTTTAATTCGCCTCTTGATTATCAGTATAGGGGTAATTATAATAACTTTTTTTATTGACATTAACAGGATTTCATTTATCTTGTTTCTGAAATTATATTACTTTTTCTTTCTTGTCGGCGATGTCTGGCTGGCGACGTGGATGATTCGGCACAGCGAAACGTCGGGGAAGAAAGGGTCTTTGAATGGGAATATATGGGATATTGTTGAGCAGCTTTGATCCGCTGCAAGAAGTGTCCAGCAAGACGCTTTTTGTCCTGCGTCTGGGTTTGCTGCAGATTCCCTTTACCAACCATATGCTGATTGTGACCCTGACGGCACTGCTTTTGATGCTTCTGATTCCGCTGTCCATTCGCCGTGATGTTCGTATTCCTCGTGGATTTCACAGTCTGATTGAAACCATTTGTGTTTTTTTGCGGGAGGATGTGGCCCGCCCTTTTTTGAAAGATTATACCGATCGCTATATCGGGGTCTTATGGTCGTTGTTTTTCTTTATTCTCGGCCTGAACCTGATGGGTCTTGTGCCGTTGGATAAGTTTGTCTGGCTGGCAACACACATCGAGCACAATAACATCGTCGGTGCACCGACAAGCAATATCTGGATAACGGGTGCTTTGGCCGCCTTTGCGTTTATACTGTTTCATCTGGCCGGCATTCGAAAAAAAGGACTGGGCCGTTATCTGGCGACGTTATCGCCGAAAGTACCGTGGCCGCTGATGCCGTTTATGTTTATTATGGAGCTGCTCAGTTCGTTTGTACGGCTTTTTTCGCTGGCGATTCGTTTGTTTGCCAATATCCTGGCCGGGCACATCCTGCTGGGGGTATTGCTGGGGTTTATCGTGATGTTCAAGACATTTATGGTCGCCGGTGCGTCGATTGTGGCAACCACATTGATGAGCTTGCTGGAGATTTTTGTAGCGTTTTTGCAGGCGTATATCTTTACGTTTTTGACGACCATCTTTATCGGATTTGCCATCAGCGACGATCATTAAAAGAAAACCCCGACTCTAAAACGTAAGACAAAACAAACTTGAGTTTTTGAAATTGCGGTGAAAACGCAGTTGACGGTATTGATATTCTAATCTGGAGGTTACAACACAATGTTGGAATTGGTTTGGATGGTTCCGATGGCGCTGGCGGCTGACGCGGTCGAACCCGTCGCGGCAACCGGCGGCTCTGTGGCCGAATCGGTCGTTCAAGGCATCGGCGTCTTGGGCGGTGTTATCGGTGCCGGTCTGATTGTGATCGGCGCTGCTCGCGGCATCGGCCATTTGGCCAGCAGCGCCACCGAGGCCATTGCCCGTCAGCCGGAGGCAGGCAACCGTATCTTTACTACCATGATCATCGCGGCGGCCCTGATCGAAGGCGTGACGCTGTTTGCTCTGATCATTTGCCTGATGGCGGTTTTCCGTTAACAGTTACCAGCAACGCAAGGATATGGTTATGCGGGTTGGCCTATATGTGATCCTGTCAGGGATGCTGCTCTCGGCACCGATCTCGGCGCAGACGGAGGCCGAGTCGTCCCCCGGTGTTTTCGAGGGGTACATCGGCGAGTCCATCTGGACGCTGATCTGGTTTATGGTACTGCTGCTGGTACTGTGGCGTTTCGCCTGGAAGCCGATCCTGGTCAGCCTCAATTTGCGACAGGAACACATTGAGCGGGAAATAGCCGACGCCGAAAAAATGCGCACCGAGGCCCAGAAAGTTCTGGCTGAATACCACGCCAAGCTGTCGGATGCCGACAGGCAGGGGCGCGAAATCATCAATGCCCGGATCAAAGAAGCCGAAAAACAAGCGATGGAAGTCGAACAAGCCAAACAGCGTGAAATCGAGCAGATGATGCGTCGCGCTGAGGCCGAACTGCAGCGCGATCGGCAGGACGCCGAAGAAGCACTCTGGCAGCAGGCCGGCGAAATTGTTCGTCAGCTCGGCAGTGAAGTCTTCGGCAAAAGCCTCAACGAACAAGATAATCAGAAACTGATTGACCAAGCGATTGCCCATTTGCGTTCGCAGACGGTTGAAACGGAAATGCATCATCACTCCTGATCGGCGAGCGGGGCGTCTATGAAACATACGGCACGACATATCATTCACGAAATTTACAGCGACGTGCTGTTTGAATTGGCCCAGGAGGCCGGACGGGTTGGGCCGGTTCTGGACGATTTGGAGGCGGTCGTCAAAGTGTTTGAGGCCGAACCGGAGTTTTTAACCCTGCTGACGGTCGGGCAGTTGAAAGAAGAGGAAAAAAACGCCGTGCTGAAGCGGGTGTTGGGCGGGCGGATTAACGAGTTGACGCTGGATTTTTTGTGCGTCCTGGCACGGCGGAATCGACTCAATTACCTGTTCGGCATTCACGACCGTTATCTGACGCTGATGGATCAGTCTCAGGATATTCAACATCTTGAGGTCACGCTGGCCGCCGCTCCCGACGACCGGCAGATTGAGAAAATCAAACAGGATATCAAGCGGGCCGTGGGAACCGAAGTTAAGTTGTCGGTACAGGTCGATCCGGATATTCTGGGCGGCATCATCATTCGAAAAGGCGACAGGGTCATTGATAATTCGGTACGTTCTCTGCTGGATCGGGCGGTCAAAGCCGTGGTCAGCCGTTCAAAGGAAAAAAAACAAAACCAAAATCACTTGAATGAATAGGTCTGTTCATAGCTCTTATGCGATTTGATATCAATGAAATCAGCAGCCTGATCAAAGAAGAAGTGCTTCGCTTCAAGGCCGAAGCCGACGTCGCACAAGTGGGAACCGTGCTGGAGGTCGGCGACGGAATCGCCCGTGTCTATGGGCTGGATTCGGTCATGGCCGGCGAAATGCTTGAGTTTGAAAACGGGGTGGTCGGCGAGGCGTTCAATCTTGAGGAAGATTCCATCGGCGCTGTCATTTACGGCGACTTCACAAAAGTCAAAGACGGCGGCCAGGTGCGCTCGACCGGCCAGGTTCTGTCGGTTCCGGTCGGCCGGGAGCTGCTGGGGCGTGTGGTCAACGCCCTGTGTGAGCCGATTGACGGAAAAGGCCCGATTCGCACTGAAAAGCGGCGGTTCGTCGATGCCGCCGCGCCCGGCATTGCTGATCGTCAGCCGGTTTGCCAGCCGCTGCCGACCGGCCTGAAAAGTGTCGATGCCATGGTCGCTATCGGCAGGGGACAGCGTGAATTGATTATTGGCGACCGCAAGACCGGCAAGACGGCTATTGCCCTGGATACCATTATAAACCAGAAAGACCGGGATGTGGCGTGTGTCTATGTGGCAATCGGTCAGAAAGAATCCACGATCGCCGAGGTCGTGGCCACGCTCGAAAAATACGGCGCGATGGCACATACCGTCGTGGTCGCGGCGCCGGCCGCCGACAGTGCGGCGATGCAGTACATCGCGCCTTATGCCGGTACGGCGATTGCCGAGTACTTGATGTATGACGAAAAAGCACACGCCCTTTGTGTGTACGATGATTTGAGCAAGCATGCGATTGCCTACCGCGAACTGAGTCTTTTGCTTCGTCGTCCGCCGGGGCGTGAAGCGTTTCCGGGTGATATTTTCTACCTGCACAGCCGCCTGCTTGAACGCAGCGCCAAGCTGTCGGATGCTCTGGGCGGCGGCTCGATCACGGCTTTGCCGATTATTGAGACGCTGGAAGGCCAGGTTTCAGCTTATATTCCGACCAATATTATTTCGATTACGGATGGGCAAATTTATCTGCAGCGCGATCTGTTTTTGGCTGGTGTCCGTCCGGCGGTTGATGTCGGCATCAGTGTCAGCCGCGTCGGCGGCGATGCGCAGCCCCGGGCGATGAAAAAAGTCGCTCCCAAACTCCGGCTCGAACTGGCGGCCTTTCGTGAACTTCAGGATTTTTCCCGACTGGGTACGGAACTGGACGAGGCGGCCCAGCGCCAGTTGGACCGCGGCCATCGTATGGTCGAGCTGCTCAAACAGAAACAGTACTCGCCGATGAGTGTTGCCGAGCAGGTGATAAGTATTCTTGCCGGTTCCACGGGAGCGCTGGATGACATTGAAGTCGCCCGCGTCAACCACTTTGTCGAAGAACTGCTCGGCTGGATGCGGATGGAAGCGCCGGAATATATTGAAACCATCGAACAAACCGGTGATATCGACCAGTCGCTGATGGCCGGTTTGACCGAGGCGGTTGAAGCGTACAAAACAATCTATAAGTTTTCTTTCGGCGCCTAATCAGGGTCTGGCATCTTATCTGAGGTTTACGACCTGAAATTGCAAAAGTTGAAATCCAAAAATCCAGATAACGATCTATGTCAAATACGCGACGCATTTTGAAACGCCGCTCGGCGGCCGACAATATTGCCAAAGTGACCGGCACGATGGAGACCATCAGTGCCGTGCGCTATCGACAGTACTTTATTCAATGGCAGGAAGGTCGCGCGTTTTACGATGCGCTGGCTCAGCTTGCGTATCTGGTGGTTTCGGCCGAGCAGCCTATTGACCATCCGCTGATGAAACCGCCGGCCTCCAAAACCCAGGTCGTCCTTGTCATCGGTTCGGATCGCGGTTTGTGCGGGGCCTATAACAATGACCTCTACCGGCAGATTGATACCCACGTCAAGATGGCCAAGCGCTTTGGTCGTGAATTGGTGTTTTACGCCAAAGGGCGAAAGGTGGTTGGCTATCTCGAACATCACGGTATCCGACCGGCGCGGGTGTTCGATGAGTTTGCCGAAATCCCAACAGTTGAACAGACACGAACGATTGCCGACGAATTTACGCAGCAGTATCTGGCGGGACAAATCGGCAGGCTGGGAGTAGTGTATAATCGGTTTTTTTCAGCGGCCAGCCAGAAGGTTCAAACACTGACGGTATTGCCGGTGGCCGAACTCATCGACGATCTGACGACGCGGGCGACGGTCATCTGGCCGTGGGAACTGAATTTTGAGGATTTTATGCTGCTGCCGTCGGCGGCGGAGATTTTCGAGGGGTTGTCCCGAATGATTATTCGCACGTCGATTCTTGATTGTTTTATGGAAGCGGCGGTCAGCGAACATCTGTCGCGTGTGGTGTGTATGCGCAACGCCACCGACAACGCCGAAGAGATGATTAAAGAATTGTCCAAAGACTACAACCGCGCTCGACAGGCACAGATTACCGTTGAGTTGCTGGATATCGTCAGCGGCGTCGAGTCAATGAAATAGTTGAATGTTTAGCAGGAAGCGGTTCAGTGCGTATGTATTGAGATAACAGGTAAGCAGTTATGAATCGAGGCAGAATAACACAAATTATCGGCAGCACGTTTGAGGCGGAGTTCGTCGGCCATGTGCCGCCGATCTATAATGCGCTGGAAGTCAAGACGACCTGCAACTGGGGGGCGATTGATCTGGTCGCCGAGGTCCAGCAACATTTGGGCGGCGGGCGTGTTCGAGCGATTGCGTTGGGCAGCACCGTCGGGCTGCGCCGCGGGCTGGAAGTCATGGATACCGGCGGGCCGGTGTCGGTGCCGGTCGGGCGGGAAACACTTGGTCGGGTATTCAACCTTTTGGGCAAGCCCGTTGACGGCGGCCCTTCTGTTCACGCGAAAAAGCGGCGCCCGATTCATCGCAAGCCGCCGAAATTTACCGAGTTGACCGCCGAATCGGAAATGTTTGAAACGGGCATCAAGGTCATTGATCTGCTCTGTCCCTTCGTCAAGGGCGGCAAAACCGGGCTGTTCGGCGGGGCGGGCGTCGGCAAAACGGTGCTGATTCAGGAACTGATCGCTCGCATCGCCACCAAACACGGCGGCTATTCGGTATTTGCGGGCGTCGGTGAGCGCACGCGTGAGGGCAATGATCTCTGGCTGGAGATGCAGCGTACCCGTATCGGCGATTCCGATGCGACGGTTCTGCAAAATACCTGTCTGGTATTCGGACAAATGAACGAACCGCCGGGCGCACGGCTGCGGGTTGCGCTGACCGGTCTGACCATGGCCGAGGCCCTGTGCGAGGAAGGCAAAGGGGAAACCCTGCTGTTTATCGACAACATCTTTCGGTTTTCTCAGGCCGGGGCGGAAGTCTCGGCCCTGCTGGGCCGCATTCCCGGCGCGGTGGGGTATCAGCCGACACTGGCCAGTGAGATGGGCCAGCTCCAGGAGCGCATCGCCTCAACTGCGTCCGGGGCGATTACCTCGGTGCAGGCGGTCTATGTGCCCGCTGACGACCTGACCGACCCGGCTCCGGCCACGACCTTTTCCCATTTGGATTCCTCGGTGGTGTTGTCGCGGCGGATCGCCGAGAAGGGCATCTACCCGGCCATTGATCCGCTGGAAAGCTCATCGCGTATTCTCGATGCCCATATACTCGGACAGACGCATTATGACACCGCCCAAAAGGTCTTTGAGTATTTGCAGCGGTACCACAGCCTTCAGGATATTATCGCGATTCTGGGTATTGACGAATTGAGCCGGGAAGACCGCTTGACGGTTTCGCGTGCCCGAAAGCTGGAACGGTTCTTCTCTCAGCCGTTTATTGTAACCAAGCAGTTTACCGGGATGGAGGGAAAATATTGTTCCGCAGCCGATACCGTGCGGAGCTGCCGCGAAATCTGTGAAGGCAAATGGGATCATCTGCCCGAACAGGCGTTTATGTACATCGGCGTCGTTGAAGAAGCCCAGGAAAAAGCCCGAAAAAAGTAATCGGCTGACAGATGTCAAGAATGAGAATTAATTTTGGAATGTCCTGCTTATGGTAGGTCTGTCACGCGGAAAATTCAGAGTGGTTTTGTTAACTCCTCAAGCCGGCCTGCTGGACTGTCGAGCCGGATCGGTGGTGTTGCCGGGACATGACGGCTATCTCGGTATATTGCGCAATCATTGTCCGATGTTGAGCACCGTCAGTCGGGGGATTATGCAGGTGCGGGAAATTCCCGGCCGGACGGACGCCTTTTTTATCGTGGAAGGGGGGTTTGTACAAGTCAGCGAAAATCACGTCACGGTACTGGCTTATGAAGCGACCACCTTTGAGGGGCAGGACGAAAAAAGCATTGAAGAGATGCTGTACCACGCTCGCAGCGTGGTGGCGGGGCACGAATACATCCGCTCGCAACAGGAAGCGATTGATTATGACAAGGCGCGTCTGATAGTGCGAATGGCCGAGATGGCCGATGTCAAGCTGGCCGCCGAAAAAGAATAATTCGCTGATTGCCGCCGACTTCCGGAAAAAAGTTTGAAATTCCGACGCCGAATAATTAGAATCACGGCACTCGGTTGAGCTTGGATAATAAAAGATGACCTCGAACCAAAACAAGCATGACAGCGCATCCGCCGATTCGGCCGTTGAAGCCTTTGTTCGCGGTTTGGATGACAAATACCGGATGCTCGTAATCCTCAAATCGCAGCTTTACGGCGGGCGATGGGAGCCGATGCTTGATGACTTACAGAATCGACTTGAGGGCAAACCTTACATTTTCAAGCTGGCCAACCGAATCAAAGACGACGTGGACCGCATCGCCGTGCTGCGCGCCTTTGAACAAACGCATGACGTCGATTTGGCCGACTACATCAAGCTGGATTCGCATTGAGTCGGTTTCGTCGGGGTGGGACGACCACCGTAGCCAACAGGTATGCAGTTAAGGCTGTCAGACACAGATCGGAGATGATATGAAGACAAGCGTAATAAGTGTGATGTATGTGATGGTGTGGTGGGGATGTGCCGCCGCTCAGACAGTGCCCCAAAATGCAACGCCGACGTCTGAATTGATTTCGCCGGCGCTGATCGACCGGGCGGGATGGACGATGAACTGGCAGCTCAAACTGCCGCTGCGAGCGAGCGAGACAGTGGACCGGATCGTTATTTTTGATGAGTATCTTTATGTCCTGACCGACAGAAATGTATTGTTTTGTATAAACCGCCAGGCGGGGACTATGCGTTTTGTGACGCCGCTGGCCCCACGCGGTCTGCCGATCTGCGATCCCATCTCTTTTGAGAACAACCTGCTGTTTATGGTGGGCAATGAATTGGTCGTTGTCGATCCCTGGGCCGGAACCATTGCTGAACGGTACAGTTTTGCTCAAATCGGCAATACGTATGAATGCGGACTGGCAATGAACAGCGAATATGTGTATTTGACCGGTTCAGACGCACGTCTTTATGCCTACTCCCGCGACGGCTACTGGCGTGTCTTTTCCGCCACAGCGGATAACAATTCACCGATTATTTCACTGGCGGCGCTGGAGGACCGGGTATTGTTTGCCACGCAGGCGGGCAATGTGGTGGCCATCGCCCCCAATCGCGCGGAAAAATACTGGCAATTTGACGCCACCGGTACGATTGATTCAGAACTGGTCGTATCCGAAGGGAAGGTCTATATCGGCAGTCACGATACCAAACTGTATCAATTGGATGTCAATACCGGGCGTTTGGCCTGGCCTTCGCCGTTTCACGCCGGCGCCCGGATTCACAAGCCCGTGGTGATCGGTCAAGACCTGGTGTACCTGACCGCCGGCACAATGGGTGTTTATGGAATCAACAAAGAGACCGGACGAGCGGTCTGGCAGGTTCGCGACGGCCTGGGGGTCTTGACCGAAACCGTCGAGCACAGCTTTGTGCTCAGTCGCCCCGGATTATTGAATGTAATGGACAATGCCACCGGCCGAAAACTTTACAGCGTCAATTTCTCGCGGGTCAGACGGTTTGCGACAAAAATGGATGAACCCAGACTCTATGTCGCTGATGAAGGCGGCCGCATTGCGGGAATTACGGTCAGATAACACCGAACTCGGCTCTCGGCCGGGACTTTTGCCACGGATAATAGGGTTGATAGTTTAATTCGAGATATGGAAAGGAAACCAGCGTGGATATATCTATCAAACGGGCGTTGATCAGTGTATCGGATAAAACCGGTTTGACGCCGTTTGCCAAGGCGTTAAGCGAGATGGGGGTAACGATTATCAGTACCGGCGGCACGGCCAAAGCGCTGACGGAGGCGGGCGTTCCCGTTGTCAGCGTCGATTCGGTGACCGGCTTTCCGGAGATGATGGACGGCCGCGTCAAAACACTGCACCCCAAGATTCACGGCGGCCTGCTGGGACTGCGAGACAAAGCCGATCATGTGGACGCGATGACTGCCCACGGTATTGAGCCGATTGATTTGGTGTGCGTGAACCTGTACCCCTTTGAAAAGACCGTTGCCAAGGCCGATTGTTCATTTGACCAGGCCATCGAGAATATCGACATCGGCGGGCCGAGCATGGTCCGTTCGGCGGCCAAAAATCATAAATTTGTTACTATTGTAACCAGTCCGTCCCAATATGACGAACTTTTGGCGGAGATGAAATCCAAAGACGGAGCAACCGGTTTGCCGCTGCGTCAGAAACTGGCGCGAGCGGCCTTTTCCCTGACGGCCTCGTATGACGCCGCCATCGCACACTATCTGACGCGACACGCCGGCGAGATATTCCCGGAACGGCTGTCAGTGGCTTTACTCAAAGAACAGGAACTGCGTTACGGCGAAAATCCCCATCAGCGCGGCGCATTTTATCGTCTGCCCGACAGCCGTGAGGTCAGCGTCGGCAATGCGAAGCTCCTGACCGGCGGTACGCCCATCAGTTTCAATAATCTGATGGACGCCAATGCGGCTTTTGAACTGGTTAAAGAATTTGATGAACCGGCGGCCGTGGTGGTCAAGCATATGAACCCGTGCGGCTGTGCGGTCGATGCGGATATTTGTAAAGCCTACGAAAAGGCCTATCTGGGCGATGTGGTCAGTGCGTTCGGCGGTATTGTCGCGCTGAACCGACCGGTCGATAAAGAACTGGCGACGGTCATTATGGAATCGTATGCCCGGTTCGGCAAAGCCAAAGGCGCTGCGGGCTTCTTTGCCGAAGTCATTATTGCGCCGTCCTATGAGCAGGAAGCGGTTGAAGTAATTCGCACCCTCAAAGCGTGGGGACAGCGCGTCCGTCTGCTCGAAACCGGTCCAATTGACCGAAAACAGGTGGATGCACATCAATACGATGTCCGTTGTCTGGTCGGCGGGCTGCTCTTGCAGCAGCGCGATCTGGTCGGTTGGGAACCGGACGCACTGACGTTTCCGACGGCGGTCAAACCCACCGCCGAGCAGCTTGAGGATTTGCGCCTTGCCTGGCTGTGTGCCAAACACGTCAAGAGCAACACGATTACGCTCGTCAAAGGCCGGACGCTGGTTGGTGTAGGCGCCGGGCAGATGAACCGCGTCGAATCGGGCCTGATCGCCGTCAAACAGGCAGGCAGCCAGGCCCAGGGTGCGGCCATGGGGTCGGACGCCTTTTTCCCGTTCCCCGACAATGTTGAAAACGCCGCTCAAGCGGGCATTGCCTGTATCGTCCAGCCTGGCGGATCAAAGAAAGACGACGAGGTCATCGCCTGCGCGGACAAGCACGGCATCGCCATGGTCTTTACCGGAAAGCGTCATTTCTATCATTAATGGACAAATGGGAAATAGACCCCCTTTTTTTAATACCCTTTTCACGTCGCCGCGAGCCGCTGTCGCCGGAATGATGGCGATGACGCTCCTTGGCATAGGCTTGATGTTTTTACAGTTGAGCTATCCGGAGCTGAAAAGCGTTCATGAGGCGCGAGTGGTCGTTACCGCCGAAAATATGGTTCGGCAGGGGGATTGGGTCGTGCCTGTTTTCAACGACCAAATTCGCCTCGAAAAGCCGCCGCTGCCGTATTGGGTCGTCGCGGCCACACGTACGATCACCGGTTCGATGGAAGAGTCGGCGTTCCGTTTGCCCTCAGCGGTAATGGGAGCAGCGGGGGTGCTGCTGGCGGCGCTCTGTGCCCGACTGATGTTTGGACGAAATACGGCCCTGTTGGCGGGGGTGTTTACTGCATTGATGCTGATGTATGTCATCGAAGCCCGACTGGCGGAAGTGGATATTTATTTGACGTTTTGCGTCACCGTCTGTCTGTTTTTGATGTGTCATATTTGTTATGGAACACACCGGCGGGATGGGTTGTGGTTGCTGTTGGGAGCGGCGGTCGCGGCGGGGGGGCTGGCCAAGGGACCGGTGATTTTTATTTTTGCCGTGCCGCTGATCCTGTTGGGCTGTCTATTCTATCCGGACAGACGGCCGAAAGCGATTTGGTTTGTCGGGTGTTTGGGTGTGTTTGCGGTCTTGTCGGCAATTTGGCCGCTGCTGGTGATTCAGCGAGTGGGCTGGGAAACCGTCAGTGATGTGTGGTTTTCGGATATCATGCGCAATGTCGCAGAATACACACGCCGACGCAGGCCCTGGCATTTTTACTTGACCCGCTATTTGATGGTGGCGTTCCCCTGGTCGGTCCTGGCCGGCGCTGCGGCGCTGCTGCCGTTCTGGAAGGAAGTGAAAGCGAACCGTACATTGTGGCGTAAAACGCTTTTTCTTGTCTTGTCCATGGCCGCGGTGATTCTGGCGTTCTCATTGGTTCGCAAAAAGAAAATTGACTACCTCGTCCCGCTGGTGCCGATCATCGGTATTCTCATCGCAGCGGCGTGGGATATCATCCGTGATAATATGGCGCGTCGAACGGCGGCGGCGCGAGCCAATCGAATCCTGCTGTCGGCGCAGGCGATTCTGTTTATCGCCATGGGAGCCGTGGCGATTGTGTATGCATCTTTTGATCCGCTCAACAGGACAGCACTTATGATACTGGCCGGGATCGGGTTGTGTCTGGGTGGAGCGGCGGGAATCTATTTCATTAATAAAAACATGCCGACGGCGGCATTGATGGGGCAAGGGACAGGCTTTTTGTTGTTCGGGTATCTACTGTTCGGCCTGTTCGTTCCGCAGGAAAATGTGCGTATCTCCCCGGCGCGATTCTGCTCGGCGGTCAGGGAAGTCATCGACGATGCGCCGGTGGTCTATTTCAAAGGCCGCGACGATACGCTGGTGTATCATCTGGACCGAACAATCCACCACGTTCGCTCGGCGGCGGAATTACAGACGTTTCTGCGTCAGCATCCCGACGCCTTTGTCCTTGTACGGCACCGATTTCTCGATGAGGCGCAATCCGTCGCCGATCACATTGTCTTTCATCATCCCCGGATGCGCGATCTGGAGCTGCCCTTGCCGGAGTTTCCCTTCGGCAATGAAGACGATGAAGCCGACCAAGCCGACGAAGAAGAGATTCTTGGAGATACGGGATATTATTATAACATCTATGTTCTCAAGGCAGGGCAATGGGATCGGCCGCCGCGCACCTTTGATACCTATGAGGTGGAAGCGCCGAGCTGGCTGACGGCCGAATTCTTATGGGTCGGCTTTGGTCTGATTGCACAGACGATGTTTTTTATGCGGTTCCTGGTGCAGTGGATTGCCTCGGAAAAAGCAAAGCAAAGCGTTGTGCCCGTGCTTTTTTGGTGGCTCAGCCTCAGCGGCGGACTGATGCTGCTGACTTATGCGATCTATCGTCGTGATCCGGTCTTCATTTTCGGCCAATCGACGGGGGTATTTATCTATTTGCGCAATTTGTGGCTGATCTACGGACATAAAGAACCCACGGGCGGGACCGTGAGGGAAAAATCGGATGTGCTGGAAGACTCCGTAGCGTTTCAGGATAACGGGGCGTCAGACTGATTGAGGATGTTTTATGACTGCGGACAAGCCTGTGAACAACATTGAACTTTCGCTGGTGATTCCCGCTTATAATGAGCAGGACACCATAGATCCCTTGCTTGCGCGGATCGCCGAAGTATTCGAAGACGCCGTTTATTCCTTTGAAGCCATTGTGGTGGATGACGGCAGTACCGATCGAACGCTCGAACTGCTCAAGGCCGCTAAAACCCAAAAACCCTGGCTTAGAATTCTCACCTTCGACCGCAATCACGGCCAGACTGCTGCGATGAGCGCCGGCTTTCAAGCCGCCGGCGGGCGTATCGTCGCCACACTGGATGCCGACTTGCAGAACGACCCGGCGGAGGTGCCGCGATTGATGAAACTGCTTAGTGATGAAGTCGATGCCGTGATCGGCTGGCGTCAGAAGCGACAAGACCCCTGGCTGCGCAGAGTCTCGACCAAAATTGCCAATACCGTTCGCAACTGGCTCTCCGGCGAGTCGATCCATGACTCGGCCTGTTCACTAAAGGTCTATAAACGCGGCTGTCTGGAGCACGTTACGCTTTTTGAAGGCATGCACCGGTTTATGCCGACGCTGGTCAAGATGCAGGGCTATCACGTCATTGAAGTGCCCGTCTCGCATCATCCGCGTTACGCTGGACAGGCCAAATACGGCGTTTGGAATCGCGTCTTCAAGGCTTTTTTTGATTTGCTGGCGGTGCGCTGGATGAAAAAAAGGGTTTTGCGCTATCGCGTCACAGAAATTGAGTAGGTCTTTTCGGCGGACTGCGAATCGGATGCTGACACACTTGCGACAACCTGTTACTCGCCTGTGGGGTCGGGTGTGCCGGGGACTTGCCGGACTGGACGACTTGCTGTTTCCGCCGTATTGCCTTCTTTGCAAGACGCCGATTGACAGGCAAAATGACGGCTTGTGCCTGGGTTGCTGGCAGGAGCTGACACGGAACGTTGCCGGCGATTACTGCCGTCGGTGCGGCCGCAACGCCAGCCCCTTCGGCATTGTCAACAACCGCTGCGGCGCCTGTCAGAACGAAACGCCCGCTTTCGATGGTATCATCCGGGCCGGCGTCTATGAAACGGCCTTGCGCAGCCTGATTCTGGCGTTCAAATTCCACCAGCGCACGGAATACGCTCCGCGGCTTGGCCGCATGATGCGCGACGCGCTGGCCGTCAGCGGCTTTGCGCGTCAAATCGACTTGTTCGTTCCCGTTCCTCTCCATTGGCGGCGACGACTGGAACGCGGCTATAATCAGGCCTTCTATCTATCGCGGCATCTGTGTGCGCCGCCGGCTCGCATCTGTACCGACCTGGTCCGAACCCGCTACACCAAACGCCAGTGGAATCTAACCGAAGCCCAGCGCCGTCGCAACGTCAAAAACGCCTTTGCCGTCCGTCGCGGCCATCGCTTCGAAGGCAAATCCGTCGCCTTGGTCGATGATATCACGACCAGCGGCGCGACCTTAACCGAATGCGCCAACGTTCTCAAGGCCGCCGGTGCCAGACAGGTGTACGCCGTCGTGACTGCCGTCGCCCATCAGGACACGTAGCCCCTGCAAAACAAAGGAAGCAGTAAGATAATTTCAAGTGAACTGACCGCGCATTGTCGATAAGTTATGCGCTGAGTTTTGCCAGTGCGTCGCGAATCAAGCCCTGAAGCACGCCGTCGGACAAATCTGCAAGCTCCGGCTCCGGATGGTCGGCCCGCGCCATCGCACCAAGGACACGCTGGGCGATCTTTTTATGGCGGTGCAGTGAATCGAATGTTTGCTCGGCCTGTGTCAGCTCCCCGTCGGCCATCTGACGAAGATACAGAATAGAATTCTTGATGATCTCTTTTTCTGCCGCCTTTTGGGCGTTTGGGTCGTCCTGAGGTCCGTCGTCAACCGGCTGACGTTCCTTTAATATCTTGTGTGTCAGGTCATACGTTTCACGCATCAGCTCATTGACCTGCGTTTCTTCGGCCTCGTCAATCGGTGTCAGCTTCAGCTCCGGTTCATCATTGGATTTCGGCAGGGGGATATAACACCGATGTTGGCAATACGGGCACTTGCCCCATTTACCCCCTGATTCGTCCGGCGCTTTGATTTTCTTTTTGCACGACTCACAATGAAAGCTGATCGCCATGGTCCTGCCCTCTATGAAATAACATTACACCGTATTTGATTGTCCGTCCACACAGCCGCGACAGAGCGTTAAAATCGGTACGCCTGGATTATTGCCCCGCTTCGGCTGAATAGTCCGCCCGCACCTCGGTGGTGATCCCGCCGCGCGGCGTAAACTGGGAGGTGATTCGCATCCAGCGCGGCTGGCAGGCCGAAACAAGATCATCCAAAATATCGTTGGTCAATCGCTCATAAAAAATCCCCTGATTGCGGAAACTCTGCATATAAAATTTCAGACTTTTCAGCTCAATGCAGGATTTATCAGGGACATACTCAATCAGGATTTCGCCAAAATCCGGTTGTCCCGTCTTGGGACATACGCTCGTAAACTCCGGACAGTGGATCGTAATGGTGTAATCCCGGCCGGGACGGGGATTGTCAAACAGTTCGATGGTCGGCTTATCACTCATACAGATTTCCAATCCGTCAAAAAAACAGTGCGTTTTTGTTCAAAAAATGCTAAATTACCTGTGTATTTTAGTGCAAACCGGAATTGTTATCAAGGAATTCGACAAAAATGTCCACGAAATCAGCGATCATCTTGCTCAGCGGGGGGCTGGACTCGGCCACCACACTGGCCATGGCCAAAGACCAGGGGTACGACTGTTACGCAATGACGTTTCAGTACGGTCAGCGACACGCCCGCGAAATTCAGGCGGCCCGGCGAATTGCAGCGGCCTTCGATGTGCACGAGCACAGATTCATCGCGATTGATTTGGCGGCTTTCGGCGGGTCGGCCCTGACGGATCCGGCCCTTGCGGTACCTTCTGATAGAACTGACATATCCTCTGAAATACCAATTACTTATGTTCCTGCTCGCAACACTGTTTTTCTCAGTTATGCACTGGCCTGGGCCGAGGTGCTGGGGCTGTGGGATATCTTCATCGGCGTCAACGCCCTCGATTACAGCGGCTATCCCGACTGCCGGCCGGCCTTTGTTGCAGCCTTTGAGACCATGGCCAATCTGGCAACCGCCAGGGCCGTGCAGGGGCAGGGGACCTATCGTATCCGCACGCCGATTATCGAGATGACCAAGGCCCAAATCATACGCAGGGGGATTGAATTGGGCGTCGATTACGCCCTGACCCATAGCTGCTACGATCCCGACCCCGCAGGCCGTGCATGCGGCCGCTGCGACGCCTGCCGACTGCGGCTCAAAGGCTTCGAACAGGCCGGACTGCGCGATCCGATAGAATACGCAAAATATCAGTAGCGCTGCGGTGCGAGCCGCCCCATAATCGTCCGGTTAGCCGAGCCATTTCGATGCAACTGGCGGCACCCCCTTAAACACCGCCATTTGCCCAAAAAAAATGCTTTTATCGACGCGATATTCAGGGTATAGTGGTCTGACAAAGACAAGTTTGATGTGAGCACAGCGAGGTGTAACAATGACAGAACGGATTCCCAAAGTCCTTGTGGTCGGGCCGACCTATGTGGATATGGCGGTCAAATGCGAGCTGTTTCCCGAACCCGGCAGGCCGGTCGAAGGGTCCGGTTTTTCCTGCGTGTCGACCGGCGCGGGACTGAACGAGGCAATTCAGGCCGCCCTGTGCGGCGCCGAGGTCTATTTGCTTTCGCGTATCGGCGAGGACTGTTTCGGCGAGATGATCAAACAAACCCTGCGGCGGTACGGCGTGTCCACGGATCTGGTTTACTTGACTCAGGCCATCAGTACCGGCATCGTCGTAACGATGGTGGACGGCAACGGCGAAAATCGAAGCTGCCGCTCAGCCGGCGCCAATCGGGTGCTCGGACGGGATGAAATCGAATACGCCGGGGCCGAACAGCTCATTCAGACGGCCGATGTCTGTCTGGTCAGCGACGGCATCCCGCCGACGGCGGCGGTCTCGGCCATCCGCACGGCCGGCCTGCACAAAACCCGCGTCGTGCTCGAAGCACGCCTGCCGGGCGTGGAGCGGCAGGTGCTGCGGTCGATTGACTGGCCGGTCGATTTCTTCAATGCCGATGTCATTATTTTGCGATTTGAAGGCATTGTTTGCGCCTCGGAGCTTGGCGCCGGCGGCGACGGCGACCTGAAATTTATCGGCACCGAGCTGGTCGCCTGCGGCGCCCGATGCGTTGTCATCAGCATGGGTTGGCACGGCGCGCTGGTCATCGACCGACATGGACAGCGGCGCATACCCGGCATTACACTGGATGTGGTCGATCAGACCGGCTGTGAGTCGGCCTTTGCCGGTGCCCTGGCCGCAAGCTGCGGCAGCGGTGACGATCCCGACAGGGCGGTCAAGTTTGCCGTCGCCGCCGAGACACTGGCCCGAAGCCGTTTCGGCCTGCACGACGCACTGCCCAAAAAAGAAGATATCCTCATGCTCCTGCAAGACCAGCCGGATTGAGAACGATGAGAATCCAAATGGAAGGATGAGAAATGGACAGTTTTGCATACTGGATATTTGGATATCAGAAGTTTTCTGAGCCTCAATAATAACAATGAAAAATTCTAAAACATCTTTGCGACTGCTGCTGACCCTGTTGCTGTGGGGTCTAACGGTTTCCGCTGAAATGCCTGCATCGGCAATCGACCCCAATGTCGTCGAACAGCCCGTCAGCCTTGACCATTTACCGGATGTCAGTTATGCGTTTTATCCATTTGATGAGCCGCGGCCGATTCGCGTACACGTGCTGGAGATTGATCTTTCGCAGGACACGGTCGAGCCGGTAGTTGTCATCGGCGACAATCCGCCGGAAGAAGACCGAAACGCCGTCCGTGCCGATCCGCGCAAGCTGGCCGCCCATCCGCATCTGATGGCGTTTGTCAACACCAATCCCTGGACGCCATGGGGGCCGATTTATCCGATAAACGTGACGATTACCGGTCTGGCCGCAGCCAACGGCGTGGTTCGCAGCCCGCATCGCGGCGTATCGGTCTGGACGAATAAACAAGGCCGCGTTTTTATTGGCGATCCAAAAGACACCGAGATTCAGGAAGGCGTTGGCGGCTTTGAGCAAATCCTCAAGGCCGGTCAGATCATCGTCGAAAAGGGCGGTCCGTTGCATCCGCGCACGGCCATCGGCGTCAATGAACACGGCGATCGGTTGTATCTGGCGGTTGCCGACGGGAGACAGCCGGGGTTCAGTGAAGGCATGAGTCTGGAAGAATTGGCAGCGCTCATGAGCGATCTGGGCTGTTGGGACGCCGCCAATATGGACGGGGGCGGCAGCAGCGTCCTGGGCATTGTCGATAAGAACGACCGGATTCGCATCCTCAACCGACCGCCCGGCCCGCCGGGTTATTTACGCCCGCTGCCTATCATTTTAACCCTCCGTCATAAGCAGACCCCCGACGAACTGGATCAGCTTGGATGCCCCAAAGAAAATGAAACAGGGGGGAAATGACTTGAATTTTGTGCGAAAACACGATATTCTTGACGCCTCACAGGTGATGTCCGAACTTATCGGCGGCCATCCGATCCATTTGGAACAATGCCGCATCAGAGGAACAATGGATTTAAACGCCGCACTGGTAAATGCGTCCGCAGAAAGGGACGAGACGATCTCACGTTCTATCACTCTGACACAAGACATCCATTTTAACAATTGCACATTTGAAGAAGATGTCTCCTTTTCCGGTCCGTGGGAAAACACCGAGAGTCTGCGTGTGATCTTTAAGGGCGATGTGCGTTTTAATATGTCTGTTTTTTCAGGACAGGCGCGGTTCATCGGTGCGACGTTCGAAAAAACCGCCGGTTTTGACGGCTGTACATTCCAGCGGGTCTGTGCGTTTCGGGAAGCAGTTTTCGGCGGACGGACACTGTTTCGCACCGTAATGTTTGACGGATACGTGCTGTTTAATAAAGCGCAATTCGTCGAAGACGCCCGGTTTATCAATACCTGTTTTAGCAAAGGCGCCAATTTTACCGAGACAATTTTTCGAAGCAAAGCCGATTTTCAGGGCGTCTATTCCCGCGGACGAACCATCCCGCAGATTGACGGTGTGTGTTTTCAGCGCAAACGATTTGGCGATGAGGTTACATTTTGGCGTTTCATGAAACAAGTCAGCCAGGAAGCGGGATTGTATCGGGATGCCGGGCAATGCTTTTACAAAGAACAATGTGCGCATTTCTGGCAGCGGTTTCGCGGTCCGGATTATTGACGGCTCTCGGCAGCAGGGAAAGCTTTACGCTGGGCCGCGGGCTTTCGATTGATACCTGAACTGTTGCTCGGTCGTCTTCTGTTCGGTTACGGCGAAAGACCGATCCGCGTATTGACCGCCGCGGGACTATTGATTCTGGTGTGCGGTCTGTTTTACAGCTCGCCGCTGGCGCGGTTTTCCATTGCAAACGATCCGACACGCGATCAATTAACGCTGCTGGAAGGCATATTTTACAGTACGACAACGTTTACCACACTGGGGCTGGGAGATTTTGCGCCGGCCACGGCATCAACGCTGACCAAATTGGTTACGATGTTTGAGGCGTTTACCGGCGCTTTTTTGATTGCGCTGTTTGTCGTGTGTTTTTGGAAGCGTTTCTCACGCGGGTAAGGAACAGGGAAGTCGTATTTGTAAGACTTTACCAAAAATGAAGCAACGCCTTAATGGGTCGTATGACTGCCCTGTCCAAAGTCCGATAATGTATCTTATGTTGCATTCAGCGGAAAAACTTTATCCAGGAGTAATTTCAGGGAGATTTTAGCGGGATTCTATCGTCCGCCTCAGCCGGATTTCATTGCCGCTAAATTGCCGGCTGTTTCAATCATCCGATGCCAATTGGTAAAGGCCCGATCTACCAAGCCGAGGTTTTCAAGAATCGTCTCCAGATTGGTATGCACTTCGGTATCCTGAATCGGCTCACCGACCTGCATCTGAACTTGCCGCAAGGCCCTGGCAAAGGCCGGCCGGTCACAATACAAAATGGCCGTGCGATAATACAAGTGGAACATTGCCGCAGGGATCGGTTCGGTTGTACGCAGCGTTGCCAGCGCCTCATCCACTTGACCGTTGTCAAATTGGCACAGACACAGCTTACTGCGGGCACGGTAATGAATCGGATTCAGCCGGATTGTGTTTTCGAATGCCTCAATGGCCTCGGTGTAATTATTTTCGACCATCATCAGGATGCCGTACTTATAATGCACATCCGCCCGCGATTCGAGGTGTCTGACCTGATCATGATGTGCCCGAATGACATCGTTAATCATCACAACGACCCGTTCGGACGGCTGTGAATCCGGTTTGTTGTCGTCCACAATAGTCTGAAAATGAAGAGTCGCCGCCTCCGAAAACAGTAATGTGCTGTTTTGCTGAATGGACGATGTCAGTGACAATGTCCGTCCGGCTTCATCAATATCCCCTGCGGCCTGGTGCGCTGCGGCCAGCCCGATATACGCATCGACGATTTCGTCGTTCAGTTCGGCGGCCCGATTGAACTGCTCTGCGGCCAGCGAGAACCGTCGGCTGCGCAGGTAATGTGTCCCCAGTTTTATCATCGCTTCAAGTGAATTGGGTTGGCAGCGAATGGCGTTTTCATAGCAGGCGATTGCCTCGCCGTCCCGACCCCATCGCCCGTACACTTCGGCCATGCGAACAATCAAATCCGGCATTGGCCCGACCTGCTCGATAAGCCAATGGATTTTTTCGAGCGCCTGTTCGTACAAGCCGTTTTCAACCAGGGCGTCGATGTCATCGTTTTCGCCCACATCCAGAAAATTATCGGGATGTGAAATAATCGCCAGATTGAACATATCAATCGCTTGTTCGGTTTGTTCGGTCGTCAGATAGAGATAGCCGAGCAGCACCATTGAGGTAATGTCGTCGGGATGTTCGCGGATCAGCAATTCATACTCCGCGACCGCTTTGTCCAAATGCCCCAACCGCAGACTGATCGCCGCCAGCCGCTGCCGAGGCAATTGCAGATGATGCTGAAATTTCAGGCAATCCTGGTAACATTCCGCCGCTTCGGCCGATTGACCGAGCCGTTCGCGGCAGTATCCCATAATGTACAAGGCCATCGTATTGGACGGCTGACGAAAATATACACTTAGGGCCTGCTCCAGCGCTTCGACTGGTTCGTTGTTTCTCAGACACAGCGCCGCGGCGGCCATCCGACCCAGACAGCATTCCGGAAAGTCGTGCAGATAGCGCCGGAGTTTGTCCTCGGCCTGAACCATTTCGTGGTTGGCCAGATGCTCAATGATGCCGGCAAGTTGGTCTTTTGCGTTCGGGTCGTTTATTTTTTGTGGAAGATTCTGATCCAGCCAGTGCCATATCAATTCCACCGTGTCAAGGGCGATTCCTTTTCCAAAGATCTCAAGCAGTTTGCTCATTCGGTATTCCGGCTCGGTAGTTAATAAATTCTCGTTCAAAGCTGTTAACGCTGTATCGGCTGAACACCGGCGGCGTTTAAGGACAAGCTCTGAAAAGAATTCCCCGAATGAGCAATTCTGAGGGAAAAGTTGTGGACTATACCGGCTGTATCGATTGTTTGGTGCAGGCCGAAACTCGACACCGGATCAAATGAGATGCGCTGCTCAAGGTCCTATAAAACCTAAGTTTGCCTTGTCTGCTGTACATTCTGCTCAATTTCAGTCAGATAAGCCAGCGTGCGCTCAAGCTTGTCGGTCAGGTGTTTGAGTCGCAGCATGGTCTTGACGCGGGTCAATAATTCCCATTTGTTGATGGGTTTGCTGATGAAATCATCCGTTCCGCATTGAATCGCCCGCTCGATGTCTCCGATCTCGTTTAAGGCCGTGACCATAATGATCGGGATGTCGGCGGTTTTGGGATTATTTTTCAGCTTGCGGCAGACCTCAAACCCGCTGATTTTGGGCATCATCACATCCAGCAGTATCAAGTCCGGCGGGTTATTGCGGACGATTTCAAGGGCTTGCAGCCCCCCTTCCGCGGCCAGGGTTCGGCAATCCAGATCCTCAAGGTAAGCCAGAATCAGCTCAAGATTATGCAGGTTATCGTCAACCACAAGCACAACGGGTTTGTGGTTATTGTTCTGTACCATATCCATTATCCCTTAAATCAAACAAATGATTGTCGCGCTATTGTCCGTTCAAGAAAATTATCACAACTGCCGATAAAGAAATATGTAAATCGTGTAATCTGAGTTGATCTTAACCGGGCATAATAAAAAATCAATGTTAAATTTCATGGGAGAGGGACGCCTGTGCGACTGCTGGAGAATCGACAAACCCTGCACCGACGATTGACGGTACTTGAAGAGAGTCACCAACACCTATTACGGCAGCTTCAGCAGGCCCAACGGCTCAGCGGATTGGGACTGGCTTGGGCAATTACAGCCCACGAGCTGAACAATTTGCTGACATCCATGACCAATTATGCACGTCTTTCGCTGCACTACCCCGATGACCGGCAACTGAGCACAAAAGCCCTTGAAAAAACAGTGTTCATTGGGCAGCGTGCCGCCGATATACTCGAAAAAGTGATGGATCTGGCTTCCGGCAAGGCCATGGAGACCGAACGGATCGAAATGGACACCCTGCTGGATGACGTGTTGTTGTGTATCGGGCGGGATTTCGAAAAAGACGGCATTACGCTGGTGCGTCGCTGTCCGTCGGGGATTTCGGTGCGGGGGGATCGGGTGTTGCTGGGACAGGTCTTGTTGAACCTTCTGCTGAACGCCCGTCGGGCGATGCTTGCCCACGGCGGGACCCTTCATATGACCGTGCAATCCACCCCGAACGGAACACAGATCGAGATTGCCGACAGCGGCAGCGGCATGTCTCCGGAGGTCATATCGCGTATTTTTGAGCCGTTTTACAGCGGCAGCGAGGTTCAGGCGGATTACGAGGGCAAGGGGTTGGGATTGTTTTTCTGCAGACAAATCATCGAAGCTCACAACGGAAGCATTCAGGTCCAATCCGCACCGCAGCGCGGAACAACCTTCAGGATTCTGTTGCCAACCGACTGACAAGGCGGTATAACGGCTCTGTTGAAGCGGTTTAATATCGGCAAAACAGAGAGGGATTGTGGCGACGTTTTTACTTCATTCAATTTGGCAGCTTTCAGCGATGACGGCGCTGCTGCTGGCATCGGGATTTTGCTCAGGCTCGGAGACGGCGTTCTTTCATCTGTCGCGCAGACAGGTTCGACGGTTTTCCGCCTCGCCGGCGCCGCTTGAACGGCTGGCGGCCTCGCTGCTGAGCAACCCCAACCGGTTTTTGACCGCCCTGCTGTTTGCCAATATGACGGTCAATGTGCTGTATTTTGCCACCTCAAGTATGCTGTCAATTCAGGCGGGCCGTGCAGGCGGTGTCGCTGCCGGCGCCGCGGCGGCGTTTGTGAGTTTTCTGGCACTTTTGCTGGGCGGCGAGATGCTGCCCAAGTCGCTGGCTTACGCCAATACACGTCAGTTTTGCTTGTTTGCCTCACCGGCCTGTTACGTGCTGCTGCGGGCGCTGTCGCCGCTGCTGGCGGTTCTGGATCATGTGCTTGTCCAGCCTGCGGTGCGGCTTTTGGTGCACCCGGCGGCTCAGTCGTCGCCGATTACCGCCGATCAGCTCAGGATGCTGCTGGACAAGACGCGGCGAAAAGGCTGGATCGGAGACGATGAAAACCTGCTGCTGGCCGAGATTTTGAAGTTCGGATTCTTAAAGGTGCGCCATATTATGCAGCCGCGCGTCGAGATGCCCGCCTGTTCAATAACGCTTACGTCCTCTCAAATTCGGGCAATGATGTATCAACATCAATTGGTCAAGATACCCGTTTATAAACAGTATATCGACGCCATTGCCGGCGTGGTGTATCTGCGCGATCTGCTGCTGAATCCCGATCGAGAGCCGGCTCACCTGGTGCGGCCGGTCGTGTATGTGCCGGAACAGAAAAGCGTTGAATCGCTGATTGAGTTTTTTCGTACCAGCGGCGAAAATATGGCGATTGTTGTGGACGAATACGGCGGCATCGCCGGGTGGGTTCGTTTTGAGCACATCATCGAGCAGTTGCTCCAGCCGATGGAAGACGGCGGTACAGAACGCCCCATCGAGCAAATCGGTCCGCTGTCCTATCGACTGGAGGCGGATTTGTCGATTTACGACTGGAAAGATGCCTTCGGCATTGACCTCGAAGAGACCCATTTGACCACGGTCGGGGGGTTTGTTACCGCCCTGCTCGGCCGCATCCCCCGCCCCGGCGACGAAGCCCGCCTGAAAAATCTGAAATTCTCCGTTGAAAGCGTTCGCAATAATCGCATCCATACCGTGGTGCTGACGCTGGAGCCGATTCTTGACAAAACCTTGCCGCAGACGGACAACGGAGCGAGGGCATGATGGTTGTTTTATTGCAGTTTGTTCTCATTGTCGGTTTGATCGCACTGAGCGGTTTTTTCTCAGGCAGTGAAACGGGCTTGTACCGGCTGAGTCGGTTTCGTCTGCGTCTGGGGGTGGAAGAACAGCGCCCGTTTTACGAGACGCTCTTTGCACTGATTCGGGACGGTCGGGCCGCGATGATGTCCATACTGATCGGGAATAATCTGATCAATTATGCGCTGACCAGCCTTGTTACCATACTGATTTTCAGACGGCTCAGTGATCAGCGTCTGGCTGAACTCTACACCACAGCGATTCTGTCGCCGCTTCTTTTTGTGTGTGGTGAGATGATTCCCAAGATTCTGTTTTATCATTGGGCCGATATGCTGATGCCGCGTTTGACGTGGCTGCTGTGGGCGATCCACAAAACACTGACGGCAACCGGCATTGTCGCGGCGCTGCAATGGATGTCCGACCAATTGGCTCGGCTGCTGCGATTGGGGACGAATACGGCCGCAGCGGTCGATGCCACTCAGCGGCACCAGGTCTTTCAGATCATACACGAAACCCGCGAAGAAGGACTGCTTAGCGATGTGCAGCGTGATATGATCGCTCGTCTGCTGCAAATTCCGAACGTGCCGGTTCATACCGTGATGACGTCTTATCGAAAAACTGAAAAAGTCGCTGTCGGCTGCAACCGGCAAGACCTGCTGAAACATCTGGCACACGCGTCGCACACCCGCCAGTTGGCGTGCGCGTCGGATGGTGGTGTGCTCGGCTACATCCTGATTTACGAGGTCCTCGGCAGTGAAGGCGAATTCGACGACCTGCACTCGTTTGTGCGGCCGATTGTTACACTGGAACCGATGTGTTCGGCAATCGACGCGATGAATGTCCTTTGCCGTAAGCGTGAAAAAATCGCGTTGGTCAAAGCCCCCCATTCCCGGCAGCCGCTGGGCATTATCACACTGACTGATTTGGTCGAGGAATTGACCGGCGAGCTGGCGGTTGCCTGAATCGCCCGCTAAGGGACTTTGTAAGCGCTGTTGTCCGGCGATAAAAACCCGACGGGCGAACGGGGATGCTGCTGATTGTACTGCTCAAGGGCTTGCTGATGCCGGGCCGGCTCGACTGTCGTATAGACGTCCGCTTGTGAACGCGTACTGCCGTCGCCGCACGCCATATTGGTTTGCCGGTTGTGGCGAAACCCCTGTGTGCCGGCCCATCGGTCATTAAACGACAGATCGCCTTCGCTTCGCAGCGGGGCACGCATAAATTTATTGGCGCCGTGGATGTATTGGCCGTCGCCGAAAATTGCAACGCGCGCCGGCTGAGTCAAACGCCCGCGTCGCGCCGGCTGTGAAATGCTTTCTTGTTGACCGCGGCCGATGTAGCTGACGTTGTAATTGTAGCCGGTATAAGGATCGTAAGGGGTGTTCGACTCGCCCTGAAAAGACGGACACTGCTGAACCTTGTCAACCGGTTCGCCCTGCCATAAAATTCCCGATTCAACGATGGGGTGTTCATCAACAAAACGTACCGTAAAATCCCAATTGTAGTGAATGGGTCCCTTATCGGTCTGCTGTGTATAGTACGCGATGGGAAAAAAATCGTTATGGTCTTCGGTATAGATCAACGCAGCGATCATCATCTGCCGCAGATTGCTTTGACAATAAACCGATTCAGCCTGCCGCCGGGCATGGGCCAGCACCGGCAGCGTGATCGCCAGCAGCAGCGCTGTAACCGCAATCACGATCATCATTTCGATGAGCGTAAACGCCCCGATGTGTGGATTTTTTATCGTCATCTTCAAGGTTCGTCGCATTGCCAGGTACAGACCAGCCAGTGTTCGGCCAAAATCGCAAAATCCGCCAGATCCACGCGGCAGTCGTGATTCAAATCGCCCGGCGGAAACGGATGCCGGTAATCACCGCAGGCGGCGACATCGGCTACGGCGTCCAGTTCTGCCCATTCTTCACTGGTCAGCTTGACGTATTGGATCCATCGGCGTCCGCTGGCCGGGTCAATCCGCAGCGTCTCATAATCGTCGGGTTCAAGCCATTGCAGGTCAAACCCCGTCCCCCCCGCCGAACCGTCATACAGGGCGATGGCCTCGGGCACGGACAGTCCGGAAAAATCGCTTAGCGTCAGATTCGGATCGACGGGCCTGAGAAAATCCAGCGGCTTGCCCCACTGTCTGGAATCGCTGTCCCAGGCAAAAGGATTGGTCGGAAACAAATCGCCCGCGGACGCCCGGTCGGACGGAAACGTAAACCACGGCCCGTTGGGATCCTGGGCCACACTGACGGTCAGCCACTCGGCGTTCAGTGAGGCCGGCACGGTCAGCATAACCGTATTCATATCCGTAGTCGGGGTCAGTTCGCCGCCGGCACGCTGAAAAAACGAATTGCTAAAGACGATAAAATCAATCCCGTAGGGGTTGTTTATGTCATCAGCGACTGGATGGTCAAACCCCACAACCACTTCGCTGCCCAACCCCAATGTCAGAACCGTCGGACGGCCGTCGGGCGTGACATTCCAGGCCGGATAAACCAGCGAGGCAGTAAACACCCCCTGTTCCCAACCGTCATAGACCTGCGTCGTCGGCGGGCCGAGTACCGCGTTGGGGTCATTATAGGGATAGACGCCGAACGGCCCTCGATACGAAACGAGCCGACTTGCAAAATCCGACCCATCCGAGGCCCATGCGACCGCTCCGACGGCAAATGTCAGAATTAAAACCGACTGAATCAGAGATCGCTTCATTTGTTTAATGTCCGCTGTTTTGTTTTCGTGAACGACAACAAACAACAGCCCCCGCTGCCAGCAGCACCATCGATGTCGGTTCGGGAATGGTCAAGCTGTCGCTGGTCCAGTTGGCGCCGTCCAGATTGAAGCCTTCGATGCGGCCGTGGCGAAGCTGCTGTTTGTCCACGCCGTCGGAATTGCCCGTCCACGTCTGACCGCCGTCGTCGGTGTGGCCGGTCCACCACCAGCCGAAAAAGTCCGTTCCGGCGGTATGGTAATCGCCGTCCACCGTGGTTTGATCATAGATCATATCGCCGATGAACCCCCCGCCGTATGCGAAAATCACACTCAACGGGCCGGCGGCTTCCAGCGCCGTCAGGGCGTCTTTGACGGTCGTCTGCGGGTCGTCCCAACGAAACCCGAAACAATGAAATTCGGTCTTGTATGGGCCGTTGGTCTGGTTCCAGTCGATGACGATAACGCTTTCGTTGACTCCGGAACCGGCCCAATAATCGATCGTCAGCTCGACTCCCTGAATCAGATACGCCCTGGCGGGTGCACTACAGCATAAACCGACCAGCAGCCCGATCCACATACACCGTTGTTTTTTCATTGATATCCTCTCACTTGGTTTCATCATCCAACACAAACAGCCGTTTACATTCAGCGTCGGTCGGACGGCCGCGGTTGTCGGCAGACCCAAACCACCGCGGCTGTCCCGAACCGTGCCGGCCCTCGGCGTCCGACCGAGAGCTGTGGAAATAATTACGTAACCCGTAACGTTGTGCCGTTGTTTTCCAGAATCCACAAACCACAAAAAAAGCCGCTGCCCTTCGCGAGAGGGGCAACGGCTTATCATTATGCAGTCTTCGTCGGTTCTATGCGGAATATTCCTACAGGAATGTTCCGGGCTGTCCGACAGGCCGTCGTGTTCCAATCGCGAGAACACACGTACATATCATTGGCATAAGGCAGGTTTTCTGACTCGCATCCTACCGCCGGACCCCTTCCCGTCCACAGCGTGGACAGTGGGACAATGTCTGACGGATTTGCCGAAAGCCAACCGCTCTCGACAGCGGACGCACACAGCGGCGCGACCGTCACGGATTTTCACCGTGTTCCCGTTTTGGCATATTTGGCCCGATGAACAGGGCCAAACCTTAAGCCAATTTCTGGACTTGTTTGAAAGAACGACACACACTGTAACGGACAGCCGGCAAAACGGCAACAAAAAAATCCCGCCGTTTTGAAAAACGACAGGATTCGAACATTTTGCGTTACGGCTGCATTTTCAGCCAAACTGGTCGAGGAAGTTGTTGATCAGCCTGGCGGCGGTTTTCAGGCAGATGGACAGATCCTGACGAAATGACAGGTTTCGAACATAGCGGGTGTCGTAATGGACCCACTCCTGAAAGTCCTGCCCTTCCTGTCGGGTGCGGCACACCTGCCACAGGCCGGTGATGCCCGGACGCACGGACAGCCGGGCGTCGCGCCAGGCCGGACAGGATTCATTTTCGTTCTCCGGCGACGGACGCGGCCCGACCACACTCATCTGGCCGGCCAGCACATTAAAAAACTGCGGCAGCTCGTCGATACAGGTATCCCGCAAAAATTTGCCCACACCGGTGATGCGGGGGTCGTTGTCGATCTTAAACTGCGGGCCGTCCACCTGATTGACGACGCGCAAACGCTCCTGCAAAGCGTCGGCCTGCACCATCATCGTGCGGAATTTCAGACAGTTAAACTCTTTACCGTGAAGCCCCTGACGACGAGCGCGATAAAACACCGGCCCGCTGCTGGTCAGTTTGACCATCACGGACACAATCGCCAGAACGGGACTGATCAGCAACAAAATACACAGTGAAAAGACAATATCGAAGATTCGCTTGCCCAGACGCGGATACGACAACAAGGGCCAGTTGCGAAACGCCTGGTCCTGTTTGCGACGGGTTGAACTAAACTCTATTGCCGTCGAGCCTTGATGCCATGTATTCGGCGACGTGCAGAGTGCGTTTTGAATCACATCATCGGCCTTCACTTCCGTATTCGGCCCCAGAACGGCGTTTTGAACGACGGCTCCTTTGCCGATTTTGACATTCTCACAAAGGATCGCCGGCCCGAGCACGATCGCATGATCTTCAATTTGCACCTCAGGGCCGATCCACACGGGACCGCTCAGACGAGCGGTCGGGGCAACCGCAGCCGATCCGTCCGTCTGGTTGAGTCGTCTTGCATCCATTCGTTCCAACAGGCTCAGCAATCCTTCGATGGTATTCAGGTCAAGACCCTGTCCGCCGAGTCGAAACCGTCTTAACGGAATGTGCATCTCGGCAAGCCGTTGTTTCAACACCTCAAGGTCAAGGGGGATAGCGCCTTGTTTTTTGAATTCAGAAATTATCTGATATGGCAGGTGTAAAAAATCCGGAAATGTCGAATCGTCCTCGCAGGTCGGCTCAATTAAATCCTCAAAGAGCCGCCGAACGCCGACAATGTGATGCTCAGAGGTTAGCCTGACCGGCTCATTGGAGGCGGCCAATTCCGGCGCCATCTGAACTGCGGCGACCGCCGTTCGGGAGGCATCCAGCAACGTATGGAGCTTGTGCGGATCATACCGATACAAGCGGCGCGCGTTGCCAATCAAAATACCGTCTTTGGCTGACCCATTGAGCGAATCGACGGGCAGTCCGTCGGCGCCGAAACCCTGCATCGGCACGGCCGACCGGTCAAGATCATCCAGCCAGTCGGCCGGGACATACATCGCCGTTCGGTCGGCGTTAGGGTACCGCAGGCCGTTTAGCAGTGTATGTTGGAGCAGACCGCCCGCACCGGGCAGAGACAGAACATCTCGAAGGCAATCCCCGGCGTCTGTCGGTCGCGGCGGTATCAGAGCAATCAGCATATCAGACCTGAAACATACGCTTGTTCATAGCGAAGGGATAGGACGCAATCCATAACACACAGACGGTATTTGATTCCAAAAAGGAAGTATCGAAAAACACGATAAAAATTAATGTTCGGTCGATTCGGCCACTTCGCTGAGCAGCAGTGTTTTGGATTTTTTTGTTTTATGCGCGGGGCGTTTGGGTTGTTTTTTGGCGCTGTAATGGTACCCGTAACCGTATCCGTATCGCCGATAGCTGTGCGAGGTCTTGACGTTGTTGACGACGGTTCCGATGATATTGGCCTTGATTTCCTGAAGCCGTTTGGTGGCCTGTTTCATTTCCGTCTGCGAGGTGTGTCCGACAAAACTGGTCATAATGACGCCATCGGCCATTTTAGCCCAGACCATGGCATCGGAAAACGCCAGCACCGGCGGTGTATCAATGATGATGTAATCAAACTCATCGCGAAGTTTACGAATTCGGGCGGCCGTATCCGGAAGGGACAGCAATTCAAATGCATCCTGTATGTTGCGGTTGTCTGAAGCGAGTACAAACAACGGCATTCCCTCGACAGGATAAAGTGTTTTTTGGAGATCAATACCGAACAGATAATCCTGTATGCCGCGGTGCCCTGCCGACAGATTCAGCATTCCGGCAATATCGGGCTTGCGCAGATCGCCGTCAACCAGCAGTGTTTTACGGCCGGAACGGGCGAAACTGGTGGCCAGATTCACCGCCAGCGTACTCTTGCCGTCGCCCATACCGGGGCTGGTGATGACCAGCATTTTGGTTTCGCCGTCGCCGTCCAGCAGGCCGAGATTGGCGCGGATGGTTTGGTAATCATCCACAAGCTGACGTCCGAGGAGCTTTCGGCTGACGTGTTCCGGTCCGGTCGTCGTGCCGATAATGCGCACGCCCACCCGACGCGCTACGTCGTCCGGCGTATGGACGCGCCGATCCAGCTTGGCCAGCAAAAACGCCAGCGCCAGGCCCGCCGCCAGTCCGCCGAAGGGCGCCGCGGCCACCAGCTTCATCTTCTTGCCTTCCGCCGAGACGCTGCGCGCCCAGGAACCGATGGAAATCCGCGGCTGTCGGTCACGTTCGATGTTCAGTTCCTCGATACGCCGCGTGATTTCATTGTAAATCTGCCGTGAATTTTCAAACTGTTCGCGCAGGTCATCAATGTCCAATTGGGTACGACCGATGCGAATGGTGCTTTCGTCCTGCTCTTCCAGCTGGGCGATGATCTTTTCTTCATAAGTGATCAGCCGATTCAGCTCCGACTTGAGCGCTTCCAACTCGGCCTGCCGGGATCGTCTGACGTCAGCCAGGGCGATTTTTTCATAACGTTCGGTCGCTTCCTGCCGCTGTTTTTCCAGTTCTTCCTGAAGGTCGGCAAGGATCTGTCTTCTTCGCTGCATTTCGGGATTGGTGTCCAGCATCGTCGCCTGGCCGTCGCGAATGATCTGCTCATAACGACGAATATCCTGACGCAGGGCAACGATGGTCGGATCGTTTTCAACGCGCACCTGGATCTGGTCGGCGATGTCTTCGGCGGTCAGGGGTTCATTCAACTGTTGTTCTTTGGCCTGCACCCGCGCTTCCATCTGCATCCGCTGCACGCCGATGGCGATTTGTTCCTGCTTGAGTGTAGCCACCTGCTGGAGTGCGATTTCCTGACGCGGCGTCAACTGTTCGGTACCGTATTCCTCAACCCGTTCGCGAATCCGTGCCCGCTGGCGGCGCATCTGTTCTTCCAGGGTGCGGCGCTGGGCTTCCAGCCGTGCCAATCGATCATCAATCGCTCGGATTTCATCGGTTCGCACAACGGCTTCATAACTGCGCAAAAATGCATCGATCAGCACCTCGGCATCTGCGGCGTGTTCGGTTTTCATCCGGACGTGAAGAAACTCCGTCTGGCGGTCCGGAATGACCTCAACGTCGCCTTTGGAAACCATACTGCGCAGTGCCTGCAACAGGTTCTGGCCGGGTTCAAAGAAGGCCAGCCGTCGATCTTTGACAGCGTCCGCTACGCGGTTCAAGACCACATCACTGGTCATTACGCCGGCCTGAGTATTTTTGAAGGTTTGATAGGCGCCCACGCCGCCTTGCGCGGTGGTCTCATACATAATCGGCACGACCACGGAGGACACCAGCACCGAACCCTGGGTCTCATATTTATCGGGCATAAAGAACCAGATTCCCGCCGCCCCGCCGCCGCCGATGAAGATCGCACACAGCAGCACGATATACCATCGACGTAAAATAGCCATGGCCAGCTCGGCCATATCATCCGATGAATGGGGCTGCTCAGGCGCTTCGACATAGTCAACCACCTCGCCATGAACCGGCGAGAAGGGATATTTTTCCAAATCCTGCATAGACTCCTCGTTGGGAATTTTTGCACACCTTGGTATCGCTTAGTGCATCCACGCAAAAAGCCGATTTAGTATTTCAACTGCTATTTCGGCTGAAAACGACCTGGTGTTCAACAGTTTCCGGCGGGTTAAATAAAACTTTCATCAACCATAACTCCAACAGGATTAGCCCTATCGCCAACGGCATCATTGCCAGCCCGCCGAAATCGTGGAACAGCTCTTCAAGCCGTTCCGAATGCACATACGTAAACGCAATCGAGGTTAATGTTAAACGAATTGTATTGCATAGCAAGGCAATAGGGATTGTAGAAATCAAGAGAACCGCTTTTTCCCAGAGCTTGCGATTGGAGATCAGGACAACAAAACCGCTAATGACAAAGAAGGCCGTCAACATCCGTAATCCATTGCACGCCTCAGCCACCGCCACCACCGTTTCGCCAATGCGGATCACATTGCCCTCGCGAATGACGTGATAGCCGAGGGTTTCCAGCGAAAACACCGCCGAGACGGTCGCAAATTGCTGCAGCGGGATCGTGATCATTCCCTCCACCCGGCGCGGAAACGGAAGCATCAGGAAAAAGAACACAAACACCGGCAAGAAACGCCAAAAAAATGTCCAGCCATATAACAGCAGGATAATCCCTCCTATGGAGAACACCAGCGCCAGCCGTTCGGCCGAGGCGAACATAAAATACAGCCCAAACAGCCGGAAGGCCTGGGCCGCCAGCAAGACCGCGATTCCCGCGACGGCGGGTTTGACGGGACTGGCCAGAAATGACTGACGGCACGTCCATATCACATAGCCGGCCAGAAACGGCACCAGCAGGCCGCTGGAATATTCATCGCTGCGGAGCCAGACACTCCACAGATCGACAATCGTCGGCTTCCAATAGGCCGCCAATAACGCCCCGAAAAGCAGTACCGTCATCCCGAACAGCCCCCATTTTAATCGAGGTCTGTCCAAACAGTCGGCCAAGGTGCCGGCGGTTTGTGTTACAGTCGGTTGTGGGTGGGTCCATTGTTTTAATCGCATAGAAATCCCCTCGGCCAATCCGCTCAACAGCCCTTTGGGTTGGGCCGCGGGCGTCTCATTCAAAACGACTCCGCTTGGAATCTTTCGCTGCCGATCAACCAGCGACCGGCGGATTTGACAGCCGCGGCCTATCGACGCATTGTCCCAGATTATGCTTTGACGGACAATGGTATTTTGCCCGATTTTGACATTTTTACCGATAGCAGCCGGCCCTAAAATGACCGCCTTGGCTTCGATCCGGCTTGCCGATTCAATCAAAACCGGACCGCAAATCCGCGCTGATTCGGCGATCTGAACATCCTTGCCGACCCACACATCACCGCTTGTCCCAACCGGCTGATAATTGGACCGCCAATCAGACTCCGGATCGGCGGCTTCAAGAAGCCCTGCAACAACGGTCATATACTGACGCCATGTGGTAAAATGACCGGACGGGCGGAGTAAGCGGGCGGCATAGGGCGGTTTGTCGGCAGCGACAAGGGCGGGAATCAGCCCTTCTTTGATGTCTTCATAGCCCTTTTTCGGGATATAGGACAAAACGGATGGCTCACAGACATAAATCCCCGCATCCTTGAGGCCTCGGCCGTTGGCCCCGCAGGCGGGATTGAACAGGACGGTCATCTCCGCCTGGCCGCTTCGATGGGCGGCGATTATCTCCTGAACATCCGGCGGCGATGCGGTGCAGGCGGCACATACAATCAACAGCTCGTCGCGCCCCGGATCGGCGGCGTCCAGAACCGAGCCGGCTGTGCCGCGCGGCATGGTTTGCTCGATATACTGAACTTGCAGTGTATCGGGAAGCGTGATCGCTTCGCGAATGTCGCCGGCCTGGTTTTCACAGCAAACGACAAACCGCTGCACGCCCTGGGCAGCGAGTTGTTCGATCAGGTGCTGCACAACGGGCTTGCCGGCAATCTGCCATAAGGCGCGGTTATGCCGTGTGGCTATGGGACACCGCCCAAAATCCCGCCCGCCGACGAGGATGACCACTTTGATGTTGTTTATGGAAGTTGAGTCAGTCATAGGGTTATTTGACTTTGGATTTTGTGTGGTCGATAATCAATTGGAGCGTTTGGTCAAGCGAGTATTTGGCCTGGTAGCCGATTTGCTCGTGAATGCGATTCAGGTTAGGCACACGACGCTGCATATCGTCAAAGGGCCGCCCGTAAGCGGCTTCATAACTGAGGAATACCTTTTCGCTGCGGCTGCCGGTCAATTGGATAATTTTGTCGGCCAGGCCGCGGATGGTGATTTCTTCGTCTGAGCCGAGGTTATAGACCCGCCCGGCGGCGTGGGAGCACTCCATTAAAGCGGTCAGCCCGTCGATGACGTCATAGACACAGCAAAAACAGCGGCTTTGCCGGCCGTCGCCATAGATTTGGATGGGGTCGCTGCGCAGCGCCCGCTCGACAAAACGCGGGACGACCATGCCGTATCGACCGGTCTGGCGCGGGCCAACCGTGTTGAACAGCCGCACCACGACCACCGGCAGACCATACTGCTGATGATAGGCCAGGGCCAGAAATTCGTCGATGGCTTTGCTGCACGCATACGACCAGCGGCTAAATCGGGTGCTGCCCAGGACCGTATCGTCGTCCTCGTGAAAGGGAATCGCCTCGCTTTTGCCATAGACCTCGCTGGTGGAGGCGATCAGGACTTTTTTGCCGAATTTGTTGGCGATGGACAACACGACTTCGGTGCCGTGGATGTTGGTCTCGATGGTGTGGACGGGGCGATCGACGATGAGCTGCACCCCCACCGCCGCGGCCAGATGATAGACCACATCGCAGCGTTCGATGAGCAGATACATCGTGTTGGCGTTGCGGACCGAATCCAGCACGAACGAAAAGTTCGGATGGCCCCGCACCGCCGTCAGATTGTCCAGAGAGCCGGTGCTGAGATCATCAACGGCCACGACCCGATGTCCGTCTGCCAGCAGCCGCTCGGCCAGATGAGACCCGACAAACCCCGCCCCGCCGGTAATTAAGATGTTCATAGTTTTTGGTTCTTCGTTTTGAGTGGGTTATCTGCTTTTCCGCTATCAGCAGCCGGAGTACAGCAACTGATGCGAAACAGGTTTTAAGACGCGACATAGCCGCAACCCAATTCGAAATATACCCTTCAGGGTAGAAAATATGATTAATCTACATATGCCCCTTGGAGGTGGTCAAAATCAAAGAATGAAATCGATGTATCGCCAAGCCATTCCGCATAACCCATACAGACCATCTATTTTACCTAAATTTCCAAATGGGTTCGTTTTGGAAAAACTTAATAACTCAAACTGACCGATGGCCAGTTTGAGAGATCAAAAATCAAAGATTAAAGAGCAAAATTGAGGATTCGCCCTTTCGGGCGAGCTTTTTTACGGCCTTTTTGTGGACACTGTAACATCTTTTATAGACTATATTTATGTCAAAACAGATCCGCTTTTGGGTCAGTTGCGGTTCAATTATTATTTTTCGTTGCGACCGATTATCAGACATTTTCCACCAAAAACTGACAAACTCGATCAATCACCCCCTGCCGGTTCGGGATACGGGGTTTGTCGCCATGATCCTTTGCTACTGTTTTTTTACCCATCAAGATAATTTGTCTATCATAATATTGACTATTCGCTGAGAGGCTTTTCCATCCCAAAGGGGAGGAATTTGGAAAGTTTTCAGTTTTCCGCTTGTGATATGTCTGTAGCCGTCAATCATTTTCTGCGGATCATTTCCAACCAGTTGATTGGAGCCTATTTGGACTGTCACTGGCCGTTCTGTATTATCACGAAGTGTCAGACAGGGAATCTTAAGTACCGTTGTCTCTTCCTGTATCCCGCCGGAGTCTGTCAAAACAAGTTTTGCATTTGAAAGCAATTGTAAGAAATCCAAGTAACCCACAGGATCCATTAATCGTAATCCCTGCATAGAACTAATGCGAGAAGACAGTCCGGATTGCGTAAGATTTTTTCTTGTCCGCGGATGGATTGGAAAGAGAATGGGCATATCCCGTTGAATAACTTCAAGCCCATCAAGAATTCTCGAAAAATTAACAGAGTCATCCACATTTGAGGGACGATGCAATGTCAATACGGCAAACCGTTCGCCATTTAACACATGTTGTTTTTTCAGATGTTCAAGAATGAGCGAGTGCCGGGCTTTTTTGAGATTATTATAAAGTGTGTCAATCATCACGTGTCCGACCATATGAATCTTGTCTTCGCAGACACCTTCATTGATCAGATTGTCCACACCGCTTTGTTCGGTGCAAAACAGCAAGTCGCTGATTGAATCAGTCAATATCCGATTGATTTCTTCAGGCATCGTACGGTCGAAACTGCGCAGCCCTGCTTCAACATGAATCAATTTTATGCCCAGCTTGACAGCAACCAGACCGCAGGCAATCGTGCTGTTGACATCGCCAACGACCAGCATTGCATCGGGTTTATATTGCAGAAGAACCGGTTCAATGGATTTCATTATTTCAGCAGTTTGAACGGCATGACTGGCAGAACCTACACCCAAATTGATATCCGGTTGAGGGATACCGAGCTGGTCAAAAAACAGATCAGACATGGCTTTGTCATAATGCTGGCCGGTGTGGACAAGCAGCGGTTTTATGGCGTTGTGTTTGCAGTACTCAGCCATGAGCGGCGCAATTTTCATAAAGTTTGGCCGCGCGCCGACAATATTGATTATTTTCAACATTGGGCAAACTCCTCAAAGAAAATCACTTCTGTTTGACACGTCCCAGTCGATGCCGCAGAATTTCCGGGACACTTAAGGCCAGAAAGATAGAATTGGTGACAAAGTAACGCTTCCACATCCGGCTAGGTTCCTGTATCACGCGATACAGCCATTCCAGTCCGGCTTTCTGCATCCAAAGAGGCGCTCGCTTTGTAACACCGGCAAAAACGTCAAAGCTGCCGCCGACGCCATGACATACGGGGACATTGAAGACGTTCTTGAACCGATCCATAAACATTTCTTTTTTGGGTGGAGTGATGGCCACAAATAAGATGTCCGCATTGCTGTCGCGAATTTGATCGGCCACCCACTGCCCGTCTGTTTCCAGATCAAAGTAACCGTCGTGACAACCAGCTATTTGAAGACCGGGATAATCCTGTTGTGCTTTTTGAACTACTGTATCAAGAACGGCCGGTTTAGCCCCGAGAAAAAAAATGCGATAGCGTTTTTTTGCTGCGCGCTGCATCAAGCCGTACATTACATCAATGCCGGCTACACGTTCAGGCAATGGACATCCGGCAAGACGGCTGAGCCACACCACACCCTGTCCATCGGCGGCGGTCATGTCCGATTCCATAAGACTCTTGCGCAGTTCTGAATTTTTCCGGCAATTGACGAGCTTGGCCACATTAACCATGCCGAGTACCAAAGTTGTTCGCTTTAGAATTGCCTCTTCACAGCAATCCAAAAGCTCATTCATTCTGATTTTGTTTATACCTATTCCGATCAGATGAATCGTTGGATACTTTCGAAGAAGAGACGACATCATTAACCTTTCTATTGCGATTTATTTGTGTGATCCGCCCATGCGTAAAGTATCCAACCCAAGTGATAGGGTCGGCATTCCCGGTTCACTTGAAAACCCCAAATCGGTTTACCTAACAAGCGATGACATTGATCGGCCTGCAAAACACAACAGACGCTTCGAGCAAAACGACTGAATTTCGGCAGTTCCCGGCGTTCGATATCGCGCCAGATAATGCCTTTTTCGGGAACTATAAGATTTTCTTTTAGCTCATTATTTCCAAGCAACCAACGCAGTCCTAACTCAATATTCTTGGTATGATCGGCACCGGAAACCTTATCCGCTGCTAATATTGCCATCGGCGCCATTGCGTCTTGGTGTACCGAAAAGATGGGATACTCTTCACAGACTTTTCCGGAGTTCACATCATAGTGCCACATCCATTGGCCTAAGGGCCCCTGAAATTTGCATATCGATTCTACGACGGAAGCGGCGCAGCGTATGCTCCAATCATCATTAAACGCAGCTCCATAAGAGGCCATGGCGAGAATCGGGTAGATCTGATCTGCAAAACAGGAGATGGTTCGTCCGACTTTAAGTCGTCCTTTTCGATTATGGCGTCGAAACAGTCTCTGTTGGGGACAATATAACGATTTTAGACGAGAATACGCGTCGTCAAGAAGCGGACGAATCCTTTCGGCCCATTGACGGTTTTCGGATTTTGTACACAGTACAGCAGCCTGAACAACCCACCCCAGTTCTACGGCGTTGCACAAATCGCGCTGATGAGACCATAAAGAAAGGACAACATCAACAAACCGATCTGGTTTTGACTCTTTGCTTTCGATTGCTGCCCACAGAGTCAGGGCAGCGTCACCCATATGCTGAATTTCAGAAATCCGGCTTAAAATCGCAGGGAAAAGATTAGGCAAAAGCGTCTTGTCTTCAGCATAATAGTCGAGCCATCTGGCAATGCCTATTTGACTTATTGCAGCATACCTTAGACTCTTACCGATTATTTTGACTTGCTTGCAGTCTTTCAGCCGAGTTGTGTAAGGTAATTGTACGGAAGAGTTGATGTAACCATTAGTCAATCCCTGTTTTGCAGTATTGCATAATAATGCCACAATCTGTGTGTAATTAGTTACAGTTTGCGGATTTTCTTCAATCAACATGAGCAAGCTCCGGAGCAAATTTCGATAGGTTTATTTTGTTTCTATTACAAAACAGATACCTTGTTGAAGGTGAGAATTCTCTTGATTTGTTCTTTGCGAATATATTCGACAAGTTCTGTTGGGACCTGTCGGTTATCATGGTGAAAAAAACCATAGCAATAACCTAAAAAGCGTGCACAACCACCGATTAAAAAAGGCGATTCTTTGAAACATCGCTTAAACGATTTTAATAATACAAACAAGACATGACTTCCTAAAAAATAGTCCCCCATCCCCAAGCGAAATCGAATTTTCAACAATCCCTTTGTATGACCGGTTCCGACGGGCTTGTTGTGAACGGCCACGACATCGGGAAACGACCAGGTCTTCCAGCCGTTCATTCGGGCGGCAAAGCAGGCAACGGTATCTTCATAGCCATACTTCATCGGGACAAAGCCGCCGACCTGGTCAAAACATTTCTTGTTGAATACCATCAGGGCCTTGGGTGTTGAGCGGCGGTCGTTGAGCACCTTGCGGATGCGGCCGTTGCCGAGATTATCCACATAGACGCCCGAGGCGATGCCCAATTTGGAATCGCTGTGCATCCGCGTCAGAATCTTTTCGTAATAATCAGAAGGCAATTTGATGTCGGCATCCAATATCGCCAGGAAGTCGTAATTTTGAATTTTGAATTTTGAATTTTGAATGTGATTGATGCCGTGTCTTATGGCATAGACGTTGCTGGCGTAATAGGTTTGTGCGGGGTCTTTTTCTCGATAGACATAATGAATCCACGGATGCTGTTGGGCATAGCGATTAATTATGTCCGCCGTCGGATCGGTTGAACCGTCGTCCACGATCACCCAAACGAGAGGTTTGATTGTTTGCGCCAGAACGCTTTGAATCGTTTGCTCAATGTACGCCGCCTCATTAAAGGCTGGTGTGATGATAAAAAATCGAAACATTTTTTTGAAGACTATGATATTGGTTTTCAGGCACAAACGAGCTATCCGGCACAACGCCCCGTGCCTCATGGAGCAGCGTTCCAACCCTGGCGTTGCAGGGGCGTAGCCAACGTTTTTGCGAAACCTCAAAATGCAAAATTTGCTGGTCTGGCTTGTTTTTTTGCGCTGTTTTAACCATTTTTGCAAAAGTCCAGTTCGTAGTTCTTAGCGGTTGTTATTCTGTATTGTCTGTGTTATTGACGTCCAGATCGATTTTGAACGGGGCGGGGAGGGCTTCGCCGCGTCGCATTCGCTGGAGGCGCTCCAGTTCGCTGATGGCTTTGTAGAACTGTTTTTCGATGGAGCCTTCGTACTTGAGCAGACGGGCCAGGTTGCGGGCGTCGGGTATGCTGTGGAGTTTTTTCTGGACTTGAAGGGCCAGCTTGTTGTCTTCTTTTTCCTTCTGTAATTCTTCTATATTCTGTGTGTAAAATCGGACCATCTCATCGCAATTTTCGATGTGAAACTTCCAGATGTCGTCATCCGACCAGCCGGCTTGATTCAATGCTTCTCGAATGGACTCCGGCGAATTGTCCGCCGTGCTCATCAGGGAAACTTTAAATTGCTTTGCCAAATACTTCCAGTTGAGGGAGTAGAGCTCACAATTAATATCAGAAAGGTCCGCCTTGCCTTCATACAGTTCGGTGAACACTTCTTTGTCATTGCGCCACTTGGTGATTTCCTGCTTAATTTGACGAATGTCCTCATCGATCTGATCGTCGGTGCGTTTGGGGTCGAGGGCATTATAGCTGTCCCATTTATAATAATTTTTGACTGCATTGTCCATATTTCGGCGGAGCAGGCCGACTTCGTATCGGTGGGCGCGACGCAGCCGCCAGTAGGCGACGGCGATCTTCTCGACGAGTATCTCTTCGAGCGCACCCTGCGGGCTGAACTGCTCGGTCAGGTCGGACAGGACGTCGTCAAACTCCTCGCGGCTTTCGGGGTTTTCGCCCTCGGTAATGACGACTTCTTTGGCCAGCAGGCCGTGCTTGAGTGAGTTTCTCGAGGCGATGGCCTTGCCCTGGATTGTTTTCGGGCCGGTGGACCGTTGGGCGTTGCGGCGGTTGGCAGCGATTTGTTTTTCAGAGGGGTTCATTGTTTACCCTAATTGATCTATGGCCAGTTTGAGTAAAGAGCAAAATTGAGGATTCGCCCTTTCGGGCGAGCTTTTTTACGGCCTTTTTGTGGACACTGTAACATCTTTTATAGACTATATTTATGTCAAAACAGCTCCGATTTTCGGTCAGTTTGATTTAAAAATTATGTTTTGCTGGTCTCGCTTGTTTTTTCGCTATTTTAACCATTTTTGCAAAAGTCCAGTTATTAAGATTAAATAATCAAATGCTCCTCGACAACAATCAAAGTCTCAGCCATAAAAGTGATTCTAGATTTTATGATTCGACTCCCAGGAAAAAGATATTCCAACTCACGCTGAGTGACCAAACATAACTCATTTCTGTCCAATCCAAACTGATATTTCTTGGCGACATGATTATAACTTATTAGTTTTCCGATTACTCGGTAACCATGCAACGGCAGCCATGTCACAAAGGGAAGGCGCATATGAAACTCAAATGGATACCAGCGATTGGGAGTCGTTACAAACCACGATTTGCCCACTCGCATTATCTCAGATGCCATCTGTTTTTGATGTTCAAAACTACCAACATGTTCAATGACCGCATTGCTATAGACCACATCAAACGATTTATCGGGATAGGGCAAATTGCACGCATTTCCGATGCGGGCGTCAATCTCCGGATAAACTTCCTTGATCTTATTGATATGGGCTTCAGAAAGATTGATCGCTGAAAGATTTGATTTCCATGGATAGCTATCAATAAGTTGTAAACTACCATCGCCGGCAGGATTAATTTCAGCCCCAACATCTAAAATACGCATATCTTCATTCGGTTTGATAATATCATAAAATAGCTTTAGCTTTTGTTGTCTGCTTTTGCATGATAATCTCGAAAAAAGGCTCATATTCTGAAATTCTCCTGTTTGGGTGAGGCTAATGCTTTAAAAATACTGCACCAGGCGGATGCATAAGCTTTTAGTCTTATCGCGGCGTTCATGTCGCTTCGTCTGATTATGTTTAGTAACCACCATCCCGGAATTCGTATTAATAAGAACAATGACATTAGCAAACCTGCCATAAAATAATAAGGATAGCTTTTATGTTTGTAAAAAAAGTGCAAAATACCCAGTCGAAGCTGGACCAACGACTTCGCCCGTACCTGTTTACTGCTCTGCCCGCCCAAGTGGATGATCTGTGCATCCGGATAAAAGAGATTCTGCCAGCCGGCCTGTTTGAAGCGAAAGCACCAGTCGGTTTCTTCGGCATACATAAAAAAGTCTTCATCCATCAGGCCGACCTGTTCGATGACTTTTCGCCGAACCAACATAAAACAACCGGTTACGACATCGACCTCGCGAACATTATCGCGATTCCACCATGACATGCGTTCCCGACCGAAAAAACGGCTGTGCGGGAAGATTTTATAGAGATAGCTTGCCGACAGAAACAAATTCAGCAGCGAGGGGAACATAAAGCAGGTCGGCTGAAGGGAGTGATCCGGATTCAGCACTTTGCAGCCCACCACAGCGGCTTGGGGGTGCTGGTCGGCAAAGGCAACGGTTTTTTGAATCGCGCCGTCCAAAACAATCGTATCGGAATTGAGCAGCAGGATATAGCGGCCTTTGGCGATCCGCATGCCCTGATTATTGGCCGCGGCAAAGCCGCGGTTTTCCGTGTTTTCGATGAGGAGAGCCTGCGGAAATTCGGACTTGACCCTCTGAGCCGACCCATCGGAGGACGCATTGTCAATGACGATGACTTCAAAGTCCATGCCGTGTGTCTGCTGGAACACTGAAGTCAGACAGTTCCGGAGAATATCCCGCGTATTCCAGTTGACAATGATGATAGAACAGTCATATGGCTGCATCGTCAATCTATGATCCTATTTTAGGTGAGCATATCTTTTTTTTTGATTTGTCGTCGAATTCGCTGGATTTTTTCGAATAAAGTTTTATTTTGCATCGTTATTTTTTTACAAATTACACTCAATGCTGTCAATACCGAAGCGATGAGATTTGCAATGATTAATTTAGGACAAAAAGAAAGGATCATCCACGTACATTCCTGCCATTTATCCCCTTGCGGCCATTGTTTATGTCTTTCCTGGCCATGATCGGAGTCCCAGATCATGATTTTCGGCTCTTGACATATGTCCTTCAACATTCCAATCAGGACAATTGTTCCAACACTGTATTGTGCCCACTTGGGATCATAGCCCATTCGATCTCCGAAACAAATGTGTTTGTACTTATAGGCCAAATAGAAAGCACAGGGGCTTTTTTGAATATAAAGCACGTACGCCAACAACCAGCCCTTTTGCGCACAGTCGGTCAACAAATGAATGGTTCTGTCATCATCATTAACACCCGCACCATAAGCTGATTGGTACGTTTTGGCAGAAATATAGGCCATGTCTTGTACTGCTATAGAGACTTGGTCGGGACTGGAAAATCTTTTGAAAGCAACCTGATTGGGATAGGCTGCATGAAGCTTTCGCTCTTTTTTACGAATAACAGATCGCCTGTTTTTTGAGCAGCGACTTAGCAGCTCATCAAAACTCGAGCTTAACAGACAATTAAAATGGATAAGCTTTCGGGCATAAAAGGGCTGACGCAGCCTTGTAATATTTCTCTTCAAGGCTGCGAATAAAGGATTATCGGTACGAATTCGTTCAAAGACGATACCCTGAATATTTTGAGATTTCAGCGTATGAAGCAAGCTGTCCGTTAAAAAGTTACACAGGGCATCGTCCAGATGGCCGAGAACACCACCATAAATAATTGACCAAGAAGAGAATGTCGGCGTCCAAAGATGATTATACCCCAGCTTGCAATCGATACAGTTTGGTTTCAAGACACCGATTAACAGGACAACGACTTGATTGTGGTCTTTAACGAGGCCAATACATGGGGTTTGGTTGGGATCCGCATTGGAAAGAACTGCCAGATAACGATCAATATCCGCATGAATGATGGGATAGTCCTGGGCATTTTGCAAAGCCGCCCATGCGGGCCGCAGATTTTCGATACCCAATCTGTCGGTGATGATTTTAAAAGTTAATCCTTCAAGGTCACGCATATAAATCAAGAGATATTTTGGTAAAAACGGCGGATTAGCTTCGTTATTCGCTGCCAAAGGCGTCTGATAAACTTAACATCATAAATCTTCCATATTGCGAAATAGAACCCGACGAGTACTCTCCCCGTGGCTCTGCTTCCTGTAGCACTTCGCCATATCTGATGTTGATGTGTTCCCCAAAATCTCTTCCAAAGCGCATCACTATGCCCAAAGTTTATCACCTTGATTTGTTCATGACAAGCATCACGAAATACCTGTTGAGTCAGCATATCACCAATGGACTGTTGCTTTATATTGAACTTGAGCTTAAATGCTCTTAAATGGATTTCCAGCCTTTTGTTATTGTGGAAAGCCAGTTCGAACGCCGCATTATCGCCGTTTATTGTCATCAGCCAAAGTCGAGCCAGGTCCGCCTGAGCCATGGCCAAGATTAAACTGCGTCTGAAAGGATTTGCCAAAAAGACGGCACCGCGCTGAACCATCCAACTTTGCTGTTGGATTTCAAGTGCCTTATCCAGCACGGATTCTGTCAACTTTGTTCCCCTATAATGATGGATTTGAACTTGCCCCAGCTCATAAAGCTTTTTTTCTTTCCATCGTAATTTTTTTTTGCTCTTTGGTGATTTGGTTTGGTTCAAATAGTCTTCAAATGAACCGTTCAATCGGGCATAATGGGTTATGTTGCGGTACACCTGATGGGACTTCATGCCTCGCTTATGAAGCTCATTTAAAAGTTGTTGAGTTGCAATGTCATCAGAGGACAGATCATCATTTACATAAACATCAAAAACTCGATTGCAGATAATAAAGTCTGCCAATTGGCTGAGAACATCCAGATGCGCAGAATCCAGTAAAATACCCAAGCAGCCGGGGATTCCGGTACCAATGGGTTTAGCCACCTTTAACCAAGCGATTCTGCATATCATCAATGGTAATACAGCAAGCAATGTGCCATTTTGACGAATCGTCAGTATAGATACACGGCCTTTAAACTGATGTGTCTCAATAAACGTTGACACCCAAGGAAAACTAAGACAGTAAGGTGCATAATCGGCCCGTGCAAAAAGTTTGCACCATTCATTTTGAAGCGCTTGATATGTTTTTATTCCGAATGATTCAATGTGATAGGAACTTGAATTCATTTTCATATTGTTATATCGGAATTAATCATCTTTGATTTTCGATTTTTTCATGCAACTTTCTGCGCCATTTGCGCTTGAGCCATCCGTAAATACCACATTTTTTAACTGTCCACATCAGGCCGAGAGTGAAAATGGAATTCACCGTAATGACCAGATTAATCAGAATCGGATAGACTCGCGGCGCAAACAGATACGTTGCAGCCGCTTCCTGCCAGGATTCATCCCCATAACTTTGTTTATATTCGGCATCACCAAAACCGAAGTCCAACTGCAATGCTTTTGGATCACTGCAAAGCTCATCAAGGACTTTTAGAAACAATACGGAACCCACATTCCAAGAGGCATAATGAGGATCGTATCCCAGTTTTTCCAAAAAGTAAGTCCCACGGTAGATCGTTCCCCATTGAAAGCTGACAGGCTGATTGCGCAGATACATAATGGATAAAAAAAGCCGACCTTTTTCTATGTCTTTCGCAATTATCGATCGCAACAAAGGATTGTCATAAAAGCCCACTCCCAGTGGATGTTGATAGGTTTTTTCTGAAACAACAACAGCATCATGAAACATTTTCTCAAGATTACAGTTTTTTCGATAATGGATGATATGAAGGCGTTCTTTGTATTGAGATTCTAATTTTTTTTGAACTCGTTTAAGGTTGGCCCGATGCTTTTTAGAGAGTTTCGTATAAAATTCATCTACGTTACTTGGTATCGACATTCGCCAGTGAGGCTCAATAACCAGAAAATGACTGCGGCTCCAAAACGAACCCCGTCGTATCTGTATGAAAAATTGGGTATCGATCCGTAAATGATTGAAAAAGATAACATCGATTTGACGCTTTCGGAGTAACTTTCTAAACTCTTTGCACAATAATGCAGACGTCTCATTGTCAGGCTGGCCTAAAATAACGCCGTAAACCACTGTTATGGCATTGAGTTTGGGTCTGAGAAACGTTTTATAGCCTATGCAAACCGGTATTGACAGTTTTTCACGGCGACCAATGATTATCGCACGGAGGAATTGCCCCTTTTTAAGCAGTATAAACAGTGGACTGCACCGATTTTCATTGGCCTTCAATACGGACAAATAGCGGTCAATGTCAGCATTGATGACCGGACAAGGCTCCTGATCCTGCAACTGCTGCCAGACAGAACGAATGGATTCGATCTGGTCAAGGGTTTCAATGATTTCGACCTGCCAGTTATTGTTATTCATTGTTTTGTGATCTGAAAACACGGATTTGTCTTTATTGTGACTTTGTGGAGACTTTTGAAGGGAGAATAACTGCCGTTTGTTTGGAAGTCCATTTGGAGCGTCTGATCGGAATTTGACTTGAGGTCGCGGTCAAGCTGGCAATCATAGCTAAAAGCAAATACCAGAGAATCGTGATCTGGCCGAAATAGGATACTCCAAGAAAATTTGTGCAGTGAACAAACAGACTGACTCCCAATGCCCACGATAATGCCAGTCGATATGTATTATCTGTATTTTGCCGCCACAGCTTGCCAATACTGTGAAATGCAAGAGTAATCACTGTTATGAATAATGCCAGTGTCAATAAACCGCCTTGTACGCCGACCAGAACGTATTGATTCGTAATGTCGGCAGCGTGAACGCCCCATCCCAAGACAGTGTAACCTGAGCAACCCATGAGCCACCACTCACTGACGTTATTGATTGCTGCATTGAGAAGTTTATAACGATGATAACTGGTGGACCCGCTTACCGCGCTAACCCGCGAAATCAAATGCCAGACGGGCGCCTGCATCATTAGATGAAGTCCGATCAGCATAAATAAAATTCCCCAACGAATAGGGCGCATTCTCTTGCGGAAGAAAAAAAACAAACCGCCGACAACAGCGCTTATCACTCCCATGACAGGAGTGCTTGATGCACAAGCGGCGACAATGAATAAGGACGTCAATAAACCAATTATCGCTTTTGAACGATCTTTAGATGACTTCCACCAAAATGCGGCGATTAACGGCATCAACGCCGCCCAAAAACATCCGGCCAGAATGGCATGTGAATAGGCGCCGCTGGCGCGAATTCTACCGTCGCGCACTGATGAGAACAGCGACTTTCCGCCAAATATCGAAAAGGCATTGCGTCCGGTAGCTTGCTCCATCACGAAGAAAAAGGCTACTGGAATGCTGATGATCACAATACCGAAAATGATACGGTCCACATCCTGCCAGTGCCGTACTAAACAACGAAATAGAAAATACATTCCAAACGCGTCAAACCCAAAACCGAGGCGATTAATAACCGCCGAAAAGGAGTTTTCACGAAGGATATATAATCCCATATAGGTCAACGTATATAGAATCATCGCCGTATCCAATGGCTGCCAGATAAAGCCCTGATACTCTTTGTGAAGTATCAGCCGCATTGTGCCGAACAGGACCATAATCCGCAAAAAACTGAAATCGCAACCTGCAATGACAATGCGCTGGGCCGACGGGATGAAGCAGGCGATGATCAGCATCGGGACCACTGACCATCGACGCGGCAACCATAAAAGGCACAGCCCCAGGACAACGACCATCGCCAACCCCAGCGGGTGAACGGAGGTCTGACCGGCCCATGAAGGGTCGCCTACAATGTGACGCTGATCATCCATATGATTTACGATGTTTCCACGCTCGGTATTGTTCTATTAACTTTAATGGCAATAAAACATATATTAAGGGCTTGTAATATCTGACACTGGACGGATGCAACTTAATACAGGAAAAAGCCGTTTTGAATGCCGCAAAAAATCTGCCTGTCCTACGGAGATCCAGTACACTTTCCATAAAATGCGGGACGACTCCGTATAGCTGCTCGTTTTCTGAGACCGCTCTTTTATGTTCAGGAAGATATGATTGTCCTCGTCGCGCATAGGTTTTTTTCAAGACGGCCTGCACTTTTTCGGCCTTGCGTTTTGCGTCTGAACGTGTGTTTGATGAGGGATTGATCCGATAGGAATAAAGACACTCGCCAAGAACCATCAAGGGGTATTGTTCACCGACACGAAGAATATAATCCCAGCCCTGACCAATTCTCAAGTCCGGATCATATTTCAAATCCTTGACCATAGACATTCGAAACATGACTGTCGGATCATGGGATGGCATACGCATCTGCTCAATATCTTCCCTGCATTCCTCAGTGCCTTTATCGCGAAAACGCGGTGCAATACGGCGACCCTGTATAATCAAATCATAGCCGCTAAAGACTCCGGCGATGTGGGGATATTCAGCCATCGTCTCAACGAGCCGTTCGATACGCGCGGGATAACTTAAGTCATCCGCATCCTGAATGGTATAAAACCGGCCACCGGCTATCTCTAATGCCCTATTCAGCGCAACCGACTTACCGGCATTATTTTGCCTGAGAATCTTAATGCGACTGTCCCTGATGTCTGCTATCGATTCAAAACAGCCATCCGTACTACCGTCATTGATGATGATAATTTCTAAATTTTTGTAGCTTTGACAGAGAACGCTCTCAAGAGATGGACGCAGATATTGTCCTGCATTATAAACGGATATCAAGATGGAAACGAGAGAGTCTGGCATAACAGAGAGTTTCTATGCAAGGATTCGCTTTAGTTTGTTTCTCAGCACACGTACACCTTTTCGCCAGCCGGTATAATACGTAACCTCGAAGGGATCGTCGAGCAGGTTTCGGACAATGTCGTTACGTCGTTTCATGCGCCCTTCTACGTCGTTATAGCTGCCTGACTTGAGGCCGAACGTGATGTTTTTGTACACTGCAAAGCTCTCAGCGTCTTTTATCATGCAATATTTGCTCTTGGGGTCATCCATATGTTCTTGGTAGATTAGCGGGTAGTACCAGCCGTTGATATACCCGGCTCGGGCCATCTGCATAAAATAATATGTTGTGCCGGTCATGTGGCCTGGTTTCCAAAGACCCTGTTCCAAAAATGTTTTGCGCTTTAGGATAAAGCCCGAACCGGCGACCCAGGGATGGCGAAAAATCTGATGGCCGTTAAATTCCTGGATCTTGTGTCTGGCTCGGTCGTAGTCAAAGTCTTCTTCAAAAAAATGCCACATCCCCACGGCGCCAAGCTGCGGAATCTCCTGATGCGCTTTTGCAAAAGTGCGCGTCCAGCCGGGGGTGGGCAGGCAGTCGTTGTCCAGTTTGCCGACAAGCTCGGATTTTGTTTGTGACCACGCCCAGTTCATCGCGCCAACCTGCCCTTCGTTGGTTTTGCTGATGTGAACGTCTGCAATCCGGGGATCGCTTAGGCTTTTGAGGTACTCGGCCGTTTGGTCCGTCGAAGCATTGTCCCACAAATACAGTTCAAACTCCTCGGCCGGATCTTCCAGAAGCCGCGGGATGGTTTTTTGGGTGTATTCGAGCCGATTATGGGTGGGAATAACGATTGTAACATGCATGATGAGACCTGCTGGACTTGTCGAGGCTGTTGATTATTCAAATTTGTTCAACCATACCGCAAGTTGAAGTAGTCTAAATCCATCTTGCCAATGTAAATTATTTGATTTTATTAGAGTTGATCCTGAAAGATTGAAGACTGTTTCATTTAATCGATTTAAACGGGAAGCGTACTGATCAATCAGAATTATAATACGTTGATTTGATTGCCAGTAATCTTGATAATCGTGCCAAGAATGCTGAATCAAGGTGTTTTTCCCAAATCTATTTAACAACTTTGTTCCTTTATCTTGCGATTTTCGAATTACTCGCTGAATAAGATAATTCACTTGTTTACTCGCGGGCGTCACGCCGTTGTCGGCCGAGGGGATATATTTCCCAGATCCATATAAATCAAGGGTTGATTTCAAAAAAAACTTTTTATTAAATTTAAGGTTAACTGGACAACGAAAAGCTACATCCAAAATTCTGCGGTCAAAAGCAACAAATTTTTGATTAAGAACTCTCCTCTCTGCTGACCAACATGCCCCAATCTTGTTTTGGGAAAAGGGATAAAGATGAAGCCATTCCGCCTGACTTGTACGATTTTTTTGCAGAAATTCAGCAAGAAACTTTTGCTTTCGATCATAAATTTGATGGACAAGATTAATCTTAAGATTAGATTTTGAAAAGCTCGTCAATTGATGAGCAAAGTCGTAACTACTGTGCTTAAATTCAGGGGGCCTTAATCCCCACAAACGTTTGTGTTTTATAAAATCTACGGCAAAATGTGCTTTGAGATAAGCATCGATCTCCATGCCATTAAGCAATACATCAATATTATGAGTAAAAAATTGTTCAGCTGCTGCAATACCATGAGCATTGATCCAGTCAAAATCGCACCCTATCAGCCTCGTCGTCTGCAACAAACAATCAGCCAAATAGTTTTCGCTGCGTTGAAGGGGGTACCATGGTCGGCCATAGCACTGAGAGACTTTCATCGCTGTTCGTGTTTCACGGTTTTCATGGTCACAGAGAGTTAAGCCGATGCACTCTTTAGACTCTGGTACAAGGGCCATAATCAAACGAGAATCCAAGCCGCCGCTGAGTGCAATGCCAACCTTGTGATGGTTTTTAATGCGATCCTGTACGCTTGCGACCAAGGCTTTGCGTAAATCGTCTGCAAGCTGCTCTTCACTGATGGTACGGTCCTCAGCAGGCGGTGTCCAATATTGCATGGATTTGCGGGTCAACCTTTGATTGTTAAATTCAAAGCAATGTATTGTGCCCGGACGCATTTCCTTAACATGCTTGTACGTCGTGTGGGGAAATGTCGTCGTCCCGGCGTTCAGAAATTCTGCTAGTGAGACATGGTCAAGATGATTTTTTTCTCCACTGACCGCGGCTATCGTTTCCAGGTGTGTGCCAATATAAATGCTTTCCGGGTCACCAGATACCTCATTGTGGATGAAAACCTGCGTATAAGCCATTGGATCTGTGATAATGACAAGCTGGTTTTGGGTGGCAATCAAACACGCAAACGCACCGTTAAGTTTTGTAAAGCATTCCCGATGTAATTGCAGATTCTCGTTATTGGGCTGATTGAGTGTCTCCAAAATTTCATCGACATCCTTTGCAGAAAGAGGCGATACAAGATCACCCACCCACGCAAAAATGATTCCGTCAAATTCACAGATATTCTTACAATTTGCTAACTGATCCTCAAGAACAGCGGCATTCCCCCATGGGTACTCAAAAAAATGACCCACAGGCTTTTTGTCTCCATAAGGCAACCGCAACAATCGACATAAATGGTGGCCTTGAAGCTCTCTGTTTAATGAAATAAGAAAATCAGGCATTTAACTTTTATGTTTCTTCAGTATTTTCACGACTTTTATAAGTCGCAGTATCGGCTCAATGCTCCACTCTATCATGCAGCATGCTACAAAATACACAGCTATACCCACACAAAAGGTAATGAATAACTGTGATGCCGGATTAAAACCGTAAATCAAGAAAGTGTTCAGCGAGAAGACTGCAGAGGCCATTATCAGCGACGCCAATAGCGGTGTTCTGAACGCGTTTAATATAATTCTCAATGTTACCGGTGTACCCCGCGAAGCATACCACATAGACGGAATAAACAAGCTCAACCTGCAAACAGTAACCGCAAATGCAACCGCTGTCGGGCCATGGCCTGCGCTTACAGAAATAGAGCCTATCAGAAGTAATCCATCGACCAATCCAAGTCTGAACATGCGATGGGTTTGATTTGTTGTCACAAAAAGCCATCCTTGACTGGTCCAAACAGTGTATACCAATCCAAAGATTCCAAGTATTGCAAAAATACTGCTTGCCGCAAGCCATTGTTCTCCCAGTACAATTTCAATAACTTGAGATGACATCACAATCAGAAATGCAGTCACGGGCATTGAAAAAAATGACATGAAATATATTACCTGGCTATAAAATAAACGGTAATTAACGGAATCTTCCTGCAACCGGCTGAGTGCAGGAATCGCCACCGATCCGATCGGACCTCTTATTTGGGTCAATGGCAGCAATAGTAGTGCATATGCTCTGCTGTAATACCCTAACGCAACCGAACCTGACAGTTTCCCTATTAAAACGTGGTCTAGATGGCGGCTGATATAATTTACAATACTGTTTGCCGTAATAAAACCGCCAAAACCCAGCATTTTCTTTGTACCAATTCGACGCTTAGGCCTGCCCGGAAGCCATGGAAAAGCAATCCATTTGCCGGCGGCTGTGGCTACGGCAAGTGCAATGTGCATGAAAACCAGCGACCAGTAACCAGCACCAAACAGGCCGGCAATGATGGCAACAGCAACAGCGATAGCCATTGCGACAATCTCGACTACACCGATAGCAAGAAAACGCATATGCCGCTGCAGCATGGCCTGATGCTGGACGGTCAGGCCGCCAAAAATGAAGGTTGTTGCCAGCGCCATGGTTACCGGTGTCAACCGCGGATCGTCGTAAAACCACGCCACGGCCGGCGCCAGAGCGAATACAACAGCAGCTACCGAGACTCCCAACGCAGCATTGACCCAGAAAAGCGTGCTGACTTGGTCATGATTGATCTCGGCCCTTTGAACCGTCGCAGACGAAAGCCCCAAGTCACGAAACATCAATGCAAAATTGGTCACAGCGGTGACCATCGCAATGAGGCCAAAATCGGCCGGCGTCAGGATGCGCGCCAAAACGACCGTTGAGCCGGTCTTCAGGATAAACTTGCAGGCTTGGGATACTACTGTTATCGCCCCGCCGCGGACGGAACGGCCTTTCAAATCGGCCGTTAGGTAGCTGGTGTCGAATAGATCAGAGGAGTTTTGAGGTTTAAGTTTTGAGTTAATTGTCAGCATTCAGATTCCAGCTTCCAGCGGCCAGCTTCGCTGGAATTTAGAATGAAGAAAGAAAAATGTAGAATTTAATAACATTCAATTAAGTCTGCGCGGACGCTGTCCCGGTCGGTTGACGACAATTTTGAATTTTTAATGCTTAATTTTTAATTATTCAGTAGCAAGCCTTCAGCGTCCGGCTTCCAGCGGCCAGTGGACAAGAAATTGCCTATTTCCGATTTCCTATTGCCAATGTGATTAAGCCGACACGTTCGGTCTTTAACGGGCTGAAACGACCGTATGATTCTGGTAATGGACGGTCTTTTTCTCTCGCCGCGCTGCAACTGTATTCAACTGTCACTATTTCGGCTGTTTACGGGGATAATTGTACCAAAAAATAGGAAGAAAACAAGATTGTCTTGTGTTTGAGCTGCCGGCTGCGCCGGAATGTAGAATTTAGTATATAGAATGAAGAATTCGTAATCAGCTTCCGGCGGTCAGCGGTCGGCAAGGTGCGGAATTTTCTTCATCAGTATCCTTAAAGTCCGATAATATTATTGCGGCTGCGTTGACGGAGGGAACGGGATACGTTAAACTAACTCAAACGGGTCGATGGCCAGTGTGAGAGATTAAAAATCAAAGATTAAAGAGCAAAATTTTCGGTCAGCTTGAGAAGCTAAATAGTTTGGTTATGGGATTTTATTGGGTTTGTTGGATTGCGGCTTGCTATCGCCTTGGAGATTGCGGGGGGATATTTTATGCTTTATTTGAGTTGAAAAACCTTCGACATGACGAAATATGACATTCAAACTTGAGGATTGTGGTATGAAGACCATCTTTTATAGCGGACGGTTACCAATCGCGGCCTGTTCTTTGTTGCTGATGTTAACCACAACGGCGAGCGCTGAGGTCGGCCCGAACTGGATTGAGCAATGGGGCATTCGCTGGACATTTGATAAGAATCTTTCGCTGGACGGTGCAGGCGATACATATCAATACGGCCAGTTCGTTAATGGCGATTATTGGGTTATCGGGCCTGTAAATATCATTAGTATTTCGCCTGAGACTGTTGTTTTATCTGAAGACACACCTTGTCCAGATATTCCAACTCGAACAATGTCTGCGGGGCGTTCGATTAACGGGTCGATGTTAAATCCAGACCCTGGCGGGTCTCAGGGTTATGATAGTGATGCGGGTGGTTACAGCGCTGAGCTTAATGTTGCTTTAGGCGTCAGCGAAAGTACCCCGCTTTCGATTACCACCGGTTCACTTGTTTCGACTGTCAGCAGGGTAAGTACAAATGAAGGGTCTGACGCGGCTCGTGTCTGGAAGGCATCTGTATTAACGGTTGTTTCTGAGGCTCCTGCAACAGGCAGTTTCAGGCCGCCTTATACCGGATCGGACAAGACATCTTATTTTAACGAAGACCAACTTGATTATTCGTTGTTATCTAATCTTCAGCCTGTTTCTGGAACACCTGTGCTTGCTGATTTAGCTCAAGACTTCAAAAAACTATGGCTCGACCATAAAAACGGCTGGAGCACCGGCCAAATACACCCCAAAGAGAATATGCCAACTTATGGCCGTGAATTGTCAAACAAAGTAGGTGTGGCGGCTCTTGCATTACATACACGGTGGAATGAAGATGATGAGCAGAGTAATGCACTCAAACGCGATTTAATGATTGGATTTGTTCAGTATGGTATTGATAGCTTCGGTTTGATTAGCAATGGGGGCGAAAGCTTATGGATTGCTGATGGTGGGCACGGTGCAGGTCGGAAATGGCCTATTTTGTTCGCTGGATTGGTATTAAATGATGCGGATATGATGGCGATAGGCGAAAAGAGCGGCTCGTATAGATACACAGGTGAGTACGGTCCAGGAAACTTGCCGCCGGACCTTGTTAATTTCCAAGAAGATAACTCTACGTTTTACGTCAAAGAATCTGACGTTTATGAGCCTCCTTATGAGTTTTATTATGTTGGTCAAAAATATGTTAATCACGGTTCAGTTATTGTAACCAATGGCAGTAATGTAGTAGAAGGTGTTAATACGAGTTGGACAGCAGATAAGCTGGAAGGTAGGCTTTATTTTGCCGTGCGGTACGGTCCAGAGGTAGGATACTCCATGCGGGCTTTGTTGGGAACTGACCCGGAAGGAAGCAGGTATGATTGCCGGGGTGGGTATGACTTCCGAATTATTGGCTATGATATAGATAATCAACAGCTTTTCTTGGGCGATGAATCACTGAATCCTAAAAATTTTGATGGATACTCCGGTGAATATACTGAATATGTAATTTCGGAGCATGTCATTTTTGGACACGGCGATATATCGAAAAGGCACGATTTTGTAGAGTTTATTTCAGATGATGTTGGTATACCGTACTGGGGTATTCGCTATGCAAGACAGCCTCGAACAGCAGGCCGGCAATGGGACAGGGGTTATATTTGGATAGGGAAATCATTTGCCGGCTATGTGTTGGCCGCTCGGATTATGAATGCTGCTGTCAATGTAAAGTACGAAAGTACTGTTCAGCAACTTTGGAATCACGATGCCTTGTTTGATTATCTTGATCGTTATATGACCTACCTTGATGGAGACTATGCACAGGGTTCGAAGTGGGTCTTTGATATGTGGGATGCTTATCGAGGAGATTATGGACCTATTTGGCCGGAGACCTCCGGTAAAAGAACTGTTCAACACAATTTGGGCGTTGAATATGACCTCCAACGAGGAACGGTCACACCGGATAGCGGGCAATATCCTACTGGCAGTGAAGTGGTACTTTATGCCCAAGCTAATGATGGCTATCGGTTTGTCGGCTGGGGAGGCGATGAGACTGGTATTGAGCCATCGGTTACCATTACGATGGATGAGGACAAGACAATTCTCGCACTTTTTGAGCCGATTGAGTATGCGCCCGTCGCACAGCAACTCGCTCATTTGCCGCTGACAGAGGCGGTTAATGGTCAGGTCAGTGATTTGTCGGTCAATATGCATACGGCGACGGCGGAGGGCAATGTGACCTTTGAGTCCGGGATGGGGGCGCGGTTTGACGGCAGCGATGGTTATTTGCGCGTTGCCGATGCCGACAGTCTGGATATGCAGGAGCCAATGACCATCTCAGTGTGGATATGGCCGATGGGCGCCACGCCGTTTGCCAAGCTCGTCGTCAAGCCGTATGCGGCCTATGCGTCCCCCTGGGAGATGTACGCCATCGACCTGGGCAGCAGCGGGGATACGCCTCGGTTTATTGTAACCGATGGAATCGCCGGCGGCCGCATCGCCGTCGCCGCCAACAGCGATGTGAAGCTGCAAACCGGACAGTGGTATCATCTCGTGGCGGTGTATGACGGCCAGTCGATTGCACTGTACCTGGATGGCCGCCTCATCGCCCAACAAAGCGTCGATTTTGCCATCGGAACCAACAACCAGCCGCTGTGTATCGGCGGGCGGATGGGCTTGAATACGTTTGACGGGTACATCAACGATGTGAAGATCTATCAAGGGGCGTTTACGCCTGAGCAGGTATCCGGCATCTTCTCTCGCGATCGAAACAGCGGGTTGGCCGGGCACTGGCTGTTTGAACGGCCTTATGTGGCCGAGGTGACGGATGTGGTCAGCGGGCAGAAGGCCGAATTGGTCGATCAGCCTGACTGGGGCGAAGGCTGGGCAGCGGAGTATTTTGTCCGGCTGACCGATGGCCGGCAGGCCGTACAGATTCCTATGGACGGCAGCACTGCCGAGGCCGGGACGATTGGGCTGTGGGTGCAGCCGGAAGCCGCAACGGATACAGAAACAGCCTCTGCCTTGCAGCTTTTGTTCGGGCATGCCGTCAACAGCGACGATAATCGGATCACGCTTTATACCGTTGAAAGCACAGACGCCGAAGGCAACACGGTGCACAAGTTGGCGCTGGGGCTGGGCGATAATGCTGCACTTCAAGATAATATTGCACAGCTTGTGCCGGGGCAGCTTTATCATGTTGCGTTGACGTGGGATGGGACAACGTATGCGGTATTTGTTGACGGTGTGCGGCGGGATGCGGGAACCTTCAGCGGGCTGACAGAGCTGGAAGCGTTTGCCGATGTCGGCAACTTCGGCACGGCCAGCGGACGGGCGTATGCGTCGGGTTTTCGGGGCCTTGTCGATGAGATACGGCTGTACCGGCGGGCGCTTGGGTCTGAGGAGATTGAGCGGCTGTTTTTGACCCATACGGTCAACGAAAACCGACCGATTGAGTTTGTGGTATCGGGGTATGATCAAGCGGGCAACCGGATATCCTATACGGCTGCTAAACTGCCCGACGGTGCGACGTTTGACGAACAGACACAGACCTTCTCCTGGCGGCCCGGTCTGTATAATGCGGCGGGACACTATGAGGTGGTATTCGCTGCTGCTGACCAGCCGGAGCAAACGGTGACGATCGCCGTGCGGGATGTGGCCCTGGCGGGGTGGTATATCGCGTTTTTAGAACAGCACGGACTGCATTGATGTTTTAGCAGGACGACTGGACTAAACCACGAAGCCCGTCAAATAAAATGTGCTTCAAAACAACTTTTCGCCTTATATGGTTTAAGGTCCAGTGTTCATCCAGTACTCGGACAGTACGTGAAAGTCCGCCAGATCGACGCGGCCATCGCCATGGGGAGGCGGCGCCCAGTCGTAACAGGCATCATCTGTCAGCCAGGCGGCGGCGAATGCCGCCAGATCCGCGATGTCTATGGTTCCGGTCATCGTAACATCGGCCGGGCGGAACAGAATCGATTGCCATGTAAATGTGTCGGACGAATCGGGTGGATTGTCGTAGTCGATGCGTACCGTCAACAAACCGTCCGAGGTCGCCTGGCCGAGTGCGGGGATATAACAGAATCGTACGTCGTGAGACAGCACATTGAGATGGGCCGGCGCTGACTGCGGTATCAGCCGAAGATTGCGAATCGGTCTGTCGCAGCGATTATGCACCACGACCCTGTAGTCCATCTCGTATTGGGTCCGTGAAATACGACGCTGGCCGACCAGAACCGCATGGTTAAACTCAACACTGACGCACTCATGAATCGACACGACAAACCCGCCCAGCACGGCGGCTTCGGCAAACAGACCGTCGGTATCGGATATTTGGCCGTCAGCCAGCGCAACACTGTACAAGCCGTTGAGACTGCCTTCCCACAGGCCGTTCGGCGGCAAGATGTGATACAGCACCGTCGTATCCTGTCCGTTGACGGCGATAATCTGAACAAATTGCACGACCAGCGGCTGTCCCTCAGGGTCGGCGACGAGGATATTGCCATCGCCCAGCGTGTCTGCGTCAAGCCCCGTTTGATCCCGATAGGTAACCGTCAAGGCCAGCGGTCCGGACGACAGCTCCGTCGGATCGACGACACCGATCGCATTGACAACCGGCGGCTGATTGGCCGGCAGCTCGAAATACAGCGTGTAACTGCCGGAGCCTTCATCGTCAAACAGGTGCAGCAGCGCTTCGTCATACTCCGGCCGGTCTTCGGGATAGTGCCGCTTATAAGTCGTCCAGACATTGTCGCCGGGCAGGACCTTGCCGTCAGAGCGTACCGCTTGGGTCAATACATAATCCGGCCAGCCGGGGTTGTCCAGTCGAACATAGTAAAAGCCCGTCGGTGATTGCGGCAGCGTCAGGGTTACCTGTCCCGAATCGGAGGCTTCGCTCAGCCATGCCGGGCTGCCGATAAGGGCCGTTACCGGTTCAACCGTGCCGTCGCTGAGGTGCAGCGTATCGGGCAGGTCGTCAGCGTCGGGGAGGTCATTGGTCAAAAAGTCCGGTATCCTATCCTCGTCGGGGCGGTCGGCCAAGACAGCGCGCACCAGTTCGTGGATGGATACCGACTGAATCAGCGACAGCCGCGGGTCGCCCAGCGTGTCGGTATGTGCAAATTCCGCCTCATAATCGACAAAATGCCCTTGCAGCGAACTCTGCATCCGCCAGACGACCGTTTTGGTTTGGTCGGGAGCGATATGTCCCAGCGGAACCCGCAGCGAGGGCGCATGCGGTTCGTCGTCCACCTGCGCGTCAAGCAGCTCAAAATCCAGCAGAATCTGCTTATCCGCTTCCTGCCGCACGATGGCCGGCTGCGCCGAATGGATGGTCATATTATATGCAGTGCCGTAACCTTCGTTGGACACCATCAGCCCCAACATAAACGGAATCGACGGCTCGATTTGTTCGGTGAACGGATCGTCGCCATAGACATCACCCTCCAGAAAATAGCGAAGATGCAGTTCCGCATCAGGCCAGACCGTTATCGTATCGGGGATGATCGGAATCGACACCGCTCCGCCGTTGATCGTATAATGAATTGTGCCGCCGACATAGTAATAGGCCGCCTCCTGGGAAGCCGCGTCGAGTGTCGGCACCAGCAGCCACTGGGCGTCAAAGGCCTTGCCGGGATCGAGCCGCCCGCCGCCGGCCACATCCGAAACGCCGGTAAGATGGGGTGGATGAATCCCAAACAGCGTCGTCGCATCGCCGCCGTTCCTATCCACCACGGACACTTCGACCGCAATGTTTTCAATCGCGTCGATACCGCTGGTGTTCTGCATTTGCAGTTGCGCGGTAAAGCCGGTGCGGGTCAGCGTCGCCGTTTGCTGAATCTGCATCTGGACCTGTACGCACACCCCCTTGGCCTGCTCTTCCAGTTCCTCTTTGAGCATCTTTAGCGTCTCTTCGATGGCTTCATACAGATGGGTGTAGCCCATCGTCATATCCTCGGCGATGGCCTCTTGGGCAGCGATGTTTTTGGCCATTGCGATATCGGTGGCGATGAAGTCAGGATCGTCGCCCGGCTCCAGGTCCGTCGTCTGAAATTTACCCATTTGCCAATACATCTGCGTGCGATTCCACCGCTGACACAGTGCAGCGACGTTGTCGGGGACAATATGGCCGGGCAGCGGCATCGTCAACAGTGCCGTTTGTTCGGCTGCACTGACCAATACACCCTCCTGGCCGCCCTCTTCAATCGCCGCCGAGAATGCGGCAAAGAACTCGTCCTGCAAAGGTTGATCGTCGGGATGCCCCTCAAACCATATCGGATCGCCCAGGGCATAATTTACCGCCTCGGCAACCGCCAACATCCGGTCGCGCTGTTCGACCAGCAGCGCCAGCAAATCCGCCGAGGCGGAAGGATCAGCGGGCATGTCGATGCCGGTCAGCATCTGAAACTCGGCGGCTGCGAGTTGGTAGGCAACCGGATCATTGGTATCACAGGCGTTGATGATGCCGTCCAGACACTTGGCCCAGGAATAGGCTGTTCCGACCACCGGAACCAGCTCAATCAGTTCTTCTGAGTAAACTTTCAGACACGTCCAAAAGGTCATTTCCTGACTGAAACATCCGTCGTAAAAACTCAGTACTTTCAGGATATCGCTCAAAATCGGTATTGAGCCGGAGACGCAATCGTAGATTGCAAATATCATATTTTGCGGACAGGGATCGCAGGTGTTGCCAATGTCTCCGCCATAATCGATTTTCGGCAGTGTGATTAAAGGCATATCCGGCGAATCGCCGATAAAACGCGGCGCTCTGGGCGCGCTGGGAGCAAACGACACCGCCAGGCCGCCTCCGCCTCCGCCCGATCCGGGCCACTGGGTTTTGGGCGTATAGTCGTCTTCATAGTTGCGTTCGGGGTTGTAGCCGCCGTCGCCGGGGCCGACGATGCCGCGAATGACATTGAGCAGATCGCAGGCCCAGTTGGCCATCCGAATGGGGACTTTCTTCCATTTTCTGTCCGGGCCGCACACGTAGGTATAGTATGTGCCGCCCCGGACAGGATCGCAATTTCCGCCGAACGGCATCAATGTATCGTCGCCGAGCAATTGAACGTCCGACATTATTGGCATTGGCTGCAAATTGTTATCCGTGACCATTGCCGGGATAACAACCGTCTGGCCCGGAGCAACCTGCCCGTTGAAGTCCGTCAGCAGTTCCACCCGATAACGCGGATGGTTGTCGAAAACCAGATGGACATCCTCAGCGGCAATCAGCCCGTGGTTGGTTACGGTAAAGTCCACTTGCATTCGGCCGTCCACCATAGCGGACAAATCCACATTGGCCGGTTCGACCACTACCACCGGCGCCGGGACATTTGTTTCAAACGTCGTGTTCAGTGTGACGGTATAGACGTCCTGTATTGCGGTCGGCGTTACCGTCCAGGTGTACTTAACCAGTTCGCGCGACATAAACGCGGTAATCGTGGTCGTTACGCCCGGAGCGGCGTAGAGGGTTGAACGATAGCCGCTGTGTTCCGGTGCGGCCAGTTCCAGAATGTAATAGCCCTCGGCAATATCGTCCAGCAGCCATCGGCCGTCGGGCATCGGTTCGTTGACAAACAGCGCCTCGCGGGAAAAGGCGTCCCGCAGCGTTAGCCGGGCGTCGCTGACCAGCGGTGCACCTTGGGCGTAATAGGTAAATTCATCGACCGCCTTGACGTCCAGCCGGCCGATCCGGTCGCTGACGCAGTTAAACGTAAACGGAACCGTTCGGGTCATTCCCGTGCCGTGGACATACAGCGATCCCTGATACGGCCCCAGCGGCAGCGACTCATCGGGCGTCAGCAGCAGCGTTACCTCTGCTATATCGCCGGGTTGAAGGACGCCGATGACGACCGGGGTGGCCATGGACAGCCACGGCGCATCGGGAATCAGCACGCTCAATTCGGGCGTCGCCAGGCCGCCTTCGTTGGCCACTTCAAACGACACGGCCTGCTGCTGTCCGCGAACCATCCCCGCCTCCAGCGCTGCCGGCAAAACCTTTACGTCAATGCTCAGCGGAATGACGCGCGTTGTGTACGCCAGCGAGGCGGTTGCGCCCTGGTCGCTGACAAACTGCACATCCACCACCGACAGGCGCACGGACGCATCGACGGCGCGGAGCCGCAGTGCTGCGGTTTCCGTCGCGCCGCCGGCAATCACGGCCAGCGGTTCAAACTCCATTTCAATCGTCTCGGTGCCGCCGACCTTCACGGCTTCGATCTGCGTCAACGTCGTGTCGCCGGGATTGTTCAGCGATACCGTCGTTTCATACCATTCGCCTTCTGTCAGACGGGGACGTTGCACCGAATCGCTTGCGGTCAGCGCAACCAGCGTAAAGTTGTCCTGGGCCTCTTGAGGAACCGCCAGCGGATGGCCGGCGCTGATTCCGTAAAGTCCCGCCTCGTTGCCGACGGGTGTGAAGGTAAACGCAAACTGACCTTCTGCATCCGTCATCGGTTTGAAGACGCGAACGGTGTTTTTGAGCCGAACGTGCAGATGCACCGTCACATTGGCCGTTGGCGTTCCGTCGGCCAGGTCATACGCCTGCCCGACAATCGGAATCGGCGACCCTGCCGGGGCCAGTTCAATGTCCGTCCACGTCTCGGCGGCGTAGCCAATCGGAACAACGGCCTTGAACGTCTTTTCGTCCGTGCCATAGGTATTGCTCGCGCGCACCTGCACCGTATGCGGGCTGCCGACAGCGGTGGGAACCGGCCAACTGATCGCGCCGGTGGCCGCGTCAATCGTCATCCCCGTCGGCCCTTGCGTCAGCGCGAATGTAACCGGTGCTTGTCCGGCCAGCAACTGGGCCGCCGGGCCGGCATACGGCCTGTTTTCGACCATCTGAACATCCGACGCATCGGCCAGGACGGGCTTTGAATGGATCGTCAGGGCAAAGGTCTCGGTATCGCTGCCGGCACAATTCTGTGCCTGCAGCGTAATGGTATGCGGCACATCGGAGGCCACCGGCGACGGCCAGACGATCTGGCCGGTGGCCGCCTGAATAGTCATCCCCGCCGGGGCCTCTGCCAGCGACCAGGTCACATGCGTGCCCTGCATCAGCGTCGGCAGCGGCGCGATGTATGAGGTTGCGTTCCCGGCGAGCTTGTCGCCATAGGCGGCGATGACCGGCGGCTGCACGACCGTAATCGGCCAGCTTTGCGTGTGCGAGCCGACGACGTTTTCCGCCTTAAGCGTTACGGTGTGCGGCGAACCGGCATAAGTTGCCGACGGCCAACTGACCGCGCCGGTGGCCGGGTCAACCGTCATCCCCGCGGGTGCTGCGACAAGACTCCACTCAACTGGCGGGCTGCCTTGGAACAAGCCGGGTGCAGCGGCCGCATACGGCGCATGTTCAGCCGTCAGGGCCTCGGCAATCGGTCGAATCAGAGGGGCCCGCAGGACGGTCAAGATAAATGTGTTCTGGTCAGCACCGACGGCGTTGGCGGCACGCAGGGTAACGGTATAAGGACTATAGTTGCCATTGGCATACGGCAGTGTCAACTGCCCGTTCGCGTCGATACTCATTCCCAGCGGCCCTGATATGACTGTATAGACAACAGGCCCTGTTCCCTGTATCAAAGAAATCTGTCGCGAAAAGGACTGGCCTTCGTGAACGGTCTGATGGTCCAAATCGGCCAGTACCGGCGGCAGCATCACCCGGATCGTGAATGATTGGGTATGACTGCCCATTGTGTTGGCCGCGCGCACTGTGACGCTATGCGTGCTGTCTTCCGGGCCGGGATCAGCCCAGCTTATCGCGCCGGTTGTTGCGTTGATGCTCATCTGCGGCGGTGCTGCATCCAGCGACCACTCTGCGGCCGGCACGCCCTTGATGAGAACCGGATTCAAGTTGAACGGCTGGCCGAGAATGATCTGTCTGTCCGTCATAGCAGCAATTTGCGGCACGCTGTGCACCCAGACCGAAAACGATGTTGTATCTGAACCAATGGCATTTGTCGCCCGGAGGGTTACCGGATAGGCCGAAAAGGACGGCACAGGATTTTCCCACGAAACAACGCCTGCAGCAGTATCTATCGTCATCTGGGCCGGGCCGCTGACCAGCGCCCATTCCACCGGCGGCGACCCTTTAAGCAATATCGGTGGCTCCGAGACAAATGGCGTCGATTCAACAGCTATTTGCGTTGACAGCGTTTGAATCTGCGGAAGCGACAAGACCGTCAACTGCCAACTGGCCTGATCGCTGCCGAGCGGGTTGTCAGCCTGTATCGTGATGGTGTACGGCTCCGATGCGCCGACAGGCTGCGGCCAGCTTACACTGCCCGTCTTCGGATTGACGGTCATTCCGACGGCTCCTTCGATAAGCGACCATGTCACACTCACATTGCCCTGCGTCAAGACCGGCACAGGACTGTGATAGCTGCTGTTGTCGGCGATATGATGGTCGGCAATCGGCATAATAACAGGCAATTGTGTTACATAAATTGTAATTGATGCAAAACGAATCTTGTCGGAGTTATCTGTACAGGTTACACTGATGGTATGCTCGCCTTCGGTAAGCAAATCGATAGCCAGCGTCTGTGCAGTGCCCAATGTGCCGTCAATATCCGATTTCCATTCAAATTCATACGGTTCAGTTCCGCCGTCGGCAAACGCTTCAAAATGAATCAATTCGTCCGGTGTAAATCCCGCCCCGTCCGCGGGATGGGTTATGTCCACGGATAAATCTTTTTCCGGCGGGATGTAATATGCCTCTGCAATCTCATAATAAAAGCTGTTGGCATAGCCGTCGCCGACTAATTTGTGGGCAAATGAATTGGCCAGCAAATCCCAGTTGACATCGCTAATCGTGCCGGAATTGACGGTTATGCCGCCTGCTCCGTACCCCGAATAGCTATAATTGATGCTCCAAGTGCGGTTTTCATTAAACAAGATCTCGGTGTAAATCCAGGTATTGGTGGAAATGACAATGCTTGACGCCCACGAATGGTGGGTTGTCAGATTATAGGCCGCCATCCGACCCCAGGGGTAGCAGCCATCCTGCGTCCAGCAATAATTACCCCCGCAATTGACACGCCACTTGTAACGCACGACCGCCCCCTGAAAGTTGTAGGTGTCTTTCGTGCGATAATTGACATGACCGCGCCACGCATTACACGTCGCACGCAGATACCCTTCGGCAGTCTGTGTCAGGGTACGGGGGGAAGTGACGGTTCCGTGTTCGGTCCAGTCACTTGGAGCAAGCGAGATATCGATACGCCCATGGGCCGATAATCCCGCTAAGAAGAGAAACAACCCAAAAATGAACAAGCGACATGTCTTCATAATTACCCTCACAGTCTTCGCTTCTATATCAGGAAAAAAACCTCAGTCCCGCTGAGATTTTCTTTGACTTATCAGAAATGTACCGACCGCAAATAAAAGCAGGGTCCCCGGTTCGGGAATATAGGTCGCGTAGCCTATCCTGAGCAAATTGACTTGATCATCATAAATCTCAAAGTACTGATCCGCAACAGGCATCCCCTCCCCCAGCCAGCCAAACGATATTGAAAAGCCCGCCAGTGATTGTCCGGGAAGTATGCCCTCGGAAAGCGCCTGAATATCATACAGTCCGCGTATAAGAAGTGGGTCGATCAATTGAGGATCACAGACATATTGATCCCATTGATTGGAAAGCGGTTCCGGCGTCTCAACCTGAAGGCTGTCATAAAGCCCATAGTCATAATAGACGGTGAACCACTCAATCCCCAGCAACTCATCAAGATTGTCAATTTTATATGTCGCCTTCCAGCGGCCAAACCCCAAATCATGGAGTGAATAAGAAACTTGGACGTTTGCCTCTGCGGGCGGAGTGGAAAAAAGAAATGACAAAATGAGAAATGAAACAAAACTCAATAGACCTTTTTTCACCAGAAACCCTCCTAAAAAATTTTCGTCTTCTCTGCTTCTCATCCCCGCCAAATCCATAATGATAATCAAACAGAATACCATAATGACCGAGTATTGTCAATTATTTTATAAGAAGCTTATTTGGATACCGAATCGCTATAAATATGCTGACCACATGGTTCGGCTGTCCCGATCCTGGTTTGATCAACTTCGAAGGATGGAGATTTTCCTTTGTCCATTATATGGAGATACAGCAACTACTTTACAAAGCGTTTCAGGGGTGGGTAAAAAAGAACGGAGAGGGCGGGATTCGAACCCGCGGTGCGGGCGATTACCCACACGACGGTTTAGCAAACCGTTGCCTTAAGCCGCTCGGCCACCTCTCCACGTTCTTTTCAAAGTGATTTTACAGAAAAACTCCTTCGAGTTTGATTCCCGGACTGCACCCTTGACTCAAACCGCTGCCAAGGTGCAGCGGCAATCACCATATTTGAAGCCAATTAATGTCTTTTACAGCAACACAACAGGCCCTGTCAAACATCAACAGTGCAAAAGCCGGAGAACTCGCTTCGGCAAATTTTCGCCTACCTTACACAAAGCCGGCACATATTGCAAGGAAATTAAAGGGAAAATCAGGGCAATTGCATGAAATAACAAGGTGCAAAAAAACTCAAAATGTCAAAATAGGCAATTTCGCCCCCCGTGCGTAATCACTTACACTCCTGTTTTTAGGATTATTCCTGTATGAATATTTACGAAGTGCTGCCGGCCTGGTAAACTTACCACTGGCCGGCATAATCAATGCAAAAGGCAAAATGTAGAAGGCAAAAGTGCGGACAGCCCTTCGGGCTGGCTGAATAACTTTAATCAGCTGTTGGCCGCACGGACGACCCTCTCGAAAGCTCTCCCCCTTGAAAAGGGGGAGTACCCCAAAGGGGGGAGGGGGGG
>JBNRMN010000035.1:0-13850 GCA_050309605.1 Anaerohalosphaeraceae bacterium
TCGTTGACATCGATGACCTTGCGGGCTTTGCCGACTATTGGCTGCAGGAAAACCCCGAGCTGGATTTAAGCGGCGACGGTCGAGTCGGCTTGTACGAATTCGCCGAGTTGGCCCGCCACTGGTTCGATGGATCGTTTCAATAAAGTTTTCAATCTAACGACAATTTTTAACAACGGAGGTTTATCATGACCAAGACAGGCAGTGCGATGTTATTAACCGGATTACTGGGATTCTGTTTCATCTATGCATCGGCAATTGGACAACCGACCCGCGACAGCGACGGTGCGACCGCGAACCGTCCGTTTAGTCCGGTGGCTTTCGGGCAATTCGAATACAGCGGAGAGGATATTACGGCCACATCAGAGCTTGAGCCGGGGTATTTTCGGAATCCGATTCTGGCCGGATTTCATCCCGATCCAAGTATTTGTCGCGCGGGTGATGATTATTATCTCATTAACTCAACTTTTTCGTATTTCCCCGGTCTTCCGATCTTCCACAGTAAAGACCTGGTCAACTGGAAACAGATCGGTCACGTGATTCATCGTCCTGAACAACTGGAGTACACGACCCGCCGAACCAGCGGCGGATTGTTCGCCCCAGCCATTACCTATAATGAAGAGCAGGAACTTTTCTATGTGATTTGTACGATGATTGACGGAATCGGCAACTTTGTGGTTACAGCCGAGGATCCGGCCGGCCCCTGGTCCGATCCGATTCGTCTGCGTTTTGGCGGGATTGACCCATCCATCTTTTTCGACGATGACGGTCGTGCCTGGATTGTGCATAATGACGCTCCGCAAGGTCCGCCGCAGTATGAAGGTCACCGCGCGGTATGGATTCAGGAGTTTGATTATCAGAATATGCGGATGATCGGCCCGCGTACGATGCTGATTGACGGCGGGGTGGATATTACCACAAAACCCATCTGGATCGAAGGGCCGCATATCTACAAACGCGACGGCTGGTACTACCTTTGCTGTGCTGAGGGCGGTACAAGCGTAAACCATGCACAGGTGATTTTTCGCAGCAGAAATGTCGATGGCCCCTATACGCCGGGGGAAAACAACCCGATTCTGACCCAGCGAAACCTCAGTGCCAACGTACCCGGTTCAGTGAGCTGTACGGGTCATGCGAGCCTGGTGGTCGGCCCGGACGGCAACTGGTGGTCGGTCTTTCTGGCGGTGCGCCCTTACGACGGCCATCATTCCCCGATGGGGCGTGAGACGTTTTTGCTGCCGGTATCGTGGCCGGAGAACGATTGGCCGATGATTTTGCCGCAGGGCAAACGGGTTCCGCTGGTACTTAATGCGCCCGAAGGTGTGGTGGCTCGTCCTTCTGTGCTCAATGGCAGTTTTACCTGGCGCGACGAGTTTAAGGACCAGACGCTTTCGCATGAGTGGATTATGCTGCGTGCGCCCAGAGAGCAGTGGTGGACGATTGATCCGGCCGCCGGCGTGCTGAAACTGACTCCCCGTTCCGACACGCTTTCCGGTCGCGGTAATCCGAGCTATCTGGGGCGTCGTGTCCGGCATGCGGCCTACAGCGCTGCACTGACCGCGGAGGTTCCGTCTGATGAGGGGGTTTCTGCGGGGTTGGCGTTGTTTTTTAATGACTACCATCACTTTTTCCTGGCGTTACAGGGTGACGGGGACCAAGGACGCATCTATCTGGAACGAGTCAATCGCGGCCGGACCAGCCGGGTTGCTGCTGCGGACCTGCCGTCTGCCGGACAGATTGAACTGCGTGTTGTCGCCGACAAAGCCGCCTGTACCTTCCAGTACAGAGCCAAGGGCGGCGACTGGCAGACGCTGGTGGCCGATACCGATGCCACGATGATTTCCTACACGGTTCAGGACGGCTTGTTTCTGGGCGCTACCGTCGGTCCCCATGTGCGACTCGACGAATAGCGGCCGCAAGCGGAGCACGTGGTTAATTGATGTGAAATAACGAAAAATGCCGTAGTCATGTTATAGTCAACTGATACAAAGGATATGGATAAGATGAACGAATTATTGTCTTCTGGCCGACTGTCGAAGAGGCCATGTGCGTTCGTATGTGCTGTTGTTATGTTGTTCTGTTCGATGTCCCTTTATGCTGAGGAAGTTCAAAGTCCTGACGGTGTGATTTCTGTGAAGCTTGCCCTTGAGTCCGGACGGCTTTCTTATGAAGTGTTCTGCCAAAAAAAGCCTATGCTTGAAGCCTCGCCCCTTGGTTTGGAAACGAGCATTGGCAGTTTTTCTGAGGGGCTTGAAATTGTTGACACACGGATATCAAAGATTGATGAGCATTATACGCTTCCCCACGGTAAAACCAGCGCGGTGCATTATACAGCCAACGAGCTGACCGTATGCTTAAAGAACAAAAACGATGATACACTCGACGTCATTTTTCGGGTGAGCAACCGTGACGTTGCCTTTGCTTATCGTATTTCGTCCCCGAATAAACGTCGTATTACGATTGAACGTGAACGGACCGGTTTTAAGTTTCCTCAATCCGCAACAGCCTTCGTTACTCAGCAGGCAGCGTGGGGCGGCGGATGGATGGGCACAAAACCCAGTTATGAAGAAGGTTACATGATCGATGTGCCTGTCGGCACAAAATCTCATTCCAGGCTTGGTTTTACGTTTCCGGCGCTGTTTCGTCTGAGCGACGGCGGCTGGGCGCTTGTTTCGGAAACGGGTGTGACAAGCCGCTATGCCGGGACACGGCTGAGCGATCCTACTGCCGAAGGTCTTTACACCATTGCTTTTCCCGAAAAAGCCGAGAATGCCGGTATCGGTGATGCCACCGTTTCGGCTGCACTGCCGCTTCTGACGCCGTGGCGTACGATAACAGTCGGTCAAACACTTGCTCCGATCGTCGAAACAACGGTGGCCACCGATGTTGTCAAGCCGCTATACGAGCCTTCGATTGATTATCAGCCGGGGCGTACAACCTGGAGCTGGCTGATTTGGCAGGATCCGAGTATGAATGTGCGAGACCAGCGTATCTTTATTGATCTTGCCGCCGAGCTTGGTTATGAGTATATTTTGATCGATGCGCTTTGGGACGAAGAGGGACGAATCGGCCGCAGCAGGATGCCCGAAATGGTTGAATATGCCCGGTCAAAAAATGTCAAGGTTATCCTGTGGTATAACTCAAACGGATACTGGAACGATGCTCCGCAGACCCCGCGCAATCGTTTGCATACCTCACCGGCGCGACACAAGGAGATGGCGTGGCTCCAATCCATCGGCGTCAAGGGGATGAAGATTGACTTTTTCGGCGGCGACAAGCAGGTGACGATGAAATACTATGAAGATCTTCTTCACGACGCCAACCTTTACGGATTGATGCTGAACTTTCACGGCTGCACGCTGCCCCGCGGATGGGAACGTCTCTATCCCAATTTTATGACCAGCGAGGCCGTTACCGCTTCGGAAAATCTTATCTTCTCGCAGGGGTTTGCCAATAATGAAGCCTTTAACAGTACGGTCTTTCCGTTTGTGCGCAATACGGTCGCTGCGATGGATTACGGGCCGGTGATTCTCAATAAGGTGTTCTCTCGCGATCAGCGAAGAGGCTCTCAACGCCGCACGACGGATGCTTTTCAGCTTGCAACGGCGGTCCTGTTCCAGTCTCCGCTCCAGCATTTCGGCATCACGCCGAATAATCTTGAAGAACAGCCGGATTACGTTATCGATTTTCTCAAAGGCGTACCTGCGGCCTGGGACGAAATTCGCTTCGTCGATGGTTATCCGGGCAAGTATGTCGTATTGGCCCGTCGCAGCGGTCAACGCTGGTATGTTGCCGCAACGCACGCGGATAAAGAACCCAGAGAAATGACGATTTCACTTCCCTGGCTCAAAGGCAAATCGCTTGATCTTATTTATGACAACAAAGACCGTACGGCGGGATTGCAAAAGATTACGGTCGAAGAAGACGGCAGCCTCCGGCTGGCGATGGAAGTCGGCGGCGGGGCGGTTTTAGTATATAATCCCTGATAAACATAATGAGCAAAAACCGGCTTAAGAGAGCTACGCATCAATCGACAATTGTTTAATGCTGCTCTTGAACGAGATCACATTATGGTTCGGTATGAGTCGCCCTATTTAGGGAATACGCTGAGGTCAGTGCATAGGTCTATTTGCGACGCCTCAACAACATCCGAGCCGCGTCAGCGGTCCGATGACGCCGCCTGCCCGGCAGGCGCATCATCAGACCGCCGGCGCTGCCGCGCTGCTGCGCTGTTGCCGTTAACATTGACTGTCCCCGGCCTGCCGGTAGAATTCCTTGCCAAAGAGCGTTGTTTTGACAACCAATGACTAAGTGATTACAGTCCATGCTCAACTTCAAGCGATCAGGGCATTTGAGAGGGGACCTGATCAACGTTCAGGATTTGACCTTGTTGAGTTAATAATTCCTGTAGTTCCGGTATTGGGATTGATCGTGGAGACAATCCGTGCGTGGCTGCCAACGATGCGGCAACGCCGGCTGCATGGCCAAGTGCCATCCACGTTGGTTCCATACGAATTGAAGAATAAGCAACATGGGTGGTTGAAGCCGCAACAGGAACGATGAGGCCGTCTATCTTTTTCGGGATCATGATGCGATAAGGAATTTCGTAGGGGCGGGTTATGTAGTCAAGCATTCCCAAATAACCTTCCAGTACTATGGTGTCGCCGGGCTGACGTTTTCGAACCGGAAAACTGTCAATGGGGAACTCGCCAACGGCAATGCTGTCTGCAAATCGTTTGGGCGTGTCATTTTCTTTCTGGCGGGTGATATCGCATTCTGTCAATGTGTATTCTCCGACAAGTCGTCGCGCTTCACGAATATAGAGGTGATACGGAAAATGGTCATTATCCATAAACTCATCTTTGGGAAAATGATATTGATTGGCAATGTCCCGATGCGATGAAGGCACATCCGGATCGTTTTGCAAAAACCACAGCAGACCATACGTCAGAAGACGATGCCGATGACAGATGCGCTCTCGTGTTTCTTCGTCCCCTTCAATATACCCGATGTTTTCTTCCGGAAAAGGAAAACCCAGCGGGCGCGGGTTGATATTGACATCGGTCTTATGGTTGGGAATTTCCGTTACAGACAGCGCACGCACCAGCGTATTGAAATGTGCAGGATTGTAGCCGCGGCCGGGCTTAAAGACTTTTGGGCCTGCCAATCGCCCGGCGTGCAAATCGTCAAAATATCCAAGATAGGGTGTCCGATCATATCCCGGTGGGGGAGTTGTGAGCCGGCAAGCATTGTCGGGGTTGGTTGTAAGGCACAGCCGATATGTGTAGGCGGGAAGACGATCATCGGCTTTGCCGGTAGTGCCGGGCAAAAACTGACGGTTTTGGTAATCAAAATACACGACACCGGCATGCGGTTCATTGAACTCATGTTTTGCTTCGCGCCCTAAACGAAACTCTGCACCTGCCGCCGCATACAAATCACCTTCATAGGTCGCATCGATAAAGACCTTTCCTGTCAATGTGAGAACAGTCTGGCTCTTGCATGATACCAGTTCGATCTTGACAGGCCGATTATCACGGACACAGACTTGTTTAAGCGTGGCCCCCCTGAGCACGGAGATTCTGTTCTCTTCTTTGAGCATGGTTTCAAAGATCGTCTCGGCCACTGAAGGTTCATAGACGTACCCATTTCGGCTAAGCAGCGTATTGGGATGTTCATGTCCCCAAGTTTCAATATAATAGCGATGCACACGATTGACAAATTCTTGAAACAGCCCTCCGATCAATTCACGGTGCTCAATGTCGCTTTTCCCTAAGCCACTTGCAGCCATGCCGCCTATATGAAATGTTCTTTCGACCAGCGCAACTGAACATCCCATTCTGGCTGAGGCAATGGCGGCGCAAATTCCGCCCGGGGTGGCGCCAAACACGACAATATCAAATGTTGATTTAATCGGTTTCATAATATAAGACCGGTATTTGATTGTTATCTGTTCAATTGGACATTTTTCGTTTTTTCAGAGTCCAGACGGTCAATCCGCTCAAATCCGATTTTGAACGAGACCGAACGAGACTCAGGCCGTAGGCAATGGTAATAAAAAATAAATTAACTAAAGCCCCTACCCAATAGCTGTGAATATTCATCATCCAATTGCTCGGCAGCCAGCCCAACAATCCTAAACTGAGGTAGATGTTGAATCCTACGGCCAATACAATGGCCGTAGTTGCACAAAATCCATCAACACGCTGTGTGAAAAAACCAAGCATAAATAAGCCCATCAGACACCCTCCGAACACACTGGCGACCATCAGACTCAGGTCATTGATACTTTCTTTTTCAATATGAGCAAATCCGATTGCGCCTAATACCATCAGCAGCGCCACCACGCCGGAAATAAGCCTTGCAGCGAGTAAATAAAAACGATCACTTTTATGTTTAGCCAGATAAGGTTTCATCAAATCCACAACCGTTACCGTGGCAATGGCATTGATCCCCGAATCCAGACTGCTCATTGAGGCGGCAATTACGGCAGTGACAATAATACCGGCAATGCCCGCCGGCATTCGCGTTAAAATAAAATAAGGCAAAACCTGATCGGCTTGCATTTCTGAAACCGCCGGTTCAGGCAATACCGAATAATAGACAAACAGTGCGGTGCCGATAAAAAAGAACATCGCCCACATCGGCATGGCCACAGCCGTGTAAATGATCGTTGCCTTGCGTGCTTCGCGCATTGATCGCGCCGACGCATAACGCTGTACCATATTTTGATTTCCGCTGAAGATGGCCAGCCAATTGACGATTCCCAATATCGCCACCGTCCAGAACGTGCGCTCCGACAGATTCCACTCATAACTGCCCAGACTGAATTTGTCGTTTGCGCTGCCGACATCAATGATCTGGTTCACGCCGCCGGGCAGATCAATTGCAACCATTACAAAACAAAGAACACCCCCAAAAATCAAAATTAACGCCTGGATTACATCTGTCCAGACAACCGCCTCTATGCCTCCGGCAATGGTATAAAAGGCGATAAAAAGGCCTGCTAAAATAATCACATATTCCAGCGCCAGCCCCGTCAGGAACTGAATCGGCAATGCGACAAGAAAGAGCATCTGTGCCATGCGGATTAGCTGAACAGCTATAAAACTAACCATTCCATAAAGTCTGGGGACAGGACCGAAACGATCTCCCAAATATTCAAAGGCCGACGTCAATCCGGCCCGACGAAAAAAAGGGATAAAGATGACAATGGCGAAAATTGCAACAAAAGGCATCACCAGATTTACCGTCATCTGACGCCAGTCCAGCGCAAAGGCAGCGGCCGGCAATGCCAGAAATGTCATTGAACTGACAATGGTTCCCAACATCGAAAGACCGATAACCCATCCCGAAAAGGCACGATTCCCTACAAAATACTTTTCGGTGCTGTCATTGCGGCGCGCAAAATACCATCCAACGGCAACCATAGCCAACAGAAAGACAATAATAACCCCAATGTCCACAGTGCGAATCTGTAAATCCATTGTTATCTTTCTCCACAGTGTACGGACAAACGTATAACCTGCGGTGTTGTAAACAACATTGTGTTAAAAACGAACAGACGATGCGGCGGTCTGAATCCATTTTAAGTTGAATCGATAGTACAGTCTGCTGCTGATTAGATGGATCACGCCGTCAGGCGACTGAGTTGCTGCCAGGTAACCTTCCATTTCTGCTTTTACGGGCGTGGTTATGACCACAGGATCTCGCGGAACTGACGCACCGAAATAGGAACCTACATTGAACGAACCGTGTCCCGGGGTTAAGAGCTTTCGTTCCGGCCAGGTATTCCCCTCGTCATACGACAATGCGGCAAACATTCCGACACCCTTAAAAGGGCGTCCTTTGTCATCAAAAAATGTCATACCGACTGAATCGTTTCGATCTCCGGTAAATGATATCAATAAAAGCGGTCCCTCACGAAGCCGCTTCAGTACCAATCGCTGTGCACTGCTAATGGGCGGAAACGGGCTGGCCGAGTAAATCCATGTTTTGCCGAGATCACTTGAGACGCTTTTGGGCATATATCCATCAATCGGTTGCCCTCGACCAAAAGCCAAGAGGCGTCCATCTTCTAAAATTTCAACGCCCGCGTGGATACCACGAATATCTCCCCCCGGATCTTCCCAAGTTCGACCGTCGTCAGCACTGACATGGATGGCGGTTGGACCCTGCCCCCCGTGTGTTGCATCACATGGCTGAATTAAAATACCATCCGGACAACGCACCATCCCGGCAATCACTTGATGGCGGCTTTGATAGACAGCGCCGGAAGAAATCGGCCGGGCGCAAGACCAGGACACACCATTGTCCATGCTGGTTCGATGCAGCATGGACAGATAAGCCCATCCTTCTTCCTTTTCTCGCCCTACGCCGTTGATATGATGCAGTATTCCTGTGTTTGAGTCAAAAAAAATGGACGATCCTGTCATATTCCGATCCGGACTTTTGAAAAATTCGGATGATGTGTCCCATTTATGATGGCCGAGCCGAAAACGACTGGCTAATATCGTCATCTCAGTGCCTTGCTCTCTTATTGTGCTGAACCAGACGGCCAGCATATCGCCGTTGGGTAACCACGTTATGTCGGGACAATGGTTATGGGGATAAAACGGCTCGTCCGAACCGGTTGCAGGAGGGAATATAAACGGAATCGGCTCCTTAAAATAGGGGGTTTCCGGATCAATCAAAGGCCACGCATAGGTTTGCTGTGATACGTTCTTTGCCCATTGCGGAGGGGCATTCTGCGGCTCTGATAAAGGAACGGTTTGCCCCACTTTGCCGTCAATTTCAACGATCTCAAATCTTCGATAAATGCCTGCCGACGGCACATCGCGCGGAGCGAATAAAACAGCGTCGGCGACTACATAGCTGCTGAAACCGTTTGCGAGGATTCGAACTCCGGCCTCATCGCCATCGAAGACAAAACGCCCCAAACTGTTCCATTGCCCGCCGTTTTGATTTTGATCAACCTGAACAGTAGTTTGGCCGTTGGCGTGTGTGACAAGGTAGGGCACGGCGGCATATCGTGCACCGCGAATATTCCACCATGCGTACACTTCATAGACACCGGCTGTCGGCAAATGGGGGGTATAATTAACTGTCCCCGTACCGCCCGGATCCATAAACAAATAATCCTCTCCGAACCGCTGGTCCGATAAACTGCTTGCTCCCCAGTTGCCTGATATCGTGACGGCCGTGCTGTTGGAATTATCGATGATGATATCATCCGGGCCGGGCTGATAAGGAGGCGGAGGCGGGGGAGGCATTTCAATAAGATCCAGATCAGAGAGTTTGATTATTTGTATTTCAACTGACCGCTTGTCGCCGGAATGAGCAATATACAGATAGCCGTCGTGTTCAATCATATGCGGGTAATCAACATGACGGCCGCCGACGACATAGAACATTTTATTGAAAACCAAACCGTCATCGCTAATGCCCAATACCAGCGGGTCCCGTTTGACGGGGTTGGCATTCGAAACCATCGCATAACGCCCGTCACTCAAACGCATGCCGTATATTTTGGAACGCGCATCAGGGTAGTTTGTCCGAATCGGCGTACTCCACGTTCGTCCGTTGTCAGTAGAAAATGAACGAAAAATGTAACCGCTATTGGCATTGTCGCGATACAGCGCCGCCTGGTTTCCATCCGGCAAATTCCACCATAGCGGTTCCTCGGCGCGCAGTCCGCTTTCCGTGCCCTGCACGGCGGGAACCGAAATCCACTGATTCAGTGATTCCGTGCCGCCGATGATAAACTGTGTTCCCACCGTCGAGTAATTGTAAGGACGGCGCGACATCATCCACTCTCCGCCGGGCAACCGTTGAGGTGGAAAGTTATTGATCGTATTGTTGTGAACAACGCCGATATCCTTCCAGTTCCCTTCGGCTTCATTCCACTTAAAGGCTCTCAATTCAAGACTTGGCCCAAAAAAACCCGCCGCTTCATCAAGCGATGCCAGTGCAAGTAATTGACCTTCTCGGACCCAAAAACCTCTTGCAATATAACGAAAACCTTCACTGGATCGTGTATTGTAATACGGAGAATTCGGCCCTGAATCGGGGGGATAATCGGTGAGAAATTGCGGCGTACTCCAGGTCAGACCGTCCTCGCTGGTTGCATACTTGACCACTTGTCCCACTCGGTCCTCTCTTTCGGGGCCGTCGCTCCACATCGCCCAAAACCGTCCATGATGATGAATCAGGTAGTTATGTTGATTAACGCCGCTTTGTGCGCGTACATCGCTGACAACAACATGTGTCGTCGGCACATGAGGCAGATTATCGAAGTCGATCCGATGGGTATCCGACGGCACCCAATTCCCCGCCAGCATCAGGGTCGAGTCCGGATTTTTTTCCGGGTGAGGATACAACGGACCAATGCTGAATTCCACGCTCATGGGTTGACCAACGGAGTCCGCACCGGCTGCGCTGCTTAGGCTTCCTGCGACAACAAGTGACAATGAACAAACAAATAAAAAATGTGGTATTCCCGCCATGAATCTAACCTTTCCTTGATAGTGTGATCGCGTATCACCGTTTACTGAAGAAGTCCCAGGACAACCCGGAAACGATAATCATCGTCCAGTTCTGTACGCCAAACATCAGGATCGAATGCTTCGGGATTATTTCGGAATGAAACACTCCCGTCTGAATACAGCAGATTGACACCTTTGGGATTGCGGAAACCTCGTGTGTGCGGCAGCGTATCCAATCGAAACAGGATGTCTGTCGCCAGTGCATATCCCGGAAAAAGTTCACTGGCTTTACGCGCAACAGCCGGGAACGACTGAGGGCCTTGTGCACTGACTTGCATGGTGATTCGTTGGTTTTTTGACTGTGGCGTATAGTTGAAACTGGAACGTACATTGTGCATACTGACGCCGGATGGATCGCTGTTCCAGGGCCATCGTCCCGATGCATCAAGAAAATCTTCATAGCGAAATGAAACAACGGTAGTGCCTTCGACCACGCGCGGAGCACTCGGACAGTAATACGCTTCGGGAGATTCGATGATTCCCAGTCGGTGCAGATACCCCAGCCCGTAAGTAGCATAAATATGTTCGCCGAACGGCTGTGACCGATCAACCCGATAAACAAGATGCGTGTGGTATAGATTGCTGCCGTTGGTCGGCGGTACCAACCTGTCATCGTAGTGGGAGGCGTAAACAAAAATTCCCTGTCCCAAAGATTTCATATTGGAAGCACAAACAATACGTTTCGCCGTTTCTTTTGCCACTCTTAACGAGGGCACGACAATCGACAGCAACAGGGCAATAATCGCAACGACGACCAATAATTCAATTAACGTAAATCCTTTTCTGTATCGCATACTATCCAACCTTTCACTCAAGTCAGGACATTCCGGCGCCCGATACCCGCCGGACGCCGGAACGCCTTGGTATGCTGTTGTTTATCGTCGCCTGACAACATGACTGTTATCTGAGTGCGAGATACTTACTCCTTGTTGACACAATCCGGATACCAACCGCAATCCAGCCAAACAGATGACAGGATTGCCAAGTCGCCTAAATCAACAACACAATTGCCGTCAAAATCAAACTCTGAGGCATATCCTTCTGTAACACACACAGGCTCACCGGTCACTTGGTGATAAAGCGAAGCAACATCCAGTTCATCAAGCACATAGTTGTAAACACGCAAATCATCCATTGCACCAAGATACGTCGGAGTTACAATACTGCGGTCATTAGCATTAAGACGAACGCCCGCAATAAGAACTCCATGGTCCCAATCGTCAAAAGGAATGGTCGATGCCGAAGATGTCGCAACTTTCATCCCATCGACATAGACAGACAGGTGATTGTCGGTTTCCCATGTCGCAACCACATGATGCCAGTTATCCGCTATCTGAAGCGGAGGCGACAGTACCGTACCCACGGCGCGATTGTAGAACTGAACACTGGAATGCTGTATCAGTGAGAACGAGAAAGAAGTACTGTAATCATAGTTATTTGTATTTGACATCAATCGGCCTGCAACATCACTGACTCCGGGCTTAATCCAGCAGCTTATGGTGCCTTGTTCCAGACCGTTTCCGATTCCGGCTTTCGGATAGGCTTCCGGGCCAAGATCAATATATTGGCTGACGCCGTCAAAAGAAACCGCCCAGTTGCCGACAATTCCGGATACAAAACCGGGAGACGACGTATTCGGATCAAGACTGACGCCCATTCCATGATTGGTTCCGACTAAATCATGGTAGGTCTCTTCGAAATCGTAGTGGGCAACAATCCTGTTGATCACCAGCGATGCCGATTGGCTTTGAACAATTTCACCGCTTCCATTATTCAGCAGGCAATAATAGCGCCCCTGATCACCGAGAACAGCCGGGGATATGGTCAATGTTGTGCCGGTATTAGTCGTTTCGATGAAAATTCGTTCATCCGGCACAAGAATCTGATCATTGCTTCCGTCAATATATTTTTTCCAGGTTACTGAAACGGGATAGATACTGAAAAATTCTGTTGTCAACTGAGCGGTTTGATCGCTAAAGACACGTACATCTTCAGGATGATTCAGGATTACGGGAATGGATTTTTTAGTGCTAAAATACCAGAGCGGCCCTCTGATGGTATTGGGATCTCCAGGGGCAGTGGTTTCTCCGTTGATTTCAACCCCGTAATCAACGCGCCAGTAATACGTCTTGTCTAGTTCAAGACTCAGCGGGCCGTAAGAAGCAAGCGGTTCGGCAGGGTTCACTGCAACCGTCTCAACCGGTTCGAGATCACTCAAGTTGGGATCATCTGAAAAATACAGGTATTGCAACTGAATCCCGGGATCTGTTCCCGTATTCCAACTTAGCTCAACGTCTAGTTCCTGATTAATGGCTCCATCCGCCGGGGAGGGATTATATGCAACCCCCGAAATCACACGACCGGTAACTTTGACATCATCAACCCGGAACGTAGCAGCGGTGCTTCCAAAATCATAAGCATACAAGCGAAATTCCGCTGTCCCTCCCCAAAGGGGCATTGGTTCTGAATTCGTATAGAAAACATATTTGGGAGAAGGCGTTGCCTGGACCGTACCTGAAAGAAGAAAGAACTCTTGGCCGGCAATAATAACGGACGCCTGGAACGGTCCGCCGTTAGATCCGGCATTGCTGGCATAGAAGCTCAGGCTGGTCCACTCGGCGACACTGTATCCCGGCTCCAATGAGATCGTAAACGTGTAATACGAGCTCCCCAAAGGACCGACGTTGTTGTTCAGCGTGGCCGCGGGAGCATCGCTTTCTGTATTGACGGAAGTCGAGTTGAAACCGATTGTTCCCGGCCCCACTTTGGAAATGTCCGAGACGATCACGCCGGTCGCCTCTGCCGCATCCGCATAAGAACTTCCCGAAAAGGGGAAATACGCCAATGTTTCCGTTTCCGCGTGCGCTGGTACCACAAGCGCAAGCACAGCGGCGACCATCGTCGCCATAAGCACACAACTCATTTCTTTACGACTCATCATTTCATACCTCCATTAAATTTGCACATTCGTGCGTTAACATTACTCTCTGCCAAAAAACGCCGGCGGTACTCCGAGCGATCTGTTTGTTAATCAGCAATATAAGTTGGCAGAAACAAATCACCATTCCAAATTCTCAAATCACATCATAAAAACCGCTGATGGATGACACAATATAGATGTACACTATCTGTATTTTATTTTTCGGGTTCTTTTAATCTCCACCGGTGCTGCCTGATTTATTTCAAAGGCATCCACGAACTCGATGATCTTTCGCTGCTGATTGGCCGAGGGGCCGCGCAGGGGTTCGGCCGCGTAGCCGGAGCAGATGCCCAGATGCTCCAGTGCATATTTCACGCCCGGCAGATACC
>JBNRMN010000036.1:0-2629 GCA_050309605.1 Anaerohalosphaeraceae bacterium
TGGCTCTTATCCAATAAAGTTGGTTGAAAAATGAATAAATAATAGTGGACATCATGCGGCCTTTCGTGCGATAAGCTTCTTGTCTAAAAGAACTTGTCTCTTGAAAGGAAACACATAATGTCCGGACTTAGTATAACACAGTATTTTCCGTTTATGCGAATGAAAATTGAAAGCCAAGCCGTGCATCACGAAACCAGCCGTTCGGCCCTGATTCGTCTGACGCCGGACCAGCGGTATCAGCCCCTCTGCCATAACTGCGGGGCGGTGGCGACCACGGTGCATTCGCAGGGGCATCGCCGCTATTTGCGGGACTTGAACCTGGCGTGCCATCAGGTCTGGCTGGAGGTAGGGTATCGGAAAATCTGGTGTGCCGAATGCAACGGCGTGCGTGTTGAGCAGTTGAGTTTTGCCGACGCCTCCAAACGCGTAACGCATCGTTTGGCCCAGCATATCCATGATCTGTGTAAATTCATGACGGTCAAGGATGTCGCCGAGCACCTGGACCTCGACCCCAAGACGGTCAAATCCATCGATAAAGCGTTTCTGGAAAAGAAATTCGGAGAAACGGCGGCCACCGGATTGCGGGTGCTGGCTATTGATGAAATCGCCGTCCGCAAGGGACACACCTATATGACGGTCATCATGGATTATTTCAGCGGCCGGATTGTCTGGATGGGGCCGGATCGCCGTATGGAGACGCTGGATGCCTTTTTTGCAGAACTGTCCGATACGCAGAAACAGGGCATTGAGGCCGTTGCGATGGATATGTGGGAGGCGTTTATCAATCGTGTTCGCCATCATTGCCCGCAGGCCCATATCGTCTTTGACTTCTTCCATGTGGTGCAGGCCTTTGGCAAGGTCATTGACAGCGTTCGCCGGGATGAATACCGAAACGCCTCGGCCCACGACAGAAATGTGTTGAAAGGCAGCCGCTATCTGCTGCTTAAGAACGCCGAAAACCTGACGGACGATCAGGCCAATCGACTTGCAGACGTGCTGGCATTGAATGAAACCCTGAGCATTTTGTATGTCTTGAAAGATCAATTGAAGCTTGTTTTTCGCTACAGCGACCGCGGCAAAGTCAAACGCACGCTGGATAGCTGGTGCCGCATGGCCGAGACGATTGATCATCCGGATGTTCAGCGATTCGTGGGGCGTTTGCGATGCTTTGAATATGGCATCCTGAACCATGCGGACTACCCGATCAGCACCAGTGAACTGGAAGGTGCCAATAACAAGATCAAGGTTATCAAACGTAAAGCGTACGGGTTTCATGATACAAAATATTTCGTCCTAAAGGTCAAACAGGCGTTCGCCGCCTGATAAATCAACCAACTTTTTGGGAGTTGAGCCACAAAAATCAATCCTAAAAACATACCGAACCATGAGGTATTGGCCGCTGGATTTCCATGTCAACCCTTTAGCATTTCAGGGCAAAAAATGGGCTTCGAAGACACCAGAGGCACGCTAATTTATCATGTGTTTGAAATACTTAAAGAAAAACAACCCGAGGTGGTCTTACTTGAGAATGTTAAATTTTTGCTACACCATAACCAAGGAAACACTCTCAGCACCATAATCAGAAGCCTTAATAATCTCGGCTATAAGAATGTAAGCTATTCTGTTCTCAATGCCATCAACTTTGGGGTGCCTCAAAACAGGGAAAGAATTATAATTATCGCGCATAAGCATTCAATCTTTGATTTTAATTCTTTAAAAGTAACAAAGAGTCTGCCTTTGAAATATTTTTTAGACTCAAAGGGGGCTTTCGAACGATTGGAAGAACCGTACACAATACTTAATAATTGTAAAAAACAAGAATCAGGTTTAATATTTGCGGGCTATCGAAACAAAAAAACTCGAACGGTGGGTGTTCGCCCGAATTCAGAGCATCTTTCACGAGTACACAAGCAGCCAAATAGAATATATTCCACAGAGGGCTTTCATCCTACCATACCATCACAGGAACCATCAGGAAGATTCTGGATATACCATGAGGGCGAAGTCAGAAAGCTCACAATAAATGAATGCTATAGGATAATGGGGTTTCCGAAAAACTTCAAAAGGTCACCAAATATAGCGGAACAATATAAGCAAATTGGCAATTCAGTTTGCGTACCAATGTTTGAAGTATTAGGGAGACAAATAGTTGATCAATTATTGCGAGAAAAACATGACAAACGATGAGATCAGTTCGAAATTAGAGTCCCTCTATGAAGAAGCGATGAAGTTATACGCGAGTAAATCAACTATCAAAATTGAACCAGTTTTGTTGGAAGCATTCAATAAGGTGATTGAAAAAGCAGAAAGCTCAAGGGCTGTTCTAACTGTATTAATTACCAGCCTTTTTTATAAACTGATTCATCCTCAACAGGATATAAGATACCATCAAGCCAATATGAGCGGAGGATACTCCGGTCGATCTTTTGACTCCAGACACATAACGCCTTTTCTAAAACAAAGTAAGATTTTAGCGGTGTGAAGCAATGAATTCTTTCAATGCCGGTAGCTGGCCGGTTTTGGTATATATTTTCAATGCCTCTTTCACCGTATCCACGGGGTTTAATCCCCGCTGCTTAATCGTAAAAAACACACTCATCAGCACCGACTGGGTCGATGCCCCTTTTTC
>JBNRMN010000037.1:0-6170 GCA_050309605.1 Anaerohalosphaeraceae bacterium
CCCGTCTCGACTGCCGAACCGTATCATGTTTGGCTGGCTCATCCGAATTTGGCGGCAGTCGTCGATTTTATCGGCGCCCACATCCATCCTTACTGGGAGGGGGTTGCCATTGAAAACGCCGCCCAGCACGCCATCGACAGGTATCATCTGCTCAAACAGAGCTATCCGGACAAACCCGTCATCCTTCTTGAAGTCGGCTGGCCTTCGGAAGGCCCGGCCTATGGCGCAGCCGTTGCCTCGCTTGAAAACCAGAGACGATTCCTGAAAGAGTTTGTCTATTTGGCCAAAAAGCATGACATCAAATATTTCCTCTTTGAGGCGTTTGATGAGCCGTGGAAGGCCAAGTACGGCCAAGTCGAGGCACACTGGGGGCTGTGGGATAAACATCGAATACTGAAGGCGGGATTGTCGAATTATCTCTATTCTGATCCGGCCGATATCAATAAGGACTTGATTGTTGATGTCGCAGACCTGCGTGAGCTTGCGATGGATTGGCTTAAGCATTCAAACCCCACCGGTCCGTATCGGCCCGGCGACATCAATCAGGATGGAATTACTAATCTATTGGATCTCAGATTTCTGGCCGAAAAATGGCTTGCTGCCGACTGAAACATAACGATTACTGACAAGGGGAATAATCCATGAAATGTTCGCCTGTGGTGGAATTGGTATGGAATTTGGCCAGTATTGAGGCTGTCTGGATGAATTGTGCGCACATTGAGCCGGAGCATTTCCTCCTGGCAATGTGTGAGCTTTCCAGTGCCCACTACGCGGGTTTTGTGGAGGAGGCGGTTAGTCGAGGATTTGACAGAAAAGAAATTATTGCGGAAATCAACATCCCGCCGCGTATCTGCGGTGCCATGCGGTTTAGCCGAAAAACAGTAACCGCACATGCGGCCTCGTATGCTTCGTCGCCGGAAGCGAAAACGTCATCACTGATACATCGATCCGCCGCTTCGCGAAAAATGTTTTACAAGGCCGAGAAATTTCTCAATGAGATTTCGAAAGGAGATAGGAATGCCCAGTTGCGCACTATTCACTTGATTTATGCGGCATTGGAGATGGAGATTCCCGTCATCAAAGTCCTGATAGAGCAAAAGCAATTTGATGTGCATCGCACTCGGAACGCTATCTTGCGCGGCATCAATCTTTATTTCCCCTGCGCCAATAATCAAAGCCGGAAAACGGAGGCATCGGTTTCTATCTCATCATCCATGCCGTATCTCAATAAATTTGGCCGAGACATCACCGCTTTAGCGCGTGCGGGCAAGATCGGGCCGTTTTTCGGACGGCAGGCGCAACTCAATGAACTGATGGAAATCTTTGCGCGTAAGGGCAAAAACAACCCTGTCCTGATCGGTGAGGCGGGCGTTGGAAAAACGGCGATCGTCGAGGCCTTTGCGCTGCGGCTGCTGGAGAAAGACATACCGGATTTCCTGGAAGGGGCCACTGTGGTGGAAATCAATATCGGTTACATTCTTGCGGGCTCAAAGTACCGCGGCGACTTTGAAAGTGATATCCGCGGTATCCTCAAAGAGTGCAGCGAACAGCCGAATATTATTCTGTTTATTGACGAACTGCACACGATTATCGGCGCCGGCTCTTGTGAGGGTCAGATGCTGGATGCGGCCAATATGCTCAAGCCGGTACTGGCGCGAGGCGGTTTACGATGTATCGGGGCCACCACAACAGCCGAGTACCAGCGTTACATCGAATCTGACCCGGCTCTTGAGAGGCGTTTTGAAAAGGTCCGGGTTCCCGAGCCAAGCACGTCCGAGACGCTGGAAATATTAAAAGGTTTAAGACCCGGCTGGCAGTCACATCATCTTGTGGAAATATCCGATGCATCGCTGCAAAGTGCCATCGAATTGTCTGTCAAGTTTGACGGCCGACATCAACTGCCGGATAAGGCGATCGACCTGGTGGATCGGGCTGCCGCCGCGGTGCATGTCCAGCAAGGGAGAATGAGCAAACAGACCTCCGCACAGAACGAACAAGATAATTTGGATGACTTATGCTGTACACCACAAGTCACCCCTCGCCATATCGCCGACGCGCTGGCAGTACAACTGCATTTACCCGCCGATTTGCTGCATTCTGAAATCAATGTCAAGGCCAGAATGAAACACGTCAGCAAGCTGGAACAACAGCTTAAAGAGCGAATTGTCGGTCAGGATGAGGCTATTGAAACGATCTGCTGCCGATTGCAGATTGCCTATGCAGCGATGACTGCTCGCCGCGGGCCTCTGGCAGTGATGCTGTTCTTGGGGCCGACGGGTGTAGGAAAGACCGAAACCGTTGCGGCTATGGCCGAATGTCTATTTGGATCAAGCCGGTATCTGCTTCGTCTGGATATGTCGGAGTTTATGCAGGAACATCATGCAAGCCGCCTGACCGGCGCCCCGGCCGGCTATGTCGGATATGGCCGTGAGGGTCAGTTGGCGGCACATCTTCGCAGCAGACCGCACAGCCTTGTCCTGTTGGATGAAGTAGAAAAAGCGCATCCGCGGATTTGGGATATCTTTTTGCAGATTTTTGATGAGGGACGTATCGCCGATGCGCAAGGCGCCGCAATTGACGCCCGCCACGCAATCTTTGTCATGACGAGCAATGTGGGAGCTAAAGCACGACTCCGAATGGGCTTTGGACTTGATGAGAACACCGAACGACGACAGGTTTTGATGGGTGAGGCGACGGCGGCGTTTCGGCCGGAATTTCTAAATCGTATTGATGAAATGATTGTCTATCGCACGCTGGAGCAGGAAGATGCGGCTGCGATCGCGAGAACGCTGGTGCGTCAGCGGCAGGAAACCTACCAAAACCGATATGGCGGCCTGCTGGAGATTGACGAGTCGGTCGTCAGTCGTATATTACAGGATGGCTATAGTCCCGAATACGGCGCACGCCATCTCCGCCGTACCATTGAACGGCATATCGATATTCCGATTGCGCAATGGCTGGCCGCAGAGAACGCCCGCGATGCCCAAACGATACGGGCCGAGTTTGACGGCCAAAAAGTCACCATTCGCCAGTCTGAACTGGAAACCTTATGAAAGAAATGCTTTATCAACCCGGCGATTGGATCGGCTCGCGGTATGAAATCCAAAAGGTACTCTGCCGCAGTGTCAACTCCTATCTGTATCTGGCCTATCGCCATGACGATAAAGAGACCGTAGTTCTCAAGACGCTCTCGGACGAAAAACAAGCCACGATTGGCATGTATGAGGAATTCAGACGCCAAGTTAACACATGGATTCTTGCTGACCGACATCCCCATGTTCTCGAAGCCCGCTGGGTGGAAAACGAATCGGCGAGGCTATTTTTGGAATTGGAATATATTGAGCCGGATGAACTGGGCCGGGTCAGTTTGGCGGATTTTCTGAATTCATGGAATACACATCCTGTCAAGATTTCTGACTATTTGGTATGGGCAATTCAGTGCTGTTTGGGGATGGAACATCTTCAAATGAAAGGCATTAGAGCACATTGCGACCTGAAGCCTCAAAATCTTCTCATTGGCCGACAGGGCATTCTCAAAATTACTGATTTCGGACTGGCAGGCATCGCGCATCCCCAATATCCGTGGATCGAACGCTATGTCGGCTGCCTGAAAGAAGAGCCTAAGTTAACATCGCCTGTGTTTCGAACGATGACGCTGTCAGACGGTGCGTTTACGGCAGGCACACTGGGCTACATTGCCCCGGAGCTGTTTGACAGTCATTCCGCAGATGATCGAAGCGACATTTTCAGCTTCGGTGTCGTCCTCTGGCAACTGCTGACCGGCAGCAGTACGCTTCCGATTGAGATATCCGAGATTTCTCACTGCGATATTGCCCACACATGGGTTCAGAAATACCGGCAGCAATACAACGATTATGTCAAGGCCCTGCGGGACAGCATTGTCCCCGATAATCCGCTTTCGCAGGTCGTTGAAAAATGCCTGTGCACCGATCCCTATGGTCGATTCGGAAATTTCCCTGAGCTTCAGGATGCGTTGGAAAGACTGTATACACAGGAAACGGGAAGTTCGTTTCAGGCGATGGAATCTCCGCCGCGATCTGTAATTGAACACCGGCGCAGGGGGATTTGTCTGGAATATGCCGGCAAATATAAGGAGGCTTTGGATCATTACGATCAAGCTATCGCGCTGGATCCAGCATGTGTTTCGGCCTGGACAAACAAAGCAGGGGTTTGTGTCTATGGGCGGGACAAAATGACAAAGATGGATTGTTTGGACAAAGCCTTGTCAATAGACCCTCATTTTGTCAGGGCATTGAACAACAAAGGGTTGGAGTATTCAGACCAAAAAATATATGAGCAGGCCGCAGACTGTTTTGACCGTGCGATTGAAAATGATCCGAACTATGTCAGTCCGCTGGCCCACAAGGGGATGATACTGCATCTGCAGAAAAAATATTCCGAGGCACATGACTGTTTTAACCGCGCGATTGCACTGAATCCGCGGGATACCCGGGCCGTCTTATCGCAATCCGGCCTTCATGCCGAAGAGCAGAACTGGCAGAAAGCCCTCAACAACATTGACCATGTGCTGGCGATTGATCCGCTGAATATTACGGCCTGGAATCGAAAGCTGTATTTTCTCAAGCTGCTGCAAAAAGAAGATGTCGCATCCTTTTGTATTTGCCGATGGTCCGCCGCCCGCCGCCCGCACAGACCCGAAGAGAGCCCTTATTATAGGCCGACGGACATTCCGGTCAATGATAAGTCTGTCGAGGTTTTAAGCAGAAATTATAAACCGGACCCCAAACACTATTTAGATTTGGGATTGTCTTCTTATATAGCTCAAGACGGTTTTGAAAGGACATATTACGATTTTGCGCTGATCGTCGATCCGCGCTGCACGGCGGCCTGGTTGAGAAAACATAAATATTATCAGGATCAGAATAATTTTGAGCAAGCCCTCTTCTGTGCAAAGATGGCGACACTGCTGGAGCGGAACAATGCCCGCGCCTGGGAAGCATGCGGCGCCGCAGCTTTAGGCCTGCAAAGGTATGAAGATTCGCTTGAATACTGCCGCCGAGCATTGGAACTCGACCCTAATCTGGAAGACGCCTGGTACACCCAGGCAACCGCCGAATTTGAGAACAAACAATACCATGAAGCCTTGACCTCATACCGGCAGTTTCTGGAAAAAGCATCGTCAAGCCGCCCGGAAAAGATCGCACAAGCCAAACAGAAAATCAGAGAAAGCAAGGCGATGCTTCAGGGAACCGGGGCGAAAGTGGACTAAAGTGCTGATTTCAGGGTTAAAAAAGCAGGAAAATGCTGTTTTATGCCAAAAACGAGGGTTGACGTGATTTTTTCAAATCAGGAGTTTTATTGATTGTATTGCGTTTTTATGGGTCTATAATAGGAGCCGATAATTGGAAGCTCGGAGATGCAGAAAACAAGACATTTTGGTTGGGAGACTAAAACCCACCGGTTTGGCACTGGGATGCCGACGGTGGGTTTTTGTGTTTATTAGGTCTATTTCAAATTGGAAAGTCGATAGCTGTTTATATACAGTTTTATGTCAGATATTTGCCGTCTGACAGCACGGCCAACAATCCTAGGCTTCAGAGATTTATGAATGGCTTGAAGGTCAGGCCATTGTCCCCAATGTTATTGGTATGACAAAAGATAGGATAAAAGTATGGAACTGACTATATTATTATTGTTATTTATTTTTGTTGCACCACTTATATCAAGGAGTAGTGAACATAGGCATTTAGATACTGGACCATATACTTATTGTAACAGATGCAGAAAAAGATTTGATGGGCACAATAATACATGTCCAAATTGCCGGACAAATGATGTAGACTTAAGATACAGCATAGATGAACTATAAAAACATTTACAGGAACACCATATATACTCAAGCCCAAAAAAGGGACAATAACATGATAAACAATAACTCAAGTTGACTGATTTTTAAACATAGATTTATGCGGCGATCAGTAGTCGCCCAAGCTCTTTGACAATTTGTGTTCCACTGGACAGTTTCTTTAAGTGTTGTGTCAGATCGTCCCAGACGATGCGACGCGCCTCGTTTTGCAGGTCAGCGGTGGACAGCTTTACAGCCGGTTTTCGTTGTGCTTTTGCACCTTCGCCGGTAATGGCGATGTGGGTCAGCAGGGCATAGGCGAAGCACACCAGATGCAGGTGTG
>JBNRMN010000038.1:0-6963 GCA_050309605.1 Anaerohalosphaeraceae bacterium
ATCGCCGGCACGGACATTACGCTGAGGCGATCAACCTGTTTGAGACGGCATTGGCGTTGATGCCCGATGATGATCAGCAGTTGTCGGCATACACGGGAATTTCACAATGTTACGCACGACTTGGAAATAATGAGATGGTCCGAGAAATTGCAGAGATGCTTCCAACCAAATATCGAAGCAGTCAAGGAATCTACCACGCAATGTTTGTTATCGGTGAAGAGTATTACTTTATGGGCGAGGATGCAGCACGAGCGCAGAATACAGCTCTTGTGCGGCACGCATTTAGGCATGCAGCCGAAATATGGGAGCGATTCATATCCAAATCCCCGGAGTTAAACTGGCCCGAGTTTTCTTATTTTACAGCAATCGCTCTTCAGCGAGCAGGCGACCATAAAAGAGCTAAAGATTATTTTCGGGTAGTTATTGACCGTTGGCCAAACTACAACCGCCGACAGCATGCAATGGCAATGCTTGCGGAATGTTATGATGTGCTTAAATATAAGCAAGAAATTCCCATCAGTGAGGCGAATAGGGCAATCAGCGAAGCGTATGCGATGATGGTCAAGGACTATCCCGATGCAAGGGCGTCAGAATTGGCAAAAGAGTGGTTGATTGTCCATGCGGATCAATAAGGCTTGAGAAATGATCATAAGGAGTGATTCGTTCCAGGAACCCACTCTTATGGATACAAAGTACTATCGCGTCTGATATTTATACAAATGTAATATTTATGGAGCTTCTGTCATGTTAAAAAAAATTGGACAAATAACGGCAGTGTATCTGTTTTCTACTTTTGTGTTGTTAAACGCTATGTGTGTTCTTGTTGCCACCGTAGTACCCTGTTCTCCGAGTGGGTCCTATTGGTTACCGGATACTTTTGAAAAGCCATATGGATGCCCAGATTCAGCTTTCATTTCCAAGCGAGTTGGAAATACTTGCGAAAGCTGGTTGGTTGAATGTTGTTACGGTTCTGGCTGTGAAGTGGATTATCCTTTATGTTATGTCTGTGGGTCGTTTTCTCTTCCCGGATATATAGACTTAGACGTTAGCATAAACTGGGAGGATCAAGGGCCGGTGGTTATTGTAACAGCGTGCGAGTATGTTTTTCCTGCGAAAGGTGTCATCGCGAAAAGTGATCGTTCGGTTTGCCTAGAAGAGAGCTTTCAGCATACACATATTTGTGGCCAATCTAACGAACCCATAGAGTCAACCATCGGAATTACCAGTAAGGCTTCTGTTGAGTACTTTTTTTGGGCAGAATTTGATCGCGATGTTTTTATTGTAAATGAAAACAGAAGCGGAAAAATTTGCCTCGGGTCTGGAAGTGTAATCAATATTACCCTTGTAAAAGTAGATTGTGAAACGCTGAAAAAAGCACTTGACGCTACGGTCAAAATCTATAAGCAACGCTATAGAAGTGTAATTTCTAATGGAGCGTGCGGTTATATTGAGGACGACGTTCCAATATTACCATTTAAAGCGGAATTCGGCTTACCACAGATGATGGCTGAAGTTTCTGTCAAGGTCATTGGTATGGATTTAAATGAAATGTGCTCTTTACCAAACTCTTCAGGTTCCGCAACAGAGCCGAGTGGGTGTTCGGGTGGAGGATGTGGTGGAGGAGCAGGAAAGGGAGAGGTGAGCATTGGTCATGCATCTGCGACGATATCTTCTTCGCAAGATATTACGCTGGGGACCTATGGCTCTCTTGGGTTTTGGGGGGACAATATGCCGATGATCAATGCCGGCGGTGCATGGTTCAGAGCGTTGCATTATCCGTGGGGATTGCAAGGCGGTATCAACCGAACCTACCAGGGAGACCCATTGGGGACGATAACCAAAATCAGCGGCAATTTCAGTGTCTTGGCATGGAATCGTGAAATATATTATTATGAATTTGAGGAATCAGGTTCATGGACGCACGATCCGAACTTCCCCACGATCACAGCGGAGCGTCTTGCTTGGGAATCCATGCGAGGCAAGGTACGCTTGAAAGAGATAAAAAGCAACACATATCCACCCAAATTGATTCGTGATTTCAGCTATTATCCCAACGGGCAATTACAAAGACAGCGTTCGTTTGACGCCAATGGCAATCCAGATGGGTATATTTATTATGAATATGAGGAATTGCCCGAAGAAACGCCTCCAGAGGTCTATCCTCCTCTGGCTCGAATTTGGGCGGGTGTTGATCCGAGCCTGCGGGCAATGTCTCTTGAAGATAATCCATCGGGAGGTCGCTGGATTGATGTGAAATATACCCCAACCAGTCAGCAGGCACAAGGAAAACTCCGTTCTGTAGATTTTGCCTGCAGTGAATGTCGTCCCAAGCAAATTTATCATATGGGGGGGCCAAAGGGCGATCAAGTTACTGCGATTAAGCAAGTTGTGCTTAATGAACAGTCGCAGCCTGTTGAACGGTATTTGAAACGATATACTTATGACTCACGCGGACGTATGAAGAGTTATTCTTTAGGTGATTTTGAATTACTTGTAAACCAATGGGAGCGAACGGACTTTGATCCTGCCGATCCTGACGGAACGACAGGTGGCAATATTCTGATCCGTCGGGACTTTGTCACAAACACTGAGTATCGGGCCAAAGTGTATTTAGCTGATGACAACGGAGGCTTGACGTCTGAAATCCACTATCATGATGTACAAACCTATGACCCTTATGCCATGGACCAGTGGTTAGTGGGTCCTTATTCGGTCTATTCATATAGCCGTGAAGGCTCTGTTTACGTAACAACATATCCAAAAGGCAACAAATTGCGAACGTATTATGATGCCAAGGGGAACGTCATTAAGCGGCAATGGGAAGGGGCGTTGCATCCGCATGTTCAATATGAATACCAGGACTACTGGCAAAATGGTAATACTGTTAGTAAGCTCAAAAAAGAGATTAATGCATACGGTGGACAGACCGTTTATGACTACACATGGGACGGACTAAACCTGATTCGACGTACGGATCCGCTACCTCAGTTTGGTGTTTCTGATAACGAATCACAGGTTACCGAATATGAATATGAACAGGGTCGTTTGGTCTTGGAACGCACAAAGGATTCTCTGGGGCAGTGGATATCAACCAAATACGAATACGATGATTACGGCAACATGGTAAAGCGTATCGAAGGATACGGTTCAAGTAATCCTCTTGAAACGATTTACCAGTATAACGAATTCAACGAGAATGTAAAAGTAATAGAACCGGGGAATAAGATTCGGCGTAATTTCTACTCCGCCTCTGGTACACTAACGGCGACGGCCGTGTATAGCGATGACCAAAATAATCTTGCTGTCAGTGCCACAGTATATGTCTATGAAAATGGCATGCTTAAGGCCACAAAAGAAGCAAAAATGGATGAGCCATTTGTGTTTGTCGGGACTGAAGATGGCATCACATGGGTGTCTGAGACATATGACTACGATGATTATGGCCGCCGCATTGCCGTGATAAAAGATGCAGATGGAGAGCACTTGGTTACACGATATGAGTACAATAATCAAAACGAGATTGTTTTGGTCCTTAAGCCCGACCAGCGGTACCAGCGGACGGTTCGAGACGGCAGAGGGTTGGTATCCAGGGAGATCACCGGGGTTAAGGTTGGCGAAGAGTACCAGGACAAGGCCATCACAAGTTATTACTACGATCTTAACGGAAATTTGACTAGAAAAGTCGATCCGGAAGGTGTGACGGAAATATACCAGTACGACTATCGAGACCGAATGATAAGATCCCGTCGGAGTCGGTAATTAGAGATGCAATTCAATAGTGAAAGGGCGTTATAATGGATTTTTCAATGTTGCATAAAAACCTCTGGTCCGGCTTTGTTGTGTTATTGGGAGCTGTTGGGCTTGCTTTATCTTGTCCGCAAACCGCGATACCAACCGCGAAGATACATTTTCACGGTTATTCATTTAGTGTCCGGCAAAGGACAGTTGATGTAAATACCAGTGTGACGTTTTCTGGTGACGAATCCCAAGATAATGACTCTGCCGGAAGTCCCCCTGTAATCCGGGAATATCGGTGGCATATTTGGAAACACGGGAGTTCGCGTCCGAGTACCCCGACATACACCACGACCTCGGATTTGCGTTCTCATGTGTTTTCCTCTCCAGGGACCTATTATGTCTGGTTGCAAGTTCGCGATAATGATTGGGAAGTTTCAACCTTAGATGAAACAGATTACAACAAAGTTACGGTTGTCGTAGCGAATACGGTGTCGGCGCCTGTCGTAGAAAACCGCTTGCCGGAAGTGTTAACTGACAACACCGTTATTTTGAATGGTCAGGTTGTCAATACCGGCGGCCAATCACCGTATGTCAGGATTTACTACGATACGCAGGACCACGGAACAACCGCCGGCAATTGGACCCATGTCTGGGAGCCAAGTCCTCAGGCAGGGATCACAGGAAACTTCTCGTCGAGTGTTCTTAGCGGGTTTCAGGACGCATCCACCTATTATTTTCGGTGTTATGCCTGGAACTCTGCAGGCAGCGATTGGGACGACAACACCAATCAGCAGACACGGACATTCAAATTTATGACCGCACCGGGACAGGCAGGTTCGCCGGTACCGGCAAATGGGGAAGTCGTCGATTTATCTCTGTTTAGTGGTAACCTTGAATGGGCCGGCGGAGTCGGGGCGACAGAACATCATGTCTATTTTGGATCCTCTTTTGAAGACGTAGCTGAAGCAACGATTAGTACTCCTGTTATTTATAGAGGCTTTCAGGATGGACCTGATGCATACTTCAGCATAACCGAAACGCTGACAATGGATCAAACGTACTACTGGCGGATAGACGAAGTCTTGTACGATAACCACAATGGGAATGCTGCGCGCGTTCGAAAAGGAGAAGTCTGGTCGTTTCATAGCATGCTCGACCAGGATGGTGACGGAATATGCGATTATTGGGAGTTGGAGTTTGGGCTGGACCCGAACGATCCGGATGACGCCCATGAGGATCCGGATGGGGACGGGCTGACGAATTTAGAGGAGTTTTTACTGGGAACCAACCCCCTCAACTACGATACCGACGGCGACGGCATTGATGATTGGTGGGAATATACATTTGGTCAATACTTCAATGTGGGCGAGCAGGACGGCTTAGATCCGCTCAAGTATGATGCCCATGAAAAAACAGTCGGCGGGATTCCCGCGATCTGGTGGTACACGTGGTGGACGTATTGCAATGACCATCCGGACCCTGAAATTTATGCCATGCGGGATTATTTCGTGCCGTTGGCTGCCAACGCCGAAGCCGACCCGGATGGAGATGGATTGACCAATTTCCAGGAGTGGCAGAACGGCACCAATCCCACTCTCTGTAATGCGGATGATTTCTGGATTGAATACGAGTATGACAATGCCGGAAATGTGATTCGCCAGCGACAGGTGGTGTATGAAGAGGATGGTAATGAACTTGTTGAAGTGTATATCAGCGAAACGGTCTCGGATTATGACAATCTGGGCCGTCGCTGGCGACAGCGAAATATGGTCAATCCGGGTGGAGCCGAAAATAACAGCCAGGACGAGATCACTTTGACCCGGTATTATGTCAACAGCAGTGTCCATAAGTCAGTCCGTAAAGGCGTCAACGGTACCAATCCATCGGCGATTGAGCAAACACATGACATTATTGTGGCTTATACCTACGACATCTTCGGGCGACAACAGACGGTTACCGACGCATTGGGCCAAGTGACAACGTATGCGTATCACTCATGTTGCGGTCATTTAGAGTCCGTAACGCTGCCGGGTACCAATCGCGTGATAGATTATGAGTATGACGGCGCCGGACGCGTCGTCGCCACCACCAACCCCGAAGGCCATTACGAGACCCGTCAATACAATTCGCGGGGACAGGTCACCAAGCAGATGTTGTACGAAGATGATACGATGGCCGTAGCGGTGATGCAGCGGCGAATGGGCTACGACAGCCTGGGTACGCTGGTGTGGGATGCTCTGATGGCCAACGCCGGCAGTACCGATCCGGACGATACGGCTGTGGACAGGGTGACCATTACCGAAGTCTATTACAACGATCCCAACAAACTGATCAACACGGTGACCTACAGCGATGTCGGCGAGATTGTTGAAAGTACCTGGAGTTGGTCGGATATCGACTTGGATGCCAGCGGTCGCGGTCTGCCGACGATGATCCAAAAGGGCTTCTGTCCGGATGACCCCTCTCAGCCGCTTATTCGTCAGCATATCGTGTATGACAGGGCCGGACGAGCAATCGAACGCTATACCGATCATTACAGCAGCCGCGATGCGCAAACGCCGACGCTGACCCAGAAAGTGGCGATGGAATATGACGATTACGGCCGGCAGACGGCGGCAAAAGCGGTGGGCCACACGGACAACCCGTTGGAAGTTCTGCGCACCGAGTACGTCTATCAAGGCAGTCGCCGGATTGCCCAGATCGACCCCAAGCAGCTTCGCACCGCGTTTGACTACGATACGTTGGGGCGGATGACGCTCAAGACCGAGGACGCCGACGGCCTTGCCCGGGAGACGGTCTATCAATACGACCGACTGGGCAATCTACGCGTCCTGACGGCCTTTGACGGAACCCAAACCCAGACGACCACCTATGACTACGACAAGGGCGGCAATGTGACACAGATCACCTACCCGGACAGCGGAACCATTGCCTATCAATACAACGACCCGGCCGCCGGCGGCAGGCCGACCCATCGCACCGATCAGCGCCAAATCACGACGGTCTATATCTATGACAAGCTGGGCAATCTGCTGCAAAAGCAAAACGCCCCGACCAACCCGACGGTCGTCGAGACCTATACCTATGACCCCCGCGGCCTGATGAAAACCGCCGTCAAGGTTGATAGCGGCATCACGGTCAGCAGCATTACGATGGACTATAACGGGCTGGGCTATATGGAAGAATCCACCCAGACCATCCGGGACGGCGCTGCCCGCACCATCG
>JBNRMN010000039.1:0-10134 GCA_050309605.1 Anaerohalosphaeraceae bacterium
ATCGCCGGCACGGACATTACGCTGAGGCGATCAACCTGTTTGAGACGGCATTGGCGTTGATGCCCGATGATGATCAGCAGTTGTCGGCATACACGGGAATTTCACAATGTTACGCACGACTTGGAAAGTACGAAAAAGTACGTGAGATCGTAAACCTGCTTCTATTTGAGCATGGAGATAATAGGGATATCAACCATTCAATGTTTGTTATCGGTGAAGAATACTATTTTATTGCCGAAGAAGCATCTGCTGAAGAAGTGCAATTGATTGAAAAATCCTACTTAAATGCCGTTTCTTTGTGGCAAAAACATCTTCAGGGATTACCACATAACAATAATGGAATGTTTGCGTATTATGCCGGTATTGCATTAAGAAGGATTGGACATGATGAAGATGCTATGGCTTATTTCCAACAGGTAGTTGAGAAGTGGCCGAACTTCTCAAAGGCATGGGACGCACAATTATTAGTCGCTCAATATATAGGCGATAAGAGAGGTAAAGGAATAATTTCGGAAAAAGACGCTGAAGAAAAGATGAAGAATGCCTATGAGAACATAATTCGTCTTTATCCTGACAGCCCTGCTGTCCCGATTGCTCAGCGATGGTTAACCAGGCACAAAAATTCTAATCGTTAAGATAGTATTTCGATTTTTTCAATATTATATGTTCACGCCGACATAGATATGGAGCCTTAAAATGAAAAAGATTGCCGCTCTAATAATCACAATCAGCTTTTTCAGTTTATTTAATGAGACACTGATGAGTTGTCCTTCCGGAGAACCAAGGGCATGGATTAATCACCCTGGTTCGGAAACAGATACTGATGTTTATATAACAACGGGAACTACGCTACAGTTTAATGGGAGCCTGTCGTATCACACTGACCCAAATCGAGAAATTACTGGATGGAAATGGGTGATAAACGATCAAGACAATGGCTTCCAGTATAGTCCGACTTATTCTTACTATTTCCATTTGCCGGGAACATATTATCTTCGATTGATTGTCAGGGACGATGAGGAGACAGAATCGACAAATGATGATGATTATAGCACTCGAACGATTCATGTTCTCGCTAACTCTCCACCCGTTATAGCAAATAGTATTGCCACGGACATTGACAGAATAAGCGCAGTGGTTCACGGTGAATTGCTGGACGTGGATTCGGATGATACGTCGTGTACGGTAAAAGTGTGTTGGGGCACTGAATTCAAAGACATATTGGATGATTGGGATGAAGTTCAAACGGTTTCAGAAAATCAAACGATTGGGAATTTTTCAAAATTAATCTCGCATATTGACGGAGATTTTGAGCCAGGAAAACTTCATTATTATCGATTTCATGCCAAGGGCAATATAACAAATCTTGAAGGATGGGCAGGCATTGAAGATCCCAATTGTTTTCGTTTTGTATCTCCGCCCGGTCCAACTCGTCATTATCCAGCCCCAGGGAAGGCTTCTGAGTCGAATCTGATCGCCCATTGGGAATTTGAAGGTGATGCGACAGATTCAGTGGGTGGCAATGATGGCGTTGCTTATAACATCTCTTGGGAAGATGGGGTTATTGGTCAGGCTGCCAGCTTTAGCGGTTCCGGAAATCTATACGGTGTACCTCAAAGTTCATTTATAGAAATTGTCGGAAGTGGGACTTATAATACTTATTCGATTTGCTTTTGGTTCCAGACGGATTATTTGTGGTCTTGGAATAAAATGTTTTGCGATTCTCATGCTGGCGGTTTGAATACGGCAGGACGGCCGGAAATAGGGACAGGAGCAGGAGGTGGATATTTATATCTTGCTACCAAAGGAGGAAATAAGGATCAGTGGATTGTTTCTGAGGAGAAATACAATGACGGTAATTGGCATCATGTTGTGGGAACGGTTGATACCTCAACCAACATAGCTCAATTATATGCAGATGGTAATTTAATTGCCGAAACAGACATTTTTGACACGTATCCATTGATATTGGATAATTCATATCCAGGTGGGTATACTTATCAGGCCGCTTTGAATCGCTGTGAAATTGGCTCTCGGACAGTGGTGAATAAGTATTTTACCGGAAAAATTGATGACTTACGGATTTATGACCGCATTTTAACATCTCAAGAAGTCGGTGAAATAACAGGGACATATATCGAAAACATGCCTGTTTCTGCTGTCTTAAGGTGGATACCTGGTCAAAGCGATTACCCGATTTACTTCGATGTGTATTTTGGTACTGATGCCGAATCTGTATTGAATGCAGACCATGATTGCGAAGAGTATAGGGGACGTATTAGTATGCCCTCGTACAGACCGGGAAGGCTGTCTCCGCACACAAACTATTTTTGGCGCATAGATTCGATAGTGCTGGATCCTTATAATAATTACGCAGAGAGAATCACCAAGGGCAATTGCCCGGACGCACTAAGAGCATTTACCACCGGCGAATCAAGCCCGACGAATGTATATGCTTATTCAGGAGATAACACTGTTTATCTGATCTGGGATATGCCGGACGATTCCAATATCGCTCATTATAATATCTATCGCTGGAGCGGAAGTCATTATTCACAGATAGGGTACACGACAGCAAGAGGATTCAAAGACACCTATGCTTTTAATGGTACTCAGTATCAATATGTCATTACAGCGGTTAATAATGATTCTGTAGAATCAGTTTATTCTGAGGTCGTTTACGCAACGCCACATCCCAATGGTTCGAATTACATATTTGTTGATGCAGAAGGCGTTCTCAACGGTGATGGTTCGGTGGACAATCCTTATCGACGGATCGGAGATGCTGTGTATGCCGCAAACTCGAATGATGTTGTGGTGATTCGTAAAGGCATCTACGACGATGAGGTGAATACTTATACTCTTATCTCGGATACCATTACGATTCAAGGTGAAAATCCCTCTGATTGGGATACAGTGAAGCAAACACAAATTGTCAATTATGGGATGGAGTTTGTCAGTGGCTCTCCAACATTAAAGGGGGTTACATTTCGTGATGCCAATATTAATCCGATTATTATAAACAACTCTAATGGTAACGTATTTATTGAGCAATGTCTGTTTGAAAATAATGTTGGTTGGAAAGGGGGAGCAATACATATTACAGATAGTGTAGGCCCCAGCGATAATTATATCAGCAATTGCAAATTCATCTCCAATATTGCCGAAGGTGGATATGGCGGTGCTATTTATTCTTTAAGAAGTAGATTGTGGTTGACTAATTGCCTTTTTAGTGGGAATTTCGCGACGAATTCAAATGGCGATGCCTTTGGAGATGATATTGCTGTTATGGACTCAAGTTCGTCAGGCTCTATGCATATTTCATCTAGCACATTCTTTAACACTGAGCCGCCAAGTGCCGGCTCCTCCGATATAAGTGTGTACATGAACAATAGCCGTGGTTGGTGGGAAGGCAATATTCTATGGAGCAACCGAAATACCGAAGTCTTTCTCGAAAACAACTCAACGCTTCACTTTTACAGTGGTTGCATACCCCAAGACGGAATCTACTTTGATGCAACCAGTACAGTGGATATTAACGCTGAATATGTCTTGCACGTAGATCCAAAACTTGACAGTACCGGACGACTACGGCCAGGTTCACCCTGTATTGACTCGGTTTATTTGGTAGATAGCCTCCCGCTTGATGTTGATATTGATAACAACCCAAGAGTCCAAAACGGCGTCCAGGACATAGGAGCGCATGAATATTTGATTAACTCCGTTCCTTATATGACTTCATTTCTCATGTCTCAGGGCTTTGAACACGGCCCCGGAAAGCCCGTTGAGGTGGACGGGTGGAATGTTAGCGAGGGAGGAAGTGCATCCATCTCCAAGACTTACCCTAGTGGCAATGGTGGGGCTACATCATATCAATACCTGGCCATTGGGAGTTCAACTACATATTCCAGAGATTTCCTGTATAATAACACAGCGAACAAGACCCTTAGGATAAGCTGTATTCCATCCGATAATTCACTGATTAACATTGTATGTGGGCAAGATGTTGTTGCTTCAGTTAAGTTTGACGGCCAGGATAAACAAATCTATGTTTTGAGTGACAATACTTACATTGGTACGGACAAAAATTACGAAGCAATCACCGCCGCTTGCCGAAACTACTTGGATGACGACAGTATCGAATCTTATGAGAATGCATGGATTGAGTTTGAAATAACACTGGATTGGCAAAACCAATCCTATGATGTGAGTTGGAAACACATCGGAGCTATAGGTGGGGAGATTCTGTTTGTGAATGCTGGATTCAATCAGCAATATGACCGATTTACACGGATCGAGCTTGTTCGTGACGCATCTTATGGTGATGCGTTTGCATTGAAGCGTGTGGCGGTTTCCGACACTTCACATATCGGTGGCTTCTTGGGTGAAGACAAGGACATTTGGATTTCTGAGCCTCTTGCGGATATGGCAAATCCGCTCATGGGACATGTGCCCATTATCGGAACGGTGTGGTATCACCGCTTGGGTGAGTATGTCATCAAGGCTTGTCCGGTTAATGATTACGCTGATCCGCCGCAAGTCATCGTTGTGGGCGATAAAGAAATCGAAATCGACCCATGGATGATCGTGACCCGAGGATCTGCTCCGCAAAGGGAAGGCATTCTCGGTTACTGGAACACAATGAGGTTTTACAGCGGCGACTATTATCTTAAACTTGAAGTCTATGACGATTTAGGACGACTCATCGCAGAAGAAACCAAGACGAAAACGTTGGTGTATGATGAAGGCAACAGGAGCAAAGAGGTCTTTATTGAATATCCCATCGTCGGCAAATCCAAAGGCCAAACCTATCACTATGAAGAACGGCCGGATATTACCATCAATTGGCCGGGCAGCTTTCCGTTTGAATTCAAAAGAACCTATAATGACAGCCTTAAAAACCAAGTGCTTCCGCTTTTCTTCGGCTGGACGCATAATCATAACATCAGGATTTTTGAAAATTGTTCGACGGATTGGCAAATCGATGCATCCGGAGCGCCGCAGCGAGATGGTAATGGATTGGGTATAGGAAAGCTGTGGCTCTGTATGCCGCTGGGTGGCCAGTTGTATCAGGGCTATGTCGTCCCCGAAAATCCGAATGTCGTTAAATACGTCCCTATCGATATGAAACATTTGGCTCTGGACCAACACCGGGATTATATTCTTCGGGAGGTAACTCATATCGATCAGTCTGAACCCAATGCAGTTATCAGCCTGCAATACACCCATTATGCACCGGACGGAATGAAAATGGTCTTCGAGAAGTCCGGCGTTGAGTTGCCATATGACTTTCCGGAGACCGAAGGGGTCGTGGACTGGATGGCCTATATTGGAATTAAACGTCAGGAGGATCGTTTCGGCAATGCGTTGGAATATACCTGGGATGCCAACAATCAATACCTCCGGGAAATCAGTAATAACCAAACTGAAAACAAAATCATCTTTAGGACGTTTGAAGATGATTACGACTGGGAGTTGCCTGTTCTGCGTCGTTTACAAATTGCGTCTGGTGATGAAACGCCTCGCGACGTGATATATTTTTCGGTGTTTCCACATTTAACCGAAGAGAATTGGTTTCTTTATCAATATCAAAAAGTGAGAGGAGATGGACAGGATATAACAGACCTCTATTTTCCATACCATCTCTCGCAACCTGCTTTTCCTGATCCTTGGGACAGATGGAACCTCAGTACTCTCCGACATACTTTGACTTACGAAGATCAATACATTGCAATTCATAGCAGACCACACTTTGGGACTTCCGGTCCCATTGTTGGACATAAATTAACTGATTATCTTTTCAGAGATGAGAATGGCGCGGTTCGTACTAAGTTTAATCCCTGTGGTACAAGACCAAGGTTTTTGAATAGTTTTCATTATCTTAGACGATATGAGAATAAGACTGATGAGATAACCGGGAACTCAATCAACACAACAAAGTATTATGCTGTCCATGGGCACTTTGATGGGAACAGACCATGGTCAGAAACTGGTGAACTTTTTATTGATAACCCTCATCCAAGAAGCGTAATGATAAGAGAGGAGATACACATACTGTCTCCGGAGGGTACACTGATAAAAGAAAAAACAATAACCAATAAGGCTCATTGGATGTCATGCGATCAGCAGACAGGTATATTTACTGATCGTGACCCCAATACATTCTATGGCGTATTTCCTTTTGTAGAATTTTCGTTTTATGCCGGTGAAGGCGGAGTGCGTAATTATGAATATTACTACGAAGACGGAAACTTCCCTGACAAGCCGACAACGATTGTGGAATATCTCGACGAGAAAGGGGACGGCGAGAATGAAACCGCAGGCAGAGTATTTGCCAATATCTATGATGATTATGGAAATGTTATTCAGGTAAGAATTTATATAGATTCCGAGAGATTTATTCTGACCGATTATGAGTATCATCAACGCTATAATTTTCCGGTAAGAAAAGTGAGTTGGCAAGGATATTGCCAAGAGGATAGTTTCGGCACGATAACCACCACCGGAGCTCGCATTGAAGAACACTATTTGTACGGCGATCCTAACGGACTATTGGAGGATGAAGGTTATTCCGGGAACTATTTGGTACAGACCAGGGCACTTCTTGACGATGGAACATCGCCCGAGCAATGGGCGATCGAACAGCTATATTATTTGCCGAATGGACAAATGAAAGCCAAAGTAGATGCCGAAGATCGAATCACATATTTGGTTTATGATGTCAATGGATATCCGATAAATGTCTGGGAGGGCGCAACTCTGGCCGGCAGCCTTCTGGACGGCACCGAAGTTCCACTTGGCGACCCACAAAAACGGTATTATCATGACAAGTTTGGATATATGGTACTTGAGGCGAATTATCTTGGTCAGGTTCAATTCTATGTGCGAGACTATCTTGGAAGGATTATAGAATCGCGAGTCTATGAAGATCCGTACGCGGTGAACCTGACAACAAACTTTGTTCCGGAGTCCTATGACCCGGATGTGACAGATTCAAATGATGGAAATCTGTTCAAGTTCAAGGAACGCTTTGGAAAACATAATTATAATGACCAATACCTTGACAGGCGGTTGCCTTATGGAGGCAAAGACAACGAACATAGGTATGACCTCCTTCTGGAATACCAGCCTACAGCCAGGACTATCCCACCTGCTTGGTGCTATGAAGGAGTAACCTCTTATGGCTACAGAGATGACGATAAAACAATTGTAACCCAAATGACACAATATGGATATAGCCCCAATGGAGGCAGAAAATTTATTTGGCATATTCATGATTCGTTGAATCGTCCATTACATATATACGAGCACTGTTCTGGAAAGAACCTCCAGCTCGAACAACACTATGACCATATAACTCGCAGTGAATTTGTTTACCATCCAAGCGGTCAAGCTAAACAGGAGAAAGTTTATAATGTGAGATTTATTATAGATGAAGACGGGAGTCCGATTTATGACCCGAATTCGATGATGGTTCTGCACAAAGACCCCGTTCTTTTGAAATTCGAGGAATATCAGTATGACGCGATGGATCGAATGACATCGAAAATCGTCCACACCGTGGAAGAGGACAGTCACGAGCCGCAAACTATTCATTTTGGTTCTGACGCAGTTGGAAATCAGATTTATGTGATCGATCCAAAAGGCAGCGTTATCTTTATGGACTATGATAATGCCAATCGAAAAGTAGCGGACTATTTTGCCGTGCCGGCAAATCTGGTATCTTATCACCCAGATGATTCTCTGGACATAGAAACGACTAAAGATCTCCATGCCAAACTTCGTGAATATACCGAATATTATCTTGACAACAAGGTCAAGAGCAAGACGCAGTATGATCATGACGGCATCACCGTACTGGCCGTGTCCGAGTTTCTGTATGATTCGAGGGGAAGGATTCAGACGGTCAAGCAACTCATCAAGGACAATGACGCGGATGGACAAATTAGTGTTGGTGATCACGTTGCGGAGACAAACTATTATTATTCTGATACGCCTTCGCTGATACATCCAATGGATAGTTCCGGTTGCCACATCCTCATCGAAGATGCAGAGTCTAAAATGACAGGAATTCGTCTGAGCTATCACGGAAAGCCGGAAAAGATCATCTATCCGTCAGGTGACTACGAAGAATACATCTACTATGATAATGGTTTGCTTGAAAAGAAAGCGGTATGGATACCCGGAGATACCGAGCCCTATCATATTACCTATGAGTATAACGAATACGGAAAAATCACAAAAACCGTTTATCCTTGTGGAGGTTCTCTTGAATATGAATACACTCCGCGGATACTTGGCGAATACGGAAAGATCAAAAAGATCACCGATAAAAGGCACTCCGATGACCGCCCCGGTGGATGGGGATCGACCTACCTGTTTGAATACGACCCAGCAGAACGATTACTGTCCTATACCAACCAGGACGGCTTTACGTTCAATTACGACTATAATACGGCCTATAACCGAGTCCATTCCCTTGAAGTCTTGAGTCCATCCGATGAGGTGGTGTATGCAGTTCGTTATGATTATGACCTGGCCGGGCGGCTTCGACAGGTCAACGATATGAAAGTCCCGGACCCGAACTTCCCCATTGTCATCGCCACATTGGATTATGACGACAATGGCAATCGCAGCGGGCTGACCTACCATCTGGACGGCGACCCGGAAAGCAATTTGACCTATAGCCTGACCTATGCGCACAGCCCGGACAATTTCCTGCAATCCATCATCACCAGTGCCTATGGGTGTAACAACGAGGCGCACTATGCATTCGATGCGTGGAGCGATGACAGCTATATCGATGGTCTGGGCAGACTGTGCGTCGCCCAAGAAATCATCTCTATCCCAGACGAGTCGACTACACAGCAAGGGATATCTTTATGGTGGAGATTCGAAGAATGTCAGGGAACGACCGCCTATGACTCAATTAGCGGCAACCATGGACAGATTTACGGCGCTGAACGAGTATCTGGAAAAATAGGCGGTGGACTGGTTTTTTCAGGATTATCCGGTTACGATGGAGACTTTGTCAAGATTGACAACTTTTCTGACCTTCTGATCGGGCCGGATTATACGGTGTCTTGGTGGGTCAAACCACAAAGTCTGGCAATCAAAGAGCTGATTATTCTTGGGAACGACTTTGCCAACCATGATTTTGAGTTTTATCAGTACCATGGAAATCTGCGTATTCGTGCAGATTATGGTTCAGGTTATGACATTGAAGTTCCCGGCGTCTTTGTCGCAGGTCAATGGGTTCATATTTGTGTGGTTGGCGATATTAACGGGACATCGGTTTATATCAACGGTGTTTTAAGCGGTTTCACAGGTGTGGCTAAAAGCTCAACATATGGCTACAGCCTCTGTGTTGGCGCCTATCCCGATGGCCAGTACGGTTTTAATGGTGTCATTGATGAAGTGCGGGTTATGGGTTACGCCCTGTCATCAAATGAAGTAGCGTTACTATTCCAGAATTCGAGTTTGGCCTTTGTATATGAATACGATATGATGAGCCAACTTACGGGTGCGGCGGGATATGGCGTCGGCGGCTATGAGTATGTTTATGAGCAGTTCGACTATACCAAAGACGGCAATATTAATCAGTACACTCGGTCCGTCAAGGAGTATGGTTATAATCCATCCAGCGAGATTAGCGGTTTCGGCTATGTCGGTGACCTGATGACCGGGGCGACCGGCGACAATCCGTTTACACTGAATACGGACTGGAACGGCAATACGACGAAACTGCCGACCGATACGCCTATCGGCAATGACATCGTCGAATTTAACTGGGACAACAAGATCCGAAAAGCTTCCAAAGGCATCCACTCCATTCACGTCAAATATGACCCGATGGGCAATCGGGTTTACAAACGAGTCGAGGACTTTTCCGATCCGCAAAATCCGGCAATTGTGGGTGAGCAAAAGTTTTTGGTTGACATCAATAGCCAGCTTCCGGTAGTATTGTGTGTAGTGGATGCAGTCAGTCCGAATCTTTTGGCAAGTTCATACGTTTACGCCGATGCGCAGGTTCTGTGTCAGCGGCATCACGACCCGGTTGATCCGAACTTCTATGATGCGTCGTATTATGCTCACGATCGGCTGGGCAGTGTGCGGCTGGTGGTTGTGCCGGAG
>JBNRMN010000040.1:0-4061 GCA_050309605.1 Anaerohalosphaeraceae bacterium
CCGGGCAAGACCTGCGGCTGGTCGGCAACGCTTAAGGAGAAGGTCTTCTACGTCTGGAGCAGCAATGCCAGCCCCTTCGAGCCGCAAACGGCCTATCGCCCCTTTAGTGTCTATGCCCATCTGGAGCATCACGGCGATTTCAGCGCCGCAGCGACCGAGCTGGCAAAGCAGGGATACGGTGAGACGGCACCGGATACCTGCGATGTGGATATCTCCGGAATCGTCAGCAGCGAGGGTGACGATAATGACGACGAGCCAGTCACGCTGACCGAATTGATTGCCAATTTTCAGGGGCTTAATACCCCGATTATCCACGGTCTGTTGCGAGAGGGCGAGACCATGAACATCATCGCCTCGCCGAAGGCCGGCAAGTCCTGGCTGGTCGATTTGCTGGCCATCTCGCTGGCCTCCGGACTGGACTGGCTGGGGTATCCGGTCGATTCCGGTTGCGTGCTGCTGATTGATAATGAGCTGCATATCAATACCACCACCTATCGGATGATGCAGGTGGCAAACGCCCTGGAAATGGATCCGCCGCTGTTTAGCGACCACATCCAGGTCCAATCGCTTCGCGGCAAGCTCAAGGACCTGCATCGGCTGGCCAGGACGTTTGAGAAGATTAAACCCCATCAGTACAAGGTCATCGTCATCGATGCGTTCTATCGAACGTTGCCGCTGGGCGTGGATGAAAACGATAACGGCGCGATTGCCAATCTGTACAACCTGCTGGACCTGCACGCCGCGCGTTTGAAATGCGCGTTTGTCCTGATTCATCATGCCAGCAAGGGCAATCAGTCCGGTAAGAGTGTCACCGATGTCGGGGCAGGCGCCGGCAGTCAATCACGGGCGGTCGATACGCATCTGGTTATCCGACCGCATCAGGACAAGGACACCTTTGTCGTTGACGCGGCGGTGCGGTCCTGGGCACCGATTGAGCCGTTTGTCATCCGCAAGCAGCATCCGCTGTTTGTGGTCGACCCGAAAGCCGATACTGAAGACCTGCTGGGCGCAGAAAAGAAACGCGAGCCGAAACCGACACTGACGCTGGAGGCGTTTGTGGATGACTGCGTTGGTGCGTATGACCCGTGTTCGGCACGGTTGATCGCCTATCAGGCCGAGCAGCAATACGGTCTGTCCGAGCGAAAGGCCAAGGAGATGCTGGAGCTGGCTCAGGAAAACAAGACGGTCTGCAAAATCAAGGCTGGCTCCAAGATGCAGTACGTCAAATACCGGCCCGGTTTCAATGGGGATAAGGGGCAATGGGTCGCTGCCCTGATTGCGAATAAACCGGACATGGATGTTGCCGAGATCGCCCAAAAAACCGGTGCATCAGAGCGGTATGTCCGCTTGGTCAAGAGCGGAAATATGGCGGAAATGGAAAATTAGCATTTCCTTAATATTTCCACCTTAAATCATTGTAATTAAACAACTTAGCTTGCGGAAATATTTTTGCTTGAGACACGTGTCGCATTTCCGCGACGACGAAAATCACAACGTTATTAAAAATAATAACTTATGAAAAAAAGTTTCGGAAATATAGGCGGAAATGCACACACCTCCCCCTAAAGGGGGAGTGCGGGCGTGTGAAACGCCCCGCACTTCCCCTTAGATTTAGGGTCGGCGGCACAAAAAAACAACGACCATTTTTAGCGAAAGGACACAAACGATGACCGAACGAATTTCATGTTACGACTGTCGGTTTTTCTCGCCGGGGGCATATGGCTGTGCAAACCATCAGACCGCTCAGAAGCTGGGCGCATTCAGAGAATGGGGCGAAGGAATTTGTCGACGCCACACCCCTCGTCCGGGCGACAGGATCAAGCGAGCCGATGCGGATGAACGTGTCTGCTTTGCCGAATGGCCTCAAGTGATGACCGACGATTGGTGCGGTGAGTTTGAGCCGCGCAATGGCCACCACTGCCCCGATGGATGCAAATGCAAACCGTCCTGCAGCCCTAAAATCAAGGATTTGTGCAAAAACAGCGGCCGGAGAACAACTAATGTTGAAAAAAATCATCAAAAAGACTTTTTGTTGTGAATGTTGTGCATTTGTGGTTCCTTCCGGCACAATAAAAGAGGTGATGCCGACGGGAACAATCGCGGCAAAACAAAGAGTTTTCTTTTTGCGGCGCAGAAATCGCGCGAGGGCAACGACGGCCGTCGCCGGAGTCGTCTCACGCCGTCCAGGCTCGCCTGTGTGCGGCGATCCGGCGGTGGCTGGAGCGGTTGGCCGGACGGAAACGGCTGCCAACCTGCGAAAAACGAAACGGGGCATCGACCCCAAAACCCCATCTACGAAAGGTGCCTCATGAGTAAGCAGAACTTCAACATTGAACTGCGGAGCATCGACTCCATCAAGCCGTATGACAAAAACCCGCGACAGAACGACGACGCGGTCGATGCGGTGGCGGCCAGCCTACAAGAGTTTGGTTTCAGGCAGCCGATTGTGGTCGACGGCGACGGCGTGATTGTCTGCGGCCATACGCGGTACAAGGCGGCCCTGAAATTGGGCCTGGCCAAGGTGCCGGTGCATGTCGCTGGTGACCTGACGCCCGAGCAGGTTCGGGCATACCGGATCGCGGATAACAAAACCTCAGACTTGTCGGATTGGGATTATGACATCCTGCCCATCGAGCTGTCGGAGCTTCAGGACGCCGGTTTTGACCTTGGCCTGCTGGCGTTTGACGAGGACGAGCTGGCCAAGCTGCTGAAAGTCGAGCCGACCGAAGGCCTGACCGATGACAACGCCGTGCCCGAGCCGCCGGACGAGCCGATCACCCAGCCCGGCGACCTGTGGCTCTTGGGCGCGTATTGGGAATGCGACACCTGCGGCAAGCGGTATGACTACGATGAGGGCAAGCAAATGGTCGAGGCCGGGAAGGAGTGCGACTGTGGGACAGCTTAAACTCAAATCCCAGCATCGGATTCTGTGCGGCGATGCAACCTGCGCCGAAGATGTCGAGCGCCTCATGGATGGGCAGACGGCGGCGTTGTGCTTTACCAGTCCGCCGTACAACGCCGGGCCGAACAGCCTCGGCGGCAATAAAAACCGCGTCGATTCGAAATACCTCCACGATGACGACGACCGGCCGCAGGACGAATACCGCCAGTTCCTGGAGGCGTTCACGGCGCTGGCCTTGAAGGTCTGCCGGACGGTGGCGGTCAATCTTCAGTCACTGGCGGGCAACAAAATCGCTGTGATTGAGTGGATTCATCATTTCCGCAGCCATTTTGTCGACCGGCTGGTCTGGTACAAGGGTGGTGGCCAGCCGGCCATCGCGGCCAATGTGATGAATTCGCGGTTCGAGGATGTGTGGATTCTGTCGCCGGATAAGAATCCCAAGCGATGCATCCCGACCGGGCGGTTCCAATCGACGGTGCCGAACGTCTACGAAGGCCGCGGCGCTTCGGCCGAAAACGCCGAAAAGGCCGTGCACGCCGCGACGATGCCGATGCACTTTGCCGTGCATTGTCTCCAGTCGTTTGACGGGACGGCGGGGATTGTCTTTGAGCCGTTTTGCGGCTCTGGAACGACGGTCATCGCCGCTGAAAAGCTCGGCCGGCGGTGCTTTGCGATGGAACTGGACCCCGTTTATTGTGATGTGGCAGTCCAACGATACGAAACCTTTACCGGAAAAAAGGCGGTGAACTATGGGAAAGCTTAATTTGAAATCCGAACACAGACTGTTGTGCGGCGATTCGACCAATGCCGACGATGTCAAACGGTTGATGAATAGCGACAAAGCCGACTTGGTTTTTAGCGATCCTCCGTATAACGTCGACTATTCCGGTGGTACCGAAGACGCGATGACGATACAAAACGATGCGATGGATTCCGATGAATACATCGCGTTTATGGACGCTTTCTTTACGCGGTTCCGTGAGGCGGTCAAGGACTCGGCGTCTCTCTACATATGCCATGCGTCAGCGTGGCAATTGGAAACAGAAGCAGCACTGCGTCGTGCGGGCTTTGAGGTGCGCAACCCCGTCATCTGGGTGAAAAACTGCGGCGCGTTTGGCTTTGGGCGCTACAAGTTCCAGCACGAGCCGATTTTTTATTG
>JBNRMN010000041.1:0-6706 GCA_050309605.1 Anaerohalosphaeraceae bacterium
TACGCTCAAACAACGCGGATTAAACCCCGTGAATACAGTAAAAGAGGCGCTGAAAATCTATCTCAAAACCGGCCAGCTGCCGGCATTGAAAGAGTTCACTGCTTCAAATGGCTAAAATCTTACAAAAATTTCAATTTTCCTGACAGGTTTTGTTTCTGTTTTTCGCACTTAAAGATAGAAGCCTGCATATTCGGGCTTTGGCACATCGCATAGACACCGCTGGATTGCAAGGCTTTGCCGCCGGGCCGTGTGCCGTTGCCGATCTGGACGACAGCGGACAGATAGACCTGGCGGATTTGGCGATGATGGCGGTATCGTGGCTGACCTGCACCGACCCTCAGCCCCCGTGCAGCTATCTGCCTTGATAGTTTTTCTGAGGAAATCGGCTCCGGCAGGATTTAACACTGAATGGACGGTGATCAATGGAAGCTGAAGATAGAAACGAAGAGGCGATTTTTGCTGCGGCGATTGAGATTGAGTCGCCTCAGGAACGGGCCGCGTTTGTCAAGTCGGCGTGCGGTCAGGATGCTGAACTGCTCCGGCGGGTCGAGGAACTGCTGCGGGTTCATTTTGAGGATGCCTGCTTTTTGACCGCTCCGCCGGGGGTGTCGGAGGTTGTGCCGGAGATGTCGCCGTCGGCCGAAGGTCCCGGCACCGTCATCGGCCGGTACACACTGCTGGAGTTGATCGGCGAAGGCGGGTTTGGCCGGGTCTATCTGGCCGAACAGGAGCGTCCCATCCGCCGGCGGGTGGCCCTGAAGATCATCAAACTGGGGATGGATACTGAGCAGGTCATCGCCCGTTTTGAGGCCGAGCGTCAGGCGTTGGCGATGCTGGATCATCCCAATATCGCCCATATCTTTGAGGCCGGCTCGACGGAAGGCGGCAGACCTTATTTTGCGATGGAATACTTCAAGGGTCTGCCGATTACCGAGTACTGCGACCGCCACCGGCTCCGGATCGAAGAACGGCTGGGGCTTTTTGTGCAGGTCTGCCAAGCGGTCCAGCACGCCCATCAACGGGGGATTATCCACCGGGACATCAAGCCGTCCAATATCGTCGTGGATGTACAGGACGGCCGGGCGGTTCCCAAGATCATTGATTTCGGCGTGGCCAAGGCCATCTGTTTGCCGCTGACGGAAAAGACGCTGTTTACCCGGCAGGGCCAGCTTATCGGGACGCCGGAATACATGAGTCCTGAGCAGGCGGACCTGCGGGAAAAAGATATTGACACGCGGACCGACATCTACTCGCTCGGCGTGGTGTTGTATGAATTATTGGCCGGGGCGCTGCCGTTTGAGCCAGAGACGCTTCGCGAGGCGGGCTATGCCGAAATTCAGCAGGTTATTTGTAAGCAGGACCCGCCGCGTCCGAGCACCAGGCTGTCAACACTGGGTGAGCATGCCCCCACGGTTGCCGAAAATCGTCAGATCGAACTTGTGACATTGATTAAATGCCTTCATAAGGAACTGGAATGGATTCCGCTGATGGCGATCCGAAAAGACAGGGATCAACGGTATCGGACGGCGGCGGATTTGGCCAACGATATCACCCGTTATCTCAACGGCGACCCCCTCATCGCCGGGCCGGAGTCGGGCCTGTACAGGTTTAAAAAGTTCATCATAAAACGCTGGGGATTAATAGCCATTTCTTCATCAGTAATTATTGGGCTTCTTTGTGGAATTCTTATATCTGTATTTATGGTATTAAATCAAGCTCGCAAAGAAAAAGAAGCCATTTCACTCTGCACGCAAGTGTGGGCCATGATCAATGCCAATTCGAACGAATCGACCAATGATGTGGTATTGAGTAAAGCTGAAAAATTGTATCAATTGAAACCGAAGGATTTTTTTGTTCAAGGCATGTTAGGATTGGCTCAGTACAGAATGGGCAAAGAAAGTGAAGCATTATGGTCTCTTAAAAACTCGTATGTGCAAAGCCAGAAAAGCTATCAAAACAGCTATTTATATTATGATACAGACCTCCGAAGGAAATCATTATTTTATTTAGCACCCTCGGATCTTGTATCTTTTAATGAGGAAATAGCAGCTCATCTGGTTGAACTTCTACTTAAACAAGACAACAAAGACGTAGATGGCAAAGATATTCGAGTTCGACTTGAGCATGGAGCGATTTCAGATGTTGACATTGCCGGGCTCACCGTTGGCAATCTTAATGCCCTGAAGGGATTACAAATCAAGATATTAAATCTGTCCGAAGCGACCATTGAAGATATTGCTCCACTAAAAGATTTGCCACTATCATATCTTAATCTTAGTCACACTAACATCAGTGATATTTCTGCACTTGAAAATCTCCCTCTACACTATCTTAACTTGGAAGGAACACAGGTTAAAGACCTAACTCCTCTTATTGCGATGCCATTGAAACACTTGATTCTGCCAGATGATCAAATGGATCCCCTCGACATCATAACTTCGCTAGATTTAAAATGTGTCGCATATACCCCCACCTCCAAGCCGGTTTTTCTAATGGATTTACATTCAGCTTTTCTGTTAGATAATGATATGAGTATAACCTGCAAAGAGCTTTCAGGTAATTATCCAGATGGTACTCTTCACGGCCCACAATTAGCCATCAATTCAGAGGAAGGTTTATATTTTGATGGGGAAGATGATTATCTTTCTTTACCGGAAGGATCACTTTCGAATATATCTGATTTGACATTGACTGCGTGGATCAAACCCCAAAGTACTGAGACATATCCCAGAATGGTAATTTATTCCGAAGGCTTAGATAAGCTCCGATTCTATATAGATGGGGAAACTGGATTTGGAAATTATTACGTTTTGAATGGAAACTCATTGAAAGGAGCATCTGTCTCAAAAAATTTCATTAAGTATGATGCATGGAATTTCTTTGCGATTACGCTTGAAGGAGGAGGAAAAGATACAGGCAACGTGGTATTATATATTAATGGGAAAGAGGCTGGTTCAGGCCAGGGTCAGATTCAGGGGGTTTTTAAGGATGTTGCCACAATCGGCGGGATAAACAATGGAAATGCTCTCTTTAAAGGATTCATTCGTGAAATTGCAACCTATTATCAAACGCTTAGCTCTAAAGAGATAATCGCTTTATATTATATGGGGACACGAAAGTTAAAATTGGAAGACCCATTCAATTCTGTGACAATCAAGAGTGCTTCTCTTTATCCCGTATGGAAAAAAATGATGCTCGGAGAACTCGATGAATCTTTGAAAAATGCAGATAACCTGAAACTGCTACCACTTCCTAATAATCCTCCTCTCGAAACGCGAGAAGTCGTGGATAAACTAGCTGAACGCTTTTATGAAAGGGGATCGACCGAAGAGTATAACGGTGACTATGTTAAAGCCGTTGCTGATTATAAGTCTGTCATACATATCAATCCAAGTCATATCCCTGCTATTGAAAAGCTCATTTGGATTTTTTTAACTCGTTTCGAATCTTATGATTTAGCACTGGAATATGCTACAAAAGCCTGCAACCTTACAAACTGGGAAGATTGGAAATACCTGGGAACTCTTGCTGCGGTATGCAGCATAATAGGTGACTTTGAAAATGCGATAAAATGGCAGCAAAAAGCTGCGGAATTGCTGCCACAATCTGAACACGCCAACTTATCTTCAAAATATACATTTTTGTTGGAAAAATATATATCATCAAAACCCTATCCAGCAAATATCCTTGGCAGGCCATGGTGTTTTTCAACAAAAGATATCATTGCACATTGGACCTTTGATGAAGTTCAAGACCAGATTGTGTTTGATTCAACTAAAAACAATTTCAGTGGTCAGATTATGGGTAATGCAAAGATTATAGAAGATACTGAAAGGGGTCAAGTGCTTGGTCTGGAAGGTGATGAGAGTTATTTGTATTGTAATAATCTCTCCACTTTTGACGAAACAGATTCGTTTACTGTTTCGGTATGGGTTTATTGGACAGGAAGTAATATGTGGGAACGGATTTTTGATTTTGGAAATACGGAGTCAACGTATATGATGCTGACACCCAGATCTAAAAGGAACACACTTCTTTTTGCAATTACAACGATGGGTTACACAAATGAGCAAAGGCTGGAAACGAATCAATTATCCACTGGCAAATGGGTACATCTGGCTGTTACAATTGGCGGAAACACAGGGAATCTATTCGTGAATGGCACTTTGGTTGATAGCAATAATGGCATGAGATTAAGTCCGCTGGATATCAAAGCAACAAACAAATATTTCGGAAAAAGTCAATGGCCTTATGACCCCTACTTCCAAGGGCGTCTGGATGATGTCCGTATCTACAGCTACGCCCTGTCTGTAGAAGAAATATATGAATTATATAAGGAAGAATCTGTAAATCCTCATAACTAAAAATAAAATTCCTCTAAAAATTGGAAAGGAAAAAGACTGATTCAGAACAATCTTTAGACCTGTGCATAATGTAAATCCCAAGGGGGAGATAAAAGCTGCCGAACAGCGGTGGTGAGCGTGGAGGGTGTTTGTTTATTTATGGAAGACGTTGGAACAGGCATTCCCTTCAAACAGCATGTCCGAATTTCAAACATTTCGACAATTGAAAAATTTTTTGAAAAATTTCAATTTTTCTGACAGTTTTCGCTTCTGTTTTTCGCACTTAAGATAGAGGCCTTATATCGAAGAATGGTCAAAAAAAATAAACCGGAAAACAGAATAATCAGGAGTATGCCATGAAACGCATTACAAATCAGTTCGCACGAGTTGGGGGGATGCAAAGCAGGCGTTTCCACCTTCTTATCGCCGTCTTCTGTCTGGTCGTGGCGGGACTTATGCCCGAAACGGTAACGGCCAACTCCCCGCCAACTGTCTCGAATGTGACGGCTTATCAGCGGACGGATGGGGTGGTGGTGATATCGTATGTGCTCAGAGACGCTGATTATGACCCGTGCATGATCGCTGTCCAGGTCAGCGACGATGGCGGCCAGTCATGGGCGATTATCCCCTCACCGGAGGCGCTCTCGGGGGACCTGGTCAATGTCCTGCCGAATTATCAAACGAGTCCGAGCGGCGGCGTTCAGATTTATAGCCACAAGCCGACCATTTTTCCTTCTAAACGTACCATTTACTGGAACAGCAGAGTCGATCTGCCCGGTGTTTATGGGGAGAATTATCGAATCCGAATCATCGCCGATGACCGCGTAGAACAAAGAATGGTCTTCATTCCCGGCGGAACATTTCAAATGGGTGACAGTTTCAGCGAAGGCAATTCCAATGAACGACCTATCCACACTGTGACGCTAAGTCCGTATTACATGAGCCAATATGAGGTCACTAATGGAGCCTATTGTCAGTTCCTGAATTCGATGTATAATCCTGATGTTTCTCCAGAACATTCTCCAATATTTCTTATAGAAGGAGTGGTCTATGGTGGAAGACATATTCGACCACCCGATGCCCGCGAATATTATTATCCCTTCTGTGATACCACTGTCAGCAATCCAAATAGCCTGATTGAGTTTTCAAATGGCACTTTTTCTGTCTGCAAAAAAAATGGACGTAATATGTCCAATGATCCGATGGTTTTCGTTAGTTGGTACGGGGCGGCAGCCTTCTGCGATTGGCAAAGTCAGCAGGATGGGCGGGAATCATGTTATGGACTGATGTTGTTGTTTACCGATTATACCAAAGATGGTTACCGTCTGCCTACTGAGGCCGAGTGGGAATACGCCGCACGGGGAGGATTATCGGGAAAACGGTTTCCGTGGGGAGATACCATTACGCATGAACAGGCAAATTATTACAGCACCAATAGCTACAGTTACGACATCAGCCCCACTCGTGGGTATCACCCCGATTGGAATGATGGAATTTTGCCATATACTTCTTCTGTTGGACGCTTTACCCCCAATGGCTACGCTCTGTATGACATGGCGGGAAATGTTTTTGAATGGTGCAATGATTGGTATGGTCTCTACGATTCTTTACCGCAAAACGACCCAAGAGGACCTGCATCAGGAACAGGTCGTATTCTTCGCGGCGGCGGCTGGGGATTTGATGCTTATAACTGTAGGGCAGGGTTTCGGGGTGTCTTTAGTCCCTCGGAACGATATGACTTTCTTGGGTTTCGTCTTGCTCGAAACTATGCAGGGGAGATAACCACTGTACCCAATTTGTTCATGATGAGTCGAGCCAATGCGCAAGCGGCTATTGCCGCGGCCGGCCTGGTGGTAGGCACGGTAACGGAGGACACCAGTCCAGTTGTTCCAAAAGGGTGCGTGATGGGCCAGAATCTTGCCGTCGGCTCAAACGTTCCGATGGCGTCGGTTGTTAACATAGTTGTCTCACAAGGTCCTCCAATAGGGGGGATAATATACTACCTTGTACGTGTTCCTGATGTTATCGGGAAAACCCAGTCAGAGGCCCGGGAGGCGATTGAAGCGGCTCGACTCGTGGTCGGAACGGTTACTCAGGAATACAGTGAAACAGTAAGTCAAGGTCGGGTAATCAGTCAGAATCCATCCGGCGGATCGTACAGTACCGAAGGATCAACTGTTGATTTGGTGGTTTCCAAAGGGCGCCCGGCCACTGTTCCCAACGTGGTCGGAATGTATTACTTACTCAAGTTGACTGACTTTTCTGATCGGGATTTTGGATGAAAATGGTGATTATTTCAACAAAAAACGGCAATCTGTCCGATAAAAGGGTTGGAAACAGCACTTTTATACAGGAGACTGCCG
>JBNRMN010000042.1:0-14184 GCA_050309605.1 Anaerohalosphaeraceae bacterium
TGCGGCAATGTGCCGGGAAGTCATTGCAAGGCAAATCCTCGCCGAACGAAGGGGAATGTCTATACTGTCGCGGCGTACCGCCGGGCCATTGAGCGCGGCATCGAAGCGGCCTTCCCGCCGCCGGAACATCTGGCCCAGCAGCCCGGCGAAAGCAAGGCAACGTGGCAACAGCGCCTGACCAACAAACAGAAAGCAGAACTCAAGTCGTGGTACAAACAGTTCCACTGGCATCCGCACCAGCTGCGCCACAACGCCGCGACGTTCCTGCGTAAAGAGTTTGGGCTGGAAACCGCACGAATTATATTGGGCCACCGCTCCGCCGCCATTACCGAGGTCTATGCAGAACTGGATCAGCAAAAGGCGCTGGCCGCGATTGAGCGAGTGGGGTGATGCAACTTGTAGGAAAAAATGTTCGGCAAATTCCCGATGGTCTGTTTCGTATATATACGGGCATAACGATCAGGTATCCTTATCTTCAAATGTTTCAATCTGCATTTTTGGAAATGCACGCCTGGGGTGGTCATAATTCAGATATGACATTGGCGCTTTGTTGATTTTTTCGGCAGCCTCGAACGGTGAAACCTGTCCTTCGATCAGATGCCACTTGGCCATCCGTACCAGGTCATTCATAGAACCCAGCACACGGCGGTCGGACAGCTTGACAAACACTGTGTCTGTGGCATTGGGCGCAATGAGCCGGCGAAACTGAAATTCGTATCCATCGTAACACATAAAGTCCGCCATTCCGCTCATCGCATGATTAATAAAACTGACATCATCGGTAATGCCTCGTCCATGCAGAATAACCGAGTACAGAGACGTTGAATTGGTGATGATGATATACTGTGCCCGCTGGGCAGTGAACAGATGTACCGACCAGTCGATATAAGGATTGGAATACACTGGACAGGAATGTGTTGGCGACTCCTTAATCTTTTTGGCCATTTTCTGTGTCAGACGATAGAACATTTTCAATCCTTTACACTTTGCTGGGGGAATCCGGCGAGCCGTGGAGACGGGCGACGAGGGTGTCGATTGGGTGTTCCCATGGGTGGCGGTTTTGAATTTCGGTGTCGATTTTGGTCACTTGATACCTTCATTGTCCTGTTACAAGGCGGCTGGGGGCGCGTCCTCCTTATTTCGGCCACATTTTTCGGAATCTATATATTATAACTCCTGTACACCTGTTAATTTTTGGCTTAAACTCAACTTTTGCCTTGAACCTGACGATATAAATATTTTAGTATAAGTATAGTAGTTCTCTGCCAGCGGCAGTAGAATCTATAAAGGCCACCGCAGAGCCAGCCTGGCGAATCTGCGGTTTTTTTATGTCCACCAATGTCCATTTCCAATACAACCATTCAAGTAATTTACGTCTTTTTGACAAAAAAAGCCCGCCTTTTTGTCGCCACGATTAGTCTTGTTTTTTCTATGCATTTTTCACTTGAACTTTTGATCCCGATATCCGATAGTATCAGTATGGACTGGAAATATCCGGTCGGTAAAGGGTTTCTGGAAATATCCGGGAACCCTTTACTATTTCAGGGGAACATTTTCAGTCCCCACCCTTTTACCTCGCCTGCCGGGCTTTTCCTCAGTTTCGATTCAATAATCTCGTAGGCCCGATTGGGTTGTTCAGGGCGAAGCGTTTTGATGCCGATCGGCCGGGCAATCAGGTCGGCAATTTGCAATCCGGCTGAATTGGCTTTTTTATCAATCATCACGAGGTCATAAGGGAGCGGGCGATTCAGATAATTAACCCCGTCACACAGACGCCGAAAGCATAGTTCCAGTTCCTTGTCTTCTTTTTTGCCGCGTTTTTCCACAATGACAGGTGTTGTTCGTTCGGACTGCCCGATATCATTCAGATAACGATAGACCCGTTCAAGACCCAGACCAAGCGACAACTCATAAGGATTTGCCGGGTGGGCGTATCGGCTGGCCAGTTTATATTTGTCAATGACAATAGAAATGACCGTCAGTGTCGCACAGCCAATCAGCTTGTTTATGCCTGCGTGAAACGATTCTCGAACCTTTTGATCGAACAAGACCAAAAATTCATTTTTCGGCTTTCGGATATCGTGCTCGTGCAGTACCACCTCGTCATGTCCCCAAAACGCTGCTTTAAATCGCGCCAGGGAGGGCATCAGTTCATCGATGTATTCCTGCTTGGGAAATACACAAAAAACCAGCACAAAAACCGGATAGTCCGGATTGATACTGGCCAACCCGTGATCCCCGCTCTCATCGACATACACGAGATAATCGCTGAATTGTTTCATATAATTTTCGGACATATAATGTGCATCCCATTTTATGATGCCGCTGGTTCATGTTCGCCTATTGATTTAATCAAAATGGCACTTCTGCCTCTTTCATTATCACGGGGGTATCTAGTTCCGAACGGAAATTGACTTTATTATTCATGGCTTTGTTTGCCAGCATAATCATAAAATTTAACATATCGTGCTTGACTTTCAGGACTTCTTCTTCAGTAAACTGTATTGTGTCATGCTCTTGAATATTTGCTTTCAGTGTCCGATTTTTTATCTCTACAAGTTGTGCAATTGCTTTCCTACTTACAGCGCATCCGCTGTGAACAATGCAATGACGCATAGCCTGTGCCAATATGATGTTAGCCATCACAGCATTCCGGTCAAATGCCTCGAAATCGAGATACTTTTCAAAAGACCGTCGGGTGCTATTCATGTCTTGAAAGTTGATATCTTTTTTGTCCAAGAAGATATCAACAACCTTGTCCTCACAATATTGTTCGAGTGTAATTTTAATTTCTTCGTTCTTTAAGGATCCAAGATTATTTTGGGAAATTTTATCTGACAAAACCACTCTAAATACATCTTCCACTGCCGAACTGAAATAAGAAACGAGCAATACGATGCACTGATTATACATCACTCGATAATGCGGCTGTAAAGAATCATTGTCGCGTATTTTTTCAATCTGCTGCACCAAACCGTCAATTCTGAAAGAGGGATGCTTTTCAATCTCGCGTCCCTGAAGGCCTTTTTGTGCTTTTTTCAGGGCACTAAGACATATTGCCTGCACAAGCTTATCAAAAGCCAACAGATCTTTTATGCGTTCAGTGTTGCCTTTAAAATTTGCCAGTATTCTTAGCAACTGTTCCTTCATTTTTGCTTACCTTATCATTCTTCATCAAGACCGTAAAGTTTAGCGACGAGGGGGGCGATTGGGTGGTCCCATGCCTGGCAGTTGTGGCCGCGGGGCGAAATTATGAGGTCGAATTGACTTGTCATATTATAGTTCCTCGAAAAGTTCAACTCCCGGCACGATGATTATTTGTCCTTGCTGAATCGAATCTCTGAGCTTATTCACATAGACAGCAGCATTGGGAACGCGGCCGTCAAGGTCGGCAAAAACATTTTGATCCAAATACACTTTCATTGCACTATTGTTTCAATTATTCCAGACTGCTCGCTTTGCTCAAGCGGGATTCGACAAGGTTGATGACCGCCTCATAGACCGCTTCACGCTCACCTTGAGATAATCCGATTTCATCAAAAATAACATTGTCTATTGACTGTCGGTCTGGCATTCTTAACTCTGTACTTAAACATTCCTGCTTCCTCTTCGAGAGTAATTCTATTGGCTTCGCAATTGTTTCATCTGAACCAACAGCAACAACCACGCAGTCGGCAACTTCATAGACAGTCATATCCAATAACCCCTCTCCAAGCCCTGTTCTTGAACCAAGTTCCATAAATAAAGTTGTCAAGGAAGAATTTAACGCGCAATGGAGCCAAGTGATATTCTTGTCAGGATAAATTTCATATAATCGCTTATCCGCAAATACGCTGTTGTTTAGAAAGATGCGAAACAGCTCTGAGACACTTGAGGGACAAATCAATGGTGCAAACCTACGTGTTCCAATATCCCACCATTTAGCCCTATTGCTACAAGAAGGTCTTAGATGAAAGCTCTGTCTTTCGCCCCATTTGATGTATTCGAGGGCGGCCGTGCCTTTTAGCTCTTCTTTGCTTTTGTGGCACATATAAATTTTGTATTTCAAGTCATCGGGATTGATTAAGATTGTTCTGCATTCGCGCGGGCTTTTGATTACCGGTTTTAGGAATTCCTCTTCGATGCCCCATTGGTTGTTTTTTTCTTGGTCGAGGTAGAAGAACTCATTGGCGCCGGTTTTGATACCAAAACGCACTTCGGCAATATCGCCGAGGCGGACGAGTTTGTCTTTTCCTTTTTCAAGGATTGTCCAATAGATGTCCGGCGCGCGGAGATACTTTCCGCCCCATTTGTTGCCGAGGTATTTCTTTTCGGTTTTGATCAGCGGGCCTTTTACCTTTTTGGCCGGTTTGGGATCTTCCTCATCGTCGTCATCGAGGCCGCAGCCCTCGGCCAGCAGGATTTCCTGCCGGACGGGAAAGACGCGGAATTGTTCGGTTTTGGTGCGATGCTGGACGGTGTCGATCAGGGTAAAGACGACATCGTCCATCGCCTGTTCAAAGGGGACATAAAACATCACAAACCGTGCCATATGATTTAAGGCCGTCGGGGTCGGCTTGTCGGCGGGGGCGTTGAGCAGGACGATGGCGGTGTTGACATCGGCGGATTTGAACGACCGCATCGCCTTGTTGTCGATGATCATCCGCACGGAACAGCAGTTCAGCAGAAATTCCTGCAGGTTTTTGCCGTAGCCGACATCGAGCCAGCTGTTGGAGGTGATAAAGCAGAATGTGCCTTTGTCGTTGAGCAGCGAAAGCCCGTAGAAATAGAAATAGATATACAAGTCGCTTTTGGCATCCAGCGTGCGGGCGGCCTTGTCTTTGGCTTGGCTGTAGCCGAACCACTTATCCCATGTGCGGTAAATCAGCCGCTGGAGTTTGGCTTTGTAGGCCTTTTTGTTCTCGGCGGTGATTTGGTCGGGCCGCAAGCGCGGGTCGGCGATCTTTTCCTGCCGGACATAGGGCGGGTTGCCGATGACAATATCAAAGCCCTGTTTGTCGGTCTGGAAGATTTCGGCAAAAGAGATATCCCAGACAAAGGGGACGTTGGCCTTGTCCAGCGTTTTCTGTAAGGTTTGCAGTCGCGCCATTTCCTGCCGAAACTCTTCTTTGCGGGCGGTCAGCGATTGTTCTTTAGCCTGAGTTATTTTGGCCTGTTTTTGCCGGTCGATGTCATCATCGGCAAACATCCCGGTGGTATCGGAAACTCGAGTTTGGCCGAGGGTTTTCAGTTTCTGCTCAACAGCGGCCAGACGATTTGCGGTCAAATCGGCAAACACACGCAGTTCCTGCTGCTGGAGCATTTCTTTGGTCTTGTAGCGGGCAGTCGGGTCGTTGTTGTAGAACTTGGCTTTTTCAGATCGCAATTCTCTTAGTTTCCGTTTTATCGACTCCGGCCATTCGGAGACGCCTTTGCGATGAGCCATATCCAGCCCGCCGACTTCCTGAATCAGCGAATCGCCGCAGCGGATATGGAAGGTAAAGTTCGGCAGCAAGGGTTCGCGTCGAACGTGCAGTTCGGCGGGGGTAAAGTCGGCGTCGATGACCAGCGCCAGCCACAGCCGCAGCTCGGCCACATGGCAGGCCCAGTCTTTGATATCCACGCCGTAGAGGCTGCGGCCGATGATCTCTTTGCGTCGGTCGTAAAGAGAGCGGGATTTGCCCTGCTGTTTGTCCAGCCGGTCAAACAGGTCGTCCAGTACCAGCAGCATCCCGACCAGAAACGCCCCGGAGCCGCAGGCCGGGTCAACCACCGTCAAGCTTTCAAGAGCGGTGCGGAGCGGTTCGAGAAGCTGCTTTTCGACAATGCCTTTTTCGGCGATACGCTGTTTGTCCGACGAGAACGCCAGCAGCCACTTGTAGAAGAGTTCGCGATGCTGGGAGCCAAGGCGATTGCTCAGATAATTAACAACCGACAGACGGCACATCATATCGACTTCGACACGCGGGGTGTAAAAGATACCCGCATCGCCGCGAAGATCTTCAGCTTCGGCGATGTTGACCAGAGTTTCATATACCATGCCCAGCATTTCGGCATCGACGGCGACTTCAATTTCCAGCGGGGTCGATTCGCTGACGGTGAAGTTGTAACGGTCGAGTAAGTCGAGAACCTGGCGGAAACGAGCGTCGGAGACGGTAAAGTCAAAATCGGGGCTGTCCAGATCATTTTCCTTAAACAATCCGCCGTTGAGGTAGGGCGCTATCGACAGGGTGTGATGAATCGCCTCTGGCATATACGAGCGGGGAACGGTGTAGTTGTTGTTAAACGCTTCAAAGAACAGCACTTTGAGCCATTTTTCGAAAAAGGTGTCAGCCGGCTGGCCGGATTGCTCGTAGGCCGTCCAGAAATTTTTCATAAATTCGCAGTCATCACCCAGCCACTTTTTCTGCTGAATGAAGTACAAAAACATACAGCGGTTAAGAAATTGCAGGGCGTAGTCGTGCGCCCAAGCGGCCTTTTGCGTCTGTTTGGCAAGGTCTTTCTGAAAGATGTCAAAGACGGCCTTGTATTCGTTAAAGAATTTTTCCGTCAGCCGCTGTTTGTCAAACGCCTGCCGCCATTTGTTGTAATCGGTCTTGTCAGCATCCCATTCGAGATAGGGCAGGTTGTGGGTGCAGAGGGTGCGGATGTCGGTATCGCCGTGGTTCCAGCCGAACAGGGCCAAGGGGGCGGTTTTTTCGGTCTCTTTTGGTGCTTTGAAGTAGGCAAAGCGAAAATGGCGATAGCGTCGGTCGGTGCAGATAAACAGCAGGTTTTCGCGATCCCAGGCGGGCAGGTCGGCGCGTCCGCCGCGTCGCTTCTGGACGACGCCGCGGAGCACTTTGCGCAGGGGGCCGGTCAGGCCGCGATTTTTCAGGAAGACGTCGTCGTTGACAAATTCGAGCAGAAAAATGCCCCACGGCTGATCGTCTGTCAGATTGCGGATTTGATAGACGCGGCCATCGACAAGGCGTTCATCCAGCCCATCGGCCCGCAAGTCCTCGCCGGACCATTCGAAGCTGATCTCGTCGATGTCGTCGATGCCGTCGGGGATCGGCCAGCCGAGGGCACCGGTCAGGAGGTGGTGAACAAAACTGTGCTGGTCGTGTACCGATTGAATCGCGTTGTAAATTTGCTCCGGTGTCGCCATTGTCAATTAATCTCCATCCATGCCAACAGGGTCGGTTTAGCCCCGATGGGGGCCTGGGTCTTTTTCAGATAGGTGTTTTTAATGTGTTTTTCAAGTGTCTTTCGGATGTCACCGAGAGTTTTGACCCCGGACTGGACGGCGCGTTGGGTGTCGGGCTGACAACGCACGGCGGCCCAGGTATTTTCAAGTTGTTCGGTAATATCGCCGGTTTCGGCGTCGCAGAAGTACCAGCGTACCTGGCCGAGGCCGTGTTTTTGGGAGTCGTAGTTTTCGTGTTTCATATCGAGCAGGTTTTCGGCGGCCTTGCCGATGACCGGCGGCATCCGATAGCAGGCAAAGACCCCCGAACGGGTAAACGGGGCAATCCGTTTGACTTCTTCTTCGCGCTGGTTGTAAACGGGGCCAAAGCCGTCGCCGGCACTCTTGCCGCTGAAGAGACGTCGCGGCAGGTCGGGCAGCGTTTGCCACAAGTCGGGATATTGCTGAGCAAACCGGTTTCGTTCCAGCCGCATCAGTTCCTCAACGGATTCCTTGCCCTCGTAGCGTTCGTTGAAGAGCTTCATCGCCATCTCCGGGTCGTCCGGGCTGAGCAGTGCGCCTTCGATGCCGAGGGTTTTGTTGATGCGCATGATTTTGCCGTCCAGTTTTTGTTTGAGATGCAGCAGTTCTTCCAGTTCGTCCGGCGGCAGAAAGTTCCAGAAATAGACCTTGCCTTTGAGATGGGGCGGCCGGTCCAGTTGAGCTTCGATGTCCGGGTTGAGACGGCGATCCACACGACCAATACGCTGCATCAGGCGCACCGGGTTCCAGTGCAGGTCATAGTTGATAATGAGGCAGGCGTCCTGAAGGTTCAGTCCTTCGCTCAACACATCGGTGGAAATAAGAATATCAATCGGGTTGTCCAGGCAATACGACAATTCCGATTGGCCGAAAAGGTCCCGGGTTTCGCTGGCTCGGTTATACAGGGGCGAAAAACGTTTAATGATCAGTTCGCGGTTCTTGACGTTGCGACCGCTGTCCACCTGTTCGACGTTTTTGAATCCAGCCTTGCGAAGCTGGTCGGCCAGATAACGGGCTGTATTGCGGAATTCGCTGAAGATCAGAACTTTCTGGTTACGCAGTAAGGGTTCGTTGGTCAGCGTATCAATAAGTTTTTGGAGCTTGGTGTCCTTTTCGGGGTCTTCGACGCGGCCTTCCTTGTCCTTGTGGTAAAAGCGGCGATAGATCTTGCTCAGTGTACTGGTCAGGTGTCCCATGTCTTCAAGGATATCCTCACAGAGCCTGTCCAGGTCGTATTCTTTGTCGCTGAGCATCGCTTCTGTGATGTCCAGCAATCCTTCGTCTTCTTCGTTCTCGGTGTCCGGTTCGTCTTTTTCGAGACGTTCGGCGATATGGGCCTGTGCCAGCTTCCACCAGCGGGTGTTGGTCTGTGTCCAGGCGGCGTATTTGTCGGGGTCATGACGGCGAAGGAAATCGGCCATCTTGGCCAGCAGGTCCTCAACACTGGCCTCAAATGCTTTGTAAGAGCTTTCCAGCCGCTTCAATAGCAGGGTGCGAATCAGTCCTACCAACAACTGCTGATAATGTTGTTCTTCCTGATCTTTTTGTTTCTTATAGTATGATTTGTTGTAAATGGCCAGGTTCAAAAAGGGGTTGTCTTTGTCGAACGCCTCTTTGAGGTCAGAGTAGATGTTTTCGTACACCGTTTTCAGGGAATAATTGACAACCTTTGGCGGCTGCCGTGCGGGGAATAACGGCGCATCGTCGCCATTGCCGGTCTCGGATTCCTGGACATACTTGCGGCTGCGCTGGATGACAACCTTGTTGAGCAAGGTGTCGGTTCGAATGAGGTCTTCTTCTTCGACGGCTTCGGTGGTTTCGATGTCGGGCTTTTCGTTTTCCAGACGTTTGTTGATGTCGAGGAAGTGTTTGCGGAAATGATGTATTCCGGCACGAAGAAAATGTTCCTGATTGTTTTGAGCAAAGTAGTTGACTAAGTGATATAAGTCGTCAATCGAATTGTTGATCGGCGTTGCCGTGAGCATGTACAGCTTTTTGCCCTTGGCAATATCCATAAACAATTCGCCGCGATTGGAACGAGGGTTGCGAAAATGATGCGCCTCGTCCATAATAATGACGTCTATCTCTTTGCGATAAAAATCAAGGTCGGCATGGGTAATTCCATTAGGACGACCAAAGTCGGTATGTCGGCGAATTTCGACATAGTGTCTGACCTGTCGCGGATAGTGCGGTGTCAGATAACGTTCAATGTTTGCTCTCCACACACTCTCCTCAGCCGATTTCGGAACGATCATCAAAACCTGCTTGCCTTCGTGGATGCATCGCTCGAGAATCATCAGACCGATAAAGGTTTTGCCTAAGCCGACACCATCGCAGACCAGCGCCCCGTCCCACTCGTCGGCAATTTGAAGGGCTTGGTGATAGCCATCCCGTTGATATTGAGAGAGCATCGGATAGATGGCCGATTCCTGTAGTTCCCATGCGTCCTGCGACTTCTCTTTTCCTGCAAAATACTCATACAAAGCCCGGCAATAGGCCGTGAAGGGGGCATACTCTTTCAAATGCGGCTCAATGATTTTGAGCAATTCCGGACTGATGTCATCGGCCTCTTTCCAAAGCTCCTCAAACCATTGTCGCAGAGCTTCGATGTGATTTTGATCGGTGCTGAACAGATTCAGCTCGACATTTTCCGTCAGTCCGGGGCGTGTAAAGTTGGAACTGCCAACAATCGCAAAGTCCACCGGGCTGGGGTCTCTGGATTCCATGAGGTAAGATTTAGCATGGAATTTGGCAGCGGCAAACGCTTTCAACTGTACTTTTTTACCGGCGATGGCGTCTTTTAACGCCTCTAACCCGGTCAAGGCGTCATCCCGCTCTTTTTGCTGCTCGATGCTGTCATTGGAGTGGGCCAAGGCGCTTTCGATGATGATTTTTTTGGTGGTCTTAGACGTTTCATTGCCCATCAGAATGCGAATCTGGTCAGGGGTGTGCCAGTTGGGTTCTATTTGCAAAAATGAACCAACTTCAAAAAAACCCGTTGCGATGTCCAGTTTTTTGAGATTCAATAAAAGCTGATTCAGCGCATTTAAAACCGTATTGCCATTCCTGTTGTCGATGATCGTCGGTATTTTGGCCATCCTGTCTCCCATGAGTTCCCAAAAGCCCATATTTTTCCACGATATTACCGTTTTTTTATTCGCTTTGCAACACCCAATCAAGTCTCTTTTTCCACCCGCCCACAGCACACCGCTGGCACTCCGTCCGTTTCCCGCGCTTCAAAACAGAACATACCACGTAGACGATTAAGCATTGAATCTGGACTTCCATATACCTTTTTTTGTGCTTTGCGGAACTGCTTTGGGGTCATTGTGCCTATTTGGCGGCACATGTGTGCCCATTCAGCCGGGTCGATGCCGGGGATAGTTCGCACCAGACGCCGGTTTCAGAATAATTCGGTTCGGCGAACAGAACACCTTGAGAAGTTGACATAAGCCGTCTCCTTAAGAAAATCAATCATTTATTTAAGAAGGCTTAGGTTTGACATGAAGCAGAGGTCGGTTCCACCCGAACGTTATTTTCGTTTCGGCATACTGTCGGCGAAAGCATTAAAAAATCCGCCTGTGAAGCAAGGAGGAAAAGTAGTCAGTGCGACTGCCCAGGGCTATCTCCACAGGCGGCAGAAGGAGCAAAAAACATTATAACATCATCTACCCAAGTTGAAAGCTTAATTTTTTGATCTAAGCCATTTTACATGAGTTATTTACATCCTGCCGACACGGTGCCAATATGTTTTCAATCGAAATTTTCTTGTTAGGGACCTGTTCGGCTGCTATAGTGACGGCAAATCGGCTGTCCGCGATACAAATCAAGGGTCGTGTCGGAAACCGTGGTCTGCTGATTATCCATTGTTTTGCACCTGTGAATGCGGTATTCCAGGGCTGATGAAGAACGCTCGGGAGGGACCGGGCCAATTATAAGGAGTTATTATGTCGCGTCATTTTTCCTTCAAGACTTTTTTCCGCAGTGTTTCTGTAGACCTCCTGCAACAGTATTTTGCCAATCGGCAGTTGTTGGCTGACTTCGACTGGGCGCAGGACAGTTCATTGCTGGCCGATGCGCTGTATGCGCAAATCGAACGATTTCCAGACAACCACGCTGCGCTGGTTGAGCAGGATTTTATGACCATTTCGGAGTTGGCCAGTGAGTTATTTGTATTGGAGCTGCATGAAGTCGCTCGGTCACTATACAACGACGCTGACGCTGTGATTGACGAGGTAATGCAGCAACCCGGGTTTCTCAATCAGGTCTTCTGGGCCAGCTTGGAGCACCCGGCCGTCTTCGAGATGGCCATCCAACTGGAGCGGATGGAGCATATGACGTTCAAGGAGGATTGTCTGGTGGGCAGGCACCTGCCGTGTGCAACGAACGAGGAGGCCATCGAGAAGCTCAAGGAGCATATCCAAAAGTTCTTCAAACGCCAGCGCCGCGGCCGCAACTGCCAGATTGATGTCTATGTGCGGCACAATCCGACGCGATACTGCTTTTTCGCATACCCGGAAGATTACCCCAAGCGGGATTTGACCTACAAGAGCAGTCGGCTTGTGCCGGATGTCCGGCGTCCGGTGATGGAGATTGTCTTTATCTATGAGCCGGACAGCGGCAATCTTAAGGTCCACGCCAGCAAGATGCGCAAGGTCGAAGTCATGCAGGATGCCTTCTGCAAGTCGATATTGGGGCTGCCGGGCATCCCGGACGGCAGTACGCGGGTCTATGACCTGTCGCGGCTGCTGGACCCGGGGTTTCGGTTTGTCACCGACCCGACCGATGTCGTCGAAGAGGTTTCGCTGAAGATGCTGAAGGTGGCGATTGGAAAAAACAAACCCCGAAAACTGACCTGTGAAGGCACCCCCTTCAATGGCGGTGCGGAAATGGTACAAAAAATGACCTTGGATGCCATAGCCGCCTGCTCCACGCCGGCCGATGCGGTTCAGGTACTCTCGGCCAAGATTGCAATGAAATTCGGTGCCGCTGACGGCGGTCGCAAAAAGAGTGTAACGTTTACTCTGAACGTTCCCTGCGGATCGAATCTCGAAGATAAACCGCATCATCATACCGCCCGAAAATACATAGAACGGTGGGGGCTGGTGCGCACTCTGCTGGCTGATACAGATGAGGCGGCCTGATGGAGTTTATTGACTTAATTAAACACCTTCACATGTCCGCAAAAGGCGGCATTGAGACCTTTCTGACGTATGATTCTGTACAGGAATTGCCGCCGGAGCAGTTTGCCCAGCTGGAGCGGTTGCAAATCCTCGTCGAGACACAGCCGGCCAAGTATTACACCTGCACCGAATGTGTCGATGAGGATTGCAGCGGGATTTCACTGTTTCGGTTTACAGACAAGCAGACCGGCCAGACGGTCGGTCTGTTTTCCTGCTGCATGGAGGGCGGCGAGGGGCTTAAGCGGGTGGACCTGAACCGCCTGCGTCGGTGGGATATTCTGCCGGACAAGATTGAGGCATATTTGGCGTCGATTGAACCACCCCAACAGGATTCGTTTAAGAGTCCTGCAAAGCCGAAGATGTCTCAAGAGGAGGCCAATATTGCTGTGCGAGAACTGATCCCCATACTCAAAAGTGAAATGGGCCTAAAAACAGATAAAGATTTCAAGAAAATAACAGTGCGGTTGTTGTCTGACAGAATTGGGTGCAGCCAAGGACTGATAAGTGGTTGTTCGGCCTGGAAGGCGTTTAAGAAAACACGCGATGCTCAGCAAACCACATCCTCAAAATCAGTTCGGCTTAATGCGGTTCATCTGGACAGCTTGGCTTCAGATGACAGTCAGCCCGATGAAATGGTCGCCCAACAAGAACTCAAACATCTGATTGCCGAGCAAAAAGCCGACATGGATAATACAAATAATAAGGTTTTTCCAGATCGATAACCACCGTTCATGCGGTGTTCACGATTTGTTCATGAACAAATCCCAAAAAAATATCCTCATTTTCACGCCAAAAACAACGATTTTCCCCCTCGAATAGCTTTGTTCACGTGAACAGATTCTTCCTCCAGAGAACGAAATTTATCTTTGTAGGAGAATCGAACAATGCAGCAACAACGGTTCACAGTGGGCCAAATCGGCGACCTGTTGGGCGAGCCGCCCGCACGGGTCAGCTATATCATCAGCAAGCACCGGATAAAACCTGCCGAGCGGGTTGGGATTATCCGGCTCTTCACCGCCCGGCAGGTTGAGCTGGTTCGCCAGTACCTCTATGACATCCAGATTCGGGAGGGTCGATGATGAGTCTTGCCGAATCGCCTCCCACAAATCCTCTGGGACAATATCTGACGCTGACGGAAGCGGCCAAACGTCTGCCCCGCAGCAACGGACGTCGGGTGCATACGTCCACGCTGTGGCGCTGGTGTCGCAAGGGATGTTGCGGTATCAAACTTCAATACGTCCGCATTGGCCGCAGCATCAGGGTTACCGAGGACGGGCTGAATCACTTCTTTACAGAACTGGCCAAGCGGGATGCTCAAACGTCCGGCCCCTCGAATGTCAAGTTTACTCGCCGGAGGAGGCGACAATCCACCGCTGCCCAGCGGCAAGCTGCCCAGCGTGATGCTGAGGCCGTTCTGCGACGTGCAAAGATACTGGTTTAACAATGAACCCTCAATAGATGAAAGGAACACACACATGACTGTCTTGGACAAAATCCACACGGGCAAACGCCCGGCCCCGCCGCGCCTGCTGGTTTACGGCGTCGAAGGCGTGGGCAAATCAAGTTTTGCCGCCGGCGCACCGCATCCTATCTTTATTCCGACCGAGGACGGCCTGGGTGAAATCGACTGCGCCGCGTTCCCGCTGGCCAAAACACTGCCGGAGGTTGAGACGTATCTGTCGGCGCTGGCCAGCGAGCCGCACGACTACCAGACGGTTGTCATCGACAGTCTGGACTGGCTCGAGCAGCTGATTTGGGATGACCTGTGCCGCCTGTCCAATGCCACCTCGATTGAAAAGGTCGACGGCGGCT
>JBNRMN010000043.1:0-26727 GCA_050309605.1 Anaerohalosphaeraceae bacterium
AAAGTTGGTTGAAAATGCTCTTTGAAAACTATAAGTATTTTGGATTTAACGCTTTAAGACACCAGCATGGTAGATTATAATACCTCTGCCATAGGGGAGGATAGGGCAACGCTGGGAAGCGACCTGATCGCCTCTATGGGGACATACAGCATAGGGCGGTATCCTCTTTGGAGCCGCCCATTTACCGCTTTATGCTGGTGTCCCCAATGCGATAAATCCATTGTTTTCATGCCTTGAAATTAACCAACTTTTTGGGAGTTGAGCCTATTTTATTAAGCCGTGGGCAGAGCAATGGACACTGTTGTGCCTTTATTGACTTCCGATTCGATCTGAATTCTCCCGTCCTGACGATCCAAAATCCGACGTACAATGGTCAACCCCAATCCTTCACCGCCGCAGCCGGGACGGAGCTGGTGGAATATCTCAAACACTTTATCCAGATGCTCAGCCGAGATGCCGATGCCGTTATCTTCTATCTGGTAAAGGCATTGTCCGTTGTCCCGGCGTCCGCGAATTCGAATCGTTGAGGGGTGTCCGGGACGACGGTACTTGATGGCATTGTCAATCAGGTTTTCAAACACCCGTGTGATGAGGGTCACATCGCCCCGACAGGCCGGCAGATCGCCTTCCACCGAAATATCGATGTGGTTTTCACGGATGATAAAATGCAGCCCGCTGAGTATGCCATTGACCACCGTATTGATGTTGACCGTGGTAGGCTGGATCTGCGCAGTGCCGATGCGGCTCAGTCGCAGCAGTCCGTTGAGCAGGGTATTGGCTTTTTTGGTGCCGTTTTTGATGAAGTGCAGTGATTCGGAGATTTCGCTGTCCAGGATGGGGTCAAGTTTTTCGCGTGTCTGTCGGCCCAGCATGGCCTCATCGAGGATGTGCTTAAGCGTCTCAACGCTTTTTTCCAATTCGCCGGCAAAACCGCGAATATTGACCAGCGGACTCCTCAGATCGTGCGAGGCAATGAACACAATGCTCTCGAGTTCTTCATTTTTGCTGCGCACTTCCTTGAGCAGTCGTTCTTTCGCTTCTTCAGCCTGCTTGCGGTCGGTGATGTCGGTGATGAACCCCTCGATGGCCAGGATTTGGCCGTTGGGGTCAAAGACGCCGCCGCCTTTTTCCCAAAACCATTTCAGTCGGCCGGATCGATCGCGAATGCGATACTCGATCTGGAACCGCTCTTTGCGGTTGATCTGGCGGGAAATTTCCTGCCAGACATATTCGCGATCCTCCTGCACGATTAAATCGCCCCACGTCGCGATGCCGCGATAAAATTCCCGGTCGGTGTAGCCGGTCAGTTCCTCGCAGCCCTGGCTGAGAAACTCCATGGGCCAGCCTTTCGCAAATTTGCAGCGATAAGCGATCCCCCGCAGATTGGCAAACAGGCGGGACATCGCCTGCTGATTTTCTTCGAGTTCGATGCGATTTTTTTCGCGTTCCGTGATGTCGTGGATGACGATGACGACGCCTTCGATGGCGCCGCTGCCGTTGCGGTGCGGATGATAAACACCCTGAAGAAAACGCAAGCCGTGCGGCTGAAGCTCAACCCACAATTCAAAAGAAACCGTTTGTCCGGTGAAGGCTTTTTCCAGCCGTTCACGAATATACCGATCAAAAAAATCCTGCCCGACGACGTCTTTGACGGGGTGACCGATCACCTCATTTCGTGTTCGATATACCGCGTTCAAATAGGCATCGTTGGCGGCGCGAAACACATAATCGGCATCGACGAAGACCATCTGATCTTCCGAGAGCGATATAATGGTCTCATAGCGGCGCAGGGCGGAAATATCTTTTTGATGCGCTTGCAGTTCGCTTTGCAGTTGGACGGTGTGTCTGCGCACCTGACGACTCAGCATTCGGTTCCACAGAAAAACCATCAGCAGCACACCGGCTGCCCCGACTAATATGATCAGAAAAATCAGCGCATCGATGCCTTTGCGTTCGAGCGGCATTATCCATCGATTGATGATCGCGTTTCGACGCGATGGGGGAATTTGTGCCAGCGCCGCGTTCAGGATTTCGACCAGTTCCGGCCGGTCGCTTCGGCAGGCAAAACCAAGGACATAAGGATAGGCGGCGTCGCCTACAATGTGCAGGTTGGTGAATTTATTTTGCTGGATATACCAGCTTGCGCGAGCAATCTCGACGACCATCGCATCGGCCTGATTGAATGAGACGCGGCTCAGACCGATCAGCTCATCATCAACTTGCAATAGCCGGATGTGCGGGTAACGCCGTGTTAAATATTCTTCGATTGCCGCGCCGCGAACGACCGCGACGGTGTGGCCGGCCAGGTCGTCCAGTGTCAGCGGGCCGTGGACGTCTTCGGTGGCGATAATTTTGTTTTCAAAGGACAGGTAGGGTTCAGTAAAGTCAAATTCACCCAAACGCGAGGGGGTCTTTTGTGCGGCGTAGATGATGTCAATCTCGCGGTTGAACGCGGCCTGCATCATCTCGTTCCAGGTGTCGTAAAAGACAATATCGAATGAATAATTCAGATGCGTTTCAATTTCACGGATAAAATCAATGCACAAGCCGGTCAGCGTCCCGTCATCGGGGTCGCGGAAAATCTGCGGCGGAATGGACGTAACACCGATTCGGACAGGCAGCGGCTGGTCGTTGAGCCATTGCCGCACAACAGGATTTAAGATGTCCTGTTGTGATCCGGCAACGCCGATCAGCCTGTGTGGGATGGCCTGGACGGATAAGCCGCTTGTCAATACATACAGAACCGCCACCCACACGCCGCGTCCTGCGCGGCAACGGAAAATCGATGTTCCTGTTTCCATAAGATTTTGCTGTCTTCATCACGTTGGAACATCTCCTTCTCGAGCTTGCCTTATTGTCCGCTATAAAGTCGGCCATGTCAATGCTGATAAAGAACGTTTTGGAGAATTACCAAAGAAAAAGGTGAACTTTTGCGAAAAACAGGTAAATAAAGATGGGCATAAAAAAAGCCAGACTCGCAACTTCCCTGCGACATCTGGCTTCGGAGGAGGGTGATGAAAAGTTTGGTTAATGGGCGTTCGTTGTGTCGCTCTGTATATTATGACGTACAAAAGGGCAGGAGAGTTTGGGAATTTTTCAAAAAATCGCATATTTTTTTCCGACTGGGTCCGCACAGTGCGGTCGAAGTTCAGGAGAGGGGGTGTGTGTTTACTGTAAAGAATTACTGTAAATCAGGTTATGATTATTTGACCAGAACTTGGGCAAACGCGCCGCCAAAGCGGTTTATTTTATCACTTGATAAAAATGCATCCTCTTGACTCACAATTTCACACCACAAACGGAATTTTCAGTTTATTTACTTTTTTGCTTGCAAAAAAATTACTGTTCACTAAAATGGTCGTAAAAGTTAGATATTTATCTAACAAATTTGATGTTTAGGTATGTTTTTTAGTAAATATTGATCATTGTGTAAAATGGAGGAGCTGCTATGGGGCAGATTCGAATGGATCCGAGCTGGTTTGACGGACGATGGCGACCATCGCAGGAGCCTAACGGGCTGCGGCGGCAGTGGGAGCGGCTTGAGCATTTGTCGCAATTTCTTGATGAACACGAGCGGGTTCTGTTTGAGGCCGTGGTCGAACAGGGCGGACGGGTCGGACGGTTGGCGCGACTGACCCGACGCAGTGCTACCAGTGTGAGACGGCAAATTCGGGACATCGTTCATCGCTTGTCCAGACGCGAGCTGGATGTCCTGCTCAAACACCCGCGAGCGTTTACCGGTCTGGAGCAGGCGTGTCTGCGCGAGCATCTGGTGCGTAAACGACCGCTGGCGCAGGTGGCGCGCGAACTGGGAACGACGGTCTATGAAGTACGCAAAACGCTGGCCGCGGTCCGCGCCAAGACCGAACGGTTATGCAGAGCTGATCCATAACTTCCCTTCAGGTTCAAATTTGACTTTTGCCTGCAGGGTACTTATGATGCCCCCGAACGATGAATTGTATTTTTCTGGAGATAGATGATGAACTTATTACATCGAGTGATGGTTTTCATGTGTTTGTTTTGCGGATCGTTGGCCTGGGCCGGTGAGGTGATCCTGGTCAACGGGGATCGCCTGAGCGGCACGGTGGATGCGATTGTGGGGGGCACGCTGCAGCTTCGCTCGCCGCTGCTGGGTCAGGTCGAGATCGATATGATCCATGTGGATTCGATCAGCAGCGACGAGATAGTAACAGTGGTGCTCTCGGACGGCCGGACGGTGGCTCGTCGGCTTCGCGGAATTGAATCGCGGCGCATTCAGCTTCAGGACGACCAGGGACGCATTGAACAGGCTGTTGAACTGGATCAGATCGAGGCGGTCAATCCGCCGCCGAAAGACGAGCCGCAGTGGACCGGCAGTATCACCGGCGGCCTGACCTCCATTCACGGCAACACACAATCGCAGTCAGTTCAGGCCGGTGTGAGTCTGTCCAAACGCGACAAAGCAGCGCGGACATCGCTGGGCGGCGACTACGGTCGGGCCGAGCGCGATGACGAGGTCACAGAGGACTGGTGGCGCTTGCGGGGGAAATATGACCGGTTTCTGTCTGAGAAATTTTATGTCTATGGCGAAGGGCGGTACGCGGTGGACAAGGTCGCTGACCTGGATCGGCGAATTATCGGCGGCGCCGGCGGCGGGTATCAGTGGATCGAAAGCGAGCGGATGAATTTTTCGACTGAAGCCGGTGCGGCTCACGTAACGGAAAAATACAAAGACCGCGGCAGCGACGACCGCATCACGGCCCAGGCAAGCTATTATTTCGACACCGTGCTTAATCAGACGCTGACATTCAAGCATGACCTGTCCTATTTTCCGAGCACGGAGAAGTTTTCGGATTATTACCTGACCACGTCGTTTGAGCTGCGCGCCCGGCTGACCGAGACGATGTTTACCAATTTCCGAACGATCTTTGACTACGACGCCACCCCGGCCCCGGGAAAAAGCAGCACCGACATCAAGCACATCCTCGGCGTCGGCTGGGACTTTTAGTTCTGAATTGTTAGTTTGTAGCGGGAAGTGGATCGGGGCTGTTTTTAGCCCCTTCGTCCGCTTTCGGCGGACACCTTCCCCTGACAGGGCAGGAACCTATATAAGGAGCGCTTGTGGGGCTGGGTTTTTGGAATTGCGGTTGGAGTGCGATGTTGGGATTGCGTGAAGAAAGGAGCAGGGGTGATGTTTGAGTTAGAGGCGGCCTGTATCGGCCAGGCGTTTTGTGAGTTGGGGCCGCGGGCACGGGAATTGATGCGGTTTTTCGGGATGTCGATGGAGGGTTTGCGGCGGCGGGCGGTACGGTATCGGGTGTCGCTGCGGCTGGAGGCGGGGCAGGTTTGCTGGATCGGCGGGCCGAGCGGTGCCGGCAAGAGCCTGCTGCTGGATGCGTTGTATGCGCAAGCGCCGCCGGATGAGCGGATTCGCGTTGAGTCGATTGCGCTGGAACGCGATAGGGCGGTGATTGATTGTGTCACCGGGCCGCTGAGTCGGTCGCTGGAGCTGCTCAGCCGAGCGGGGCTGAGCGATGTGCCGTGCCTGCTGCGTCCGCCGGCGATGCTCAGCAACGGGCAGCAGTGGCGCTATCGGCTGGCGCGGGCATTGATGAGCGGGCGGCAACTCATCTTTGCCGATGAGTTTTGCGCGTCGCTGGATGCGACGACCGCAGGGGTCGCGGCCTATCAAGTGCGTCGTATCGCGACCGCATCGAGACGTAGTTTTGTACTGGCCGGGTGCAGGGAGGATGTGCTGGCCGAACTGAGGCCGGACGTGCTGGTGGCTCTCGACGGCCGGGAGGCAGACGTCATTTATCAGAACTCAGGGCGCAATCCATCACGTTCCAAAAAAGAACATTCCTTGTCAATCGGACCTATCCAAACAGAAGGAGCAGTGTAATGGCACACATCAAAAAACGGACCTATGTCAAAAAACCCATTGAACAGCAAATTGAAACGGCTCACCAAAAGGGGTGCCTGCTGCTGGCCAAAAGTATGCCCGCGGCGGTTGAGAAGCTGATCCGGCTGCTGGAGGATGAAAACTCCGAGACGGCTCGCAAAGCCTGCGTGGATTTGATCAAGCTGGAACTGACCCAGCCGCGGTCGAGCCGGACCCAAGAGGAAACGAAACCGCCTGAACCGCTGGATCCGGAGCTGGCAGATCGACTGCTCAAGGCATTGGCGGAGGGGTAGAACGGAGAATGGAGAATGGAGAATTGGGATTGCTTTTTTTGGTTAAATTCCTATAATACTATCTTGCTAATCGAGCCTGTCGTTTTTTGTCGAATCGACCGTTTTGGCAGCATTTTCTGATATTAAAGGCCGAAAAAAATGAAAAATCGAATTCTTCACACGGCCCTTCATCTCACAGAGATGATAACGCCGGAACAATTCAGCAGAATTGACGCCGGATTTGCCCAAAATTACGGACTGGGTCTTGAATTTACGGACACGGAGGGGCGAGAAATCCGTTCCTTGTGTTCGCGGAGTTGCCAGCGGGCGTTTTGCCGTCTGGTGCGCGATTCCAAAGTGGGAAGCGGGCGATGCCGCCAGGACAGGCTGCGGAGTCTGAATATCTCGATTGAGACCGGCCAGCCGTATATTACCCTGTGTCATGCGGGGATCGGCGTGGTGTGTGTGCCGGTGATGGATGGCGATCTGCCGCTGGGCGGCGCGTTTTTCGGCAAGTGCGTCTGGGAACCGGTCGATGAGACGATTCGTGAGGATATCCGCAAACGGCTGCGGGGGCTGCGATTCGGGGCCGGCGCGCTGGAAGAGGCTGTCAGCCGGCTGCCGGTGATCTCGGCCCGACGGATTCACGAGGCGGCTGAGTTTCTGTATGTCCTGCTGTATCAGATGACCGGGCTTGACCCGCAGGTTGTGCAATGGCGACGCCAGCGTTCGCAGCAGCAGGCCAAAATCAGCGAGGTCATTCAGGACAGCAAACGCTTCGGTTCGGAGGAAACCTATCCGTATGAATTGGAATGTCAGTTGATCGCCAAGGTCAAGCTGGGCGACCGCACGGGCGCTAAAGAAATCCTGAATCTGCTGCTGGGCAAGATTCTGTTTCACAATCCCGGCCACGTCAACCTGCTCAAGGCGCGTCTGGTGGAACTGCTCAGCGTGTTGAGTCGAGCGGCGGCACAGGGCGGGGTCGATATCAATATGCTGCTGAGCAAGAATCTGGCATATATCGATACCGTCCTGACACTTGCTACGCAGGAGGATTTGTGTATCTGGATCAGCCGGGCGCTGGATGAGTTCATTGAAAGCGTTTACAGCTCGCAAGACGCTAAAAAAATCTCCCAGCTCCGACCGGCAATGGAGTATATGCAGTATCATTTTGATCAACCGCTGACACTGGAAGACATTGCCCGGCAGGCGCATCTGAGTGTGTCGCGTTTGTCGCATTTGTTCAAAGAGCAAGTGGGAATCACGGTGATCGAATACCTGACAAATATTCGCATTAATCAGGCCAAGCATCGGCTCATCGCCGGCGACCGGAATTGTACCCAGATTTGTTTTGAGGTCGGCTACAACAACCAGAGCTATTTCACCCGCATTTTCAAGCAGGTCGTGGGAATGACGCCGCGGCAGTTTCGTCAGGAAAACAGGCGTCTGTAACGCAAATTCGGCGGCGGTGCACATTTTTGGGGCCAATTCGCGCGATCGGCAGGAATTCCGGTTGTGTTCAGGCGGTTAAGCACGTAAAATACAGTTTCGTAAAGGGATGAAAACGTTTTTTTCAGGAGTCATCACATGGATATTTTTGAGTTTGCGATTCAAATGGAGAAGGACGGGGAGGCATTTTATCGCGATATGGCGGGCAAGATTCACGAAAAAGGGGTTAAACAAATCCTGAATATGCTGGCCGAGGATGAAGTCAAGCACGCCAAGGCGCTTGAGCAAATCCGGTCGCGCACCACCGAGATGGCGGATACGGACATTCTTGACAAAGCCAAAAATATTTTTGTTCGTATGAAAGACTTTCATGAGGAATTCGACTTTGATCACAGCCACGAGGAGTTATATCGTCAGGCGATGAAGATTGAGCAGGACAGTATCGATTTTTATCTGGATCGTGCCGATCAGGTCAAAGAGGCATCGCACAAGGCGCTGTTGCTTCGTCTGGCAGAGGAAGAAAAAAAGCACTATCGCCTGCTCAGCGGCCTGGTGGATTTTGTCAGCCGTCCCCGTACATGGCTGGAAAACGCCGAGTTCTATCATTTGGAAGAGTATTAAAGCCAATCGTCTGCAAAAAAAGCCCTGTTCCGTTCGACGGAGCAGGGCCTTATGGTTACCCTCCGATTGAACCTATTCGGTATCTCTTATGATTCGCGTTTGCGGCGAGCGCGGCGAGGGGACGTTGGTTTCGTCCAGATAGCGCTGTTCATCGGCCGAGAGGAACGGCGAGGTAATGACGCGGGGCGTAATGAAAATCACCAGCTCGCTGTTGACGGTGCTTTCGCCTTCAAAACGGAACAATCCGCCCAGCAGGGGCAAGTCGCCGAGCAGGGGGATTTTGTTTTTCTGCTGGCGTACATCCTGTTTTTTCAGGCCGCCGATGACCACGGTCTGGCCGTCCTGAATCAGGGCGGTGGTCAGGGTCTCGCGTGTGGCGATGATCGGCTGGGGCGAGATGTTGGCATTGCCGGTTGTGAGCACGTCGCCGGTGCGTACGCTGAATTTGGGGTTGAGCTGGAGCCGAATCAGCCCGTCGCGCGTCAAATGCGGAATCACGCGCAACTGCACCCCCACATCGCGAAACTGGGTGGTTCCGATTTGTCCTCCGGCACTGGTTTCGGTCAGTTCCTGATAGGGGATTTCCTCGACGATTTTGATCTCGGCCTGCTGATTGTTCAGCACAAGGATGCGGGGGTTGGCCAGTAGTTTGGCGCGAATGTCTTCCTGCGAGGCCCGCAGCGCTGCATCGATGTTGATGCTGCTGTTCAGGATGCCGTAGCGCAGCAGCGACGTAGTCGATGTGTTGCTCGTATTGCCGGCAAAGGCGCCGGTCAGATGCGGATTGGTTACGCTTTCGCGCACGACGTTGCCGAGCGTATCGTATTGATTGCCGAGCGTGCCTCCCATTTCGGGCGGATCGCCGAAGCTGGTGGCGGTGCCGGCCTGCCATTGAATGCCGATGTCCAGATTGTCGGTACTGGTGACGTCGTAAATCCGCGCTTCGACCAGAATCTGCGGCGTTACACGATCGATTTCTTCAATGAACGCATTGACGGCGTTGATCTTGCTTTCCATATCCGTTACGATGATGTTGCTTGTGCCCGGATTGGCGGAAATCGACCCTAATTCGGAGATGAAGCCGCGCAGCGCGCGTTCGACTTCGGTGACGTCGGCGTAGGTGATGCGATAGACCCGGCTGATGAGTCTTTCGCGTGCTTCGAAGACTTCCTCTTTGGGCACGACGCGAATCATATGATCCGTTGCCACGTAGCCGAAGCCGTGCACTTCAAGAATGTTGTTCAGCGCCTCGCTGAGGGGGATGTCTTTGAGCACAGCGGTTACTTTGCCCTGGACCTTGGGACTTTTGATAATGTCCACATTTGCCTGTTCGGCCAAAATCATCAGTACGTCGTCGATATTGGCGTCTTTGAAGTCCACACTGATAATCTGCTGCATTCGCTTTTGCACCGAACTCATCAGGGCCGCATGGCTCTGGGGCGCTGCGTTTTTATCGACAGCCTCAATCGGCGTCGCAAAGCCGACCAGCGTCAGTACCGCCGTCAGGGCCGCGATGTATCCTCTTTTGTATCTGTTCATTTTATTATCCTTGTCGAATGGTCGCTGTAATCACAATGCCTGCCTGCGATTTGTTTACCTGTTCCTACTCTGCTCTATCGTGATGGCTATTGGACGCTTTGAGTCCATCGTTGTCCGTCTTTTTCAAACTCAACGAGACGGGGCAAGATACGCACGACTTTGGCGCCGTTGACGGACTGTCCGACCAGCACCACCTGCTCATTGATGATGGCCGAGGGTTTTTCGCTGCTATAGACGATGCCCTGCACCGTCCATTGCGGCACGGCTTCGGCCGATTCGCCGCCTGTCAGCACGATCGCAGGTTCTGAAATCAGCATCGGGTCCCGCCCCATCGCCGGCAGCGGTTCGGGAAACGTCCATGTATCCGGATCAATCGGCTTGGGCAGTTGGGCGGATTGTTCCACGTCCTGATCCGGATCGGTCGGCACGGTATTCGATGTTGACTGGCCGAGACCGCCGAGCGTCACCGTCAGAGTTGCGGCAAAGACGATGCTTAAAACGACGACCAGCATGATCATGACTTTTTGTCGGCGTTCGGTCGGATGAGAATCGTCGCGTTTTTTCGTTTGGGTCAGGGATTGGAGGGCGGTTTTCAGCCATGACGGTTCGGCTGCGCAGACCGCTTTCGGTACGGGTTTGGGACGAGACGCACAGAGAGCCGAAGCGGGTGTTTGGCTCTGTGCTGTCGGGGCAGACGACGAAGATGACGGCGCGGCGGTCGGCTCGTCGTCCATTAAACGACGCAGCACCGAGCCGGACCGTGCCGAGGGGTTATCCGGCCGCGGCACACCGTCAAAGATGGAAGACACCTGTTTGTGAAGCCCGGATTTGCTCATAGTCTATCTCTTTCGCTAAGTGGGTATATTCGATCGCGCCAGAACTGCACGGGTCGTATGTGAAGATCGACTGGCCGGCGCCGGGCGCCTCAGCCAGACGAATGCAGCGATGAATCACGGTTTGAAACACCAGGTCGCCGAAATACTCGCGCATTTGCTGTTCGACCTGTCGGGCCAGCAGCGTCCGTCGTTCGGCCAGGGTCAGCAGGATGCCGCCGACCTGAAGTTCAGGATGAAACCGCTGACGCACGACATCGACCGTCTCGAGCATTTGACGCAGCCCTTCAATCGCATAGTAATGCGTCTGAACGGTGACAATGATTTCCACAGCGGCCACCACGGCATTGAGCGTCAGCAGACTCAGCGACGGCGAACAGTCGATAATGCAGTAATGATAGCGTTGCCGGACGGCTTCGAGCCGGTCGCGGAGCACGTATTCACGGTCGTACAGTCGAGTCAGGTGCGCTTCGGCGCCGCTGAGCAGTACATTGCTCGGCGCAACGTCCAGGGTTCCTATCGGCGAAGCGCACGCCACCAGCGGCAGCGGGATTCGCGGGTTGACGATGACGTCGAAGATGGTTCGTTCACACTCTTGCGGCGTCAGACCCATGGCCAGAGTGGCGTGTCCCTGCGGATCCAGATCGATCAGCAGGGTGCGATACCCCTGCTGGGCCAGCGCCGCGGCCAGATTCACGGCCGTGGTCGTCTTGCCGCATCCGCCTTTCTGATTGGTTATCGCTATTGTTCGCATTGATACGGGTCCTTTGGCACAGCGTTTTACGGAATCGCCTGCGCGCGTTGCGGCGTTTCGGCGGGGCGTTCGTTGCGGATCAGATACGAAAGCATCATTTGAACGGCAGCTCGACGGGCATCCTCGTCGCTTCGGCGCAGTTCAATCGATTCGACAAACAACGCCGGCCGATGTCGTTCCAGGCCGTTAATAAACGCCGCCACATTCGGATAATCGGCGACAAATTCCACTGTCAGCCAGCCTTCGGCAATACGGCGGTTTGTTTCAATGGTTTTTTCGGGAGTGTGCTCGGGGAAGCGCGTCTCAAATTGTTTCAATCCGAGCGACTTTGCCAATTGTCCTACCTGAAATATCAGCGCCGATTCATCCGCCGCCGGACAACTGAAGGCATCGAGGGTGGTTTTTGCCTGTTCAAGCCGGTTGCGCATTTGCTGTCGGGTTTCTTCACGAGCGGCGTTGCGGGCCAGGGCCAGTTGTTCGCGGGTCTGGAGCACATTGATTTGCGCCTGCCGGATAGCCGCCGCCTGCGGCGCACCGAACAGCGCCGAACCGGCAACAACGACTCCGATGCAGACCAGCCAAAGCACCCCGATGAGGATATTCCAGACAGACGGTTTATGTTTCATAAGCGACTTACCTCTGTTCGTTCAACAGCAGTTCGATTTCATAGAACATGGCTTTTGTATCGTCCAGGTCGCGCTGCTGCCGTGATGTGGTGCGTATCTCACGAACCAGCGGCGCCAGTGCCGGCGAATGGGTCAGCCGATTCAGATAGGTTTGGACCGCCGTATCGGTATCTGTCCCTTCAAAGCCGTACAGCGACAGCCGCAGCGTTCGATTGACCACCGGCTCAAAACGGACCTTGCCGCTGTCTTCGTCTTCGATTCGTTCGCGCCGTCCGTTTCGTCTGAATTGGATTTCGCGCAGTACGATATCCGGCGGCAATGTTTCAGCGATCTGAGCCAGCGCCGTGGAGGCAACCAGTCGGTAACGCAGCAAACACCCAATCTCCTCAAGCGATGTGGACAGGTCGCTGAGTTGTCCGCGAAGTTCGGTCAGGACGCGAACATCGTCGGCGTAGTCGATTAACTGTGCTTCGACTTCAGCGGCGGTTTGCTGAAGCGCTTCTGTTTGAAGGCGTCCGCGCTGCAGATCGGCGGCGAAGGCGACCGTGGCCCCGACCGGTATCAGCAGCATGACCACCCGCATCGCCGCGCGTTTCAGATTGACTCGACGGGGGCGTCCTTTTCCGTGCAGCAAATCGATTTCAAACATGGCTATATCGTCCTCATGGCAAGACCCGCCGCCGCTGTAAAGGCGGGGCCTCTGGTATTCAGCAGATCGGCGCCCGGTATCCCGGCGTCCACGTGAATCGTTTCAAAGGGGTCAAAGACCGCCGTTTCGGTTGGCAGTGCGTCGCAGAGCAGCTCAACCAGCAAGCTGATTTGTGCGCCGCCGCCGCACAGATAGACCTTCTGAACCGACTGTCCCTTTTCGCGAGAGGCGTAATACTTCAATGTTTCATTGATGCTCACCACCAGTCCGCGGGCGGCATGGTGAAACGCCATCAGCATATCGTCGGGCAGCGGATTTTTTGATGCGTCCCACACCATCGTCTGCACCGTATCGGGTTCGGTTTCGAGGGTCTGACAAATCCGTTCGATGATCGTTTGAATGCCCATATTCAAATCCCGCACGAAGGGAAGCCCGTCGGCGCCGAGCAGAACAATATGGGTAGAATGCCGTCCTATATCAATCAGCGCCGCGGTATGATAGCGGTCCAGATCGTCCAGCGCCGCCAGACAGTTCAGCGCCGCCAGTCCGTCGGCATCGATTAAGGCGGCTTTGGCGCCGGCTTCTTTGACCAGTCGGCAACGCTCGCTGATCGCCTGCTCAACGCCGGCAACCAGGACGCCGCTGAGTTTTTTCGGCGTTTGACCCTCGGCGGTCGCCGATTCGAGCAATTGATAATCCAGTACGCTGCTGCGCATATCCATCGGGCACACCTGCTGGGCCTCAAAATGAACGGCTTTTTCAATTTCGGATTGCGGCATCATAGGAAACGAAAAACCGCGAACCACGACATCCGGGCCGGCCAGTCCGCAGACGACATGGCGAACCGAGATTGCCGAGGTTTGTTTGATACAGTCGCGCAGCGCATCGAGGGTATGGGCATACTGCCCGGTCTTGTCGTCCGGATCGAAAGGGGCGATATCCGCCCAGGCCGCACAGCCGGCCGTCCACCCCGACGGACCGTCTCGCAGCGCCAGCAGTTTGACGGCGCCGGAACCGATGTCCAGGCCGATATGCCCGCGTTGAGCCGCGTTGAAACATCGTTTTAATAGCCGCATCTGACAGACCTTTCTGATAACTCAGCCGTCCTTTGAGGTCTTCTTTGGTTTTGTCTAATTTTTCACCTGTTTCTATCGGATCAACGGACATTGCACTTAACCGGTATTTTGCCGCCGATCATGGAACGGCATACCGCAAGCGGCTTACATTTCTTCCCAGCGCACGACCGTGAAATACGCCGCCTCGTCGGTTATTTTGACTTCCTGGAGGGCCTTGTCGTAATACACATGGCCGCTGTTTTTCAGCTCAAAGTTGTCCGCAATGATTGATCCAATGGCTTTGCCGCCGTTGTGCAGGGTCACGACGGCGTTCGGGGCATAGACCGCCCCGTAGAAATCGGTATCGTTTTTCAGGTCGATTTTTTGAGCGTTGCCGGTCCCATAGAGTTTGAATTTGGAGGGTGTCCGGTTTTCGTTGTTGACGCCGGCGCCGTTTTTGGCGTCAAAATCCCCCGCCAGATACATCTTCAGCGAGCCGTTTTGGTCAATGACGATTTCGGCGCGGTTGCCGAGCGAGACATCGCCGGTGACCACCAGCACGCAGTCGCCCTCGATTTTCATCTGTCCCTTGGTTCCGATGTCGATGCCGCTGTAGATGCCGCTGTCCGACGCGGTCAGGACGATGGTTCCCCCCTTCTTTTTGTCGGACAGCAGTCCCTGGTTGCCGCCCGGCAGCGTCGGCGCGCTGACCGGATCCAGCGGCGGCTCAAACAGCAGGGTGAACATTTCGCCTTCGACATCGCTTCGGTTTTTCATGTCCACCACGACATCCGGATCGCCGCCGGGACCGATATACACATCGCCATAGACCTCCACGTTGTTTTTTATATCGATGCTGCCTTTTTTGCTGCTGAGCGTACCGATGTCCGCCCGTAAATTCTGCTGCGACAGGTCCGCCGAGTTGAATCCTTTGACCAGCGCCTTGCTTTTCAGTCCGAGATCCTGCCGCGAGAGCACCGCGTAATTCATTGCAAACGGGCTGGTCAGCTTGACCGTGGCCCGAACGGTGCGCGTGGCGGTTCCTGATCGTCCGACGGAGGTGATGGTAAATCCGGTCGCCGGCGTCCCGCTGGAGGTGATCGTATAGTGGGCGTTGACGCCGGCCAGCGATTCGGCGGTCAATGTCGGCAGGTCATTGATCGTCCACGATCCGGCCTCAAGCACCTTGTTCATCAAATACAGCGCCCGTTCAATGCCCGCCTCGGCGGCGTAATAGGCGGCGATATCGGTGCTGCTGCCGATGGAACGCAAGCGGGCGTCGCGTCCGATCTGCAGCATGGTCATCCCGCTGATTGACAGCAGCAGCATCAAAATCACCACCAGTCCCAACGCTGCGCCGCAGCGCGGTTTTGATCGGAATGAGTTGTTACGTCGGGTCGTCTGCATGGTTTATCCTTCAGAAGTTATGCCGTACCGAGGAACAGATCGACGGCGGCAGGGTGTCGTCGAGATAGTGAAGGATCATCTGCACCGCCTGTCCCTGCAGCTCGAACCGGACATCGGCCACCCGGGTCGCCGCCGTAAACTGCCGAACCGGCTGGCTGTCATCCGGCAGCCAGGCATCAGGACGGGTCCGGCCGTACTCGATCATAAAATCCGTACCGGACAGATAAAACCGGGCATAGTGCTCCGGGATCGCGGCCGTTGAGCCGGGCTGCCAGTAGTACAGTTCGAGCGATCGGTTATTGGACCCCAGCACCGCTTTGCGATAGGTGGCTTTTCGACAGATGCTGTCAAATGCGCGATGGACGGTAAACGTATCGACCGCTTCCTGCCGATAGACACGCCCGAACAGCGTTGTCCAGTGCTTCTGCCCGTACACCATCAGCGTACCGACGATCAGCACGACCATCATGACGAGCACGGTTCCCGTGACCAGCTCGATCAGGGTAAAGCCTCGTCTGTGTTGTAAGGGATGGATCGTTTTCATTGTGTCTTAGCGACTGCCATAAGCGGAATATCGAACTTCTCGTGCCGTCTCGTCCAGCGGTCCGGCCTTGTAATCCGCCCGCCAAGCCGCGGCCACATTCAGTACACGCGGCTTGTCTTCTGTGGCCTCGCTCCAGGAACAGGTAAGATAATAATGCACCTCATCAATCTGCACCTGGTAACGCCCCGATATGCGGAAGGAGCGATCCGCAGCGTCCGCCGCCGCCGGACCGATTGTTGAAGGAGTCATCGCCGGCGAGGTCTGCCATAATTCCGCCGGATCGTAATCGGACGAGCCGCCCAGGCCTTTCCAGCCGTCCAGCACCAGTTTGGCCAGTCGGGCGGCGGTTGCCTGGGCTTCGGCGTTGCGCACATCGCGTGCGGCAACGTACGGATACCCCAGCGACCCGACCGCCAAAATGCTCAAAATCAGCGTCGCCAGAATCAGCTCGATCAGGGTAAATCCGTTTGCCGGCGTCGTTCTGTCTGAGTGACCTGGTGTCTTCATCATAATCCGAAATCCGAAGCCTTGCCCTCGGCGAGCCGCCGGTTGTCCGGCAACGCCGCGATCAGACAATGCGATAAAAAAGCGGAGAAGGTCCCTCCTGCTCCGCTTTTTCGGTTCCCGTCGTCAGGCTGTTTTATTGCCAGGAGCCGTCGGCGCTGAGTGTTCGAGTGCCCGACGGGGCGTTGGACTGGCTGCCGCTCACGCGAACGGTCGCGATTCCGTTCTCATCGACCGCCATAATGCGATAGTCGCCGGCGCTGAAATAGGTGCCTTTCAGGTCTTCTTCGGTAAAGCCCAGCGCCGTTCTTCGTGCATTGCTGCTCAGCGCCCCGATCAACCCGTCGGCGCTGCCGGTTTCGGCGAAGCGCACCCGCACGGCCGAGCGAATGGTGCCGGCGGTCGCATGAGCCTCGGCCCATTTGGCCGATTCGACCCGACCGCGCATCAACGGGACCGACGCGGCCGCCAGAACGCCGACAATCAGAATCACAACCATCAGCTCGATTAAGGTGAATGCTTTTACGTGTTTCATTGCAACAACTCCTTAAAAAAGTAACTGTTCATTCGACGATTTTTTTTCTATCGTCTTCTATCGTCGCGTTACGAAACCGGCGACTTAACCAGAAAGTTCCAATATTTTTTTGACCCGATAATAGCATCATTGAATGTGTCTGTTTCAGGACGCCGACATGGAAAACAGCGGCATATACATCGCCAGCAGCACCACCAGCACGATGGCGCCGACCGAAACAATCAGAACCGGTTCGAGCAGACTAAGCAGCGAGCCGATCAGCAGATCCACCTTGCGCGCGTAGTATTCGCTTGTTTTTTCGAGCACATCCGACAACGAACCGCTTTCTTCGCCGATGCGCACCATTTTGACGGCCACGCCCGGAAAAAATCCTGACAGTTCCATACTCTGAGAAATATTGACGCCTTGGGTCAGACGGTCGCGCGTGTCCAGTACGCCGCGGCGAAGAATGTCATTGTTGGTCATCCCCGCCAGAATGGTAAAGGCGTCGATAATCGAAACGCCCGACGCGACCAGCGTGCCGAGCGTTCGGCAAAACGTGGCTACAAAGGCCATCTTGATAATGCTGCCGAAGACCGGCGTCCTGAGCGTCAGTCGGCACAACCGTGTCTTTCCGGAAGGGGTTCGTGAGTACAAAAAGACAGCCGCAGCCGCGACGACCAGGCCCGTGAGCAGAAACGGCATATTGCGCATCAGCGTTTCATAGACTGCCATAAACCCGCGGGTAAAGGCCGGCATATCATCGCCCAGTTCGTCGAGCATCAGCGAAAAGCGGGGAATAATCAGCGTCATCATCACCGTAACAATCAGGACGATAAAGCCCGTGACGAACAGCGGATAGGCCAGCGCGCCGCGGACTTTGCGAACGAGTTTGTCGCGATTGTCGTAATACTCGGCCAGCCGTTCGAGGGTGGCGGTCAGCGATCCGCTCGAATCGCCGGCGGTCATCATCGCGCAGCCCAGCCGACCGAATATCTTTTCATAAACCGCGATGCTGTCGGCCAGCGATTCGCCGCGCTCCAGCCGAACGGCGATGTCCTTGAGCGCCGCTTCAAACGTGCGGTTGGGCATCTCATCGGCAATGGTGGTAATGGCGCTGATAATCGGCAGGCCGCCGCCGAGCATCGTAGCCAGCTGCCAGCAAAACGCCGACAAGTCCTGGGATTTGACGCCGCGGCCGGCGGACGGTATGTTTTTGCGTTTCGGCGACGCCGTTGTCTCTTCGAGCGAGACAGGCGTCAACTGCTCCTGGCGCAGCAGCGTCAAGGCCTGCTCTTTGCTCTCGGCAGTCTTGACGCCCTGCTTGCAGGCGCCGGCTGAATCCCAGGCGGTATAGGCATAGGTTTTCATTGAACCGTCCGTCTCACTGATTTATCCGATCTTCATTGAACACACTTTGTAAATTCCATCGGCTGTCAGACAGCCGTTGTAAGTGTCGTTTTTTTTGAGGGGACAATTTTGTCCGCTCGAAAAAAAAAGTGCCTTGATTTCTGACGATGCGTGTATTCCGATAAAAATTGGTTCTCTGCGGTCAGGATCGAACAACTTTCGTGACCAGACGTGTTGAGGGTCACGCAAACAGCCCCGTTACCGTGATACGGATCGGCTGTTTTGGCATCCAGCGTCCGATAAGCAACGCCGTCGATTTTGACGCAATAGAACAAGCGTGCGATGCGGGGCGCGTCTGAGCTGCCGAGCTGACTGTCATTAACGGTCTTCGGCAAACGTAACGCGCAGGACTTCTTCGGGGGTGGTCAGGCCGGCCAGCATTCTTGAGACGCCGCTGGAAAACAAATCGCCCCAGCCTTTGGAGCGGGCGGCGCTGCGCATCTGCGATTCTCGGGCGCCGGCGGCGATGGCTTCGCGCATCTCGGAGTCCATCGGCAGAAATTCAAAGATGGGCAGCCGTCCTCGATAGCCGGTATTGCTGCAATGCGGACAGCCTGCGGCTTTATAGAGTTTGGCGCTGTCCAGTTGTTCGGGCGTCAAATGCAGCTGCTGCACCAGTTTTTCATCCGGCATCAGCGGCTGACGGCATTTTTCACAGACCCGCCGCACCAGGCGCTGGGCAATCACCAGATTCAGCGTGGAGGCCAGCAGATATGGCTCAAGCCCCATATATACAAACCGGCTGATGGCGCTCGGCGCGTCGTTGGTGTGAAAGGTGCTGAGCACCAAATGACCGGTCAGCGAGGCCTTGATGGCGATTTCCATCGTTTCTTTGTCGCGGATTTCGCCGATGAGAATGATGTCCGGGTCCTGTCGCAGAATTGACCGCAGACAGGAGGCAAAAGTCAGTCCGATGTCCGGTTTGACCTGGGTCTGGTTGATGCCGCGCTGACGGTATTCGACCGGATCTTCCACGGTCGTGATATTTTTGCGAGGATCTTTCAGGGCGTTCAGCGCTGAATAGAGGGTGGTGCTTTTGCCGCTGCCGGTCGGGCCGGTCACAATGATGATCCCGTGCGGCTGTTTGAGTGTCTGGGTGAATCGTTCGAGCATCACCGACTCCATGCCGAGGCTCGAGAGGTCGTGATTGACGGCGGTTTTGTCCAGAATACGCATCACGATTTTCTCGCCGTAGATCGTCGGCAGCGACGAGACGCGCACGTCGATGTCGTCGCCGTCGCTGCGCCGGATTTTGAATCGTCCGTCCTGCGGCAGCCGGCGTTCGGTGATGTCCATTTTCGACAGTATCTTGATGCGCGCCAGCACCGCCGACTGCATTTTCCGCGGCGGCGGTACGATTTCGGTCAGAATGCCGTCCACCCGCATGCGGATGAGCATGTCTTTTTCCTGCGGCTCGATGTGAATGTCGCTGGCGCGGCTTTTGGTGGCGTGGCGCAGCATCAAATCCACGAATTGCAGCACCGGCGCGTCATCGGCGCCGATACACTCGTCAAGGTCTGCGTCAAGGGCGTCTTCCAGTGAATGATCGTCAACGGACGCCAGCTCATTTTCGGTTTCCACCAGGTCATGCAGCTTGCGGACTTCGGCGTCGGTTCCGTGATAGACGAAGTCAATGGCCCGCTGAACGGCGGTTTCCGAGGCAATGGCTTTCAGGATCGGACGTTTGAGTTTGACCGAGACGGTGTCGATGGCCACCACATTCAGCGGATCGACCATAGCGACCAGCATCTTCTCTTCCCGCTGACCGATCACAATCAATCCAAATCGTTTGGCGATATTTTCGGGAACACCGCGTGCCGCCTCCTTGTCAATGACGGACAATTCATCCAGCTCAAGGTAATCGACTGAAAGGAACCCCGCCAAGGCCCGGGTCAATTGATGATCCGAGACGTACTTCATCTGTACGAGCGTCTGTCCCAGACGCCGCCCCGTTCGTTTCTGTTCGCTCAGCGCAGACTGAAGCTGTTCATGGCTAATCAGACCTTCTTCGACAAGCCATTCTCCCAGAAGCAGGTGGTTGTGATCGACCTGTTTCGAGGCGCTTTGCAGTATATCGGTTCCCATAGACCTCCTTGTGTTCCATCGTCGAAACGAATGCGGCATAATGCCCGCCGCTGGGCTTTTTCAACAATTAGTCCATCTCGGCCGCGGTTGTTTTCGTCGCGGGCCGACCGGCGTATTTTTCTGCGACCGCGGCGATCTGCTCGATATCAATGGGCTTGCACAGAAAATCATCAAACAGGGTATCGATGCGTTCTTTCTCACCGGGGTCCAGCGTCAGCATCGACAGCGCCACAATCGGAGTCTTGATGCCCTTGTTCCGCAGCGTCTCGGTCGCCTGATAGCCGTTCATTCGCGGCATTTTCAGATCCATCACGATCAGGCTGTAGCGTTTGGCCAGCGCCATGTCAACGGCTTGCTGTCCGTCTTCTGCGGTATCAACGGAATAGCCTTTGGTTTTGAGCATCAGACGCAGTACCGTCCGGTTGGAGGCCTGATCTTCAACCACCAAAATCGGCGCAGGGCCGTCGTATTCGGCATCGGTCCGGTTCCCGTCAGGATGCTGCGATGCCGGCTGCGGTTGTGATTTCGGCGTCGGCGCGGCGCAATCAGCGCGATCGGCGCGGGCGGCCGGAATCATCAGCGAAAATGTGGAGCCTTTGCCTGGGCGGCTTTGAACGTCCAGGACGCCGCCCAGTAATTCGACAAGCTGGCGCGTCAGCGGCAGACCGGCCGTGACCGACAGTCCGCTGCTCATCATCGTGAACATTTCCGCGTGAACCTGCTCTTCGACCGTAGGCGGATCAAACAGCGTGGCCAATTGCGCTTCATCAATTCCCTGTCCGCTGTCGGTGACGTCAAATCGCACAAACGCCTGGCCGTCCTTGGTTTCCGTTCGAACGGCGACGCGAATCAATCCGTCGGACGTATATTGAATGGCGTTATCGGCCAGATTGATCAGGCATTTCAAAAGCCGGTCGCCGTCGGTCAGAATCATATCCGGCAGCGGTTGTTCGGTATGAACTTCAAAATCCAAGGCTTTATCTGTTGCGGCCGGACGCACCGCTTGATCCAGACGGCTCAGCAGCTCCGAAATGGAACAGGGCGTGCGAACCAACTGGAGACGCCCTGATTCGAGACGTGCCCAATCCAGTACCTCGTTCACCAAATCGGAAAGCTCTTTGCCGGCCTGGTTGATCTCTTCGGCGTACTCCCGATGATCCGGCGGCAGTGATTCGGACAAAAGAAGGTCGCTGAATCCTATGATCGCATTTGACAGCGTTCGGATTTGATACGCCATATTGTCAATGAGCCGTCCCTTGGCCCGGAGTGCGGCCTGTTGCTGACGGATCATTTGACGCAGCAAGTCGATGGATTCCGGCGTTGATGAGCCGCTCAAAGACGCATTGAGATTATCCATAATTTGTTTCCTTCATTAAGGTCTCTTTACTTGTTATTCCCTGATTCATATCCTCCACCGTATCCCGTCTTCAGTGTCGTCATAAATTCCTGTTCAATTAACCCAAATTTGATTATCGCCCCTAAGTTTTGAGGGCATCCCTCGCAACTGATCGTATTCACGCAACAATAGGGCCGCCGACACAGTGCCAGAAGGTTCACTGTCGGTCTGTCAATTCTGCCATTATGGCACAAAGCCAACTCTTTGAATGAGTGATAACCTGTTTTTATGTAAGGGCTTACGGTGTTTCTATTGAGTTCTGGCACATCGTTTGCATAACTTAAACTGTATCCGTGTGTGAAAACGAGATCGTGAATTCAGATATAGGAGTCAAAAATGGCAAAGATTATCGGCATTGACCTGGGCACGACAAACTCGGTTGTCTCAGTGATGGAAGGCTCTGCCCCGAAGGTGTTGATTAACGCCAGCGGGTCGCGTCTGACGCCGTCGGTGGTGGCCTTTACGGACAAGGGCGAACGTCTGGTCGGCCAGTCGGCCAAGCACCAGCAGGTAACCAACCCGGAAAATACCATCTATTCGATTAAGCGGTTTATGGGACGTCGCCATCGCGAGGTCAGCGCCGAGGAAAAGATCGTTCCCTATCAAGTCATCGGCAATCCCGACGAACTGGTCAAGGTCAGCGTGCGCGGCAAGGAATATACGCCGCCGGAAATCTCGTCGATGATTTTGCAGGAATTGAAGAAAACCGCTGAGGACTATCTCGGTGAAAAGGTCGAACAGGCGGTCATTACCGTGCCGGCCTATTTTAATGATTCCCAACGTCAGGCCACCAAAGACGCCGGCCAGATCGCCGGCCTTAAGGTCGAACGCATCATCAACGAGCCGACCGCCGCGGCCCTGGCCTACGGACTGGAAAAGAAGAAAAACGAAAAGGTGGCCGTCTTTGACTTTGGCGGCGGGACATTCGATATCTCCATTCTTGACATCGGCGATAACGTCTTTGAAGTGCTCAGCACCAACGGCGATACGCATCTCGGCGGCGATGACCTGGATGAGGTGCTGATCAATTATCTGGCCGACGAGTTCAAGAAGACCGAAGGCATTGATCTGCGGAAAGACCCGATGGCCCATCAGCGTCTCAAAGAGGCCGCCGAAAAGGCCAAGTGCGAGCTGAGTACGCAAGTGGAAACGACGGTCAATCTGCCGTTTATTACCGCCGATGCGTCCGGCCCCAAGCATTTGAATATTGCGATCACGCGCAGCAAGTTTGAAGCGCTCTGTGAAACGGTCTTTGAACGACTCAAAGGGCCGTGTTACAAGGCGATTGAAGACGCCAAGCTCTCGGCCAAAGACATTGATGAAATCCTGCTGGTCGGCGGCTCAACCCGCATTCCGAAAGTCCAGCAGATTGTGCAGGACATCTTCGGCAAAGCGCCCAACAAAAGCCTCAACCCGGATGAGGTGGTGGCAATCGGCGCGGCCATTCAGGGGGCGGTCCTGGCCGGTGATGCGGGCGTCAAAGACATTCTGCTGCTGGACGTCACGCCGCTGTCGCTGGGCGTCGAAACACTGGGCGGCGTAATGACCCGGCTGATTGAACGCAATACGACGATTCCAACCAGCAAAAAAGAAGTGTTCTCCACAGCCGCGGACAATCAGACCAGCGTGGAAATCCACGTTTTGCAGGGCGAGCGCGAATTTGCCCGCGACAACCGGACATTGGGACGGTTTCAATTGACCGATATTCCGCCGGCGCCGCGCGGCGTACCGCAGATTGAAGTCACCTTCGACATTGACGCCAACGGCATTCTGAACGTCTCGGCCAAGGACCTGGGGACCGGCAAGCAGCAATCCATCGTGATTCAGTCCAGTTCCGGCCTGAGCAAGGACGAGGTCGAAAAGATGGCCAAAGACGCCGAAGCCCATGCCGCGGAAGACAAAAAACGGCGTGAAGTCGTCGAGCTGAAGAATCAGGCCGATCAGTTGATTTATTCAACCGAAAAGACGCTCAAAGAACACGGCGATAAGGTCTCGGCCGATGTCCGCGGCAACATTGAAAACGCCTTGAATGGATTGAAAGAAGCGGCCAAAGGCGACGACGGCGAGGCCATCAAGCGGGCAATGGAGCACCTGGGCCAAACCTCGCAGGAACTGGGCAAGGTGCTGTACGAAGAAGCGGCCAAGAAACAGGCCGCATCCGGCGACAAAACCGACACATCCGAACCGAAAGAAGAACCCGCAGAAGGCCAAGTCCGGCGCAAAGGCGGCGATGACGTCATCGATGCGGAGTTTGAAGCCAAATAAGTATGAATCCGATTTACAGCACCCGCCTAAACGCGGCAGCAAAGGCCTCGAAACATATTTCGAGGCCTTTTTATATGATGCATGATGCAGCAAAAAGAAGATTTTTTTATTGACCTGAAGTTATAAATTGGATATAATTAGTGTGGAAAATTGGATATTGAAAGTCCACTGGACTTTTGGCGTCTCTTCGTAAACCGCCAGTTTTTGAAGTCAAAGAACGCAAAGCCGGTGCCCCAAGCTGGGGTGCCGTCGGCGCGTCTTTGACAAGCTCTGGCGGGCTTACGAGGAGCGCGTTTGGCGGTGCACCTTAATATTCTTTTCAGGAGCGTTCCCGTCGGTGAAAACAGGGACGTTCCCTCTCAGGGCTGCGCGACAGGGCATTTGTATGAGAGGAGAAAATAATGGGCAACAATCAGAATCAGGAGAAAGTGAAATGGAGACTGAAAGAGCGCTACGGAGTGGGGTGGTGATTTGGTTTGCAAAGAAGGACGAATATATCGTCTTTGATGAAAAGGCAAAAATGTATGAAAAATAATCGCAAAAATGAAAATTTAGCATCAATGTTTCCTGTGTCCGCGGCGTCATTATTGCGGGGATTGCCCAAATCCGGCATTTTGAGAGGGCGAAAAGTGTTTGTTGACATATTATCGAGAAATCACTATGATATAAGATGAAAATTTAATATCGAAAGTCCACTGGACTTGACGCGTTCTGTCTGAAAAATACGCCACCTTGAAAAAGGAAAAAAGTGAACGCACGCAGCGGTGCAGTGCCCTAGAAAGGGCGCTGCTTCTGGTTGCGTTCACGACCCTTGGCGGGGTTTTCAGGCGGGCCATGAAGTTAGCGCCCGACAATTTTTGCACAGGGCAAAAGTGAGGGCGATAAGACACTTTTTTGACGGAGGTTACGAAAATGAAAAAGCACAGGGTTGTAATTCTAATGTTGGTGTTTTTGCTGTATGGAGGGTTGATACAAGCAGAACTAATCACCATTCAGTTCAGTGGGCATGTCACATCTGCAAGCGGTTCTGCACTGCCTGCTGCAATTTCTGAAAGTACTACGTTTACCGGTTCTTACACCTATGATCCTGATACTCCCAATTCAAGCGGCTGGGGTGGTATGGGGCAGTATGTGCATAATTCGCCTTACGGCATAGAAATTTTGATGGGCGGAGTTGAATTCGCGACAGCAGCAAACCACAGTGGTCAATTTGAAGTTAGAATTACAGATTCATTGGTTGCAAACTATGATTGGTACGATGTGATAAGCAATGCGAACAATTCTGTCAATGGAACACCGATTGATTCTATTGTGTGGACGCTTGGCGGCCCCCCCTCAACAATCTCCTCGATTGCCCTGCCTGTTTCTGGAGCCGCTGTACTCGTTGAAACAGAGGACTGGACCATTAATACCTTCACGATATCCGGTCAGAATCTGCTCATTCAAGGTACAGTAACACAGGCCGTTCTTATCCCGGAGCCGCTGACAGGCGCTTTGATAGCGATAGGTGCATTCTTTATTAAACGCAAGCGCTAATTTCCCAAACAACGTTCCACGTTCCACTTTAAACGAGTGGCACCGGGATATAGTGTGCTCATCGTGAGAAAACCTATTTCACTCCAAGTTGATTTCTGAAGAGGAGTTTATTATGTGTAATGCAAATAAACCTTTGTTTATATCATTTTTCATCGTTTTTTTGATTGTCCTGCCGCTACTCACTTCTTCTGTAATTGCCGATCCGAATCCGCTCGTTCTTAACCAGCATCCTGAGGGTATGTCGCTGCATTCTTTTATGTCAGAAAATGAAGGCGGCGAACAAATTCAAATGACCCTCAGTTTCGATCCTAATGCCTATAATTTTTTGGTCTATGACTGTGGCACCGGAGAAATACAAGTCGCTATGGATAAACTTGGTCTTTCTTATGTAGTCAGAAACAGAAATAATGCGGTTACCGCACAGGATTTGATTGATTACGATATTTTGATTGTGGGATGGAAAACAGACACTGACGGAACGGACGGCCTTGATCCTGCGATTATTGAGCAGGGCATTATCGGCCGCGTTATCCTGACCGGTCATGATACGGATTGGCATACGGCTGCGAACCGCGAGGAACAACCCCATGCAGAAAGGTTTCTGTCGCAATGTATCGGCTATATTCTGGACGGCGGCAGTACCGGCCTGTTGGCGCATGGCCAGCCTGTCAGTGGGTTTGATTGGCTTCCGGAAAGCTGGGGAGTAGAAGTTGTTGATGGATTGGCTTTGGAAACAATTACGGGATTCACTTCGGAAGGAATTGACAGCGGCATCTTTGACGGCTTAACAAAAGAGCAAATGTCAAACTGGTACAATTCTTTTCATAATGCTTTTCTCGAGTGGAGTGATGAGTTCGTACCTTTTCAATATGGTTGGGTAAATGATGCTAACGAAGTCATCACCATCGCCCGACCGAACATGTATGGGTTAAAAGTGATTAAAACGGATAATCGCGATCCGAATCTTGTGCCGTGTGTATCACTCGACGATGAGATCACTTATACCATTTACTACAACCGATTGCTGGAATCGGTGACGGATTTGGAAGATGTGGTGCTGGTGGATATGCTTCCGCCGGGGGTTACGTACTTGTACGAAGTGGTTGACGGACAGCCGGTTTATCCCGATTCGCTGATTGACCCGAATGACATCGGCGACTGGCTAAACGATCCTGATATAAACTGGCCGCAGCTTACGGCGCCATACGGCTACTATGATCAGACCACGCATACCGTAACATGGTATGTGGATGAGATTCTGCCGGGCGATAACGGAAGCGTGTCGTTTGTCGTGCAAGTCAACGACAAGTCCGAACCGAGCGGGAAATTGATTAACATTGCCGAGTTACGGGACGAGTCAGGCATTTTGGCAAGGGTACGCATCGAA